>NZ_LLXV01000022.1 GCF_001431665.1 Stenotrophomonas beteli | reverse complement strand
GTGCCAATGGGTGGGCGGCGATTCGGCGTGACGCGTCACGTTAATGGGGCGAGTCCTACAGAGTGCGTCGCAGAGCGGCGCATCCAGACTGCCCACCAATTCCCTCGACTTGATTGACCATTATTCGGACATGATCAGATGAGGTCTTACAACATCGCTCGTTCTGCGGTTGAGGCCTTCTACTCAATTGAGACCGGTGACTGGCCTGGAATGATCGAATTGTTCGAAGAGCGGCTCGAACAGATACCGGCCTACAGGGAGGGAGTTAGGCGCGAGCTCCACGAGAGCTTGAGCGATTCCGAATTTTCGTGGAAATCGGCACTCTGGAATGACGATACCCATGTGGAAGAGTTTGATACGGAGGAAGATGCGCGATCTTTTATCAAGAACGTTGTAGCGCCTCTGGTCGATCGCGTCTTCACGAAGATGCAGACCTAGCCGAATGTCTGTGGCTTGAAGGCGCCAGCGCTCGCTTGCCCTGGCTTGGGCTGTCTCAAGGGCGGCCGTCAAGCATGGCGAATGTCTGGTCGCTGGGCACGAGAGGAAGGGGAAAACCCTATTTGCGATCTACCTGATTCCACGTGTAGGCATGGGATTGACGCTTCTCTGGAAGCTGTACATCCCATTTGCGCTAATGGAGGGCCTTTGGCTTTTCGAGGGGGCGGTGGCGCGGTCGCGGGTATTGCGACGACGCGACACGTGGAGACGCAGAGGCGGCAGGGCCGGCGGGCCCGTAATGATGGGCCAAGGCTCCCCCTGGGTCTTAACCATTTCGGGCTTGGAGGCTTCATGATAGGGGGGGCTTTATTCTGAAGGGGGTGTGTGATGGGCGTTGCTCGGTGGTGGTGTGCGTTGGCGTTGCTGTGCGCGGCGTTGGTGCCGGAGGCCGGGTGGGCGGCAAAGCCTGAGCCGGCGAAGGTGATGATGCTGGGCGTGTTCCACTTCGAAAATCCCGGCCTGGACGTGGTCAAGTCGAAGGTCGTCGATGTTTCCACTGCCGACAATCAGGCGTATTTGACGGGCCTCGCGAAACGAATTGCCGGGTTTGCCCCGACCGACGTCCTGGTGGAATGCGAGCCTGCCGCACAGGCGAAGCAGGATGCCGCTTACGCCGCGTGGCGCGACGGAAAGGCAGCGCTCGACGTCGACGAGACGCAGCAGATCGGGTTCCGTGTGGCCCGGGCATCGGGTCTCGCTGGCGTGACCTGTTTCGACGAAGGCAACGTGCAATGGAACGGCGAGTCGCTGTTCGCGTACGTCAGCGCGCACGCGCCCGCTCAGAAAGCGGAGATTGAGGCAGTATTCGCATCGCTTTCCGAGCGCACGGCCCGGGAGCAGGCCACGCTGCCGCTGCACGAACTGCTGCGGCTGACCAACGACCCGGCGCGTGATCGCGAGAACAAGAACCTCTACATCTTTACCAATGCGGTCGATGCGGGAGACAGCTTCGTCGGCGCCGATGCGTCGGCGAGCTGGTGGCATCGCAACTTCCGCATGTATGCAAACGTGCAGACCGCCGCCGCACCGGGGCGCCGTGTCCTTGTGATCGCCGGCGCCGGGCACACCGCGATCCTCAAGGACCTGCTGGCGATCGATAGCCGGCGGGTGGCGGAGGATGTGGTTCCTTATCTGATTCCGTGACAATGGATTGCCGTGGCTACGGAGGCATGCGTGATGCGACGGGTCAGTTCGGCAATCGAGTACCATCCTCTACAGACAGGGGGGATATGGATATTCGACTTGGGGCGATGTGCGTACTGTTGGCCATTGCGACCTCAGCTTCAGCGCAGCAGATACATTCGGCGAGAGGTCCCGCGCCAAAGCCAATCCCAGCAGCCCCGAGGGCCGCGCACAATTCGATGGCAAAGACCACGACGCCATTCAACTGCGAGCAGTACCGTTGGCCGAATCATCCTCACCCAGGCATGAAGCTGTACTGCGACGGTCTTGAGGCGAGCACTCTCCAGGGCGAGGCACGTCGTGCCGGCCGACCCGGGCCATCCGGTAGCGTCGTGTCGCTGCCGTCACTCGGGAGCGATGCGGCTAAGCGCTCGGGATTCGCCTGCATTGGCGGCCAAGCGTTCCGGAGGCTCCAGAATGGCTGGGAACAGGTCTCCGCGCCTTCCGGTGGCTGGCAACGTTGCCGCGAGCAGTGAGGTTCCGGCGTGTAGGGGCGGCGCCCCTACGGAAGCGCCTCACACGCGCCGGCGGGGCCTTGGCCCACGGCTCAGATGGACCACAGTTGAGGGCTCGGCGTCGGAAACCGGCCCGCACCCGGCTAGCCGCCGTGCTCGGCGAATTCTGAGGACTTCGGCAAGGTAGATCACGCCGGATTTCGCCGTAGCGGATCCCGTGGAGGCCAGAACCGATCGCGCAGCCAAGTCTGCGCGAGCCTCGGCCATCATCAGCCGTCATTCTCGCGCAATGTCGCGGGCCAGAGACCACTAGGCCGTGTCTGAAAGCCGAAACCGGCCCAAGGATCGGTTAGGTCGGCTCGGTCATGCGGATCGATCTCGATCATGCTGCAAGCTCATCCTTGTCGTGGGAGCCCGCAGGGAGGCAAAAGCCGCGCCAGAGCTTCAGCCATTGCCATGCGGAGCCAACAAAGGCCCAGATTCGACGGGTACGCCATTTCGCATAATGTATATTATGTTCCAAGCAATGCAGGCGCCCCAGCCCAACTCCGCCCTACAGGAACCTATGCATCACATACACATCCACCAAGCCCAGCATCCGATGACGGAACGCTTGTGGCAGCGTCCCCACCACCTCAAACCCGAGCTTCCGGTACAGAGTGACCGCCGGCACATTGGTACTCACCACGTAATTGAACTGCATGGCGAGAAATCCGTCTGACCTGGCCCGGTCCAGACTGTGTTCAACCAATGCCCGGCCAACCCCGCGCCCCTGTGCCAACGGGTCCACCACATAGGTCGCACTGGCCACGTGGGCGCCCAGATCGGGAAAATTGGGCCCGATCTTGTACAGTCCCATGATCCGGCCGTCCTGCACAGCCACGTACGGGGTCTGAGCCTGGAACCAGTGGCTGCGGAACGTCTCGGCCTCGAAGGTCTCCGCAAATGGCAGCGCATCCCCGGTGGCTATCGCGGCCCTGAAGATTCGCCACATGGCCTCGAAGTCGCTCTGCCTGGCAACACGAATCTCCATGCCACTCCCGCTGAAATCTGGCGTGATCGTCGGCACGGACACTACCAGAATGCAGCCTGGCGCCCATTCAGCGCACCTGCCACTAAACGAGATCAGCGTTCTCGTACAAGGGCTCAAGGTCAGCCAGCGTGATCTTTGCCTGGCAAAGAAGAATCAACGAAAAATACAGATAACAGAACAGGAACGTCCAGGTAGCAGCCGTGACCGAGTTGGCAGAGGCCGAAAGGCTGTTCAGTCGAGAAGCGACGTTCCCGTGTGCCGCATTGTTGCGGCTGGCGTAGAGAAGCGGCCGAACCACGAACGACAACCAATGCTGGTCGCTGCTGAAGGTTCCTGCCACACCGCCATTCGTCATGCTGGGATTCAACGCCTCCTGCCGGAGCAGAAGGCTGGCCTGGTGGACAATCCCCCTTGCCTTCTTGCTGTCCTGGATTCCGAAGTTGATTTCCGTGCCACAGGCCGACTCCGTGATCGTGCACAGAGTGGCGTACTTTCCACCCAGTGAGGCCTTGATCTTGGCGTGGATGCTGCCGAACTCCTTCTTGAACGACAGGTACGACGCGGGAACAAGGATGTCCCTGATAGCCGCCTTGGGCGGCACCTTGTTCGCGTTGTGCTCCTCAACCGCAATGCCGCGAAGGATGTACTGCGCAACGAAATGAAAATTTCTGTCGTGCGCATTCTTCAGGTACATCTTGATCAGATCCCGGATCGAGATGCCCTGCGCAGGCGCCATCGCAGGCGATGAGGTCGGCACCATCAGATTCAGCCGCGCCGCTATTTCCTTCAGGGAGAAGTCGATGGACATCTTGTCCGTCAGTTTGGCTGAAGCAGCGTTTTGCGGGCTCGCCAGGAACAGGTCGTTGTACGAACTGTTGGTGGCTGACCAGAGCGAATTGAAGGCAAGATCCGGCCTTCGCGGCAGTTGCCAATAGGCATCCAGAAGACTGGTGGCGGCAACGTACGGAATATCCTCCGGGATCGCCCATGACGACGGGCTCAGCCTCCGGAAGCGTGCATGCCATGCAAATCGCGGATGACCAATCGGCAGCATCTGCTTTTCATGCCGGGCAGACGAATAGCCCGTGACCATCTCTGCGAGGATTTCCAGCCTTGTTTTCTGCGGCATGCGCGCTCTGACATCCGGTGTCTGAAGGAACCTGTATCGGCCTCCGCGATCCAATCTTGAGCGCTCGGGGCCGCAACCAGCGAGATGCGCGCTCCCTGCGCAGTGGCTGCACAGCGTCTTGAGCCGAGGGACGCAATTGATGCGACAGATCGGAACCGCGACGCGCAATACCCACGAGCAATCGATTTATAGGAATAGTCGCAAAAACCCAGGGTTTTTGATGTTCGACGCGTCAGCAGCGCCAGAATAATCGCCACGCCTGCGGGCGCCGATCACCTCCTGCGCATGAATGGATTTCCTGCACCGCGCCCCTTGCAACTGGCGCTCCTGGATGACCACGAAATCGTCCGCCGCGGCACTGCGCTTCATCTTGCCGGCGATCGCCGCTTCGCCATCGTCGCCAGCCACGCTCACAGCGACGATCTCATCGACACCCTCCGTTGCGCCCGGGTCGATGTCGCCATCATCGACCTGACCCTGGCCCCGGGCGACCGCGACGGTACCAGCCTGGTGGCGCTACTGCGCGATGGGTTCCCTCGCCTGCCGCTGCTGGCATTTGCCACGCACCTGCCCACCACCAATATCAATCACCTGATCGGCACCGGGCTGAGTGGCTTCGTCAGCAAGGCCGAGCCACTGCACGCCCTTTCCGACGCGATCATGCGCGTTGCACAGGGTTTGACCCGCGTTCCGCCGGATTTCACCTTGGCCATGGGGCATGACGAACTCAGCCGGAGCGAGCGGGAAGTCCTGGACATGCTGCTGGAGGGATTCACCCTGTCCGAGATCGCATTGCGCCGCCATCGCAGCATCAAGACCGTCAGTACGCAGAAGATCGCCGCGCTGCGCAAGCTTGGGCTGCGCAGCGACATCGAAGTCTATGCCATGCGTGATCGACTGCTGGAACCGCGGTGAGACGCGGCGGCGCACCACGCCAGCTTGCGCTGATTCCGCTTCTGCTGGCATTGCTTCTGTTGCCCGGCGCGGCCGCCGACGATGCCACGCTGCAGCACTGGCATCCGAACGGCCATGTCCGGGTGGCCGTACCGCCGTCCCTGCACCCAATGCCGGCCACCCTGGCTGACTGGAGGTCTCCGGCAACCCTCGCCCACGGCTATGCGGAGCTTGTGTCCCGACGTACCCACCTGGTGTTTGAAGAGATTCCCTACCCCAGTATCGAGGCCTCGATCCGTGCCGTCTGCCGGAACGAGGCTGAACTGGTGATGGTGTTCGGCGGTGTTCGGCACCGCGCGCTCCCCTGCCCTGACCTGATCGCGTCCGGCGCATTCCCCGGCGGCGCCACTCTGCTGGCCGCACGTGCGGGTACGCGGCTGCCACGCGACGTGCGCGAACTGCACGGGCGGACGATCGCGGTGGTCCAGGGCGGGCCCTTTGCCGGCTGGCTGGCAGCACATCATCCACAGATTCACCTGCACCATTTCCCGGATCGGCACGCCACCCTGGCCGCCGTTGTAGCGGGCCTCGCCGACGTCGCCATCGGCCTGGAAAGCACGCTGCGGCCGATGGCCCGACGTTACTTCAAGGGCAGACTGCAACTGCAGGCGCTTCAGAGTGACTTTTCCTCCGACCTGCATCTGCTCGTCCGTCACCAGAACGAAGCCCTGCTGCGACGGATCGACAAGGCGGTGCGTGAGATCACGCTGGACGAGCACGCCAGCCTGCTGCACCTGTGGGCAGAGCAGGCGTTGCCCGCCCCTTTTGGCGAAGCGTTGCGCTGGGCGCGGCAACCGCCAGCGCTTGCCTGGGTAGCGCTGGTCCCTCTACTGGCCGCCGCACTATTGTTATGGCGCCTGCGCTCAGGCCGCGACCGGCTCGTCGCGCGTGCGGCGGGCATGTTCAACCACGAAATGCGCAATGCAGCCCAGGCCATGCTCAGCGCGATCGAGCTGCTGGCACAGTCACCGTTGCGCCGGGGACAAGGTGAGTTGTTGGGTGTTGCCAAGGCCGCCGGCCAGTCCCTTAGCGGGCTGCTGAATAGGGCACTGGACTTCTCGCGGCTGGCTGCCGGCGCGTTCACGCCCCGCCCCCGGCCCTGCGATGTGACACAGCTGTGCCAGCAGGTGCTGGATGCCGTTGACCCACAGGCTCGCCGCAAGGGGCTGCGGCTGGACTTCGCTGCACCAGCACCCCCCTCCCCCAACGTGCTGGTCGACCCGGATGCGCTGCGCCAGATCACCAGCAACCTGCTGATCAATGCCGTGAAGTTCAGTGACGCTGGCAGCGTCGAGCTTCGCCTGGATCTGGTGCCGCCCGCGCGACCGCGCGAACTGCTACTGGAAGTGATCGACAGCGGGATCGGCATCGCGCCTGAGACGCTGGAAGCGCTGTTCCAGCCCTTCCAGCAGGGCGCAGGCGGCAAGCAGCGTGGCGGCAGCGGGCTGGGGCTGGCCATCTGCCGCGAGCTGGCCCGCGCGATGGGAGGCGAACTGACCGTGCACAGCGTGCTTGGCAGAGGCAGTCGATTCATCCTGCGCCTGCCGGTACGCGCAACCCGGGCGGCCACTGACCCTGCACCGGCTCGCGCCCTGGCAGCTCCGCTGGCGGGGATGGCCCTGTTGCTGGCCGAAGATCATGCACTGAACCGGCGCGTCGTTGCCGAACAACTGCGACAGCTGGGGGCTGATGTGTGCGCGGTGGCTGACGCTGCCGCAGCACTGGCCGAACAGGCGCGAAACCCTCGCACGGTGATGCTGCTTGATATCGGGCTTCGCGGCATGGATGGCCATGCACTGGCGCGTGAACTGCGACGGCAATCGGGCACGCCCTTGCGACTGATCGCCTTGTCTGCGCGCACCGGACGCAGGCACCTTGAACGCTGCAGGGCGTCAGGATTCGATGCAGTACTGACCAAGCCGCTGCGGCCCGCGCAGCTGTTGCAGGCACTGCAGCTGCACGCACCGGCGGGGGCTGCACCCGCCGAAGCAACCATCGCAACCGACAGCCTGCTGGCCGCCTATCTGAGCGACATCGGCAACGAACTGGCGAACATCGAGGGTTGCCTGCGAGACCGCAACGCAGACACTCTGCGCCACCATGCACATCGACTTCAGGGGACCTTGCAGATGCTGGGCGCCCACGAGCAGGCCGCACTGGCGGCCGCACTGTGGGATCTGGGGCAGCGTGCCGCGCCGGACTGGGAGGCAGCCCTGCACCTGCTTGAGCACCTGCGGGGCTGGCACGGCGCCCGCACTGCGGACGCCCTGCCATCGCCCTGATCAGGCTGCCAGGCGCTCGATCTGGCGGCGGGTCAGGTCGTTGAAGCGACCCAGCGACATCAGGTGCTGGTGGATCAGCGCCAGCCAGCCGCTGCGGTGCCACTCGACCACGGTCGCTTCCGGCAGCGCGACCAACTTCTCGACGTCCACCACCAGGAAGCCATTGAGGTTGAACTCACGGCCATCTGGAGTGCGCACGGTGGCGTTACGCTCGACCAGCAGGCCGTTGTCGACCAGGGCCTTGGAGAAGGCCAGGGTCTGCTCGTGTTCACGGGTGAACTGGCCGCAGAATTCCAGCGCCTGCTGCACCATTTCGGTGGCCTTGCCGTCGGCGAACAGCGGCTGGCCTTCCTCGCCACCCTTCACCACGCGCGGGCTGTCTTCGTCGATGCCCAGCAGGAAGTCATTGTCCGCGCCGGTATCGATGAAGATGAAGGGATGGCGGCGCAGGTAGGCCGGGATGTAGGTCTCGTCTTCCCACAGGCCATCCTTGATGAACAGGTTCTGGTCGGACACGCCCACGGCGGCCATCGGAACCGCGCCCGGGCCGGCGAACAGGATCGGGAAGTGATGCAGGGCCAGCGCGAACTCGCCCAGCACCAGCGGAATGGCGTTGTTGCCGGCGGCGAACTCGAGACGGCCCGGCAGGATGCGCAGGTCGGCATGGAGATCGGCCTGCAGCGGCACCGGACGGGAATAGAACAGGGGTGCGCCGCTCGGCGCCGCTTCGGTGGTGGTGTCGCTGGTGGTGGTCATCTTGGGAACCGTTCGATCATGCGCGCCTGCCATCCCGGGCACGCCAGCGGGAACAACCTGAATCCCGCATTATCAACAAGCACGATGACAACGGCCACCCCACCGGCGCACTATTTCAGCTGCAGGGGATAGCGCTGCCACAGCACATGGACCAGGAAACCGGCCAGCTCGGTGTCACGGGCACTGACGGCCGCACGAATCTTGTCCAGCAACACCATGTCGCTGCACGACCGCACGTCGGCGTGATTGGCCTGCCCGGCCCTGCGCGCACGGTAGCGCGCGGCCCGCTGCGCATCACTCATCGCGTACCCGAACTTGGGCGGACGACCGCGCTTGCGCGGCAGGGTCAGCTCAAGGGTTCCGGGGTCTTTGTCATCACGCATGGGCAGGGTGCGGGCGGCGGCGAGCAACGGGGGGTGCGCAATTTATCGTGAGGCATCACTTTAATCCAGCTTTTTCTGCAGTTTTGTTGCGACGCAATGCAAAAACTCCAGGCCACAGGCCGCATCCCCCGGACCCACAAGAAAGGGAGCCCGCGAACGGGCTCCCCTCACCTTCCTCACGCCGCGCGTACCGGCTCGTAGCCGTGCAGGTGCGCCTCACTGCTCGCCCGCCCCTGGCTGAGCGAACGCAGCGACGTGGTGTAACCCACCAGCTGCGCCAATGGTGCAAAACCACTGACCTCAGCGCGACCGTCCTGGTCATCGATACGAGCGACACGGCCGTGCCGGCGGTTGAGGTCGCCGACCACATCCCCCACCGACGCCGACGGCGAATGCACCGTCACCGCCATCACCGGCTCCAGCAGTTGCGTACCACCCTCGGCCAGCGCCGCCTTGATCGCCTCGGCACCTGCGCGATGGAACGCCATCTCCGAGGAGTCCTTGGCATGGGTCTGGCCATCGACAAGACTGACCTCGATGCCGACCACCGGATGCCCTTGCGGGCCTTCCGACAGCGCAGCACGCACGCCCTTCTCCACCGCCGCGATGAAGCTGCGCGGCACCACGCCACCGACGATGCGGTCGTTGAACACCACCTGGTCGTCCCCACGCGGCGATACATCCAGCACCACGTGCGCGAACTGGCCCTGTCCGCCGGTCTGCTTGACCAGCCGCCCGACGACACCGGTCATCGCACGCATCGGCGTCTCCTGGTAAGCCACGCGCGGCGCACCCACGCCCACGTCCACCTTCCATTCACTGCGCAGGCGTTCGACCATCACCTCAAGGTGCAGCTCGCCCATTCCCCAGACCAGGGTCTCCGCCGTGTCGCGATCGGTTTCGACGCGGAACGAGGGATCTTCCTGGGCCAGGCTGGCCAAGCCCTGCGCCATCCGGATCAGGTCGGCCGCACGCGCCGGTTCCAGCCGCCACGCCAGCACCGGCGCCTGTGCCTGGATGTTCTCCAGGCGCAGCGGCTGCGCACGGCCGCTCAGCGTTTCACCGCTGACCGCATCCTTCCAGCCCAGCACCGCGACGATGTCACCAGCCACGGCCTGTTCGATGTCGTGGGTCTGGTCAGCCTGCACCCGCACCAGCCGGCTGACACGCCGTCCCTGCGGATGCTGCGAACTGGCCACGGCGTCGCCCACCTTCAAGGTGCCCGAGTACAGCCGCACGAAGCTCAGTGCGCCATGCTGCTGATGGGTGATCTTGAACAGCAGGCCGGCCAGCGGACCGTCCGGATCCGGCGGCAGCACGACCTCGCCCTCATCGCTTTCGGCGCTGACGGCAGGGCGATCCAGCGGCGACGGCAGGTAATCGACCACGGCGTCCAGCAGCGTCTCGATGCCCTTGTCCTTGAACGCAGCACCGGCCAGCACAGGCACGCCCGCACCTGCCAGCGTCGCCCGGCGGATCGCCGCGCGCAGCTGCCCGGCATCGATCACGCGACCTTCCAGCCAGGCATCGGCCAGTTGTTCGTCGTGATCGGCCACGGCCTCGACCAGCGCATCGCGCTGGGCTTGCCACTGGGCCCGCGCCGCTTCGTCCCACGGGGTTGCCGTGGTTGCGGCACCATCCTGCCACTGCAGCACGCGCTCATCGACCAGATCGACCCAACCGTTGAAGCCGCTTTCGCTGCCCAGCGGCACGCCCAGCGCCCACGGCCGCGCCTGCAGTTTGTCCTGCAGCTGCTCCAGCACGCGCTCGAACGACGCGCCGACGCGGTCCATCTTGTTGACGAAGGCGATCAGCGGCACGCGATGGCGACGCGCCTGGCGCCACACGGATTCGGACTGCGGTTGCACGCCATCCACGGCCGAGAACACGGCCACGGCGCCGTCGAGCACGCGCAGCGAACGCTCGACCTCGATGGCGAAGTCGATGTGGCCCGGGGTATCGATCAGGGTCAGCCGATGCGGCGGCAGGTCGCGCGGCGCCCATTGCGCCTGCACGGCGGCCGCGCCGATGGTGATGCCACGCTCACGCTCGATCGCCGAGAAGTCGGTGGTCGCATTGCCGTCGTGCACTTCGCCGACACGATGGATCTCGCCGCTTTTCCACAGCAGGCGTTCGGTCAGCGTGGTTTTGCCGGCGTCGATGTGGGCAATGATGCCGAGGTTGCGACGGCGGGAAAGGGTCTGGGTGTTCATAAAGAGGTTCCTGCAAAGCCAACTCCAGGGGCCGCGCACCCCGGTTGGCGACAGGGCGCGCGGCTAGCGTTCGGTCTCGGCGATCTGGTGCATGGCACGTTCTCCTTCGCAGTGCTGGGTAGAGTCGACTGGGTAGAGTCGACCAACAAAAAAAAAGCAGAAACGAAAAGAGCGCCCCGGAGGGCGCTCTGTCGAAGGTCCAGCGATGGCCGCTTCAGCGGCCTCGTGGGGCTCCAGGCAGACACGCCCGTTCCGCGCTTGCGCGGGTCAGGGTGAAAAACTTCAGGAGCGGCATCCGGTTCATGGGGCGCATTCTAGACCTGCCAATCTGGCGCGCAAGTGAATATTGCACACATGGATGGAACGATGAGGCCGACAATGATCGGGGTCAGATCCCTTTGCCCCTGGGCAAAGGGATCTGACCCCTCTCAGCCTTTACTGGCAGCCGTGCAGCGTGCGCGCCTCGGCCACGGTCGCCGCCTGGTCATCCCCCATCGAGATCCACCCCTTCAGCGACGTCGCCGGGTCCATGTGCGGCTGCCGTGCGCCACCGTGGACCACCACTTCGGTCCAGCTGCCCACCGGCGCCAGCTCGGACAAGCGTGCCGCCTGGTCGTCCTCGGTGCTGAACATGTCGTCCGGGTCTGCCGGCGGCGTGGTACTCACGGTTTCCGTCTTGCGGGCTCGAACGCGAAGTGCACCGTCCGGCAGCCGCTGGGTGATCACGTCGTATCGCTCAACCCCATACGCCCAGCTGTTTTCGCCAACGCTGCGGGTCTCGCTGCCATCATCAGCCACGGTCACCACCTCCCCTGCCGGCCCGATGACGCCCGCGACAGCCCCCAGGCCGGACATCAGCGCCTGGTAGACGATCATCTGCCGCTGCTCGGAGGTCAACGCTCCGGCCTTGAGCTTGGTCGCAGGAATCTTCAGGTACGCCGCCTCCCTGCACAGCACCAGCACCTGCTGGTCATCCCAGCTCACCGACATTTCCTCGTTGCCGAAGTACTGCGTCCTGATCGAGGTGACAGCGGCGCCCTCGCCAGTGGACTGCCGCGTCTCGATCAGCGAGGCGTTCTCGGCTGCGTGGGTCAGTGAAACGGCAGGCGTGGACGCCGCATGGGAGGCGCTCGCCGAGGCGAGCATCGCAGCGAACAACACGCTGCGCGAAGCGGTACGGATCATTGCATCAGTCCATTGAAACAGAACAAACGCCAATGATACTCCGCGCTTGCCGCTCGCCCTCGTCAGGTCACCACCACCAACGGCACCCCGCGCCGCGGATGCTCCAGCACCACCACATCCTGCTGATATACCCGCTGCAGGTTGTCTTCGGTCAGCACCTGCAGCGGCGTGCCATCGGCCGCCACCCTGCCCTGTTCCAGCAGCACGATGCGATCGGCGTAGCCAGCGGCCAGATTGAGATCGTGCAGCACCACGATCACGCACGCACCGGCTTCGGCACAGGCACGCACACTGCGCAGCGTGCGCTCCTGGTGGCGCAGATCCAGCGCTGCGGTCGGTTCATCGAGCAGCAACAGCGGCGTATCCTGCGCCAGCACGCGCGCGAACGTGGTGCGGGCGGATTCGCCACCGGACAGCTGCTGCACCTCGCGCAGGCGCAGCGCCTGCAGTTCGGCGGCATCGATGGCCGCTTCCACCCGGGCATCATCCACGAGCGGGTCCGGCGGATGCGGCAAGCGCCCCATCGCCACCACTTCTTCCACGCTGAAGGCGAAACGAACGCCGTGCTCCTGCGGCATTACCGCGCGCTCGCGCGCCAGCGGCCCGGCCTTGTAGCTGGCCAGCGGCCTGCCCAACAGGCTCACTTCGCCCACGTCGGCACACAGATCGCCGGCCGCCACGGCCAGCAACGTGGATTTGCCTGCGCCGTTCGGGCCAACCAGCGCCGTCACCGTGCCGGGCTCGAACGCCAGCGAGATGCCATGCAGGATCTCGCGCTGCTGGCGGCGCACCACTACCTCGTGCAGCTTCAACAGCACGCTCATGGCGCCGCCTTGCGGCGCTGCTGCAGCACCAGCCAGAGGAAGAACGGCGCGCCGAGCGCAGCGGAGAACAGGCCCAGCGGAATCTCCGCCGGCGGATCCAGCGTGCGCGCTGCGGTGTCGGCCACCACGATCAGCAGCGCGCCAAGCAGGCCGGACAACGGCAGCAACCAGCGATGACCCGGGCCGACCAGCAGGCGCGCCACGTGCGGCACCACCAAGCCAACGAAGCTGATCGAACCGGCAAACGCCACCGCTGCGCCCACCAGCAGCGCACTGAACGCGACCAGGCGGCGTCGTGTGCGGGTCACATCCAGCCCGAGGTGCTGGGCCTGGCGCTCACCCAGCGCCAGCATGTCCAGCGGCGTGGCCAACCGCTGCAACGCGAACACGCCAATCGCAAACAGTGGCACCACCGCGGCCACGTCGGCCCAGTTGGCGCGCGCCAGCGAGCCCATCTGCCAGAACACCAGCGACTGCAACTCGCTTTCGCTGGCGATGTAAGTAAGGAAACCGATCAGTGCCGAGCAGAACGCCGCCATGGCGATGCCGACCAGCAGCAGCGTAGCATTCCCACTGCCTTTGCCGGGCCGTGCCAGCGCATAGGTCAGGCCGATGGCCAGTGCACCGCCAGCGAATGCCGCCACCGGCACCAGCCAACCGGCTGCGCCCGCAGCGCCGAGAACAATGGCAGCCACCGCACCCAGCGCAGCACCCTGGCTGACACCGACGATACCGGGGTCGGCCAGCGGGTTACCGAACAGGCCCTGCAGGCTGGCACCGGCCATCGCCAGCGACGCGCCGACCATCGCGCCCAACAGGGCGCGCGGAATGCGCAGCTGCCAGACCACCGCCAGATCACGGCTGCTGACTGCCTCTGGGTCAAGCAGGCCCAGCTTCACCGCCAGCGCCTGCACCACCTCCAGCGGCGGCAGCCGCAGCGGGCCCACGGCGAACGACGCCAACACCGCACCCAGCAGTGCCAGCAACGCCACCAACAACATCGTCCGCCCGCGACGGCGGCGCCGATCCGCCGGACTCATGCCTTCGGCAACGCCGCCAGCGCCTTGGCCAGCGCCAACGCGCCCGCACCGGAACCGACACTGGTGTACTTCAGCTGCACATCCGGCATCACCCAGACCCGGTTGGCCTGCCCGGCCGGGGTCTGCTTCAGCGTCGGGTACGCCTTCCACAGGCCGTCGGCACCGCCGAACAGCTGCAGGTCATGCTCGGTCACCAGGATCACCTCCGGCGCCGCGGCGACCACGCCTTCATTGCTCAGCTGCGAGTAGTTCTTCACCCCCGCCTCGGTGCCGATGTTGACGCCGCCCGCCAGCGCGATCAGCTGCGCCGAGGCGCTGTCGGCACCAGCAACCGTCGGTGAGCCGCCGGCGCCGGTGGCCGACACGTGGATCAGTCGTGGCGCATGGCCCAGGCCCTTGCCAATCGCTGCAGCCTCGTCGAGCTGGCGCTGCACCTGCGTGGCAAGTACCTCCCCTGCCTCGGCCAGCCCTAGTGCGGCAGCGACCTTGCGCACCTTGTCCGGCGCCGGCTGCAGGTCATCGATGACCACCGCCGGCTCGCCCACTTCGCGCAGTTTCCTGGCCAGCTCGGTGTGGCGGCGCAGGCTGTTGCCCAGGAACAGCGAGCCCTGCAGGCTCAGCACGCCCTCCACGCCCGTGGTGCGGTTGAACAGGAACTGGTGCGGCGCGGCCATGCCGGCCTGGGTGGTGGTGTTGGTCGGCGCGGCAAAGACCTGCGTGCCCATGCCCAGCGCCTCGATCACCGCGATGACGTCGTCGCCCCCGGCGATGATCCGACTGGTGTCGGTCACCTCGATATCGGCACCGTCATCGGAATGCACCTTGGCCGGCAGCACGGCCTTCTGGTCACGCACCGCCGGCATCCCGGTACCGGCCACGCGCTGCCAGCCTGCCGACAATGCGGCTTCCGCAGCGGCCGTTGCGGCGGGCGGCTCGGCGGCCTTCTGGCCATCAGGCGGTGTCGACGAACCACTGCAGGCAGACATTGCCAGCGAAACAGCCAACGGAAGCGCACACAGGCGCAGACGGGACGTGATGTTCATGCTCGTTCTCCTTGCTGGCAGGGCGACGCGCAGGCCGCCCTGCCCGGTGACTTACTGCTTCGGGGTGATGCGGGTGATGCGGTCACCCTTCGGGTCCTCAGCGCCGCGCGACTTGTTCACCGCGAATACGTTGCCCTTGCCGTCGGCGCGGACGTGGTTAGGCAGCGTGCCGCCATCAAGATTGGCGACCACCTTGCCGTCACCGTTCACCACGGTGACCGTGCCAGCTCCACGGTTGCTGACGTAGGCCAGGCCGGAAACATCATCGAAGGCGACGTTCAGTGCGCCGGCGCCGACCGGCACATCGTGCAGCACCTTGCCGGCGGCCACGTCGACGATCAGCAGGTTGTCGGTGCCCTGCGAGGCCACGTACAGGCGGTTGCGCGCCGCGTCAAAGGCCACGCCCGACGCACTGATCGAGTTGCCCAGGTCGATGACCTTCTCGACCTTGCCACTGGCCACATCGATCACCGCCGCTTCCGGGGTGCCGATGCTGACGGTGAACAACTTGCCGCCCTTCTCGTCCAGCACCAGGCTCATCGGGGTGAACTTGCCCTCATCGACACCGGACTCCAGGGTGATCTGCGGCAGTTCCTTGAGCGTTCTGGCGTCGAACACCGACAGGTGGTCCTCACCCGTGGCCGAGGCGAACACCTTGCCGCGGGTGCCATCGACCACCACGTCGCGCGCGTGCGGCACGGCATCGACCGGGAACTGGTGGACCAGCGACAGGTCCTTCTGGCGATAGACCGCGATCGAGTTCTGGCGGGTGTTGGTGA
Organism: Stenotrophomonas beteli; assembly: GCF_001431665.1. Classification (GTDB taxonomy): domain Bacteria; phylum Pseudomonadota; class Gammaproteobacteria; order Xanthomonadales; family Xanthomonadaceae; genus Stenotrophomonas; species Stenotrophomonas beteli. Next base: position 33,678 of record NZ_LLXV01000022.1, on the reverse strand, counting down.
CCCAGACATTGCCGTGGGTGTCATCCACGCCCACGCCGTAGACCGCATAGACCGCACCGTTGGTGCTGCCCGGCACCTGCGCCGGGGTGATCGCCTTGATCACCTTCAGCGACGTCGGGTCCAGCTTCAGCAGCTGCGACTGGGTCACCGGCGGGCGGCCCACGGCCGAGGTCACGAACACTGCGTTGCTGGCGGCGCTGTAGGCGGACTGGTACAGGCCCGGCACCAGCTTGTTGGACTGGGTGGCGAACTGGGCCTGGCCGGACAGCGGCAGCTGCGGCGAGACGCGCAGCTTCAGCACGGTGGCTGCAGCCGGCTGGCTGGCGCGCACCACCACCGGGTGGGTACCCGGCACTGCATCGGCCGGAATGCTCAGCTGGGTCTTGAAGCTGCCATCGGCATCGACCACCAGCGGCTGCGCATTGAGCACGCTGTCGCCACGCAGCAGGCTGACCTTCTGGCCCGGCACGAAGCCACGGCCGATCACGTCGGCCGTGCTGCCGGGAACCACGTTCTCACCACGTGAGACGACCTCACCCTTGAAGGTGGCAGTGGCCGGCTGGTCGAACACCGGCTGCGCGGTGGCGGTGACGGCCAGCAGCAGACCGGCAGCGAGAGAGGTGAGACGGAGAGACGGACGGAACGACATGGCAGGCTCCTTGCACACGTAGGCCGCGCCACATGGCGCGGGATTCATCGGTTGCCTGGGCCGCTGCACGCCGGCAGCCTCGCCTGGGTAGTGGGGTCGCACGGCATCGCGTGCGAAGGGATTCACTCGGCGGCGTTGTCACCGCCATTGGGCGCGCCATCGCCGGCGCTGCGGTCGGTCACGCCGTACAGCTCATGCAGCGCGGCGTGGAACGACGCCGGCAGCATCGGGCCGTGACCGAGGCCATCGAACTCGCGGTACTGCACGCTCAGGCCCGGCACCTTGCCCAGCCGTTCGGACAACTGCATCGCCGCATCCGGGGTGGCGCCACCGATCCGGCGCAGGTGCGCGACCACGCGCGGATTGTTCATGTCGCGCTTGCCGCGATCGCCGACACGCTCGGCGCCGCCCAGCATCAGCCAGAGCTTTGCCGGCTGGCCATGCACGTTCTGCACGAACTGCTGCTCCGGATCGCCCAGTGCCGCGCCCTGGCTCCACCACAGCGACGGGCTGGCCGCCAGATAGGACTGGAACGCAGCCGGACGCGTGTACAGCGCATTGAGTACGAACAACCCGCCGAGCGAATGCCCCCACAGCGCTTGCTGCTGCGTATCGATGCGTGCGCGACGCTCGACTTCCGGCTTGATGCGGCGCTCGATCACGTCAAGGAAAGCCGCAGCGCCGCCGCCGACTGCCTGGGTCGTGCCGCTCTCGTCGTCGGCACGGTCGATCCACGCGGTGTAGTCGCGGGTACGGGCCTTCGAATCGATGCGCAGGTCGTTGTCGTAGCCGACCAGCACCAGCACCGGCGGTGCCTTGCGCGCGGCCAGTTCGGCCAGGATCGGCTGGTCCAGCACCATCGCCACGGCGTTGCCATCCAGCGCGTACAGCACCGGCAGCGGGGCCTTGCCGGCCTTGGCGGGGATGGCCACGTTTACCCGCCAGCGACGCTGCTGGTCCGGGCTGTCCACCACGAAATGCTCGAAGCGATAGCTCGCCGCAGGCTCGTCGAGCACGGTGTGGCCGATCTTCTGCAGCGGGTTGCGCTGCTGCGCATGGGCATAGGGGGTGGCCAGGAGCAGACTCATCATCAAGGCGGCCAGGCCGCGGGCCAGCGGCCCCCGGCGCGAAGGCAGGACGAAATGCTTCATCAGCGGCGGCGGAGGCGGCACAGGGACGCCGGTTCACAGGGGACCGCAGTCTACCTCAAACGCGAATGATTATCACATCGATCAAACGTCACGCTGTGTATCACGCGCGCGACAGGCCGGTTGCACAGGAGGCGGCACTCCCCTATTTTTCCGCCCACTGGGGCATTGGACCGCCCCACTTCCAGCGCAGCCATGGACGGCGGGCATTTGGCCATCGTCCGGGTCGCGTTCATCTGCTCCACGACTGCCATGGGATTGGATCCCATGATTGTGAGAACCCTTGAAGCACAACGCACTGATCGTCCTTACCCTCGGCCTGCTCGCCCCGCTGGCCGCGCACGCCGCACAGGATCTGCCGTCGCTCTACCAGGCCTTTGAGGAGGCCGGCAATTCGTCACTGGGCATGGACCAACTCAACCAGACGGTGACATTCACTGCCGTAGCACTGGGTGTTTCCAGCAACCTGGCGGGCGAACCGCTGATCGAGGCCGGCGACGACCAGGGCAATGTCCTGGCCCGGCTGACCACTGACGACGAACAGCAGGCGGCCAAGCTGGGCGCACTGGAAGAAGGCGCGACCTTCACCGCCAGCTGCACGCTGCAGTTCAGCTCGGGAACGGATTACCTGTCCTTCGGCGACTGCACCATCAAGTAAAGACGAAGCCGGCAAAATGCCGGCTTCACTTCTTTGCCGCTTGTAGAGTCGAGCCGTGCCCGACTCAGGAAATGTCACGGTCCCGAAGGCACCGGGCCGTACGCGTTCTCCTGCGGCGTACCCGGCAGCAGCGCAAAGACCAGGATCACGATTCCACCGCCCGGCACCAGCGCCAGCAGGTAGAACCACCCTGACTGGTTGCAGTCATGCAGGCGGCGCACAGTGACGGCCATGACCGGCAGCAGCGTGGCCAGCCAGAACACGACGAACAGGATGATCGACGCCATACCCAGAGCGTCGGACTGCATCACCAGAGCGGTGACCAGCGGCACCATCAGCACTGCTGAGATGATCAGCAGGAACAGCTGGAACATCCAGTACTCGCGGCGGTTGGCACGACCCTCGAACTGGGCGTAGCGCTTCAACGGCAGAATCATTTCCTGCACGGCATCGTTCCTTGATAAGAGAAGCCGCGCAGTGTGCCAAAGACCGGCGACGGGGACAACGTGGAGCCGAGCCCTGCTCGACTGCCATGTCACCCTGTAGAGTCGAGCCATGCTCGACTGCTGTTCCAGCGGACGCCTGCAGCCCATGCAAGAGCGACGTCGAGCATGGCTCGACGCTACATAAACCGGGTCAACGGCCCTTCGCGGCGCGAGCGGCCTCGCGTTCGGCGCGCAGGCGGTCCAGCTTTTCCTTCAGCTTGATCTCCAGGCCGCGTGGCACCGGGTTGTAGTACACCCGCTCGCCCATCGCATCCGGGAAACCGGTCTGGTCCAGCGCGATGCCGCCTTCGGCGTCATGGTCGTACTGGTACTCGGCGCCGTAGCCGAGCTCTTTCATCAGCTTGGTCGGCGCATTTCGCAGGTGCAGCGGCACTTCTTCGGTACCGCTCTGGCGCACGTCAGCCTTGGCCAGGTTGAAGGCCGCGTAGCCGGCATTCGACTTCGCCGTGCTGGCCAGATAGAGCACCAGCTGCGCGAACGCAAGCTCTCCCTCTGGGCTACCCAGCCGCTCGTAGATGTCCCACGCTTCCAGCGCCATGCTCTGCGCACGCGGATCGGCCAGGCCGATGTCCTCGATGGCCATGCGGGTCAGCCGGCGCGCCAGGTAGGATGGATCGCAGCCACCATCGAGCATGCGGGTCAGCCAGTACAGCGCGGCATCCGGGTTGGAACTGCGTACCGACTTGTGCAGCGCCGAGATCTGGTCGTAGAACTGCTCGCCGCCTTTGTCGAAGCGACGGGTACGGTCGGCAAGCACCTGGGTCAGGGTCTGCGGGGTGATGCGACCGCCCTCCCCGCCCGCCAGCTCGGCGGCGATTTCCAACAGGGTCAACGCACGGCGCACGTCGCCATCGGCGGCGGTGGCGATTTCCAGCAGCAGTTCGGGAGCGACCTCGATGCCCTCCTCGCCCAGGCCGCGTTCGCGGTCGCCCAGCGCACGTTCCAGCGCCTCGACGATGTCGGTCGGCGAAACGCCTTCCAGCACATGCACGCGGCAACGCGACAGCAGCGCCGAGTTCAGCTCGAACGATGGATTCTCGGTGGTGGCGCCGACGAACAGGATCGTGCCGCGCTCGATGTGAGGCAGGAACGCATCCTGCTGCGCCTTGTTGAAGCGATGCACCTCATCCACGAACAACACGGTACGCCGGCCTTCAGCGAAGCGCTGCGCGGCCTCGGCCAGCACCTGGCGCACCTCCGGCAGGCCGGATAGAACCGCGGAGATGGCGCGGAACTCCGCATCGGCGTACTCGGCCAGCAGCAGCGCCAGCGTGGTCTTGCCGCAGCCTGGCGGCCCCCACAGGATCATCGAATGCACACGACCGGATTCGACCGCGCGGCGCAGCGCACTGTCCGGCGCCAGCAGGCGCTTCTGCCCGACCATTTCGTCGAGGGTGCGCGGGCGCATGCGCTCGGCCAGCGGGCGCAGATGTTCCCGATCAACGCTCAGCAGATCGGGACCGGGGAATGAAGTGGAGCGATGTCTTGGCACCCTCCCATTGTACCGCGAGAGGGTGACGACGATTCCGGTAGTGCCGGCCGCTGGCCGGTAGATCAAATGCGTGTCAACCAAGGTTGACACCTACCAAGGCGGTGCCGGTTGGCACCCCAGCAGAGCAGTCAGCGCCGGGCCAACCGGTTCGGTAGTGCCGGCCGCTGGCCGGCAGATCAAAAGCGTGTCAACCAAGGTTGACACCCACCTAGGCGGTGCCGGTTGACACCCACCAGAGCAGGTAGCGCCGAGCCATGCCCCGCGCCCCGATCAATTACCGATGACGTCGGTGCCCTTCGGCGGCGTAAAGCTGAAGGTGCCAGCCGCGAAGCCGGGGTTGCGCTTCCAGCCACTGAAGGTGATCACGGTACGCTGGCCAACCGCATCGGTGATTTCCATCTTGGCCAGGCCCTGGGCGTTGAAGCCCAGCGCGGCGTACTGGAAGCTGGCTTCGGTCTCGCGCTTGGGCGACAGCGACAGCCACTGCAGGCCATCGCGCTGCGCGGCCTCTTCGCTGACGTCGTACTGCTGCTCCAGCAGCGCCGGGTTGATCAGCGCGGTCAGCGGGCTGTTCTGCTCTTCCTTGCCCTGCTCGCGCACGGTGGCCTGCTCCAGGTCCGGCTCGTACATCCAGACCTTCCTGCCATCAGCCACGATCAGCTGCTCGTGCGGGCGCACGTATTCCCATCGGAACAGGCGCGGCGCCGACAGCGCCACGCGGCCGCTGGTCGATTCCTTGACCTTGCCCCGGCTGTCGAACACCTGCTGGCTGAACTGGCCATCCAGGCCCTTCAGGCCGCTGGTGAACGTCTTGAGGTCATCGCGGGCGCCAGCCCAGGCACTGCCGGCGGCGGCACAGGCCACGGCCAGGGTGGTGGTGGCGAGGAAACGGCGGAAGCGGAAAGTCATGCGGAAATCCTGTAGGCGCAAACGCCAGGAAAGGTGGTTGCCAGTGTGCCCGTAGAAACATGAATGGGCGATCAGGGCGACATTATGCCGCCCCGAACGTCCATCGGCGATTCAGCCACCAGATGCCGGCAGCTTGCCGTACAGCACCTGGCCGCGGAAGCCGCGGCGCACCTCGCGGTACAGCGCGCGGAATGCGGCGTAATCCTGCGGCTGGCACAACGCTTCCGGGCCACGCACCGCGTTCTGCTGCAGGCGATGGTGCACGGTCACTACCTGGCCCTCCCGGCTCCAATCCACCCGGTAATCTCCCGCCGCATTGCTGAAACGCTGGCTGGCCGGGATCGCGATGATCGGTGCATTGGTCGGGAACTGCAGGCGATAGGTTTCTTCGCGCAGGCTGGCGTTGCAGTAGAACGGCGTTTCGTTGGCCGGCGCCGAGGCGGTGGCGTAGAGGCCGCGCACCGACTCGCCACCCGGCGGGTCCGGCACAGCCATGCCACCAGCCACGCTGAAGTCAGCGTAATCCTCAGCCTGGAAGGCCATGCGGTAGCCGAACGGCCGGGTCAGGTCGACCGGCACGCCCTGGATCTGCAGCTGCCCTCGCCCGTCGAAACCGGACGCAGCCATGATCTGCTCTTCAGCGCGCGCACGGTTCTGCGCGTTGAGCTGGGAGAACTGGGCGCGCATGCCGATCTCGGCGTTCTCGCCCAGCTTCGGAATGGTCTCACCACGCAGGTTGCCGTTGGCGTCGAAGGTGAAACGCACTTCCATCGAGGTCGCGTTACGCTCCGGCGTGTTGGCCGGGGTACGCGCCAGCGTGGCGTCGCGCGTACGCATCACCGGTGCACCCAGGTCACCCTCTGGCAGCTGACCGAAGCGCGCCCACGCGGTGGTCGAATCCAGGTACAGATCGAATTCCGGGATGTAGGTGATGGCGTGGTTGAAGCGGCCCAGCACCGGAATCTTCGGCAGCGTCGGGCCGCCGCCGGCACCGATCAGCACCGGCGAGCTGGCGATGCCCTTGGCCGCCAGCAGCGCCTCCAGGATCGTCACATGGTCCTTGCAGTCGCCGTAGTGGTTGTCGAGGATGCTCTGCGCGCTGTTCGGCTCCAGGCCACCATTGCCCAGGTACACCGCCACGTAGCGGATGTTCTGCGCCACCCAGCGGTACAGCGCATCAGCCTGTTCGCGGCGGTCGCTGATGCCGGCGGTGACCTGGTCGGCCAGTGCCTGCAGTTCCGGGGTGACCTGCGCGGCTGGGCCGGCCTTGAGCTGGTAGGCGCGGCCCATCTGCGACCAGTCACGATAGGTGCTGGCCATGATGTTCGGACCGAACTCCCAGCCCGCCGCCGACCAGTTCTGCGCAGGCATCGCCTCGCGACGCTGGTAGCGCCAGCGCCACTGCGCCTGGCCGTTCTTCACCGTGGGCCGGTCGCTGCCCTGCACGCCGCGGCTGTCGATGAACATCGGCAGGCTGGCCGGCGCACTCAGGGTGACTTCGGCATCCTCATACTCGGTGAACACATTGAACGTCTCCCACAGGCCGAAGTAGCCCGGGAAGTACGGTGTGACCTGGGTACGGCGCACCTGGTAGTACAGGCGCGTGCCCGGGGCCAGGTTCGGGAACACGATCACCCGCACCTTGCGGTCGGCATACATCGCCGCCGAGGCGCTGGAATAGCTTTCCTGAGTGTAGATGCGGTCGGCCGGCACGTCGCGGCGCTGGCCGTCGGCGGTGATGGTGTAGGCGCCAAGCACCTCCAGGGTTTCCATCTTCTCGCTGTAGCTCAGCCGAACCTGGCTGAACTGCTCGACCGAGGCCTTGGTCTTGAGCAGCACTTCGTAGGTTTCGGTCTGCACATTGCCGGCATCCGGCCGCACCTGGTAGTCGGCGCGGTAACGGACAATGCTGAAATTATTGCTGGCTTCGGTATCGCCGCTGGTGGAAGGCGGCGCCGTGGCGGGCGCGGAGGTGGCGGTGTCTGCCAGTGCCGGGCCGGCAGCCAGGAAGGCTGCCAGCGCCAGTGCCAGCGCGCTTGGTACGGGGTGAAGCATGCGTCGGTTCCTTGGACGTCGTGGGAATGCGCCGGGCCTTACTTCGGCGGCGGTGGTGCCAGCACCGTGCGGTCGCCGTTGTGTTCGGGCGCACTGACCACACCGGCCGCTTCCATGGCCTCGATCAGTCGTGCTGCACGGTTGTAGCCGATCTTCAGCCGGCGCTGCACGCCGGAAATCGACGCGCGACGGGTCTCGGTGACCACCCGCAGCGCCTCGTCATACAACGGGTCGGACTCATCGCCGGCCGAGCTGTTCTCGGGCAGGCCGGTGGCGCCAACCACGACGCCGTCGCCCATCGTCTGCACCTCGTCCAGCACGCCGTCAACGTAGTCCGCCGGCCCCATCGCCTTGAGGTGTTCGACCACGCGGTGCACTTCGTCATCGGACACGAAGGCGCCATGCACGCGCTCGGGCAGCGCGGTACCCGGCGGCAGGTACAGCATGTCGCCGTGGCCGAGCAGGGTTTCCGCGCCGGACTGGTCGAGGATGGTGCGCGAGTCGATCTTCGAGCTGACCTGGAAGGCGATGCGGGTGGGGATGTTGGCCTTGATCAGGCCGGTGATCACATCCACCGACGGGCGCTGCGTGGCCAGGATCAGGTGGATGCCGGCCGCACGCGCCTTCTGTGCCAGGCGCGCGATCAGCTCTTCCACCTTCTTGCCGACGATCATCATCATGTCGGCGAATTCGTCGATGAAGATGACGATGAACGGCAGCGTCTCCAGCGGGCGCGGCGCCTCGCCCAGTTCCGGGTTCGGCTTGAACAGCGGGTCCATCAGCGGCTGGCCGGCGTCCTGGGCTTCCTTCACCTTCTTGTTGAAGCCGGCCAGGTTGCGCACGCCCACTGCGCTCATCAGCTTGTAGCGGCGCTCCATCTCGGCCACGCACCAGCGCAGGCCGTTGGCGGCCTCCTTCATGTCGGTGACCACCGGCGCCAGCAGGTGCGGGATGCCCTGGTAGACACTCAGTTCGAGCATCTTCGGGTCGATCATCAGCATCCGCAGGTCTTTCGGCGAGGCCTTGAACAACAGGCTCAGCACCATCGCATTGACCGCCACCGACTTGCCCGAACCGGTGGTACCGGCCACCAGCAGGTGCGGCATGCGCGCCAGGTCGGCCACGGTCGGGCGGCCGGCGATGTCCTTGCCCAGCGCCAGGGTCAGCACGCTGGCCGACTTGTCGTATTCCTTCGAGCGCAACAGCTCGGACAGGAAGATCATCTCGCGCGTAACGTTGGGGATTTCCAGGCCGATCACCGACTTGCCCGGAATGACGTCGACCACGCGCACTGACTTCACCGACAGGCCACGCGCGATGTCCTTGTCCAGCGAACTGATCTGGCTGACCTTGATACCCGGCGCCGGCTCGATCTCGAAGCGGGTGATGACCGGGCCGGGATTGGCGCCGACCACCTGCGCATCGATGCGGAAGTCCTTCAGCTTGAACTCGATCTGCCGCGACAGGGTCTCCAGCGTCTCCTCGTCGTAGCCCTTGGGCTGCGGCTTGGGATCATCCAGCAACGCCAGCGGCGGCAGGTCCGAACCGTCACCGTTGACGCCGCGGAACATCGGGATCTGGTTGTCACGCTTGGCGCGGTCGCTCTTCTCGATCACCGGTTCCGGGCGCGGCTCGATCTTCACCGGCTCGCGCTTGGCGCGCACTTCGGCATCGGCCTTGCGCACTTCCTGGCGCTCCTCGCGCATCACCCGGGTCTGCTTCCACTCGGTGACTTCTTCCTTCTTGCGCTCCAGCAACGGCGCCAGCGACATCACGCCGCGGCCGATCTTCTCCATCACGCTGAACCAGGACAGCCCGGTTGCCAGCGTGATCGAGGCCAGCAGCAGCACCAGCACGAACAGGTTCGCGCCCAGTGCGCCAAAGCCCACGGTGAGCGAATTGCCGACCAGCTTGCCGAGGATGCCGCCGGCACTGGAGACATCACCGCTGAACAGGCGCACGTGCAGGAAGCCAGTGCCAGCGATCAGGAAGCCGACCAGGCCGACCAGCCGCAGCGCCGGGTCCAGGTCGTTCTCGCCCTTGCTCTCGCGCTTGAGGCCGAACATGGCGATCCACGCCAGCGCGCCCAGCACCACCGGCAGCAGGAAGGCGACGTAGCCGAACAGCTGCAGCAGCACGTCGGCGATCCAGGCCCCTGCACGCCCCCCCATGTTGTGCACCGGCGCGACCACGCTGCCGGTATGCGACCAGCCCGGGTCGGTGGCGGAGTAAGTGAACAGACTGGCCGCCAGGTACAACAGGGCTGGCGCGATGGCGATCAGGCCGAGATCGCGCCAGAGCCGCTGGCGGCGTGGATTGTCGGTCGTCGCCGCCGCGGCCGTGCGACGTGAGGCCTTGCTGTCGTCGGACTTGGAGCGTTCGGGGACCTGCTTCGCCACCTTAGACCATACCTTTGGAATGCGCTGTTAGTGATTGATAATAAATGAGACGGCGTCAGTTTTCAGTTATGCGACGCCTTGCGGTGTCTGTGGGGCGCCCGAACCACCGCTGGATGACGGCGTTCTGTTCATCGGCTTGAATCACCCCGCCCCAGCCGCCACTCTATGACCTGCCATGGATGCTGCGCAAACATCGCCAGCGCCTTGTCCCATCTACCTTTTCGCGAGTTTACATGAGCACCAGCCTGCCCTCCCGCCACCAGCGCCTCGTCATCCTCGGTTCCGGCCCGGCCGGTTGGACCGCCGCCGTCTACGCCGCCCGCGCCAACCTGAAGCCGGTCGTCATCACCGGCCTGCAGCAGGGCGGCCAGCTGATGACCACCACCGAGGTGGACAACTGGCCGGGTGACGCCCACGGCCTGATGGGACCGGACCTGATGGCGCGCATGCAGGCCCACGCCGAGCGTTTCGAGACCGAGGTCATCTTCGACCACATCCACACGGCTGACGTCTCCCAGCGCCCGTTCAAGCTGATCGGCGACAGCCACGAGTACACCTGTGATGCCCTGATCATCGCCACCGGCGCCACCGCCAAGTACCTGGGCATCCCGACCGAAGAGGCCTTCAAGGGCCGCGGCGTGTCCGCCTGCGCCACCTGCGACGGCTTCTTCTACCGCGACCAGGACGTGGTCGTGGTCGGTGGCGGCAACACCGCCGTGGAAGAGGCCCTGTACCTGTCCAACATCGCCCGCAAGGTCTACCTGGTCCACCGCCGCGACACCCTGAAGGCGGAAAAGATCATGCAGGACAAGCTGTTTGCCAAGGTTGCCGCCGGCAAGATCGAAACGGTCTGGCACCACCAGGTGGAAGAAGTGCTGGGCAACGAGGCGGGCGTGACCGGCGTGCGCGTGAAGTCGACCCTGGACGGCAGCACCCGTGACATCGACGCCCACGGCTTCTTCGTTGCGATCGGCCACCATCCGAACACCCAGCTGTTCGACGGCCAGCTGGCGATGAACAACGGCTACCTGGAGATCCGCTCCGGCCTGGGCGGCAACGCCACCCAGACCTCGGTGGAAGGCGTGTTCGCCGCCGGCGACGTGGCCGACCAGCACTACCGCCAAGCGATCACCTCGGCCGGTTTCGGCTGCATGGCCGCACTGGACGCCGAGCGCTACCTGGACGCACAGGGCAAGGCCAGCTGAGAGGCGAACCCGTTCCTGTAGCGTCGAGCCATGCTCGACCCAGGCAAAAGGCCGACGCCAATGCGTCGGCCTTTCTGTTTCATCTGCCCTATCCTCTCCCCATGCCCTCCCCCCGCTTCCTCGACGCCCTGCAGTCCATTGCCGCCACTGACTGGGATGCCCTGCACGACGGGCAGAACCCCTTCGTCAGCCACGCCTTCCTCTCAGGCCTTGAACAGCACGGCTGCCTGCGCGAGGACTGGGGCTGGCAGCCCCGGCACTTCACGCTTTGGGAAGGCGACACCCTGGTCGGCGCCATTCCGGGCTACCTGAAGACCAATTCGCACGGCGAATTCGTGTTCGACCATGCCTGGGCCAACGCGTATGCCCGTCATGGCCGCGACTACTACCCGAAATGGCTGGGCGCGGTGCCGTACTCGCCGGTCACCGGCCCGAGGTTGCTGGCACGTCACGATTCAGATCGCGCCACCTTGCTGTCGGCATTGCGCGAGGCGCTGCCTGCACTGGACGTGTCCTCGGCCCATATCAACTTCCACACCGCAGCGGACGAAGCGCTGTTCGGCGATGACTGGCTGCTGCGCGAAGACGTGCAGTTCCAGTGGCAGAACCCGGGTGACTGGGCGACATTCGATCAGTTCCTCGGTGCGATGAACCACAAGCATCGCAAGAACATCCGCCAGGAACGGGCCAAGGTCACCCGCCAGGGCATCACCTTCCGCGTGGTGCACGGCGATGAAGCCAGTCGTGCCGACCTGCAGGCGATGTATCGCTTCTATCTGCAGACGTTCCTCGAGTACGGCAACGCCCCGGCGCTCACCGACGCCTTCCTGCGCCACCTGGCCATTTCATTGGGCCGCGGGCTGGTGCTGTTCCTGGCCGAACAGGACGGCGAGCCGATTGCCGGCGCGCTGTGCCTGCGCGGTGGCGACACGCTGTACGGGCGCTACTGGGGCGGCGCCACCCTGCCCGGCCTGCATTTCGAGGCCTGCTATTACCAGGGCATCGAGTACTGCCTTCGCGAAGGGCTGACGCGCTTCGAGCCCGGCGCACAGGGCGAACACAAGCTGGCGCGGGGTTTCCTGCCGACGCGGGTGCGCAGCCGGCACCGGGTGGCCGATGCGGAGTTCGCAGAAGCCCTTCAGGACTGGTGCCAGCAGGAACGGCGCGAGGTGCGTCGTTACCAGCAGGCGCTGCTGGGGCATAGCCCATTCCGCGCGGAGTAGCGTCCGGCTCGCTTGACCGACATGCCAACCAGGGTTGGCATCGACCCCCGTTACACTGCGGGCATGACCCGCCCGCTGCCCTGGCGCCTGGCCGATGCGCCGGACGCGCCCTTTCCTCCGGCCGAGACCGCGCTGCGCCAACCTGATGGGTTGCTCGCCGTCGGTGGCGACCTGCACCCGTTGCGCCTGCTCAACGCCTATGCCGGCGGCATCTTCCCGTGGTTCAGCGAGGGTGAGCCGATCCTGTGGTGGTCGCCCGATCCGCGCATGGTGTTCCGCACCGAGGGCGTGCACCTGTCCAGCCGGTTCCGTCGCCAGCTGCGCGCCAGCCAATGGGAGGTCACTGCCGATGTGGCCTTCCGCGAGGTGATGCGCGCCTGTGCCGCCGCCCCTCGCCCCGGCCAGGACGGCACCTGGATCAGCCCGGCCATGGTCGACGCCTATAGCCAGCTGCACGACCTGGGCTTCGCCCACTCCTTTGAAGTCTGGGACCGGCAGACGTTGGTCGGCGGCATCTACGGCGTGGCGATCGGCGCGATGTTCTTCGGCGAAAGCATGTTCAGTGGCGCCAGTGGCGGCTCCAAGATCGCCCTGGCCGCATTGGCATCCACCCTGCATGACTGGGGCTGGGAACTGATCGATGCACAGGTGGAGAATCCGCACCTGCTGCGGATGGGGGCCGAGCACCTGCCGCGCGCCGAGTTCCTGGACCACCTGCGCCGGGCGGTGCGCCGCGAGGGCCGTGAAGGGCCCTGGACCCGGGCCGTCGGACGCCTGCCGGCGAAGCGTTTGGCCGAGGGTTAACGCAAACTTTGCAAGCTGGCCGCATCACGCGTAAAATACCGCGCCTTAGGCCCAGCGTGGCCGTTTTCTGAACCGCACAGGACTACATGTCGAAAGACGATTCCATCGAGTTCGAGGGCACCGTCAGCGAGACGCTGCCGAACACCACTTTCCGCGTTCGCCTGGAAAATGGGCACGAAATCATCGCCCACATCTCCGGCCGCATGCGCAAGAACTACATCCGCATCCTCACCGGTGACCGGGTCAAGGTTGAAATGACCCCGTACGACCTGACCAAGGGTCGTATCACCTACCGCATGAAGTAAGCGGTCGGCGCATTGCGCCACTCTGACAGGGCCGGCCTTGCTGCTGGCCCTTTGTCGTGCGCGGAAGAACGTGCCCGGCTTCGAAACGGTTCGATTTTCGTCTTTGTCTGAAGTCCAGCATCGCGCCAGGACTCTAGACTCAACGCGTTCTTCACAGAGGGCGTTGCGCGCATGACCTACCTGATCGTCCTGGACCCGCAGTCTGTCACCAGCCGCTGTTATGCCAGCAAGGGACCGGACGGCACCTGGTTCGGCCAGCCCTGCCTGGTCTGTACCAGCATGGACGCCTCCCACCCCCTGTACCTGGCTGTGCAGCGCGAGATCCCGCACATGGGCAACACGCTCAAGCAACGACTGCACATTCCGCACGAGGCGGTCGCATTCGTCATCGAGGCTGGCGGCGACCAGGGCCGCCAGCAGGGGTTCCGTTCGATCGCGGCCTGATGCCGCCAAAGGCCATCGTGCCGGTGAACAGCATTGGCACCCCCATTCCGCTCCAGCAAGGCCGCGGACGACAGGCCCACTGGAAACAACAAGGGCAGCCGAAGCCGCCCTTGTCATGTCAGGTCTTTCAACGCCAAGCCTAAGGCGTCAGCTCACTCCACCGTGATCGGCAGCAGCCGTTCCGGCTCGGCCTGGGTCTCCACCACCAGCTCGTCGTCGCGCACATCGATGCTGACCTTGCCGCCGTTGACCAGCTTGCCGAACAACAGCTCGTCGGCCAACGGACGCTTGATCCTGTCCTGGATCACGCGGGCCATCGGGCGCGCACCCATCAGCGGGTCGAAGCCGTGGTGGGCCAGCCAATCACGTGCGGTCGGCGTGGCCGACAGGCTGACGTGCTTCTCCTGCAGCAGCATCTCCAGCTCGATCAGGAACTTGTCGACCACGCGCAGGATGTGCTCGAAGCCCAGCGGCTGGAACTGCACCACCGCGTCGAGGCGGTTGCGGAACTCAGGCGTGAACGCGCGCCGGATGGTCTCCATCGCATCGGTGGCATGGTCCTGCTTGGTGAAGCCGATCGAACGCCGCGAGGCCTGTGCCGCACCGGCATTGGTGGTCATCACCAGCACCACGTTCTTGAAGTTGGCTTCGCGACCATTGGTGTCGGTCAGCACACCGCGGTCCATCACCTGCAACAGGATGTTGAAGATGTCCGGGTGCGCCTTCTCGATCTCGTCCAGCAGCAGTACGCAGTGCGGGGTCTTGACGATCTTCTCGGTCAGCAGGCCGCCCTGGTCGAAGCCGACGTAGCCGGGGGGCGCACCGATCAGGCGGCTGATCGAATGCGGCTCCATGTACTCGGACATGTCGAAGCGGACCAGCTCGATGCCCAGCTGCAGCGCCAGCTGCTTGGTCACCTCGGTCTTGCCGACACCGGTCGGGCCGGCGAACAGGAAGTTGCCGATCGGCTTTTCCGGGTTGCCCAGGCCCGAACGGGCCAGCTTGATCGCCGACGCCAGGGTGCCGATGGCCGGGTCCTGGCCGAAGATCACCATCTTCAGGTTGCGCTCCAGGTGCTGCAGCACGTCCTTGTCGGTGGCACTGACCTGCTTGGCCGGGATCCGCGCCATCTTGGCCACGATCGCCTCCACTTCCTCGACGTCGATCAGCTCCTTGCGCTGGCCTTCCGGCAGCAGGCGCTGGCGCGCGCCAGCCTCATCGATCACATCGATGGCCTTGTCCGGCAGCAGGCGGTCGCCGATGTGCTTCACCGACAGGTCCACCGCCGCCTGCAGCGCCTCGTCGGAATAGGTCACGCCGTGGTGCAGCTCGTACTTGGACTTCAGCCCCTGCAGGATCTCGTAGGTCTCGCCCACCGTCGGTTCGACGATGTCGATCTTCTGGAAGCGGCGGGCCAGCGCGCGATCCTTCTCGAAGATGCCGCGGTATTCCTGGAAGGTGGTCGAACCGATGCAGCGCAGCTCGCCCGAGGCCAGCGCCGGCTTGATCAGGTTGGACGCGTCCATGGTGCCGCCCGACGCCGAACCGGCACCGATGATGGTGTGGATCTCGTCGATGAACAGCACCGCGTTGGGCACCTTCTTCAGCGCGGTCAGCACGCTCTTCAGGCGCTTCTCGAAGTCGCCGCGGTACTTGGTGCCGGCCACCAGCGCGCCCAGGTCGAGCGAGTAGATCACCGCGTCGGCCAGCACGTCGGGCACCGAGCCCTCGATGATGCGGCGGGCCAGGCCCTCGGCAATGGCGGTCTTGCCCACGCCGGCCTCACCCACGTACAGCGGGTTGTTCTTGCGGCGGCGGCACAGGACCTGGATGGTGCGTTCGATCTCGTCGGCACGCCCGACCAGCGGGTCGATGCGGCCGGCCCGGGCCTGCTCGTTGAGATTGCTGGCGAACTCGGTCAGGGCGTCGCCCTTGGGCTCGCCCTCGCCCCCTTCCATGCGGCCTTCGCCCTCGGAGGACGAAGACGGCTGCTCGCCCTCCTCGCCCAGCTTGGCGATGCCATGGGACAGGTAATTGACCACGTCCAGCCGGGTCACGTCCTGCTGGTTGAGGTAATAGACGGCGTGGGAGTCCTTTTCACCGAAGATGGCCACCAGCACGTTGGCGCCGGTGACTTCCTTCTTGCCCGAGGACTGCACGTGGTACACGGCCCGCTGCAGCACGCGCTGGAAGCCCAGGGTCGGCTGGGTATCGCGCCCGTCATCTTCGGCCAGGCGGGACACGGAGGCCTCGATGGCCTGTTCCAGCTCCTGGCGCAGGCGTTCGGCGTCGGCCCCGCAGGCCTTCAATACGGCCTGGGCAGACGGGTTGTCGAGCAGTGCCAACAGCAGGTGTTCGACCGTCATGAACTCATGCCGGGCCTCACGGGCGCGCTTGTAGCACTGGCCGATGGTGTGTTCGAGGTCTTTGCTGAACATGGATTACTCCGGCGGCAGATGGGGACAATATGCGGCCTGACTACGCGATTTCCATCACCCTAGCGGATTGCAGCGTTCAGATGGCGTTAGCAGTACAGATTGCTTGATCTTCATTCACCCCAGGACAGCCCACCCGGCATGAGCGAACCCTACCTGAGCCACTGGCGATTGCGGCGTGATGGGGCGGCCATCGAAACGCCCCACGCCCGGCTCTGGCCGGTACTGACCGCCGCCGGCGAACCGGCGATGCTCAAGGTCAGCGACGAAGCCGAAGAGCAGAACGCCCATCGGCTGCTGCGCTGGTGGGACGGTGACGGCGCCGCCCGCCTGCTGGCCCATGAGGGGCCGGCCATCCTGATCGAGCGCGCCGCCGGCGACTCGCTGCGGCAGCGCTCGATCAATGGCGAAGACGACACCTGCACCACCCTGCTGTGCCAGGTCCTGCAGCGGCTGCACCGGCCACGGAGCACCGCGCCCAGTGACCTGGTGCGCCTGCGTACATGGTTCGCCGACCTGCTGCAGCCAAGGGCCGCGTTGCCGCCACTGCTGGAACAGTGCAGATCGCTGGCGCTGACGCTGCTGCAGGACGAGCAGGAGATCCGGCCACTGCACGGCGATCTGCACCACGACAACGTGCTGGATTTCGGCGCGCGCGGCTGGCTGGCGATCGACCCCAAGCGCCTGCTGGGCGACCGTGCGTTCGATTACACGACGATGTTCAGCAACCCGGACCTGTGCGGCCCGGGCATCCACGTCGCCACGCGGCCTGAACGGTTTGCCGCACGGCTGCAACAGGTCAGTGCGCTGGCCGGCATCGAGCCCCGTCGCCTGCTGCGCTGGATCGCGGCCAGCGCCGGACTGTCAGCGGTCTGGTTCCGGGATGATGGCGACCCCGCCGATATCGACGAGGCAGTCGCCCGGATGGCCCTGGAGGCGCTGGCGGAGGGGTAATCCAACCGTAGAGCCGAGCCCACGCTCGGCTGCCCTGGCAGCGATCTGGATGCCCGTACGAACAGCAGTCGAGCATGGCTCGACTCTACAAAAGGCCGGTCAGGCCTTTTCCATCGTGCACAGCAGCGGATGCTGGTTCATGCGCGAATACTCGTTGACCTGGGCGACCTTGGTCTCGGCCACTTCGCGGGTGAACACCCCGCACACCCCGCGGCCACGGGTATGGACATGCAGCATCACCTGCGTGGCCTTGTCCAGGTCCATGCTGAAGAACTGCTGCAGCACATCCACCACGAAATCCATCGGGGTGTAGTCGTCATTGAGCAGCATCACCTGGTAGAACGGCGGCGGCGCCACTTCCGGGCGCGCGGGCTCCACGGCAATACCGTGCTCGTGATGGGAATCGGGGGAAGACTCGCGAGGCATCCGTCCATTATAAGGCCTGTGCCGAGCCTGCGTCGGCCCGCCGCAGATTGGACGGCACGGACGCCCCCCGTCACAATTGCACCTTCTTTCAAATTCGCTTCACAGGATCTTCATGAAAAGGACGCTTCTGCCCGCCCTGCTGCTTGGCCTGGCCGCCACCGGCTCCGCCGTTGCCGCACCGGAGGCTGACAAGTCCGTGGCCCGCCACCTGGACAAGCTGGGCTATACCTACGAAGTCGACGAGGACGGCGACTACCGCATGGTCTTCGACGTCGAAGGCGATCGCACCCAGATGGTCTACGTGCGCTCGGCGGTTGAGGATTTCGGCAGCCACAACATCCGCGAGATCTGGTCGCCGGCCTACAGCGCCAAGACCAAGCAGTTCCCGGTGGCCGTGGCCAACCGCCTGCTGGAAGATTCGCAGGATGCCAAGATGGGCGGCTGGGTGAAGCAGGACAGCACCGCCATGTTCGTGGTGAAGATCGATGCAGACGCAACCCCGGACCAGCTCAGCGACGCCATCGATGCGGCCATCCGCACCGCCGATGCGATGGAGCTGGAACTGACCAAGAAGGACGACTTCTGAGTTGAACACCACGCCGGACCCGCGCTGGGCACCGCACGCCACTGTCGCCACCGTGGTGGTCGACGGTGGCCGCGTGCTGCTGGTTGAAGAAACCATCGATGGCCGCCAGGTGCTGAACCAGCCGGCCGGCCACCTCGAGCCAGGCGAAAGCCTGGCCGAGGCGGCCCTGCGCGAGACCCGCGAGGAAACCGGCTGGACGGTCGCACTGACCCATTTCATCGGCTGCTACCAGTGGACCGCCGGCGACGGTACCGCCTTCCTGCGCTTCTGCTATGCCGCGCGCCCGGTCTCGCACGACCCGGCGCAACCGCTGGACACCGGCATCGACCGCGCGCTGTGGCTGACCCCGGCCGAGCTGCAGGCCGCAGGCGAGCGCCAGCGCAGTCCGCTGGTCTGGCAGGTGGTGGCCGATTACCTGGGTGGCCAGCGCCATCCGCTTTCCCTGGTCCGGGAGGTCGCATGAGCACTCCGCGCGTGATGGTGGGCGTCTCCGGTGGCGTCGACTCCTCGGTCGCCGCCTGGCGCCTGGTACAGCAGGGCGAGGCCGTGGCCGGCCTGTTCATGCAGAACTGGGCCGACGACGGCAGCGGCGACTGCCGGGCCGAGGATGACCGGCGCGATGCGGTGGCAGTGTGCGGCCTGCTCGGCATCCCGTTCCACTTCAGGGACTTCTCCAGCGAGTACTGGCAGGGCGTGTTCGAGCACTTCCTGGCCGAGTACGCGGCCGGGCGCACCCCCAACCCGGATGTGCTGTGCAACCGCGAAGTGAAGTTCAAGCACTTCCTGGATGCTGCCCGCGAACTGGGTGCCGAGCGCATCGCCACCGGGCACTACGCGCGGGTGACCCAGCGCGGCCAGCAGTGGCTGCTGCTGCGCGGCGCCGACCGTTCCAAGGACCAGAGCTACTTCCTGCATCAGCTGGGCCAGCAGCAGCTGGCGGCCACCCTGTTCCCGATCGGCGACCTGGAGAAGAGCGATCTGCGCCGCATTGCGCGCGATGTCAGCCTGCCCACCCACGCCAAGAAGGACTCCACCGGCATCTGCTTCATTGGTGAGCGTGACTTCCGCGAGTTTCTCGGCCGCTACCTGCCCGCCAAGCCCGGCCAGATCCTCGACCCGGCCGACGGCAGCGTGATCGCCGAACACCCCGGCGTGTTCTATTTCACCCTGGGCCAGCGCGAGGGCCTGAACATCGGCGGCGTGCGTGGCCGTCCGGCCGCGCCGTGGTATGTGGTCGGCAAGGATGTGGCCAGCAACGTGCTGTACGTGGACCAGGACCGTGACAGCCCATGGATGCTCTCCGAGCGCCTGCGCTCGGAGACCGCGCACTGGATTGCCGGTTCGCCGCCGGCGCGTCGCTTTGAATGCACCGCGCAGACCCGCTACCGCCAGCCCGACGAGCCGTGTACGGTCCAGGTGCTGGATGATGGCAGCGTACTGGTCACCTTCGCCCGCCCGCAGCGCGCCGTCACCCCCGGCCAGTCGCTGGTGCTGTATGACGGTGAGGTGTGCCTGGGCGGTGCGGTGATCGCCGCCACCGACGCGCCGCTGGAACAGCGCCTGCGCACCACCCCTTCTCCTTTTGAGGTAATTGCTGCATGAGTTTCACTGTCGACGACCGCGTCCTGGCTTTGGCCGGCATTGCCCAGGCCCTGCAGCAGGTCCGCCGCATCGCCGATACCGGGCATTCCGACGCCGCCGCCGTGCGTACTGCCGTGGACAGCGTGTTCCGCGTTGATGCGTCCTCGCCGCAGGCGGTGTTCGGTGACCGCCATGCGCTCAAGGCAGGCCTGCGCCTGCTGCACAACTATTTCCGCAGCCAGGGCCAGGACCCGATCCTGCCCAAGCTGGCCCTGTCGGTACTGCAGCTGGAGCGCCGCTTCGTGCAGGACGGTGCCACGGTGAACAAGGTTGCCACCGGCATCGAGCGCGCACAGCGCCAGGCCGCCGAACTGGGCGACAGCGGCCACCCCGACGTGCTGGCCAGCCTGGGGGGGCTGTACGCAGACACCATCAGCCACCTCAAGCCGCGGGTGATGGTGCAGGGCAACCCGCATTACCTGGGCCAGGCCGGCGTGGTGGCCGAGATCCGCGCCCTGCTGCTGGCTGCGGTGCGCTCGGCGGTACTGTGGCGGCAGCTGGGCGGCAGCTACTGGGACTTCCTGTTCGGCCGCAAGGCGATGATCGAGGCTGTGGACCGGCAGCTGGCCTGAGGGCGTGGGGGTCAGAGCCCTTTTCCATGAAAAGGGATCCGACCCCCGAGCCGCCAAGCGCCGGAAAACCGGCGCATTCAGAATGCACTTCGAGGCACATCGACGTTAAAGAGAAAGGGGGTACGGCCGATACATCCTCCGTGCACCTCCCGAGAACGTCCATGTACTCACGCATTTTCATCCGTCTGGCCGCCCCCCTGGCCCTGACCCTGCTGCTCCCCTTCGCCATCGGTTTCGAATGGCCGGCCGCCCTGCGCTGGGCGATCCTGACCACGATGACGCTGAGCTGGCTCGGCTTTGCGTGGTGGACCACCCGCGCCCAGGCGCATCGTTCCCCGGAACATGCCCGTGTGCTGCGTGAGCAGGACCAGCTGCTGACCGAACTGCGCAATTTCGTCGGCAACGAGATCGACGGCTCGCGCGGCGAAGTGGAACGCGCACGTGACCTGATCCGCCAGGCGGTCTCCAGCCTCGGCGGCAGCTTCGATGCCATGAACCGCAAGTCGCGCCAGCAGAGCCAGGCCCTGTCGCGCATCGTCGATCGCGCCGGTGATGAAGGCAATGCCGGCCTCGACGTTGCCCGTTTCGCCCAGCACGCCAGCCACCGCATGGAGCAGCTGGTGGAAGCGCTGGAACAGGTGAGCGGCCAGAGCAGCACCACCGTGCAGCACATCGACCAGATGGCGCAGCACCTGGATGGCATCTTCGCGCTGCTGGAAGACGTCAAGTCGATTGCCGACCAGACCAACCTGCTGGCGCTCAATGCCGCCATCGAAGCGGCGCGTGCCGGTGAAGCCGGTCGTGGCTTCGCGGTGGTCGCCGACGAAGTGCGCAACCTGTCCGAGCGCTCGACCACCTTCAACGAACAGATCCGCAAGCTGGCGCACAGCTCCAAGGACGCCATCGCCAAGGTGCGCGAGACGGTCTCGCACATGGCCTCGCGTGACATGGACCGCTCCCGCGAAGCGCGCCAGGAAGCGGCAGCGATGCTCGACAACGTCGCGCAGATCAACGCCTCGCTGGGCGACGGCATGCGCGAAGTGTCCGAATGCGCCCGAGCGATCGATGGCAGCGTGGCCGAAGCCGTGCGCGCCCTGCAGTTCGAGGACATCGCCACCCAGGCGCTGGGCGGCGTGCACACCCACCTGGACCGCCTGACCGCGATCAACCGCGAAGCGGTGGCCCTGCAGGAACTGCTGCACCGCAACGGCGGCGTGTTCGACGAAGAGATCGCCACCGCCCTGCAGCGCACCGGCAGCCGCCTGCGCGAGCTGCGCAGCGAATGGGAACGCCCGCCGCACAAGCCGGTTGCCCAGCAGAGCATGGGCGCCGGCACCGTCGAGCTGTTCTGATCCTGATGTCCGCTGCCCTCGCCGGCAGCCCGCAAGGCCCCGGCTCGTCCGGGGCCTTTGCCTGTGACCCGCCGTTGCATGCATCCTGTACACGCACCATGACCCTGATCCGCGCCCTGCCCTCCCTTACTGACGCCGAACGCCCGCGCAACGCGAGCGTGCGTGAGCAGCTGCAACAGCTGGAAGAGGTCGCCCGCGAAGAGATCCGCGAGCTGCAGCAATTGGCCGATGCGCGCCCTACCCCGTCGCGGGCGGACGGCGAACTGCTGGGCCTGGCCTGGGATCTCGGGCTGGATGGCGAAGCCCTGAAGTAGATCCACGCGACGCGTGGGATGGGTCATCCCCATGGCATGATGCACCGGTCCCGTTCATGGAAGACCGATGGCCATCGCCCTGATCGCACTCCTGCTGATCGAGACCGTCCTTCTGATGGCTTGGGTGGCCAGCTATTTCAGCTGGGGCATCACCCTGTTCAATGAGCGCATCGCGGCGTCACCGGCCATGCAGGCCCGGCTCTCGCTGGGCAACCTGGAACGTGACCTGCCGCAGGACAAGTGGCTGCGACTGGCTTTCCATGCGCTGCCCGATGGCAGCATGGCGTTCCGCGAGAGCTTCGCACCGAGCTTCGGCCTGCGCTACTTTCCGGTGATGCGCGGTCGTATCGCACTCAACGCGCGACGGCATGAGGTGCGGGTGATCGGCCTGTGCAGCTGGTTCGTGGCGATCCTGTCGCTGCTGCTGTTGCCGCTGGTAGCGATGCGCCCGGTGGTGGCGCCGATGTTGCTGGTGCTGCCGCTGTTCGTTGGCAGCTATCTGGTCCAGAAGCGGCGCTATGCGGCGATCGTCGAAGCGCTCCGCATGCAGTTGAAGGTGGAGTTTCCGAGGTAATCCACGCCATGTGTGGATGGTCGCGCGTGCAGGCACCCGTGCCGACCAACGGCCGGCACCCACCAGAGTCTGCCTGTCAGCGCACCAGCACCACTTCCCCACTGGCATCGGTGCGCAGCGAAGCCGGCTGTGGCTGGCGCAGCCACTGCGCCAGGTCGCGCGGGCTGAGCGGGCGCGAGTACAGGTAGCCCTGGATCTCGTCGCAGCCCTGGCGGCGCAGCATGTCTTCTTCCTGGTGCGTTTCCACGCCCTCGGCCACCACCTTCATGCCCAGCGCGTGGCCCAGGTGCACGATGGCCTGGGTCACTTCGGCCGTGCCTGAATCATGCAGCATGCCCTGCACGAAACTGCGATCGATCTTCAGGCGCCCGACCGGGAATCGGTTGAGGTAATTGAGGTTGGAGAAACCGGTACCAAAGTCATCCACCGCCAGCGGCACGCCGTGCCGTTCCAGCACATCGAAGCAGTGGCGCAGGATGTCGGTGTCACGGATCAGCGCCGACTCGGTCAGCTCCAGTTCCAGCCGCTGTGGCGGCCAGCCGTGGGCATGGCAGATCTCGATCACGCGTTCGGCGAACCCGCGGTCACGCAGCTGCACCGCCGACACATTGACCGCGATGCGGTCGAAATGCAGCCCGGCGCGGTCCCAGGCGGTGGCCTGGCGGCAGGCTTCGTTCAGCACCCAGTCGCCGATGCGCACGATCTCGCCGCATTTCTCGGCAATCGGAATGAACTCAGCCGGGCTGCAGTAGCCGATACCGGGCCGATGCCAGCGCAGCAGCGCCTCGATCGCCGGCGGCTCGCCATGGTGCGCATGCAGCAGCGGCTGGTAGGCCAGGCTGAACTCTTCGCGTTCGATCGCGCCATGCAGGCCATGCTCCAGCTCAAGCCGGCGCTGGATACGGGCCAGCGCATCCTGGCTGTAGTACTGGTAGGTATTGCGGCCCGCTTCCTTGGCCGCATACATGGCGGCGTCGGCGGCACGCAGCAGTGAATCGAAGTCGGTCTGCGCATCGCCCAGCATCGCGATGCCGACGCTAGCGCCGACCTTCAACGTGGTTTCGCCACGGCGCAGCGGCTCGGCCAACGAGGCGATCAGCTTGCGCGCCACGTGGCCGGCGTCTTCCGGCTCGGCCAGGTCGCGCAGCACCACGATGAATTCGTCACCACTGAAGCGGCCGAACAGGTCGTTGTTGCGCAGGTTCTGGTGCAGGCGTGTAGCAGCGGCCTTCAGCAGCGCATCGCCGGTGGCGTGACCAAAACTGTCATTGATGGTCTTGAAGCCATCCAGATCAATGAACAGCATCGCCAGCGAGGTGCCGCGATCGCGCGCTTCCTCGATGGCCTCGGCGGTCTGCTCGCCGAGCAGCACCCGGTTGGGCAGGCCGGTCAGCAGATCGTAATGGGCCAGCAGCTCGATGCGTTCGTTGGCTTCGCGTTCGCGGGTGATGTCACGGAACAGCACCACGAAGCGCGCTGGCAGGCCGTCGCGGCGGTCCAGCTCGATCAGCACCTGCACCCACACCCGCAGGCCTGACTGGCGGTAGAAGCACAGGTCCAGTTGTTCAGGCAGCCCGCCGCCGCCAATACGACCCAGTGCTGCTTCGAAAGCGTTGCGCGAATCCTCGGTGTACAGGGCCAGCGCCTGGTCGAGCGTGATCGGCTCCTTGCGCAGGCCGTGAATGCGGTAGCACTCTTCGGTCCACTGCATGTGCCGGGTCTGCACTTCGATCTCGCAGCCGCCGATGCGCCCCAACGCGGAAACGCGGTTGAGCAGCTCGGTGCGCCAACGGATCAGCGCATCGGTCTGGTGCTGCTCGGTGATGTTCTGCACCTGGCCGAGCAGGCGCTTGGGCTGGCCGTCCATGTCCAGCAGCGGCTGCATCCACAGGCGCAGATGCTGCGAGGGTTCGCTGCCCCGGGTCAGCTCCAGCTCCAGGTTGGCAGCACGGCCATCGCGCCACAGGCGCCGCCATGCCGCACGCAACGCGCCACGCGAGCGCGGATGCAGCTGCTTGAGCCAGCGCCGCCGGCCGGGCACGGCCCCGCGGTCCAGGGCGAGCAGCGAGCGCAGCTCCGGCGACCACCAGAAATGCCCTGTGTTGGGATCGAACGACCAGCTGCCCATGCTGGCAATGCGCTGGGCCTCGCTCAGATGCAGCTGCTGCTCCTGCAGCAGGGCTTCCAGCTGCTTCTGCTGCTCGATATCGGTATGGGTGCCGACCATCCGCAGTGGCTGCCCGTCGGCGGTACGCGCCACCACCCGGCCACGGTCCAGCACCCAGCGCCACTGGCCATCGGCCTGGCGGAAGCGGAACTGCGCGCTGTACTGCTCGCTCAGGCCGCGCAGGTGTTCGTCCAGCGCAGCGCGGACCTGCACGATGTCATCGCCGTGTACGCGCGAGAGCATCGCGGTGGCGCTTTCATCCGCCAGCGCCGGTGTCCGCGCCACCCGGTCACTGGGGATGTCCCAGTCCCACAGGCTGTGGCCGGCACTGTCCAGCGCCAGCTCCCAGCGCCCGCCCCCATCCACCGGAACCGGTTCGGGAATGCTCAGGGTGAAGGCCAGCAGATTGCCGGCACCGTCATGCACGGCGCGCAGGTGGCCATCGAAATGACCGCGCGGGCCACCCGGCAGCGTGCAGGCCACGATGCCACCATCGGCCGCCATCAGCCGAAGATCTTCCAGCATCGGGGCATACGCGGCCACGGTGGCCGGCAGCCCATGCTCGCGCGCGGCCGCATTGGCCGCCAGCGGGCGGCCGGTGCGGTCGACGATGACCAGTGCCGACGCAAGCGGGTGCTGCAGCAGGCTGGCGATGATCCCTTGGTCCACGCGATCTTGCTCCGGATGACACGCCCGTCAGCGGGGCACGCAGTGGTTAACGGCCCCTGCAGCGGATAATTGAGTGGCAGGGCACACCTGCGCGGTAAGATGGCCGGCGACCCCTTCTTCCGCCCTGTCCATGCCCGCAGAACCGACCGGCAACGCCCCTGCTCCCGACCCGCGGATGGCACAGGCGTTGAGCCGCGACCGGCGGCGGGTGGTGCTGAGCTACCTGGTGATGGCGCTGGCCTGGATGATCTCCACCGACAGCGCGGTGCAGGCCTTCATCCCCGATCCGCAGCAGGCGGCGTTGTGGCAGGGGCTGAAGGGCTCGTTCTTCGCACTGGCCAGTGCGGGGCTGCTCTACCTGCTGCTGCGCCCGCTGGCCGAACACGTGCTGCATACCCATGCCCGCCAGCAGGCCTCGGAGCTGCGCCTGCGGCAGATGTTCGAAGGCAACCCTGGCCCGATCCTGGTCTACGACCTGGACACGCTGGCCATCCTTGATGCCAACCCGGCCGCCTGCAGCGCTTTCGGCTGGGAGCGCGACGAACTGCTGGAGCAGACCATCGACGCGCTGTGGCCACCTGGCCAGGACCAGGCCCTGCAGACCAAGCTGGAAGCAATCCGCGAGGCCCCCGAGGAGCTGTGCATCCTGCGCACGCAGCTGCAGCTGCGTGACGGGTCGCTGCGGCAGATGGAGCTGCGCTCCAATGCCATCGGCTTCGACGGCCACAATGCACGACTGCTGATTGCCATCGACCGTACCGCCGAAGACCTGGCCCAGCTGCGCCGTGACCAGGCACTGGCGCGCGTGGAAGAAGCCCATGAGCTGGCCCGGATCGGCGCCTGGGAACTGGATCCGTCGACCGGCCTGGGGCGCTATTCCAACCAGGTCTACCGCCTGCTCGGCCGCCGCCCGCCCGAGGCCCGCCGCTGGCACCGGTTCGACGAGCTGCTGGTGCCGGCCGACCCGGCCACCGCCGCGCAGACCGAACAGCTGCTGTCCGAGCTGTGTTCGGGCGAGGCCGTGCAGGTGGACGTGCTGCTGCCCCTGCTGTCGATGGACGGGCGCGCGTTGATGGTGCACCTGCGTGCCGCCAGCGGATTCGACGAGGCCGGGCGCAGCCGCGTGCTGGGCACCCTGCAGGATGTGACCGAGCGCGAACAGTCGCGGCGCCTGCTGCGTGAGCGTGAGGAACAGTTCCGCGAACTGGTGCGGGTGCTGCCCGACGGCGTGGTGATCCTGTCCGAGGAGCATGTGCTGTACGCCAATGCCTGGGCCGCCAGCCTGTTTGGCTATGGCAGCCACACCCTGCTGGGCGAACCGCTGTCGGCACTGGTGGCCGCCGGCGATCTGGCGCGGGTGCGCAGCCAGCTGCGCGCCGGCCAGCTGCATCTGGGCCCGGGCCACAGCAGTGTGGTGGCCATGCAGCGTGCCGACGGGCGCAGCTTCCACGCGGGGCTGGCCGTGGGCGAAGTCCGGTACGGCGGTCGCGACTGCAAGCTGCTGATCGTGCGCGACCTGAGCGATTCGGAGCGCACGCGCAGCGCGCTGGAAACCAGCAACCGCGAGCTGCAGGCCATGGCCGGCCGCCTGTTCTCGTTGCAGGAGGATGAGCGCCGCGCGATCTCGCGTGACCTGCACGACGACATCGGCCAGGCGATCACCGCCATCAAGCTCTCTGCGCATGCCGCGCAGGAGGAAGAGGATCCGCACCGGCGCGCCGATGACCTGGCGCAGATCGTCAGCCTGGCCGACACCACGGTGGCCAAGCTACGCGACATCTCGACCCTGTTGCGCCCACCGCAGCTGGATGCGCTGGGGCTGGAGGCCGCATTGAGCTGGCAGGCCCGGGTGTTGTTCCGCTCTTCGCCAGTGGAGCTGCTGGCCGAAATCGAGTCACTGCCGCATCGGCCGGACACCAGCATTGAACAAGCCTGTTTCCGCATCGCCCAGGAAAGCCTGACCAACGTGCTGCGCCACGCACGTGCCAGCCAGGTGCAGCTGCAGCTGCGCGACGTCGGCCAGCGCGGGCTGCACCTGCAGATCCGCGACGACGGCGAAGGCTTCGACCCGGACGGTCCACGCGGCCTCGGCCTGATCGTGATGCGCGAGCGCGCGCAGAGCGTGGGCGGCCACGTGCGGATCGAATCGGCGCACGGCGAAGGTACCCTGGTCGATGTCCATCTCCCCTACCAGGCGGCCGGCATGGCCGCTGCCGAGTCACCGGAATACTGAGCCTATGTGGAATCCCAACCTGCCCCCGGTCAGCATCGATGATGCGCCCGATCGTCTTGGCGCCGGCAACCCCGAGCTGCAGGCGATGGTCGCCGAAGCCGCCTCCGGGGGCACGGCACTGATGCTGATGCACGTGGACATCGACCACTTCGCCTCGGTCAACGAGAACATGAGTGCCGAAGTGGGCGACCAGGCGCTGGTACTGGTGGCACAGCGCCTGCAATCCTACCTGCGCGGGCGCGGCAAGCTGTGGCGGCATGGCAGCGACGAGTTCCTGCTGGCCGTACCGCGCACCGACGATGTGCCGCTGCCGGAGGATTTCGCCGAGGAAATCCGCCAGCAGATGGAATTGCCGCTGTCGGTGCTGCCTTACACCCTGTTCATGACCGGCAAGCTCGGCGTGAGCCTGTGCCCGGAACACGCCAGCAGTGCCTCGCGCCTGCTCGATCATGCCGAAGACGCGCTGTACCAGGCCGCCCGCGAAGGCGGCAATGCAGTGCGCATCCACGCGGTGGATACCCCGCCCAGCGCGCACAGCGAGAGCATCATCGCGCGCCAGATCGTCGATGCCATTCCCAATGGCGAGCTGAAGCTGCGCTACCAGCCGCTGGTCAGCGCCCGCGACGGCCACGTGGTGGGCATGGAAGCGCTGCTGCGCTGGCAGTCGCCCACGCTGGGCATGCTGGTGCCGGAACGCTTCATGCGCACCGCCGAGCGGCTGGGCATCATCGTGCAGATCGGCACCTGGGTGCTGGAGGGTGCGTTGAAGCAGGCACGGCTGTGGCGCGACCAGGGCTTTGACGATTTCACCATCGCGGTCAATGTGTCCACCCTGCAGCTGCTGCGCCCCAACTTCTTTGCCGAGGTGATGGGCCTGATGCAGGCCGCCGGCGTGCCGGCCCAGATGCTGACGCTGGAGATCAATGAAAGTGCGCTGACCAACAACGTCAATTTCGTGCACGAGACGCTGGCCAACCTGCGCAACGAGGGCATCAGCCTGAGCCTGGACAACTTCGGCACTGGCGACTCCAGCCTCAGCGCACTGGTGCGCTACCCGGTGGACAAGCTGAAGATCGACCGCAGCTTCATCAAGAGCGCGCCGGCCGGCAACCGCGAGGCGGCCATCGCCCGCGCGATCATCGCCATGGGCCACCAGCTGGGCATGACGGTCATTGCCAATGGCGTGGAATCGCAGGCGCAGCTGGGCTTCCTGCGCCGCAACGACTGTGATGTGTTCCAGGGCTATCTGTTCGGCGAGCCGATGTCGGCCGATGCCGCCGGCATGACCCTGCGCCGCCGCTACCTGCGCCCGGAGGCTTTCGCTGAAACCCGGCCGGACCGCACGCTGCTGTTGCTGGACGACGAAGAAAACGTGCTGCGTTCGCTGGTGCGCCTGTTCCGTCGCGATGGCTACCGCATTCTGGCCGCCGGCAACGTGCGTGATGCCTTCGACCTGCTGGCGATCAACGACGTGCAGGTGATCCTGTCCGACCAGCGCATGAGCGACATGAGCGGCACCGAGTTCCTGGGGCGGGTGAAGATGCTCTACCCGGACACGATCCGCCTGGTACTGTCCGGCTACACCGATCTGAACACGGTGACCGATGCGATCAACCGCGGTGCGATCTATCGCTTCCTGACCAAGCCCTGGAATGACGACGAGCTGCGCAAGCACATCCACCAGGCGTTCCGCACCTACGAGGAACAGCGCCGCAGCAATGCCGGGCCGGCGCCGGTGGAGAGCGGGGACGGCGGCGAGGATCGACCGCTGCGGTGACCACATGCAGAGTCGAGCCATGCTCGACTACGACCAAAAGCAGTCGAGCATGGCTCGACTCTACAGAACCATGGTCAGCGCGGCTGCTTCACCGGCAGCACCACGCGGAAGCGCGAGCCCACGCCCGGGGTGCTGTCCAGGTCGATGCGGCCATGATGCTTGTTGATGATGCTGTAGGAGATCGACAGGCCCAGGCCGGTGCCACTGCCAACGGGCTTGGTGGTGAAGAACGGATCGAAGATGCGCTGGCGCAGTTCCGGCGAGATGCCACCGCCGGTGTCTTCGAACTCGACCCACACGTGATCGCCATCAACACCGGTGCGCACCGTGATGGTGCCCCGCTCGGCGATGGCGTGGCCGGCGTTGAGCAGCAGGTTCATGTAGACCTGGTTCAACTCCGACGGCAGGCATTCCACCAGCGGCAGCTGGCCGAACTCCCGCACCAGGGTGACCTTGTACTTGAGCTCGTTCCAGATGATGTTGATGGTCGATTCCAGGCCCGCATGCAGGTCGACCAGCTTCCAGGACTCGTCGCGGCCGGAATACGAGAAGTCCTTCAGGTCGCGCACGATGCGGGTCACCCGTTCGATGCCTTCGCGCGACTCGGCCATCAGCTGCGGCAGGTCGCGGCTGATGAAGTCGATGTCCAGGCGGTCACGGATATCGTCGATTTCCGGAATCAGCGCTTTCGGATCGGGCGCGCGCAACGCGCGCTCGTAGGCCTCGATCACGGTGAACAGGCTGCGCAGGTACTCCTGCAGGCTACCCAGATTGGAGTGCACGTAGCCGATCGGATTGTTGATCTCGTGCGCGACGCCGGCGGCGAGCTGGCCGATGGACGCCATCTTTTCCGACTGCAGCAGCTTTTCCTGCGTGCCGTTCAGGCGCAGGTAGGCTTGGCGCAGCTCGGCATGGCGCTGCTGCAGTTCGCGTTCGTAATCTTCCTGGCCTTCGATATGGCGGAACAGCGCC
This sequence comes from Stenotrophomonas beteli, assembly GCF_001431665.1. Taxonomy (GTDB): domain Bacteria; phylum Pseudomonadota; class Gammaproteobacteria; order Xanthomonadales; family Xanthomonadaceae; genus Stenotrophomonas; species Stenotrophomonas beteli. The sequence continues at coordinate 3,209 of NZ_LLXV01000022.1, read as the reverse complement.
AGGAAATGCCCCTGGCCCACCGGGCCATGATGGTAGAGATGCGCGATGACCACGCCCTCGCCGAGCGGCAGGCTGCCATTCCACTGCCCCTGCTGGCGCGCGTGTTCCAGTGCGTCCGGCGGCAGCAGTTCACGCAGGCGCTGCGGCGGTGGCAATGCGGCTTCTTCGGCGCTGCCGAGCAGGGCTTGCGCGGCCGGGTTGGCCAGGGCCACCTGCCCGTCCTCGGTGAACAGCAGCAGGCCTTCGCGCAGGCGCTCGAGCAGGGCCTGCAGCACCGGCTGCGGCGGAAGGGGGGCAGTAACGAGGGCGTTGGCAGCGGACACGGCAACTCGGAGCGTTCGAACAGGCGCCCAATATACGCGGTCGTGCAGCGGGCTTCAGCCCGGCGAAGGAGATCGGCCGCCGCCTCAGGCGACGGCGAGCGGGCGGCCTGCGGTAATGGCGTGCGACTGGCCCTTGGCATCGTAGGACGAGGTGTCCTCGGTACGGCCGAGCTGGCGCAGCGCCCAGTTGACTTCACGCCGGCGCCGCGAGAGCAGCACGCCGTTGGCGCGATTGCGCTCGGCCAGTTCCTGCAGCTGCTCGCCCTGCCCGACCGGCGGCGCGCCTTCCAGCGCCCGCAGCGCTTCCAGCTTGGCCCCGGTGGCCCGGATCAGGGCATGCACGTCGTGCTCGACCAGGGCCTGGCGTTCAACGTCCAGGGCCTGGGCAAGGCGCTGCAGCGGCTCGCTCATCGCCGCCGTCATCCCTGCAGCTGCTGGTCCAGCTCGAGCATGCGCGATGCGATCGCGTCCGGATTGATCTTGTAGGTGCCGTTCTGCAGCGATTCGCGCACGGCCGCCACGCGCTGGGCGTCGATGGCCGGAGCGGTGCTCAGCTCGCGCTCGATGGCCTGCAGATTGGTGGCCTCGCCGGTCAGGCGCAGGCTGTCGGCCGCCTCGACCGGGCGTGCCGGCGAATCGCTGCTGACGCCGGGCTTGCTGGCCGGGGTCGTCACGCTGCGCAGTGCCTGGGGGACCTGCAGGTTGCCGTCGATTTTCTGGCTCATGGGGTGTCCTGGAGTTGCCGTTCACAAGGGATAACGGCCGCAGGGCCGTGATCTTTAGGGATTTCTTGCACTAAATCAACGCGCCACGATTACGTCACCTGCGGCATCGACCGTGCCTTGCACGATCCGCCGCGAGGACAGGTTCTCGACCGAGACCCGTTCGTTCTCACCGGCATCGCCCATCGCGCGACCGGCAATGCGGACCTCGACCGAGCCGCGACGCGAAACCAGTGCGACGTTGTCTCCTCGCTTGATGAGACGCTGCACCACCAGATCGTTGTTCGACAGCAGCGCTCCGGCCTGCAATGGACGGCGGGCGATGCGGCCGATCGCCGCATTCGGATCGGCCAGCACCGCGCCGGCAATCCGGGCGGCGTCACGCTGGGCAGTGGTGATATCGGCGGCGGTCAGGGTTTCTCCAGTACCGATTCCACGGTTGAGCACCAGTACGGTCTGGTTGCGGCGCACCTTTACCGGCACGAACAGGCGCCAGCCGCCCGCATCCGGACAGCTGACTTCCACCGTGGTGTTGGCGGTGGGCTGCACCTGCAACGCCCCCCCGCACTTCGGCAGGCGCAGCGCATCGGCCACCTGCGCCTCGCCTTCGCTGCCGGCCGGCAGGGTCGACAATGCGGCCGCGCGGATGCTGGCTACGGGCTGCCAGTCGGAGGCTTTCGCCCACGGCGAGGCCAGGGCAAGTGCGATGGCCAATAGAGATGTGACCCGGCGCATGGCGCCTCCTGTCAATGGGACCTGGCCCAGCAGCGTGCAAGGGACGTGCCAGAGCGTTGCCTTTGTAGGGTCGAGCCATGCTCGACTGCTTTTTCTCCGAACAGCCAGTCGAGCATGGCTCGACTCTACAAGAGCCTCGGTCGAGCATGGCTCGGCTCCATAAAAAGCGGTGCGGAGCGCGCGGGCGGCAAGGCGCCCTCAAGTTTGGCGCCCACCACGCCGATACAGCAGCCATGTCCCATGACCTGCTCAACCGGATCGACCAGCGGACCCGACTGGCCGGCCACAATCGCCTGGCGCTGCTGCTGTTCCGCCTCGGCGGCCGTCAGCTTTTTGGCGTCAACGTCTTCAAGGTACAGGAAGTCCTGCGTCGCCCGGAGCTGTTCCAGGTGCCCGGGCTGCCGAGCCAGTTCGCCGGCGTGGCCGATGTCCGCGGGCGCTCGGTGCCGGTGCTGGACCTGGGCCTGGCGATCGGCCACCCCGAACGTGAACCCGATGCGGATACGTCGCCGGGCTACCTGGTGGTGACCGAGTTCAACCGCTCGATCCAGGGCTTCCTGGTCAGTGGCGTCGAGCGCATCGTCAACATCGCGGTGGAAGACATCCACCCGCCGCCGGAGCTGGGTGCCGAATCGAGCTACCTGACCGCCGTGACCCGCTTCCAGGGTGAACTGATCCAGGTGATCGACGTGGAAAGCGTGCTGGCCGACATTGCCCAGGTCCGCGGCGAAGCCGTACTGGATCCGGCCTTGGCGATGCCGGCCGATGGCCCGCAGCTGCAGGTGCTGGTGGTGGACGACTCGCGCGTGGCCCGCCAGCAGATCCGCAGCGTGCTGGACCAGCTGGGCGTGGGCGCCACCCTGCTCTCCGACGGCAAGCAGGCGCTGGACCACCTGCTGCAGATCCATGCCTCCGGTGAAAACCCGGCCGAGCGCTACGCCATGGTCATTTCGGACATCGAGATGCCGGCCATGGACGGCTACACGCTGACGACGGAAATCCGGCGCCATCCGGGCCTGGCCGGCCTGTACGTGCTGCTGCACACCTCGCTTTCGGGCGTATTCAACAATGCGATGGTCGAGCGCGTCGGCGCCAACGCCTTCGTCGCCAAGTACTCGCCGCACGAACTGGCCGACTTCGTGCTGGACCGCCTGCGCAAGGTCGCGATGGCGGCGTAAGGCCGGCCGCGGGGTCGGATCCCGGAACGGGCTCCGACCCTGTATCGCAACGCGTCGACCACGGGGTCAGAGCCCCTGCGGGGATCTGACCCCGTACTCGCCAGGGGTCAAATCCCTGAAAGGGGTCTGGCCCCCTACCGCAGGACATCCTTTGTCCTGCGTGGACGTGGAAGCGTTTACATCCTGTCCTCCACGGCGAGGCAACGGCGCGCAGGAATATACTTAGGTTGTGTCCGCAACCGCCACAGTAA
>NZ_LLXV01000021.1 GCF_001431665.1 Stenotrophomonas beteli | reverse complement strand
CGAAAGGGATCTGACCCCGGTATCTACTGACTCAACGGCAGGCCATGGACCGACTGGCACGGGCCCGGAATCGGCGGATGCTCGGGGTCAGATCCCTTTGCGCAGCGAAGGGCCCTGACCCCCTGCTACCAGGAGCAGCCCATGCCAAGGCCACGGCGCATCGATGCGCCCGGATATCCGCAACATGTCGTCCAGCGCGGCAACAATCGTCAGCCCGTGTTCTTTGCGGATGGCGACCGCGTCGCCTACCTGCGCCTGCTGTGTCATCACGCAGGTCAGCAGCAGTGCCGGGTCCACGCCTATATGCTGATGGACAATCACATCCACCTGCTGGCGACGCCCGATGTGTCCGGCGGCTTGTCTCGGATGATGCAGGCGGTAAACCGGGCCTACGTGCGCCGAGTGAACGATCGACAGGGCCACACGGGAACCCTGTGGGAAGGGCGTTTCCATTCAACGCTGGTCGACACTGATCGGTATGTGCTTGCCTGCCAGCGCTACATCGAACTCAACCCGGTCCGTGCGGGAACAGTGGCGCGCCCAGGGGACTATCGCTGGTCGAGCTATCGGGCCAATGCGTGTGGCAAACCCAATGCGCTGCTGGAGCCGCATTCGGCATTTGAGCTGATGGCTTCTGATGCGGATGAACGGCGCAGGCGCTATGTGGAGTTCATCAAGGAGGGCATTCCTGCCGCAGATCTGGCGGCGATCCGGCGAGCATTGCAGTCGCAACGGCGGTTGCTGGGAATGCTGATGGGGTCAGAGCCCTTTCGCATCGCGAAAGGGATCTGACCCCGGTGTGCCGGCTCAGCCCAATAGCTTTCGCACCTTCGTCAACGCCGTCATGAACCGCTCGATCTCGGCATGCGTGTTGTAGAACGCCAGCGAGGCACGGCAGGTAGCCGCAACGCCGAAGTACTGCAGCAGCGGGTGTGCACAGTGCTGGCCCGATCGCACGGCCACGCCTTCCAGGTCGAGCAGGGTCGCCAGATCATGCGCATGCGCGCCGTCGATCAGGAACGAGACCACGGCCGCCTTTTCCGGTGCTTCGCCGATGATGCGCAGGCCATCGACGCGGCGCAGTTCTTCGGTGAAGTGCGCCAGCAGTTCGGCTTCGCGCGCTTCCACGTGGTCCTGCCCCAGCTGCTGCAGGTAGTCGGCGGCCACGCCCAGGCCGATGAAGCCGGCGATGTTCGGGGTGCCGGCTTCGAACTTGTGCGGGGCATCGTTGAACACGGTGCCGTCGAAGCTGACTTCCTTGATCATCTCGCCGCCGCCGAGGAACGGTGGCATCGCGTCCAGATGCTCGCGACGGGCCCACAGCGCACCGGTACCGGTCGGACCACACATCTTGTGGCCGGTGATGGCGTAGAAGTCGCAGCCGATCGCGGCCACGTCGACCTTGCGGTGCGGCACCGCCTGCGAGCCATCGACCACGGTGATGATGCCGCGCTTGCGCGCTTCACGGCAGATCTCGCGCACCGGATTGACCGTGCCGAGCACATTGGAAACGTGGGTGACGGCCAGCAGCTTGACCTCGGGGGTCATCGCCGCGCGCAGGGCGTCCAGGTCCAGTGCACCATCGGGGGTGATCCCGGCGACGCGGATCGTGGCGCCGGTACGCTGTGCGACCAGCTGCCACGGCACGATGTTGGCGTGGTGCTCCATGCGCGAGACCAGGATCACGTCACCGGCCTTCAACCGCGGCAGGGCCCACGAATACGCCACCAGATTGATGGCGAAGGTGGTGCCGCTGCACAGCACCAGGTCGCTGGGGCGCACGTTGAGGAAACGCGCCAGCTTGTTGCGCGCACCTTCGTAGGCATCGGTGGCTTCGCTGCCCAGTGCATGCACGGCGCGGCTGACGTTGGCGTTGTAACGTCGGTAGAACTCGTCCACCGCGCCGATCACCTGCACCGGCTTCTGGCCGGTGTTGGCATTGTCGAAATAGACCAGCGGCTTGCCGTGCACTTCCCGCATCAGCAACGGGAAGTCGAGGCGGACGCGATCCCAGTCCGGGGCACCGGTGCGTTCTTCGATCGGGCGCGGGGAGGACAGGTTCATGCCACACCCGCCTCGGCCAGGGCCTTGTCCAGGCGGCGTGCCAGCTGCTCGCGCAACGCGTCCGGCAGGATCTTCAGGGGTTCGTGGCAGAACGCCGCGCTCAGCAGCGCCTGCGCCTGGGCCTGCGGCAGCCCGCGCGAGCGCAGGTAGAACAGCGCATTGGCATCGAGCTGGCCGACGGTGGCGCCATGCGCGGCCTTCACTTCATCGGCGTCGATCACCAGCGTCGGCTGGGTATCGATCTCGGCGTCGGCCGACAGCAGCAGGTTCTTGTTGGACAGGTTCGCATCGGTGCCGTCAGCGCCTTCGCGGATCTGGATGCCACCATGGAACACCACGCGGCTGCGGTTGGCGGCCACGCCACGCCACAGCAGTTCGCAGGCGGTATCGCGCGCGATGTGGTCGATGCCCAGGCGGGTCTCGACATGGCGGCGGCCATTGCCCAGCAGCACGCCATTGGCGGTCAGCCGGGCGTTGTCGCCTTCCAGGCGCACGTTCAGTTCATGGCGGCTGAGCGCTGCACCCAGCTCCAGATCAACGCGGTGGTACTGCGCGTCACGGGCCAGCACCGCGTCGGTGCGCAGGAAGCTGGTCTGGCGCGCGCTGCCGGCCTGCACGCGGGCATGCTTGAGCACGGCATCGCGGGCGACGTGGGCGTGCAGCACGGTGTTGTCCAGGTGGGCCGAATCGCCGACGCTGAAGCGGTGCTCGACCACGCCCAGGCTGGCGCCGGCACGCAGTTCGATCAGGTGGCGGTGGTGCCAGGCCAGGTCGGTATCACCGGCGACGCTGGCGAATACCAGCTGCAGCGGCGCGTCGACCTGCACGCCTTCGTCCACCCGCAGTACCACGCCTTCATCGGCCAGCGCGGCGTTGAGGCGGGCGAAGATCTCTTCGCTGCGCTCGTAGCGGCGGCCGAGGAAACGCACGGCGTCCTCGCCCGCAGCCAGTGCCGCCGACAGCGGCTGCAGCTGCACGCCGGCCGGCAGTGCCTGCACATCGCTCAGCGCGGCATCCAGGCGGCCGTTGACGAACACCAGGCGCGGCGCAGGGATGCCGTCCAGCATGGCTGCATCCAGTACCGGCGGTGACAGCGGCGCAGCGGCGAACGCACGGCGCTCCAGCTGGCGCAGCGAGGTGTACTTCCAGGCTTCATTGCGCGCGGCCGGCAGGCCGTCACGCAGGGCCGCGTCGAGCACTTCGCGGCGCGCATCGCTGCCGCAGAAGGCCTGGGCCATCGAGTCGAGCAGCGCGCTCATCAGACCGCTGCCTCGCGCACCACGCGATCCTTGAGGAAATCGTAGCCGTGCGCTTCCAGTTCCAGCGCCAGTTCCGGACCGCCGGTCTTGACGATACGGCCGTCGGCCAGCACGTGCACCACGTCTGGCTTGATGTAGTCCAGCAGGCGCTGGTAATGGGTGATGACCAGGAACGAGCGGTCGGCGCCGCGCAGTGCGTTGACGCCGTCGGCCACGCTCTTCAGTGCGTCGATGTCCAGGCCCGAATCGGTCTCGTCCAGGATCGCCAGCTTCGGCTCCAGCACGGCCAGCTGGAAGATCTCGTTGCGCTTCTTCTCGCCACCGGAGAAGCCTTCATTGACGCCACGGTGCAGCAGTTCGTCCTTCAGGTGCAGCACGGCCAGCTTCTGCCGTACCAGCTTGAGGAACTGCATGGAATCCAGTTCGTCTTCGCCACGCGCCTTGCGCTGCGCGTTCAGTGCGGCGCGCAGGAAGTAGGTGTTGTTCACGCCGGGGATTTCCACCGGGTACTGGAACGCCAGGAACAGGCCGGCGGCGGCGCGCGCTTCCGGGTCCTGGTCCAGCAGGTCGACGCCGTCGAACTGCACGCTGCCTTCGGTCACTTCGTAGCCGTCGCGGCCGGCCAGGACATTGCCCAGGGTGGATTTGCCGGCGCCGTTGGGGCCCATGATGGCGTGCACCTGGCCGCGCTTCACGTCCAGCGAGAGGCCCTTGAGGATTTCCTTGCCGCCGATGCGGGCGTGGAGGTTTTCGATCTTCAGCATGGTGGGAGTTTCCGTGGGGCGGGCCGTGGCCCGCCGGTAAAGAGAATGCGTTTTGCGAGGGGCAGGGGGCAGGGGGCAGGCGATCAGCCCACCGAACCTTCCAGCGAGACTTCCAGCAGCTTCTTGGCTTCCACTGCGAACTCCATCGGCAGTTCGCGGAACACCTGCTTGCAGAAGCCGTCGACGATCATCGACACCGCGTCTTCCTGGCTGATGCCACGGGCGCGGCAGTAGAACAGCTGGTCGTCGGAAATCTTCGAGGTGGTGGCCTCGTGCTCGACGGTGGCGCCCGGATTCTTCACCTCGATGTAGGGGAAGGTGTGCGCACCGCACTGCTTGCCGATCAGCAGCGAGTCGCACTGGGTGTAGTTGCGCGCGCCATCGGCGTTGCGGTCGACCTTGACCAGGCCACGGTAGGTGTTCTGGCCGCGGCCGGCGCTGATGCCCTTGCTGACGATCTTGCTCTTGGTGCGCTTGCCGACGTGGATCATCTTGGTGCCGGTGTCGGCCTGCTGGCGGTGATGGGTCAGCGCCACCGAGTGGAACTCGCCCACCGAATCGTCGCCCAGCAGCACGCAGGACGGGTACTTCCAGGTGATCGCCGAGCCGGTCTCGACCTGGGTCCAGGTGACCTTGCTGCGCGCGCCACGGCATTCGGCACGCTTGGTGACGAAGTTGTAGATCCCGCCCACGCCGTTCTCGTCGCCCGGGTACCAGTTCTGCACGGTGGAGTACTTGATCTCCGCATCTTCCAGCGCGACCAGTTCCACCACCGCTGCATGCAGCTGGTTCTCGTCGCGCATCGGCGCGGTGCAGCCTTCCAGGTAGGACACGTAGGCCTTGTCCTCGCACACGATCAGGGTGCGCTCGAACTGGCCGGTGTGGCCGGCGTTGATGCGGAAATAAGTGCTCAGTTCCATCGGGCAACGCACGCCCTTGGGAATGAACACGAAGCTGCCGTCGGAGAACACCGCCGAGTTGAGCGCGGCGAAGTAGTTGTCGCCGACCGGCACCACCGTGCCCAGGTACTGGCGGACCAGTTCGGGGTGTTCCTTGATGGCCTCGGACATCGAGCAGAAGATCACGCCCTTCTCGGCCAGCTCCTTGCGGAAGGTGGTCCCGACGGACACCGAGTCGAACACCGCATCCACCGCCACGCCGGCCAGCTTGGCGCGCTCATGCAGCGGCACGCCAAGCTTGTCGTAGGTGTCGAGCAGTTCCTTGGGCACATCGTCCAGCGAGGCGTACTTCGGGCCCTTCGGCGCGGAGTAGTAGCTGAGTGCCTGCAGGTCGATCGGTGCGATCTCCAGCTTGGCCCAATCCGGCATCGGCAGGGTCAGGAAGTGGCGGTAGGCGTCCAGGCGCCACTGCGTCATCCACTCCGGCTCGTCCTTCTTGGCCGACAGGGCACGAATGGTGTCCTCGTCCAGGCCGGCCGGAAGCGAGTCCGATTCGATCTCGGTGATGAAGCCGGCCGAATACTTGCGGCCGAGCTGCTCGTGGATCTCGCGGTTGGGAGTGTCGTCGTGGGCGACGTTTTCGATGGTTTCGGTGGCCATGGGGGCTGCCTGTGGATCAGGAGACGACGTCGACAGCGATGGTGCGGCGCTGTTCGTCATCGGCAAGGGGAAGAGGGGGCAGGATCTGGGCGAGGGTGACATCGCGCAGGGCCTCGGAGACCACGTCGTTGATCAGCCGCCAGCTGCTGCGCGCGCCGCACTTGGGCGCCATCCCGCACTGGTGGTGGTCGTGGCTGCATTCGGTCAGGGCCAGCGGCCCCTCCATCGCTTCGACCACCTCGAACAGCGAGATCTCGATGGCCGGGCGGGTCAGGCGGTAGCCGCCACGCACGCCGCGCAGGCCCTCGACCAGGCCGGCCTGGGCCAGCGGCTTGAGCACCTTGCTGACGGTGGGCGGCTCCAGGCCGGTGAACTCGGCCAGTTCGGTGGCACTGAGCACCTCGCCCGGGCGGGCGGCGAGCACGGTCAGCACGACGGTGGCGTAATCGGTGAGCTTGGTGACGCGCAACATGGGGATGCGAGCGGTTCTTAAAGCGGACTGAAATTGTACGCTTTTCTTCGCCGCCATCCAACCCGGGCATTCAGCCGGCGCTGGGGCTGCGCCGGGAGGAGACGCCGGGGCCGTTGCAGGGCCGCCATGCTGCGCCAATGAGGTGATTTTCGCAAATCACCCGGAATGGGCGAGAATCAAGGCCCCATCCGCTGCAAACAGCCCGTGCCGATGCCGAAGAAGATCCAAGCCCGCAAGTCCGCCATCCATGGCAACGGCGTGTTCGCCGTGGCCCCGATCAAGCAGGGCGAGCGCGTGATCCAGTACAAGGGCCTGCTGCGCAGCCACGGCGACGTCGATGCCGATGACAGCGGCGATGTCGAAAGCGGCCATACCTTCCTGTTCACCCTCAACGACGACTGGGTGATCGATGCCAATTACAAGGGCAACGATGCACGCTGGATCAACCACAGCTGCGACCCGAACTGCGAGGCGGTGATCGAGGAAGACGAGGACGGCGACAGCCGCGGTGACAAGGTGTTCATCGAGGCCCTGCGTGACATCAAGGCCGGTGAGGAGCTGACCTACAACTACGGCATCACCCTGGCCGAGCGCCACACCGCCAAGCTGAAGAAGATCTGGGAGTGCCGCTGCGGCTCGCCCAAGTGCACCGGCACCATGCTGCAGCCCAAGCGCTGACCCTTCCGATAGTGCCGGCCGCTGGCCGGCACGGGTCCTCTCCACCCGCCGTGCACGGCAGGGTCACCGCCGTGCAAGGCAGGTTCGTCCACGCTGTGCGCTCCCCGAACTGGAGTGCACCCATGGCAGAACGATTGAAGGGCAAGCAGATTGCCATCCTGGCCACCCACGGCTTCGAACAGTCCGAGCTGACCGAGCCCAAGCGGCAGCTGGAAGCGGAGGGCGCGCGGGTCAGCGTGGTGTCGCCCGCGAAGGAGGCGACCATCAAGGGCTGGAAAGAGAAGAACTGGGGCGACGCGGTCGCGGTGGACATTCCGCTGGATGAGGCAGATCCGGCGCGCTTCGATGCCCTGGTGTTGCCCGGCGGGGTCATCAACCCGGACACCCTGCGCACCGACGAGGCCGCGCTGGGCTTCATCCGCAGCGTGGCAGGCGCAGGCAAGCCGGTGGCGGCCATCTGCCATGGCCCGTGGTTGCTGATCAACAGCGGCCTTGCCAAGGGCCGCGAGCTGACCTCGTGGCCGTCGCTGCAGCAGGACCTGGCCAATGCCGGTGCGCGCTGGCGCGATGCCGAGGTGGTGGTCGACGGCAGCCTGATCACCAGCCGCAAGCCGGACGATATCCCGGCCTTCAGTGAGGCGGTGATAAAGGCGCTTGCCGCGTGAGGTGTGGCAGGTAGTGCCGAGCGCTGGCCGGCAGTCGCAGTGACTGTGCTGCCGGCCAGCGGCCGGCACTGCCTTGTTGACCCGGTACGCCCTGTTGACCCGGTACGCCCTTATTTACCCAGCACGCCGGCCGGCACCAGGTTGCCCAGGTTCTGGTTGAAGGTGACCACCAGCTTGCCGTTCTTCACCTGCGCCGACTGCACCTGCAGGGCGCCAAGCACCCCGGCCACGGCAGGATCCAGCTTGTAGATCGGTTCGCGCTGGGCGTAGTCGCTCAGCCACGCATTGAGCAGGCCACGGGTGCGCGAGTCCAGGCGGCCGCCTTGGCTGGCCGGAGTGAAGTCATCCACGCTGGGTTGCTGCAGATGGAAGCCCTGGGTCTGTGCGTCGTAGCGCAGGCCGCTGCTGAGCTTGACCGTACCCAGTTTGGCCGGGCTGCCCCCGGCGGTGGCCAGTGCCACGTCCATGCCGAGGTTCAACCGTTCGCCTGCCGGCAGGCTCAGCTGCGGATGGCTCATGGTCAGCGCGATCAGGCCGCCCAATGCATCCTGGGTGCGCGGGAAGCTGCCATCGAGGTACTGCTGCACATCGCTGGCGCCGACCGACAGTTCGCGGCCGGAAATCGAGGGCGCCGCCTGCGCGCCGATCGCCGCAGCGATCAGTACGGTGGATGCGGCGAGGCGGGTCATCAGGGAACGCAGGCGCATGGTGGTGGCCGATGGCGGAATGGATGAAGGACAGAGTAGTCCTGCTGGCTGAATCGTGCGTGCATGCCGTCGCAACGGTTCAGTCCAGCGATGGCCGCAGCTGCGCCGACTGGATCTGCCAGGCGCGCCCATCGGCGCTGGGCTGCACGCGGTACCAGCCGCCGAAGCGGACGGTGCCATCGGCGGTGAGCGCGCGCACCTGCACGGGAACTTCCAGCAACCGTGGTGGCTGCTGACCGTCGCGGGCGATCGGCAGCTCGGTGCTCAGGCGCATGCTGCGCACGCCCTCCAGCTGGCGCAGCGCGGCATCGTCGGCACGGGCGTCGTCGGCGGGTGGGAATGTCCATGCGGCATCGGCGGTGGCACGATCGCGGTTGAGCAGCGCCATCACGTAACGGTCCAGCAGTGCGGCCGGAGACTCGGCGTCTGCATCGACGGCGGCGAACAACGGCGCGACGACCGGCGCCTGCAGCGCGGGAGGATCGGCCTCGGTCCGCGCCGAGGCGTTGCCCGCGTCAGTGGCGGTGGCAGGTTCGCCCGCGGGGGCCTGTGTCGTGGCGGGCCGGGAACAGCCCAGCAGCAACAGGGGTACGACCAGCAGCAGTTGACGGTACATGCCTGCCTCCTCCCCGAGGCAATCTGGAGCGCGGCAGTGTATCGATTCCCGGATCGTCAGCGGGAGGAGGGCAGTTGCTCCAGGGCGTCCAGCGCGGCCAGTGTCGGGGCGGCAACGGCGGCCAGTGCGTGGCCTTCGCTGCCGGCATGGCGCTGCACGATGTCGCGCAGCAGCTGTGCCGCGATGATCAGGGTGGCGCGTTCGTCGCCGCCCAGCCCGGCCGTGCGCGGCGCGGCTTCCAGCAGGCGCATCAGGTCGCGGCTGGCGCGATGCTCCAGTTCGATGGTGCAGCGCCCGGTGCACTGCACCCCGTCCTTTTCGATGGGCGTCACCGAGATGCGGTAGCGGGTGGAGGGGCTGGCCATGGGGGATGCTCGCCGTAGCTGTGGAGGATGTGACCACCATAGGCAAGCACGCGGCCGGCGGCGACGGCCGGCGCTGCACGCAGTGTTCCACCCGGTACGTTCCGCGGCTGCAGCAGGTGGGGCGCAGCCAATGGTGGCGGGCCTGCGCAGGGGATGGCGCAGGCCGGGAAACGCTGTGTTTCGGCCGACGGGCCACGCGCGGCGGGGTTCTGCGCAACCGTTGCCCGGGCAAAAAAAACGGGACGGCCAAGGCCGTCCCGTCGCGAACCAGCAGAAGGGTACGCGCTTACAGCGCGGCGTCCTTGAGCTTCTTCAGCGGGCGCACCTTCAGCTTGGTGGTGGCCGGCTTGGCGGCGAACCACTGCTCTTCCTTGGTGAACGGGTTGATGCCCTTGCGCTTCGGCTTGGCCGGCACATTGACGGTGGTGATCTTCAGCAGGCCCGGCAGGGTGAAGGAGCCAGCGCCCTTCTTGTGCACCGAGGAGGCGACTGCGCCTTCCAGCGAGGCCAGCACCGCGCGGACGTCCTTGGCGACGACGCCGGACGCTTCAGCGATGTGTGCAACCAGGCCCGACTTGGTCAGCACTTCCTTGATCGGCTTCGGAGCGGCCGGCTTGGCGGCTGCCTTCGTCGCGACTTTCTTCGCTGCCTTCTTCGGGGCAGCCTTCTTAGCGGTCTTTGCCATGGTTTCCTGTTCCGTGAACGGTTGGTTGTTTGGTCGGCGCCGAACCCCGTCGGCAAGCGCAATGTAGGGCAACTCTCGGGCGCCGCCAATAGCCCGAAGTGCGGAAAGTGCATGTTTTTTCATATCCAGGCCGATTCAGTACATGGCCGGTGGTGGGGGATGGGGCCGCTCCGGGACGCCCGGCGGGCGCAACCCGGCGCAGGATGAAGTGCGCGAAACCACTGAAAACAAGGGAAAAAAGCGTGGCGGCCTGGTGTGGAACCGTCCATCCGCAGCGCGTGCGCCGGACGCCCTGGCTGCGGCGGAGCGACGCAGGGCTAACGCGCCGCGTGCGAGGGTGAGCGTTCATCACCACCACGCAGGAGCCGTACGAATGGGAATCTCACGACACGCCACCGCGCACTGGGAAGGCGATCTGAAGTCAGGAAAGGGCCAGTTGAGCACGCCGCAGAGTGGCCTGCTGGACAAGACCCGCTACGGCTTCAACAGTCGTTTCGGTGAGGAGAAGGGCACCAACCCCGAAGAGCTGATCGCCGCCGCGCACGCCGGCTGCTTCACCATGGCGCTGTCGGCCAAGCTCGGCGACGCCGGGTTCACCCCGACCTCGCTGGATACCGAAGCCAAGGTCGATCTGTCGCTGGAAGGGGGGCCGCAACTGTCGCAGATCCGGCTGAAGGTGAAAGCTGTGGTGCCGGGCATCGACGCGGCGCAGTTCCGCGCCATTGCCGATGACGCCAAGCAGAACTGCCCGGTATCCAAGGCGCTCAGCGCGGTGCCGATCAGCCTGGAGGCCGAGCTCGGCTGAGCCGACTCTTGTGTAGAGCCGAGTCCGTGCTCGGCTCCCACAGGTGCCATGAAACAGCCGGAGAGCAGCCGAGCGTGGGCTCGGCTCTACGGTGTCCCTTTACCAATCAAGCGTGCCGGTGATGACGGTCTGCACCTGGCCGCCCGACCAGACCTCCCCGTCCTCATCCACCCGCAGGGTCAGGCGCGCATCGTGGCCGACTTCGCGGCCCTGGCTGACTTCAAACGGCGCACGGCCACGGGGCAGCGCATCGCGCAGGTCCAGCCACGCGGCCAGCACGGCGTTGGCCGCGCCCGACGCGGCATCCTCGAAGCGGCGTCCATTGCCGACAAAGGCGCGTACCGCCAGATCGAAGCCCTCGCGGCCATCGCTGAAGGCATAGGCGAACACGCCCATGCTGTCGGTCGATTCGGCCAGTGCGGCCACCGCCTCCCAGTCCGGGCGCAGGGCGCGCAATGCTGCTTCATCGGCCACCTGCACCACCCACCAGCTGCGGCCGCCCTGCATGCGCGCCGGTGGCAAAGGACCCAGCGGCCAGCCCTTCAGCGCCGCCTGCAGTCGAGGATCATTGGCCGCCGTGGTCTCGGCCAGCTGCGCGCGCGGGGTGCGGATGGCGATGCGCTGCTGGGCGCCTTCGCCACTGACGCGCAGCGGCAGCGCGCCGGCAATGCCGTCCTGCACCAGCAGGCCTTCCACCGGCACCGCCAGGCCCGCCTGCAGCACCGCATGCGCGGTGCCGACGCTGGGATGGCCGGCGAACGGGACTTCCTTCTGCGGGCTGAACATGCGCAGCCGGTAGCTGGCGCCCGGCGCCTGCGGCGGGAACACGAAAGTGGTCTCGGGCAGGCGCGTCCAGCGGGCGATGGCCTGCATCGCGGCATCGTCCAGGCCTTCGGCATCCAGTACCACGGCCAGCGGATTGCCGGCGCCGGCGCGCGGGGAAAATACATCGAGCTGCAGGAAACGGCGGGGGGGCATCAGGGCAGAACTCCAGGAGCAGGTGGCGCGCAGCTTAACGCGCGGTTGCAGAGCCGAGCCCATGCTCGGCTGTGTCGGGGTGTGAGAAGAAGCAGCCGAGCGTGGGCTCGGCTCTACATCCAGCTGATCTGGCCGTCGATGACCGGCTGCACCTGGCCGCCGATCCATACGGTGCCCTGCGCATCAACCTGCACCTGCACGCGGCCATCGCGGCCCACTTCGCGGCCCTGGCTGGCCACGTAGCGGCCCTCGTGGCCGGGCAGTGCCTGGCGCTGCCGCAGCCACGCTCCGATCAGCGCATTGGCGCTGCCGGTCACCGGATCCTCGGGTACGGTCACCGCGTCGCCCGGGCAGAACGCGCGCACCACGCGGCTGTGGTCGGCGGCAACTTCATCGGCGAACACGGCAACGCCGGTCGCGCCGGTCGCATTGGTCCAGTCACGCAGCGCCGCCATGTCCGGGGCCAGGCCGCGCACGGCGGCGGCGTCGCGCAGCGGCAGCAGCCACCAGCGCGGACCGTTGTCCCACAGTTCCGGCCGATGGCCGGCGGCGGCCAGGGCCAGCAGCGGTTCCGGCACCGCGCCGGGGGCGGTCGGCAGCTGGCGTGCCGGCGGGCTGGCCAGTTCGATGGTCGGCGCATCGGCGGCCCCGCTCACACGCACCGGCAACAGGCCGGCGGCGCACTGCTGGACCAGCGCGCCGCCATCGCGCGGCGCGGCCAGGCCGCATGTGACCGCTGCCCAGGCCGCACCCACGCTGGGATGGCCGGCAAACGGCAGCTCGCTGCCGGGGGTGAAGATGCGGATGTGGTAGTCGGCGCCCGCAGCGCTGGGTTGCAGGAAGAACACCGTCTCGGACAGGTTCAGCCAGGCAGCGAGCGCCTGCATGCGGGCGCCGGACAACGCGTCGGCGCCCAGCACCACGCCCAGCGGATTGCCGCTGCCGGGGTGGGAAGCGAAGACATCCAGCTGCAGGTAACGGAAGGCGGCCATCGGCGGGTCCATTGGGCTTAGAATCGAAGGTTCCGCCCCCACGGGCGGCTTCCCCACTTCACACATAGTCTATCCATGTCAGCTTCCCCCCTTGTCGATCGTTGGATCGTACTGAAGTTCGGCGGCACCTCGGTGTCGCGCCGTCACCGCTGGGACACGATCGGGAAGCTGGCGAAAAAACGCGCGGAAGAGACCGGCTCGCGCGTGCTGGTGGTGGTTTCGGCACTGTCGGGCGTCACCAATGAACTGACCGCCATCGCCGATGGTGCGCCGGACAGCCGCGATCGCATGGCGGCGCTGGTCGAGCGCCATGAGGGCTTCCTGGCCGAGCTGGACCTGGGCCGCGAGGTGCTGGCCGAGCGCCTGGCCGCGCTGCAGGGGCTGCTCGACGACCCGCGTGCGGCCACCCGCCCGCTGGAATGGCAGGCCGAAGTGCTGGGTCAGGGCGAGCTGTTGTCCTCCACGCTGGGTGCGGCCTATCTGCGGGCCTCGGGCCTGGACATGGGCTGGATGGATGCCCGCCAGTGGCTGGACGCGATGCCGCCGCAGCCCAACCAGAGCGACTGGTCGCAGCGCCTGTCGGTGAACTGCCAGTGGCGTGCCGATGCAGAGTGGATGCAGCGCTTCCGCGCACAGCCGACCCGCCTGCTGATCACCCAGGGCTTCATTTCCCGCCACGCCGATGGCAGCACGGCCATTCTTGGCCGGGGTGGCTCGGATACCTCGGCGGCGTACTTCGGTGCACTGCTCGGCGCCAGCCGCGTGGAAATCTGGACCGATGTGCCGGGCATGTTCAGCGCCAACCCGAAGGACGTGCCCGACGCCCGCCTGCTGACCCGCCTGGACTATTACGAAGCGCAGGAAATCGCCACCACCGGTGCCAAGGTGCTGCACCCGCGCTCGATCAAGCCGTGCCGCGACGCCGGCGTGCCGATGGCCATCCTCGATACCGAACGCCCGGAACTGCCGGGCACCAGCATCGACGGCAATGCCGCGCCGGTGCCGGGCGTGAAGGCGATCAGCCGCCGCAACGGCATCGTGCTGGTGTCGATGGAAGGCATCGGCATGTGGCAGCAGGTCGGCTTCCTGGCCGATGTGTTCGGCCTGTTCAAGAAGCATGGCCTGTCGGTGGACCTGATCGGTTCGGCCGAGACCAACGTCACCGTGTCGCTGGACCCGTCGGAGAACCTGGTCAACACCGATGTGCTGGCCGCGCTGTCTGCCGACCTGTCGCAGATCTGCAAGGTCAAGGTGATCGTGCCGTGCGCAGCAATCACGCTGGTGGGCCTGGGCATGCGCTCCCTGCTGCACAAGCTGTCGGATGTGTGGGCCACCTTCGGCCGCGAGCGCGTGCACATGATCTCGCAGTCGTCCAATGACCTGAACCTGACCTTCGTCATCGACGAGGCCGATGCCGATGGCCTGCTGCCGATCCTGCATGCCGAGCTGATCGACAGCGGCGCGATGCCGGTGGAGGAGACCGAGGTGTTCGGCCCGCGCTGGCGCGAGATTGCCGGAAGCGTGCGCCCGCGTGGCACGCCGTGGTGGCGTGGCCAGCGCGCGCACCTGCTGCAGCTGGCCGATGCCGGCACGCCGCGCTACGTCTATCACCTGCCGACGGTGCGTGCCCGTGCCCGTGCGCTGGCGGCGATCAAGCCGATCGACCAGCGCTACTACGCGATCAAGGCCAACAGCCACCCGGCCATCCTGCAACTGCTGGAGGCCGAAGGCTTCGGCCTGGAGTGCGTGTCGCACGGCGAACTGAAGCACGTGTTCCAGCACCTGCCGGAACTGTCGCCCAAGCGCGTACTGTTCACCCCGAGTTTCTGCCCGCGCAGCGAATACGAGGCAGCGTTCGCGCTTGGCGTGACCGTCACCGTCGACAACGTCGAAGCGCTGCAGCGCTGGCCGGACCTGTTCCGCAACCGCGAACTGTGGCTGCGCGTCGACCTGGGGCGTGGTGAAGGCCACCATGCCAAGGTCCGCACCGGCGGCAAGGAGTCCAAGTTCGGCCTGCCGATCGCCCGCGTGGACGAGTTCGTGCGCGCGGCCACCGAGCTGGGCACCCGCGTGGTGGGCCTGCATGCGCACCTGGGCAGCGGCGTGGAGACCGCGCAGCACTGGCGCCTGATGTGCGATGAGCTGGCAGGTTTCGCGCGCCGCATCGGCAGCGTGCAGACCATCGACATCGGCGGCGGCCTGCCGATTCCGTATTCCGCCGAGGACGAGCCGTTCGACCTTGAGGCATGGGCCGAAGGCCTGGCCGAGGTCAAGGCGCTGCACCCGGCGTTCCGCCTGGCGATCGAACCGGGCCGCTACCTGGTGGCCGAGTCCGGTGTGCTGCTGACCCACGCCACCCAGGTGGTGGAGAAGGACGGCGTGCGCCGCGTGGGCCTCGATGCCGGCATGAACGCGCTGATGCGCCCGGCCCTCTACGACGCCTGGCACGACATCGAGAACCTCAGCCGCCAGGGCGGTTATGCCGAAGCGGCGTTCGATGTGGTGGGCCCGATCTGCGAATCCAGCGATGTGTTCGGCAAGCGCCGCAAGCTGCCAGTGTCCACCGCGCCGGACGACGTGATGCTGATCGCCGATGCCGGCGCCTACGGTTACGTGATGGCCAACACCTACAACCAGCGGCTGCTGCCGCGCGAGGACGTGATCGAGTGATCCCCTTGCGCGCCCTGCACCCGCCCACCGACACGCCCCGCGCCAGCGCGCGGTCCCGTGCCTGACCGGATACACCATGACTGCTTTCGACAAACACCAGGTTTCCCGCTTCCGCTTCGTCCGCTGCGAATTTGCCGCGGATACCGGCGTGGCCAGGCTGGTCTACGCCTTCGATGACGGCCCGGAGATGGTGGAGACCATCAGCGTCCCCGGCGCGCCGTTCGTGCTGGACCAGGCACGTGCGGCAGCGGTGCAGCGCGCGCTGCAGCTGCTGCACCTGATCGCCGGCGTCAGCTACTACAAGGCCGGAGTACCGGATACGGTCAGCATCGACAGCTACAGCATCGATGCCGATACCGCCGCGCTGGTGGAGACCATCTACCTCAATGGCCTGGGCGAATTCGCCTACCGCAACGGCCTGAACCTGCGCGGCCGCTTCCGGTTGCCGGTGCAGGGCGAGGCCGTGCAGGCGCCGGCGCTGGGCCTGCAGCCGCACGCGCTGGTGGCCATCGGCGGCGGCAAGGATTCGCTGGTCAGCATCGAAGCGCTGCGCCGTGCCGGCGTGGACGAGACCGTGACCTGGATCGGTGGCTCGCAGCTGATCCGTGCGTGCGCCGAGCGCACCGGCCTGCCGACATTGAACCTGGGCCGCACGCTGGCACCGGAACTGTTCGAGTTGAACCGCCAGGGGGCTTGGAACGGCCATATCCCGGTGACGGTGGTGAACTCGGCGATCATGGTGCTGGCCGCGTTGCTGCACGGCGTGGACCAGGTCGTGTTTTCCAACGAGCGCTCGGCCAGCTACGGCAGCCAGATTCCAGGCACCGGCGAAGTGAACCACCAGTGGTCCAAGGGCTGGGCCTGCGAGCAGGCGTTCGGCAGCCATGTGCAGAAGTACGTGGCGGCGGACCTGCAGTACTACTCGCTGCTGCGCCCGATGTCCGAGCTGGCGGTGGCCCGCCAGTTCGCCAAGAGTGACTTCTACGACGCGCATTTCTCCAGCTGCAACCGCAACTTCCACATCCTCGGCGAGCGCCCGGTGAACCGCTGGTGCGGCGTCTGCCCGAAATGCCATTTCGTGTTCCTGGCGCTGGCTCCGTTCATGCCCAAGACGCGCCTGGTGCGCATCTTCGGCCGCAACCTGCTGGACGATGCAGAGCAGGCCGGTGGCTTCGACGCACTGCTGGAATTCCAGGACCACAAGCCGTTCGAGTGCGTAGGCGAAGGCCGCGAATCGCGGGCGGCGATGGCGACCCTGGCGCAGCGCCCGGAGTGGAAGGAAGACGTGCTGGTGAAGCGCTTCTGCAACGAGATCCAGCCGCAGTTGGAGGCGGCCGAACTGGAACTGGCACCGCTGCTGCTGCTGCAGGGCGAGCACCGCATTCCGGCTGGACTGTGGGAACAGGTGCGTGAAGATTTCGCAGCTTGAAGGCAAGCGCGTCGCGCTGTGGGGCTGGGGGCGTGAGGGCCGTGCCGCGTTTGCGGTACTGCGTGAGCGCCTGCCCACGCTGCCGCTGAGCCTGTTCTGCCCGGCGGCCGAAGTCGAGGCCGCGCGTGCGGAAACGCAGGGCGTGCTGGACGTGCGTGGCGAGCCTTCCGCTGAAGCGCTGGCCGCGTTCGACGTGGTGATCAAATCGCCCGGCATCAGTCCCTACCAGCCGATCGCGCTGGCGGCGGCGGGGCAGGGCACCGCCTTCATCGGTGGTACTGCGCTGTGGTTCGCCGAGCATGCGGGTGCCGATGGCATCGTGCACGACACCGTGTGCGTGACCGGAACCAAGGGCAAAAGCACCACCACCGCGCTGGTTGCGCACCTGCTGCGCGCGGCCGGGCATCGCACCGGCCTGGTCGGCAACATCGGCCTGCCGCTGCTGGAAGTGCTGGACCCGCACCCCGCGCCCGAGTACTGGGCCGTGGAGCTGTCCAGCTACCAGACCGGCGAAGTGGCGCGCAGTGGCGCCCATCCGCAGGTGGCGGTGGTGCTGAACCTGTTCCCGGAACATCTGGACTGGCACGGCAGCGAGCAGCGTTACATCGACGACAAGCTGCGGCTGGTGACCGAAGCCGCGCCGCGCATCGCCGTGCTCAATGCCGCCGATCCGCACCTGGCCGCGCTGTCGCTGCCCGATAGTGAGGTGGTCTGGTTCAGCCAGCCGCAGGGCTGGCACATGCGCGGCGATGTCGTGCACCGCGGTGAGCAGGCCGTGTTCGATACCCGCAACACGCCGTTGCCGGGCCGCCACAACCGCGGCAACCTGTGCGCGGTGCTGGCCGCACTGGAAGCACTGGGGCTGGATGCAGTGGCGCTGGCGCCGGCGGTGCAGGAGTTCCGCCCGCTGCCCAACCGCCTGCAGCGCATCGGCGTGGCCGATGGCCTGACCTACATCAACGATTCGATCAGCACCACGCCGCACGCCAGCCTGGCCGCGCTGGAGTGCTTCGCTGGCCAGCGCATCGCGCTGCTGGTAGGCGGGCACGACCGTGGCCTGGACTGGACCGATTTCATGCAGCACATGGCGCACGATGTGCCGCCGGTGGAGATCGTGACCATGGGCAGCAACGGCCCGCGCATCCACGCGATGCTGCAGCCGCTGGCCGACGCCGGTCGCTTCGGCCTGCACGCCGCCGCTGATCTGCCGGAGGCGATGGCGTTGGCTCGCGCGGCGCTGGGCGCGCAGGGTGGGGTCGTGCTGCTGTCGCCCGGTGCGCCGAGTTTCGGGGCCTACCGGGACTACGTCGCGCGTGGCCGTCATTTCGCCGAGCTGGCTGGATTCGATCCGGACAGCATCAGTGCGATCCCGGGATTGGGCATCGCCTGATCCGCCGGATCGGGGTCGGATCCCTTTCCGCAGGAAAGGGCTCTGACCCCCCATCCACGCATGGCGTGGATCTACCATGGGCCCTTCCAGGATGGATCGAGAAGCCCGCATGTGTACTTTCATCACCGTGTTCCTGCCCAGCACGCTGGACCATGAGGCGGCCGCCGCGGTCTTCCACCGCAGCGGACGGCGCCTGTTCGCGCAGGATTCGCCCAGCCTGCAGGCGGCGGTCGGGCCTGGCTGGCAGCCGTGGTTGAGTGCCGCCCACTGCGATTGCGGTACGGCGCTGGCCTCGTCGCATGCCGAGCAGGCGTGGAAGGGCGATGCCGAACGCTGGCGGAAGAAGGGCTGGAGCGAGGCGAAGATCGCCCGTGCGCTGGCCGGGCAGTTGGCGCGGCATGAGCAGGAACAGGACGCGCGCCGGGATGAAGCCTTGATCGACGCCGGCCAGTGGCTGCAGCGTATCGACGCGCTGCTGCAGGTTGGGGCCGCGCGCATCGGCCTGCTGGTGCGCGACTATGACGGTTCGTTGGGTGCCCGGCAGCCGAAGCCGCCGGAGCACCACTGGCCGCGAGCGCGCCTGACGGCGTCGGATCTGCTGGCATTCGAGCCGGGCACGTTGTACTGGATCGATCGCGGGTAGTGCCGGCCGCTGGCCGGCAACCTACGGAGAGACATTCATCCACGCATGGCGTGGATCTACTGCAGGGCCGAGCCCACGCTCGGCTGCCTTCATTCGTCTTCGTCGATGAACGCGTAGCCGCCGTCAATCAACTGCTGCAGATACGCATCGAAGCTCGGCGCGATCACCGCGTAGCTGTCCGGATCGTGCAGGTAGCGCACTACCTGGCCGATGGTGCCGCCCGGCGCAGGATCAAAATCCAGATACAGCATCGAGGTGCCGCCATTATTCATGCAGTGCGAGAAGCACAGGCGGCGGTTCATCGGCAGATCGGCGTCGATGCCCTCGCCGAGAATCTCCGGCTCGTCATCCAGCCATTCTTCGTAGATCGAGCGGATGCTGTCGTCCCAGTGCTGCTGGTCTTCGAAGATCTGCGCGACCGAGCGCAGGTAGTACGGGTAGCCGCCGTCCTCCACGTCCGAGCCGAGCATCAGCACGCAGACCTTGCCGCCGGGGTAGTCGCGGAAGTGGGTGCCATCCACGCGCGATAGCAGCTCCACCAGGCTGTCCGGCACCAGCGGCCACTGCACACGCAGCCGTTGCAGGTCTTCGGCGCTGGCGCCCTGGACATGTGCCCACTGCGGGGCATCGTCGGCAGGCAGGCGCGGGATCAGGCCAGACAGAAAGCGGTCAACCAGGTTCATGCGAAAAAAGGGGACGGAGGGGATTAAGTCGTATCCAACCACACCTGCGTCACGCCGCCAATGCAGAATGCGACGCGGGAGGGGCGAAAACGGCTTAATCCCCTCCGTCCCCTTTTTCTTGCGGAGCAGGCGCATGAATCGTTGGCGATGCGGTGTGGCGATGATGCTGGGGCTGGCGGCGATGCCGGCGTGGGCGGCGATGAAGACCCAGCCGGTGGAATGGACGCACCAGGGCGCGACCTTCAGTGGCGTGCTGGTCTATGACGATGGCGACAACGACAAGCGCCCGGGCCTGGTGATGGTGCCGAACTGGAAGGGCGTGAACGCATCGGCCATCGAGAAGGCCAAGCAGTTGGCCGGGGATGACTACGTGGTGCTGGTGGCCGATGTCTACGGAAAGGGCGTGCGGCCGAAGACCGATGCCGAGGCCGGGCCGGTGGCGACCAAGTTGCGCAATGACAGGCCGCTGCTGCGTGCACGCGCGCTGGAGGCGGTGAACGTGCTCAAGGCGCAGGCCGGCAAGGCGCCGTTGGATGCCAGCCGGATCGGCGCGGTCGGTTTCTGCTTCGGCGGTACCACCGTGCTGGAACTGGCCCGTGCCGGTGCGCCGCTGGCCGCTGTGGTCAGCCTGCATGGTGGGCTGGGTTCACCGCTGCCGGCGCAGGCGGGTGGCACTCATCCGTCGGTGCTGGTGCTGAACGGGGCCGATGACAAGAGCGTGAGCGCTGAGGACATCGCCGCTTTCCAGAAGGAAATGGACGCGGCCAGGGTCGACTGGGAATTCACCAGCTACAGCGGTGCGGTGCACTGCTTCGCCGAGCGCGATGCCAACAGCCCGCCGGGGTGCCAGTACAACGAACGGGCGGCCAAGCGCGCGTGGAAGGCGCTGGATGAGTTCTTCGAGGAACGCTTCGAGAAACGTTGATTCGTGCAGCGGTAGTGCCGGCCGCTGGCCGGCATTCCCGTGACATCCGCAGCATCATGAGGTTGCCGGCCAGCGGCCGGCACTACCGATGTTTCAGTGCCGACCAACGGTCGGCACACCTCCGCCATCAATGCGAGCGCTGCACCGCGTAGCGGGCCAGGCCACGCAGGGCGGCCACGGCATCATTGTCGGCCAGCCCATCCAGTGCACGCTCGGCCGCTTCGGCGTATTCCTCGGCACGGCGGCGGCTGTACTCCAGGCCGCCGGTGGCACGGATCGCCGCCAGCACTTCCGGCATCGCCGAGGCGTCGCCGTCCTGCACGATGGTGCGCAGGCGCTCGCGGGTGGCGTCGTCGGAGTGGGCCATCGCGTGGATCAGCGGCAGCGTGGCCTTGCCCTCGGCGAGGTCGTCGCCCAGGTTCTTGCCCAGCTCCTCGGCGTTGGCCGAGTAGTCCAGCACGTCGTCGGCGATCTGGAACGCGTAGCCCAGGTGCATGCCATAGTCGAACAGGGCCTGCTGGGTCGCTTCGTCCACGCCGCTGGCCAGCGCACCCAGGCGGGTGCCGGCGGCGAACAGCACGGCGGTCTTGCGCTCGATCACGCGCAGGTAGGCGGCTTCGTCGGTATCCGGGTTGTGTACGTGCAGCAGCTGCAGCACCTCACCTTCGGCGATGCGGTTGGTGGCATCGGCCAGGATCTGCATCACCGGCATGCGCTCCAGCTCGACCATCAGCTGGAAGCTGCGCGAGTACAGGAAGTCGCCGACCAGCACGCTGGGCGCGTTGCCCCACAGCGCGTTGGCGGTGCTGCGGCCACGGCGCAGGCTGGATTCGTCCACCACGTCGTCGTGCAGCAGGGTGGAGGTGTGGATGAACTCGATGATCGCCGCCAGCTGGTGGTGCTCCGGGCCGGCCTGGCCAACCGCGTGGCCGGCCAGCATCACCAGCATCGGGCGCAGGCGTTTGCCGCCGGCGGAAATGATGTGGTCGGCGATCTGGTTGATCAGCACGACGTCCGAAGACAGCCGGCGCCGGATCAGGGCGTCGACGGCGGCCATGTCGGCCGCGGCAAGCGACTGGATCTGGGGCAGGCCCAGGGCGGGACGGGTGTCTTCGGTGATGGTCATGCGATCAGGCTTTCAGGCTCACCACCGATTATAGGCGCTGGCCGTGAATTCGGGCGCAAACCGGGCGGGCGGGCGTCTGCTGGCCGGCCAACGCCGACGCCGGCGTGAATACGTATGCAGGTTGCGCCATGCCCGGGAGCCCGCCGCTAAGCTTGCCGGATCAGGATTTCGGCCCGCTCCCGGCGGGTCCTGCATGCCCGGAGGGGGGCTGTCGATGTCGCACTATCCATGGTGGCGCGGAGCCGTCATCTACCAGATCTACCCGCGCAGTTTCCTGGACGCCAACGGCGATGGCGTGGGCGATCTGCCAGGCATCATCCAGCGCCTGGACCACATTGCCGCGCTGGGCGTGGATGCAATCTGGATCTCGCCGTTCTTCAGGTCGCCGATGGCCGACTTCGGCTACGACATCGCCGACTACCGCGACGTCGATCCGCTGTTCGGCAGCCTGGACGACTTCGACCGCCTGCTGGCCAAGGCCCACGGCCTGGGCCTGAAGGTGATGATCGACCAGGTGCTCAGCCACACCTCGATCGAGCACGCCTGGTTCCGCGAGAGCCGCCAGGACCGCAGCAATCCGAAGGCCGACTGGTACGTCTGGGCCGACCCGCGCGAGGACGGCACGCCGCCGAACAACTGGCTGTCGCTGTTCGGCGGCTGTGCCTGGCAGTGGGAGCCGCGCCGCGAGCAGTACTACCTGCACAACTTCCTGGTCGACCAGCCGGACCTGAACTTCCATCACCCGGACGTGCAGCAGGCCACCCTGGACAACGTGCGCTTCTGGCTGGAGCGCGGCGTGGATGGCTTCCGCCTGGATGCGATCAACTTCTGCTTCCACGACGCACAGCTGCGTGACAACCCGGCCAAGCCCGCCGACAAGCGGGTTGGGCGCGGCTTCAGCCCGGACAACCCGTACGCCTACCAGTACCACTACTACAACAACACCCAGCCAGAGAACCTGCCGTTCCTGGAGCGCCTGCGCGCGCTGCTGGACGAATACCCGGGGGCGGTCAGCCTGGGCGAAATCTCTTCGGAGGACTCGCTGGCGACCACCGCCGAGTACACCCGCGACGGCCGCCTGCACATGGGTTACAGCTTCGAGCTGCTGGTGGATGACTACAGCGCGGCCTATATCCGCGATACGGTCTCGCGCCTGGAAGCGGCAATGACCGAAGGCTGGCCGTGCTGGGCGGTGTCCAATCACGATGTGGAGCGCGCGGTCAGCCGTTGGGGTGGCCACCCGGCCGATCCTCGCCTGGCGCGGATGCTGGTGGCGATGCTGTGCTCGCTGCGTGGCTCGGTCTGCCTGTACCAGGGCGAAGAGCTGGGCCTGGCCGAGGCCGAGGTGCCGTTCGAGGCCCTGCAGGATCCCTATGGCATCACCTTCTGGCCGAACTTCAAGGGCCGTGACGGCTGCCGTACCCCCCTGCCATGGACCGACGCGCCGCTGGCCGGCTTCACCACCGGCCAGCCCTGGCTGCCGATCCCGGCCGAACATCGGGCCGCGGCGGTCGCCGTGCAGGAGCGCGATCCGCATTCGGTGCTGTCGGCGTTCCGCGCGTTTCTGGCCTGGCGGCATACCCAGCCGGCCCTCCTGCATGGCAGCATCAGATTTCTTGAAAGCGCCGAGCCCGTGCTGCTGTTCGAGCGTATGCTTGCAGATGAAACCCTCCTGCTGGCCTTCAACCTGTCGGCCGAGGCGGTGAGCCATCCGCTGCCGCCAGGTGACTGGCAGCAGGTGGCGGTGCCGGGCCCGGATGCGGGCACGGTGCAGGGCAATGAACTCCAGCTGCCGCCGCGCGCGGTGTATTGCGCCCGACGCAGCTGACCGTTTTCTCCGGTGGCGGTACTTGCGGGGACGGGGCCGAAGCGCCCCGTCCCTTTTTTGTGGGTGGCCCTGGCCGACCAACTGCCGGCACCCGCGCAAAAGAAAACCCGCTGCCTGCGCAGCGGGTTTCCGGTCCTGCTCCCTGTTTTCTGTTGCCGGCCAGCGGCCGGCCCTACCCGGTGCGGGTCAGAACTTGTAGTTCACGCCCAGCATGTACGTGCGGCCCCACTCGATGTACTCCAGCGGACGATCCTTGCTGCCGGCGTAGGTGCGGTACGGCTCGTTGGTCAGGTTGCTGCCCTGCAGCAGCACGGTCAGCCCCCGCAGGGCGCTGCTGTCGCTGAAGGTGTAGCTGACCTGCGCGTCGGTCACGTTCTCGCCGACGACGTAACGCAGGCTGCGGTTGCCGTTGAAGTTGCCGATCTCACCGATGAAGTCCGAACGACGGCGTTGGCTGACACGTGCCTCAAAGCCATTGCGCTCATAGTAGGCGGTGAAGTTGTACACGCGCTTGGACAGGCCCGGCAGGCTGATCGGGTCGCTGCCCACGCTGGACGCGCTTTCCGGGTCCAGGATGGTGATGTCGCTCTTGTTGAAGGTCGCGCTGGCCTGCACGCCGAACCCGCGCAGGCTGTCGGTCAGCATCTCCAGCGGGAACGACCCGGTCAGCTCCAGGCCCTTCAGCGTGCCGCCCTTGCCGTTCTGCGGCGCGGAGAAGGTGCCGGTGTACTGAACCGGCGCCGCACCTTGCTGAGGAACGTAGTTGCGAAGCAGTTCGGTGAAGTCGTAGTTGTCCACCGACTGGGTGTAGACGTAGCTCTTCAGGTCCTTGTAGAAGATCGCGGCGGCGACGTAGGCCTTCTCGCCGAAGTACTTCTCATAGGACAGGTCCAGCGCGGTGGCACGCCACGGGTCCAGCAGCGGGTTGCCGCCACTGCCGCCGGGGCGGCCGGTGCCGGTATCCACGCCGAACTCCAGGCCGGCGCGCATCTGGTCCACGCGCGGGCGTGCGACCTGTTTGGCGGCGGCGAAGCGCAGGGTCTGCTGGTGCGGGAACAGGAAGGCCAGGTTCAGGCTCGGCAGCCAGTCGTTGTACGTGCGGCCCGCGGAGTAGGGCTGGATGTTGTTGCCGGCCGTTTGCGAGCTGTCCCAGTAGCGCGAATCCGAGCTCTGGTCGGTGTGCTGCATCTGCACGCCGATGTTGCCGCGCACGCCGACTTCGCCGATGTCGGTGTTGATGTTCAGGCGCGCCCAGGCGGTGGTGATCTTCTCCTGCACCGTCCACGACTTGGGAATCAGGTAGTCCAGGTTGTCGACCGGATTGAAGGTCATGTAGCGGCCGACCGCAGCCGGCACATCCCACGCCGGAATGGTGCCCAGGCCGGCGAAACCGAGATTGACCGGGCGGTACTGCAGGTCCGCGGCGATGTTGGCATCGCCCTGCGCGCCGAGCAGGATGTTGCCCTCGGACTGGGTCTTCACCTTGCGGCGGTCGGCATAGTTGACGCCGATGTCGATGTCCGGCGCCCACGAGGCGATCGCTTCGGGCAAGGCGATCGTTGCGGCCAGCTTGCCACCCTTCAGGCGGTCTTCCACCTGCGGCACCTTGCCGTAGCCGGAGCCGTAGATGGTGTTGGTCAGGAACAACGCGTCGGGGTTGGAGTAGTTCAGGCCCGGGCTGATCTGCGAGAAGCCGTTCTGGCGGATCGACACGCCGACCGTATCCAGCTGCGGCATCGGGGTCAGCTGCAGGTTGTTCTCCAGGTTCAGCTCATCGCGCGTGGCCTTGGAGTAGTTCAGGTCGGCGACCAGCTTGACGCCACCGAAGTTGAACTCGTTGTTCCAGCCGAACGCATCGATCTTGTCCTTGCGCTTGTTGTACATGCCGCGCACCAGCGGGTATACGCCGCTGGCGGTGCCGCCGGTGAACGAGCCGTTGGCGTTGACCTGCGGATTGCTGACCAGCAGGCCCGGGGTGTAGTTGCCGTTGTAGTTGCTGAGATTCAGCTCGAACTGGTTGGCGGTATCGATCTGCTCGGCTTCGGTGTGGAACGCATCGAAGGTGCTGGTCCAGCCGTTGTTCGGCCGGAACTGGATCGTGGCCATCACGCCGTCGCGCTTGTTGTTGCCGGTACGGCGCAGCGCCTTGATGCCATCGGAGAAGTAGGTGCCGGCGCCGACGCCCGGGCGGTCGCCCTTGTCGGTGTGCTCGGTGGTCCACGGTTCGTACAGGCCGACCTGGTTTTCCTGGATCGGCATGTCGCTGTGCGCGTAGCCGATGGCGATGCCCAGGGTCTTGTCCAGGAACTGGTCGATGTAGCTGGCGCTGAAGCGGTTGCCGTACGGATCGACATTGGCCGCGCGGCCCAGCGAGCTCTTCTGGTAGCGGCCGCTGACCGCGATCACGCGCTCGCCGAAGCTGAGCGGACGTGCGGTCTGCATGTCGATGGTGCCCGACAGGCCCTGGCCGACCAGTGCCGCATCCGGGGTCTTGTACACGGTCACGCCGTTGACCAGTTCGGATGGGTACTGGTCGAACTCGACGCCGCGGTTGTCACCGGTGCTGACCACTTCGCGGCCGTTGAGCAGGGTGGTGGCGAAGTCCGGCGACAGGCCGCGCACGCTGATCACCTGCGCACGGCCGGCCACGCGCTGTGCGGCCAGGCCGGGCAGGCGCGAGATCGATTCGGCGATGCTGACGTCGGGCAGCTTGCCGATGTCTTCGGCGGAAATCGCCTCGACCACCGAGGTGGCGTCCTGCTTGACCGCGATCGCGTTCTCGATGCCACGGCGGATGCCGGTGACCTGCACCGTATCGAGGTTGGTGGCGCTGGTGCCGGCCGGCGTGGTGGTGTTCTGCGTGGACTGTGCCGACGCCAGTGTCGGCGCCAGGACAACGGCCAGCGCGATGCTCAGCGCGCTGCGCTTGTGGTTCAACATTTTCCCCTCCCAGGCAATGTTGCAGATCGATTTGTGAGCGTTCCGGCAGGGCCGTGAACGTGCGACGCGGTGGCCGCTGTCGTCGCCGCTATGGTAGGCAGCGCGTTCTTCGCGGGAATCACCCTGCATACGTATTCAATGGCGTGTGCAGGGATGTAATCGCTTTCAGGCGCCTTGTTCGGTAGAGCCGAGCCCATGCTCGGCTGCGTTTCGGTGCTACGCACCGCCGCCCGAGCATGGGCTCGGGCGCTACGCGGGCGCAGGTAGGAAAACGTTCAGCGGATCGGCGTGAAGCGGATGGCCTGGCCGCCACCCGGCGCCAGCACCAGCGTCAGGGCGTCGGCGCTGGTCACCTCCCGGGTTTCGCGGGCGAATGCGAACGGGTTGCTGCGGAAATCAGCACCTTCACCATCGCGGTAGATCTCGGCGCGATAGCGCACGCCGGGTTCCAGGAAGCCCAGCGACACCGGCAGCACGCGGCCGTGCTCGTCGGTGATGCTGCCCAGGAACCAGTCGCGGCTGTTGCGGTCGCGGCGCACGATCGTCACGTAGTCGCCCACTTCGCCCTCGAGCACGCGGCTCTGCTCCCAGTCCACCGCCACGTCCTCGATGAAACGGAACGCCTCGCGATGCTGCAGGTAGTGTTCGGGCAGGTCGGCGGCCATCTGGATCGGGCTGTACAGCACCACGTACAGCGCCAGCTGCCGCGCCAGCGTGCTGGGGATCGCCTGGCCGTGGCGGCCCTTCAGGCTGAGGATGCCGGGGGTGTAGTCCATCGGCCCGGCCAGCATGCGGGTGAACACCAGGTTGACCTCGTGCTCGGGCGGGTTCGGTGGCTGGCCCCACGCGTTGTATTCCATGCCGCGCGCGCCTTCGCGCGAGATCCAGTTGGGGTAGGTAAGGCGCAGGCCGGTGTCCTTGATCGGTTCATGCGGGTTGACCGACAGGTGCCGGCGCGCGGCCTCCTGCACCACCTTCAGATGGTGGCGGGCCATGAATTGCCCGTCGTGCCACTCGCGCCACAGCGGCCCCCCTGCCGGATTGCGACGATCGACCTGGCCGTCGTCGCACACATAGCCGGTCTTGAACTGGTCCACCCCCAGCCGTGCATACAGGTCCAGTGCGGCACCCAGCTGGTCCTCGTAGTGCTCGATGGCGCAGCCGGTTTCATGGTGGCCGATCAGGTGCACGCCCTTCTTCAGGCCATATGCCGACAGCGCTTCAATGTCGAAATCAGGCGTAGCGCGGGTGAAATCGAAGTCGTAGCCATTGCCCACCCACATCCCGTCCCAGCCCGGGTTCCAGCCTTCCACCAGCACGCCGCGGAAGCCGTGGGCGGCAGCGAAATCGATGACCTTTTTCGTCTTGGCGGTCGTGGCCGCGTGCTTCGGCCCGGTCGCCCAGCTCTCGTTGTCCAGGTGCATCGACCACCACACGCCCAGGTACTTGGCCGGTTTCACCCAGCTCACATCCCCCAGCGCGTTGGGTTCGTTGAGGTTGAGGATCAGGTCCGACTCGACCAGGCCGCCGGCGCGATCGGCGATCTGCAGCGTGCGCCACGGCGTGGCAAAGGGCAGGGTGCGGCGTACCTTCCAGCCTTCGGCCGAGGGCGAAAGCTGCGCGCGCAGGCGTTGGCCCTCGGTGCGGCGCAGCCACATGCCGGCGTAGTCCACCAGCGCCGCCTCGTGGATCGCCACGTGCAGGCCGTCGCGGCTGCGCAGGGTCATCGGCGTATGCACCAGCGGCACTTCGCGCAGCGGCGTGCGCTGGTACAGGTACTCGTAGTGGATCGGCTCGCCGGCGGGAATCCACCAGGCGGTTGATTCGGGCGCGATGGCGAACTCGGTCAGTTCATCATCGATGATGGCTTCGCGCAGGTTCGGTTGTTCAGGGAACACATAGCGGAAGCCAAGGCCATCATCGTAGACGCGGAACACCACATCCAGCCGTCGCTTGCTGCCGGTGGTTCCGGCGAGCTGTACGGTCAGCTCGTTGAAGTGGTTGCGGGTGAGCCGGCGTTCGCCCCACGGCTGCGCCCAGGTGTCATCGACGCTGCGCCGCTGCTGGCCCAGCAGGGCGAAATCGCGGTCCAGGCGGCCGTCGCGCAGGGCGAAGCCGAGCTTGGAATCCTCCACCACGGTGTCGCCCAGGCGCTCGACACGGTAGCGGGCGGTGCCGCCGTCCAGCACCAAAGTGACCTTCAGAACCTTGCCCGGCGATTCGACGCTGGCCACCTGCGGCGCGGCCTGTAGCAGCGTGGCCCACCCGATCAGGGCCAGGCCGAGCATGTGCGCGAACACCGCGCGTACAGCAGTAGGTGACATCGGCAATTCCCCTCCCAAGGCGCCGTTGGCAGACCCGGACCATAAGCCAGCGCGGCGGGCGCGCCACCGCGTGATGCCATGAATACGTATGCAACTGGACGCAGCCGACAGCCCCGCGTCTACCATGGGGCCAGGGCACCTTGAGGGAGGGGCCGCGCCCGCCCGCCGGCAACGACGGTGCGGACCTACAACGCGTGCAGAGAGGGAGGGAGGCCGACGGGCGCAAGCCGGTCCGCCGCTTCGATGCTGAAGATCATTTGCCTGACCGCTGCCCTGGGGGCAGCGCTGGGTTCGACCGCGCAGGCGGCCGACCTGCAATTCGACGGCCGCAATGCGCGCGCCGAAGCCGCTGCCAACGGCAGCTTCGTGCTGCATGCGCCGGCGGGCGAGGTGCGTATCGCGCCGATGCCGATGCGCAGCCAGACCGGCAGCGTGATGTTCGATGCGCTGTTTGCACTGGCCCAGCAGGACATGGACCAGGACCGCGTGGATGCGATCCGTGACCCGGCCTTCGACGAAGGCCGGCCGGTGCCCTGCGAATGTTTCCAGACCGGCGCGCGTTGGCCCTACGTGTGGACCCGCGATGTCAGTTTTGCCGCCGATCTGGCGCTGGCGCGGCTGGACCCGCAGCGCACGCGGCAGTCACTGCAGTTCAAGCTGTCGGCGGCGCGCGATGGGCACACGCCCGGCCTGTTCGTGGCGCAGGACACCGGTTCCGGCGGCAGCTGGCCGATCAGCAGCGACCGCGTGGTGTGGTTCCTGGCCGCGCGCCACCTGCTGGATGATGCGGCCTTTGCCGACCAGGTCTGGCAGGCGTTGCAGGGCACGCTGGCGCAGGACCGTGCGATGGTGTTCGACGCGCAGATGGGCCTGTACCGTGGCGAGACCTCGTTCCTGGACTGGCGCGAGCAGACCTACCCGGACTGGACCCGCGAGAACGTGCGATTCATCGGCGATTCCTATGCGCTGTCCACCAACGTGCTGCATTACCAGGCCCTGCGCCTGGGCCAGCAGATGGCCACGCAGCTGGGCGACGAGCGCGCCGGGCAATACAAGGCCTGGGCCGATGCGCTGGCGGTGCAGATCGATGCACGCTTCTGGCGGCAGGACAGCGGCCAGTACATGAGCTACATCGGCGAGGCCGCGCACCCGGTGCCGTACGCCAAGGTCGATCTGCTGGGCCTGTCGCTGGGCATCCTGGCCGGCGTGCTGCCGGCCGAGCGTGCGCGCCATGCGCTGGCGGCCTACCCGATGGGGCCGGCCGGCAGCCCGGTGGTCTGGCCGCAGGAAGCGCAGCAATCGATCTATCACAACCGCGCGATCTGGCCGTTCGTCAGCGCCTATTCGCTGCGTGCTGCGCGCCAGCTGGAGGATGCCCCGCGCATTGCCGCCGAGATCCGTTCGCTGATGCGCGGCGCCGCGCTGGCCGGATCCAACATGGAAAACTACGAACTGGCCAGCCAGGCCGTGCATGTCGACGAGGGTGCGCTGAGCGGCCCGGTGGTCAATTCCGAACGCCAGCTGTGGTCGGTGGCCGGCTATCTGTCGATGGTGATCGAGGGCGTGTTCGGCGTGCAGGACGATGGTCGTGTACAACCCAAGCTGCCAGCGGTGCTGGTGCCGGAACTGTTCGGCACGCAGCGCCGCATCAGCCTGGACGCCGCTGGCAAGCGCTATGTGCTGGTGCGCCCGAACCAGCTGGGCGACGGCCTGCTGGTGGCGGGCAAGGTGAAGACGCGTGGCGCCACCACGACCGTGCAGCTGGTGGCTGCTCCGCCGGTGGCCGGCATCGGCGCAACGGCCGCCGACGCCAATGCACGCGCGCCGGCCACGCCGGCGGCACCGCAGGCACGACGCAGTGGCAAGGGCTGGCATGTCGCGGTCGCGGCCGGCCAGGTGCTGTGGCTGGACGGTCGAGCGGTTCCGGCGAGCAAGGGCCTGGCGCGCATTGACGACAATGGCCTGCAGCACTGCCTGAGCCTGACCCGGCGCGAAGGTGCGCTGGAATCCCTGCACAGCCCCACGGCCTGCGTCGGCCCGCAGCAGGTGCTGAAGGGCGCGCAGCGCTGGCAGTTCAGCCCAGCCGCCGCCGGCCAGGTGCGCCTGCGTCTGCAGTACGCCAATCCGAATGGACCCATCAACACCGGCGTCACCGCCGCAGTGAAGCAGTTGGCACTGCAGTGCCCGGGGCAGCCGCTGCAGCGGCATGCGGTGGTGCTTCCGCACAGCGTGGCCGTGCAGGAGTCCACTTCGGCAACGTTCGTGGTGCCCAAGGGGCGATGCACGGCCACCCTTGAAGAGGGCTTCAACATGAGTGCGCTTGAGCATTTCGCGCACTACACCGGCGGCAGGGGCGGGCGCGACGGCGTGCTCAACCAGGCCCGGGTGCAAGCGCTGAAGGTGGCGCCGGTGGCTGCGAACGAGGGCGCACGATGAATCGTCCCGCCAAGCCACACCTGTCGTTCTGGCAGATCTGGAACATGTGTTTCGGCTTTCTCGGCATCCAGTTCGGCTTTGCCCTGCAGAACGCCAATGCCAGCCGCATCTTCGAAACCCTGGGTGCGGACATGGAGGCGGTGCCGGGGCTGTGGATCGCCGCACCGCTGACCGGCCTGCTGGTGCAGCCGGTGATCGGCTACCTGTCCGATCGCACCTGGACGCGCTGGGGCCGCCGTCGTCCATTCTTCATGATTGGCGCGGTGCTGACCACGCTGGCGCTGCTGGTGATGCCCAATTCGCCGACACTCTGGATCGCCGCCGGCACGCTGTGGGTGCTGGACGCCTCGATCAACGTGTCGATGGAGCCGTTCCGTGCCTTCGTCGGTGACCAGCTGGCACCGCGCCAGCGCCCCACCGGCTATGCAATGCAGAGCTTCTTCATCGGTGTGGGCGCGATCGTCGCCAGCTTCCTGCCCTTCATCCTGGCCCACTTCGGCGTGGCCAACACCGCCGCCGCCGGCGAAGTGCCCGACACGGTGCGCTATGCGTTCTATTTCGGCGCCGTCGTGCTGCTGGCGGCGATCACCTGGACGGTGCTCAGCACCCGCGAATACTCGCCGGCAGAGCTGGCCGGTTTCGAGGATGCCGAGCCTCCGGCACATCACGCCGCAGCGGTGATCAGCGGTCCTGCACCGTGGACGCAGGTGGCGGTGTGGCTCGGGCTGGGTGTGTTGCTGGCACTGCTGATCACCTGGCGGCAAGGCGACAGGATGCTGTACGTGCTGGCCGGCCTGTGCGCAGGCTATGGCCTGTTGCTGGCGGCCGCGCGCGCGTTGCCGGCCACCCACATGCTGGCCGCCATCGTCGGCGACCTGCGCGCGATGCCGATCACCATGCGTCGCCTGGCGTGGGTGCAGTTCTTCTCGTGGTTCGCGCTGTTCGCCATGTGGATCTACACCACCGCTGCGGTGGCTGGTACCCACTTCGGTTCGACCGATCCGCAGTCGGCGGCCTACAACGAAGGCGCCAACTGGGTGGGCGTGCTGTTCGGTGCCTACAACGGCTTCGCCGCACTGGCGGCGGTGCTGATTCCGCCGATGGTACGTGCCATCGGCCTGCGCTGGAGCCATCTGGTCAACCTGTGGTTGGGCGGCGCCGGCCTGGTCTCACTGATGTTCATCCGCGATCCGCACTGGCTGCTGCTGTCCATGGCCGGTGTGGGCTTTGCCTGGGCGTCGATCCTGTCGCTGCCGTATGCACTGCTGTCCGACAGCGTGCCGGCATCGAAGATGGGCGTGTACATGGGCATCTTCAATTTCTTCATCGTGATCCCGCAGCTGGTTGCCGCCAGTGCGCTCGGCTTTGCCCTGCGCGCCTGGCTGGGCGGCCAGCCGATGCAGGTGCTGGTGCTGGGCGGCTGCAGCCTGTTCGTGGCCGGCCTGTGCGTGCTGCGGGTTCCGTCCCGTCCGGAGGTGGTGTGATGCGTGCTGCGTTGGCTGTTGCTGTTTCCGTTGCCCTGTTCGCCGGCCAGGCCGTGGCCGCGCCGCGCCCGGACTACGTCGGTACCACCGAGCCGTTCGCCAGCGATGCGGTGTACTTCGTGGTCACTGACCGCTTCGTCAACGGTGACCCGTCCAACGATCACCGCGACCAGGGTGGCCCGCACCCCACCTTCGATATTCCGGTGCCCTGTCCGGACAAGGTGGATGGCAACATCGGCTACCTCGGCGGCGACTTCCGCGGCGTGCTCGACAATGCGCAGTACATCCGCAACCTCGGCTTCGGCGCGGTGTGGATCACGCCGATCGTCGACAACCCGGATGAGGCCTTCACCGGCAGCAAGCCGATCAGCTGCACCAGCACGCTGACCGACCGTGGCAAGACCGGCTACCACGGCTACTGGGGCATCAATTTCTACAAGGTGGACGAGCACTTGCCCAGCAAGGACCTGGACTTTGCCGGTCTGACCCAGGGCCTGCACGGCGCCGGCCTGAAGGTGGTGCTGGACATCGTCGGCAACCACGGCTCACCGGCCTGGACCATGCCGACGCGGCAACCGCAGTTCGGCCAGATCTTCGACAAGGACGGCAGGCTCATCGCCGATCACCAGAACCTGCCGCCACAGAAGCTGGATCCGAAGCACAACCCGCTGCACGCGTTCTACAACACCATCGGGCCGGTCGACAGCAAGGACGGTTCGATCTTCGACGGCAATCTGGCCGAGCTGTCCGACTTCAACCAGGACAACCCGGCGGTGATGGACTACCTGGTGGGCGCCTACCTGCAATGGACCGCACAGGGCGTGGATGCACTGCGCATCGACACCATCGGCTGGCTGCCGCACCCGTGGTGGCATGAATTCGTCAGCCGCATCCGTGCGCAGCATCCGGGCATGTTCATGTTCGGCGAAGCGTTCGATTACGATGCCGCGCGTATTGCCGAGCACACCTGGCCGGCCAATGCCAACGTCAGCGTGCTCGACTTCCCGTTACGCGGTGCGCTGGAACAGGCCTTCGGCACTGCGGGCAAGGGCTTTGAAGTCCTGGCCGAGCCACTGCACCTGAGCGGCGGCCCGTATTCGAACCCGTACGAGCTGATGAGCTTCTACGACAACCACGACATGCCGCGCCTGCAGGCCAGCGACAACGGCTTCATCGACGCGCACAACTGGCTGTTCACCGCGCGCGGTATTCCGGTGGTCTATTACGGTTCGGAAACCGGCTTCATGCGTGGCCGTGCCGAGCATGCCGGCAACCGTGCCTACTTCGGCCAGCAGCGAGTCGATGCCGCGCCGCAGAGCCCGATCTTCGCGCCGCTGCAGCGCATCGCGAAACTGCGCCAGGCCACGCCGGCGCTGCAGCGCGGCCTGCAGGTGAACGAGCGCCTGCACGGCGACGAAGCGGTGTTCCTGCGCGTGCTGCAGCAGGAAAATGTGGCGCAGACCGCGCTGGTGCTGCTGAACAAGGGCGATGTGGCGCGCACCTTCGAGGTGGCGCGCTACCTGCAGGCTGGCATCTGGCGTGACGCACTGGGCGGCGGCGAGGTGAAGGTGAAGAACCGCCTGCAGACCGAAGTGCCCGCGCACGGGGTGAAGGTCTACGTGCTGGATGCGCCGGTGCAGCAGCCAGCGCTGCAGGCCGAGCTGGACAAGGCGATGGCCGACCAGAAGGCGCGGGACGTGCGACTGGGGCGGTAGTGCCGGCCGCTGGCCGGCAACCCGTGAATCCATGGCACTTTCAGGTGCTGGCCAGCGGCCGGCACTACCGGGGGGACCGCATCCGGCACAATAGGCATCCCTCACGCTTCGCCGTATCGCCATGACCGACCTCGCCCCGCAGACCCCGATCGAAACCCTGTTGAAGGCGGCGATGGACGGGGCGGTGCCGATCCGCGCCTTCATGGAGGCTTTTGTCGCCTCCGAGGTAGTGCTGCTGACCGGAAGCCTGGTCACCCCCGATGGCAGCGGCTTCGACCCGTTGCTGTTCGACAAGCAGGGCATCCTGCATGTGGCCGTGTTCACCGACCCGTCGCGGGTGGGCATCTACAGCCAGCAGGCCGAACACCAGATCCGCTGGCTGATGCTGGACGTGCTGCGCCGCGTACCGGGTGGCTACGGGGTGGTGATCAACCCAGGCACTGCGCTCGGCTTTGAGATCTCGCCCAGCGGCGTTGGCGAGATCCTGAAGGACTTCGCCCCGGGTTGATTGTCATGTAGAGCCGAGCCCATGCTCGGCTGCCGTTCGCGCCATGCCGGATCAGTCGAGCACGGCTCGGTTCTACAGAGAGCTTCCCTTCGGGCGTCGTACGTGATCCCCTTGGGCAATACCGGGACCGAGGCTCGGCCATGGCATTGAGGGAACTACCCGCCGACGCACCGGCATCACGGCATTCCCGCTCCGCGTTGATCTTCCTGATCGCAGCCATCGTTGCCGCGCTGGTGTCCATGCCCCTGCTGCGCGCGGTGGGCATGGCGCAGTGGCCGGTGTTCGTCATTGCGTGGCTGATCAACCTGGGCGCGGCCTGGCATCTGGGCCACTGGGCGCGCCAGCAGGGTCGCCCGGCCTGGGCGTTCGGGTGGCCGGCGGCACTCGGCACCGTCGCTTCGATCGTGGTGTACGTGCTGCTGGCGTTGCTGGGGCCGAAGGCCGGGGCGCGCTGAACCTGCGCGGCTGACGTGGACTGTTGGCCGAGCATGGCTCGGCACTACGGCAAGACCAGGCCACGCAACAAGGGCGAGGCAAAGAGCGACCGCACCCTGCGGCGCTTAGCCGCGCAGGGACGATTCGCGCACCACCAGCTTCACCGGGATGCTCTGGCTGTCCACCGGCTGCCGGCCGATCAGCGCCAGCAGGCGTTCGACCAGCAGCTGCCCGGCCTGCTTGGTGTCCTGCTGCACGGTGGTCAATGCCGGCGACACCGAGGCCGCCAGAGGGATGTCGTCGAAGCCGGTCACCGCCACGTCCTGGGGTACCCGCAGGCCGGCGTCGCGCAGGGCGCGGAGTGCACCGATGGCGATCAGGTCGCTGGCCGCGCAGATCGCGTCGATCGGTTCGCCCCGCGCCAGCAGCAGCTGGCAGGCCTCCTGGCCGGACGCCTCGGTGGTGATGGCATCGTGCTGCAGCGCCGGTTCGGCGGCCAGGCCGTGTTCCTGCAGCGCCGCGACATGGCCGCGGTAACGCTCCTGGAATTCCGGATAATGGCTGGAGGCATGGCCGAGGAAGGCGATGCGGCGGCAGCCCCGCTGCAACAGGTGGGTGGTGACGTCATGCCCGCCCTGGAAATTGTCGCTGCCGATCGACACGCCGGGCTGGCCGGGCAGGGCCGCGCCCCAGCGCACGAAATGCGTGCCCTGTTCGACCAGCCGCTGCAGGCGGTCGCGTGATTCATGGTAGTCGCCATAGCCAAGCAGGATGATGCCGTCGGCCTTGTTGCTGTCTTCGTAGTCGGCCTGCCAGTCGGTGGACAACTGCTGGAAGGAAACCAGCAGGTCCTGCCCATGCAGCGCGCAGGCGCGGGTGATCGAGCCCAGCATCGAATGGAAGAACGGGTTGATCAGCGAGTCGTCATTGGTCGGGTCTTCGAAGAACAGCAGCGCCAGGGTGCCCGCATTGCGCAGGCGCAGGCTGGAAGCGTTCTTGTCGACCTTGTAGTTCAGTTCGCGGGCGATGCGCAGGATCCGCTCGCGGGTCTCGGCGTTGACCATCGGGCTGCCACGCAGGGCCCGCGACACGGTGGGCTGGGAGACCCCGGCCAGGTGGGCGATGTCCAGGGAGGTGGCTTTGCCTTTGATCGTCATGGGAACGCGGAGGGGGCAGGGGAAAGGTGCCCGGGCATGATGCCATGGGCCGAAGCGAATGCCGCTTCAGGCATTCATCCGCCCGAACATAAGTCATTGCCGGACAAGGAAATCAGGCCAACTCTGTGAGGCAGCCGAGGTCTTCTGGCCGGGCAGAGGGCGGCGGCAATGCTAAGATGTCTCGTTCCTGCATTTCCCCAAATTTCACCCGGGGCGGCCCCGCGTACTGCACCCCCGCATGGGGCTGTGCTATCACTGGCGGTCAGCCTCTGGACAACGGACGAAGGTATCTATGGCGCGCGGCATCAACAAGGTCATCCTGGTCGGCAATCTCGGCAACGACCCGGACGTGAAGTACACCCAGAGCGGCATGGCGATCACCCGCATCAGCCTGGCCACCACCAGCGTCCGCAAGGACAAGGATGGCAACCAGCAGGAACGCACTGAATGGCACCGCGTGGTGTTCTTCGGCAAGCTCGGCGAGATCGCCGGCGAGTACCTGCGCAAGGGCAGCTCGGTCTACGTCGAAGGCAGCCTGCGTTACGACAAGTACACCGGCCAGGACGGCGTGGAGAAGTACTCCACCGATATCGTCGCCGATGAGATGCAGATGCTGGGCGGTCGCGGTGAAGGCGGCGGTGGCGGTGGCGGCAACTACGGCGGCGATCGCCCGCAGCGCCAGCAGGCCCCGCGCCAGGAGTACGGCGGTGGCGGTGGCCAGCGTGGCGGGCAGGGCGGTGGCTACGGCAACCAGGGTGGAAACCAGGGCGGCGGTTACGGCAACCAGGGTGGCAACCAGCGCCCGCAGCCGCAGCAGGCACCGCCGATGGACGACTTCGCTGACGACGATATTCCGTTCTAAGCGTACCTTCCGTGTATCCCGGCAAGGGCTGCTGGCACGCGTGCCCGGGGCCCTTCTCGTTACAGGCGACGTGGCAGGATCCCATTGCCCGGCGGCAGGATGCGGACGTTCGTCGAGCTCGTCACCGATTGCCGAACATTCCCTGGTCCAGCAGGCAGTCAATGAACGCGCCCAGCAGGGCGGGGCGATGCCGCCTGTTCGGGTAGTAGAGAAAAAGCCCGGGCCGCGAGACCGACCAATCCGCCAGTACCCGCACCAGCAGTCCCTGGGCCAGCAGTTCGCCCACGCCATCCTGTTCGAAGTGATAGGCGATTCCAAGGCCGGCCAGGGCCGACGCAATCCCGATGTCAGCGTGATTGGTGACGACAGGACCGTCCACGGCGACCTCGAGGTGGCGACCTCGCTTCTTGAACTCCCATCGGTACTGCCTGCCATCGCTCTGCAGCCGCCAGTTGATGCAGGCGTGATCCTGCAGTTCCGCCGGAGTTCGCGGTGTTCCGCGGCGTGCCAGGTAATCCGGTGACGCCACGGCCACCATGTTCAGGTCCGGGGTGAGGCGGATGGCCACCATGTCCTTCTCGAGCTGGCCACCCACGCGGATGCCCGCATCAAAGCGGCCACTGACGATGTCGCTGAGCGCGTCGTCGACCACGATGTCGACAACGACATCAGGGTAGGCCTGGTGGAAGCGGGCAAGCCGCGGGGCAATGAGTGTTCTCGCGGCGATGCCCAGCGTGTTGATTCGCAGGGTCCCGTTGATCCGTCCGCTGGCTTCGCTGGTTTCAGCGACCGCTACCGCCAACTCCTGGAACAGCGGCGCGATGCGCGCGTACAGTCGCCCGCCGCTTGCCGAGGGTGCCACGCTTCGTGTTGTGCGATTCAGAAGGCGGGTGCCGAGACGGCCTTCCAGTTGGCGGATGGTCTGGCTCAGGGCCGAGGGCGATACCCCCAGATGTTCCGCCGCCCGCGCGAAGCTCTGACGTTCCACCACCGCCATGAAGGCCTTCAGTTCAGCGAACTCGGATCCGCGCATTATGCGAGATTCTTGACATAACCCATTCGGATTATAGGGCATTCACTTAACTGGCCTGCGTGCACATCCTGAGCCCCTCACCACTGCAGGAGCCAGGAATGAATGCGTTGACCCTCCCAGAGCCCATTGCCGCGTACTTCGCGGCCGAACATGACCCTGAAGTGCTGGCGCGTTGTTTTGCCGCCCAGGCTGTGCTGAAGGACGACGGGCACACCGTCGTCGGCGTCGACGCCATCAAGGCCTTCCTGGCCGAGGCATCGGCCAGATACAGTGCCACCAGCGTGCCGAGCGCCATCGAGCAGCAGGCGCAATACCACGTTGTCCGTGCCATCGTGAGCGGCAACTTCCCCGGCAGCCCGATTCTGCTGAGCTACCGTTTCGAACTGGAGCGGGGCCTGATCGCGTCGCTGGAGATCACGGCATGAGCTTCGATCTTCAACTCGGCGGCCTGAGGGCCGTGGTGACCGGCGGCACGGCCGGTGTGGGGGCGGCCGTGGTCAGGACCCTCGCCGGGGCCGGGGCCAGGGTGATGACGTCGGCGCGCAGCCTGCCGGCACGCCCGGTCGAAGGAGTCGCCTACGTAGCCGCCGATCTGTCGACGGCCGAGGGCACCAGCATCTTCGCCCACGCCGTGCTGCAGGCATGGGGCGGCGCAGACATCCTGGTCAATGTGCTGGGGGGATCAAAGACACCTGGCGGCGGCTTCGCAGCGATCAGTGATGCGCACTGGCTTGCCGAGCTGAACCTGAATCTGATGCCGGCGGTCCGTCTGGATCGTGCCTTGCTGCCATCCATGCTCGCGCAGAACGCTGGCGTGATCATCCACGTCAGTTCGATCCAGCGCATGCTGCCTCTGCCGGAGTCCACCACCGCCTACGCCGCCGCCAAAGCGGCACTCACGACTTACAGCAAGTCGCTTTCACGAGAGGTCACCCCCAAGGGCGTGCGGGTGCTGAGCGTAGCGCCGGGCTGGATCGAGACAGAAGCATCCCGGGAATTTGCAGAGCGGATCGCGGCAGAAGCGGGAACCGATTATGAAGGCGGCAAGAGGCTGGTCATGGACTGGCTCGGCGGGATCCCGGTGGGACGGCCCGCGGCACCGCAGGAGGTGGCCGATCTGATTGTGTTCCTGGCGTCTCCCCGGTCGGCGTCGATTGCCGGAGCGGAGTATCGGATCGACGGTGGCACGGTTTCGACCCTGTAGCCAACAGGCGTCGTCCTGCTCCCACCGTCAGAAGGAAAGCCCCGCTCACGCGGGGCTTTTGTTTTCCAGGTCGGCTGCGGAGTTGTGCCTCGCAGCATTGATTTTCGTGCACTGCGACTTGCAAACACACAAATTCCTCCCCTATGGTGCAATCGATTGCATTGCAGTGAATCCTCAGTGTTTGATGTCGGTTGGGAGGCCGGCAGGTGGATGTCCATCCATTCGATCAGACCGGCCCCGGCGATGGGCATCACGCGACGCGACGCGCTACGCCTTGCGGTTGCCGGCGGCATTGGCCTGGGGGCTGCAGGTGTACTCCCTGCATTCGCCGCCGATGCCCCGCTCAAAGGCACCTTGAAGCAGGCCGTTGCCCGTTGGACCTTCCCGCAGCTGTCGGTTGCCCAGCTCTGCACGACGGTGAAGGACATCGGGTTTGCCGCCATCGATCTGGTCGGCCCGGAAGACTGGCCCACGCTGAAAGCCCACGGCGTCTACAGCTCGATGTGCAACGGCGCGGAGCTGGGACTGAGCAAGGGCTTTGCCGGCCGTGAGTTCCA
Source organism: Stenotrophomonas beteli (assembly GCF_001431665.1). Taxonomy (GTDB): domain Bacteria; phylum Pseudomonadota; class Gammaproteobacteria; order Xanthomonadales; family Xanthomonadaceae; genus Stenotrophomonas; species Stenotrophomonas beteli. Next base: position 237,242 of record NZ_LLXV01000021.1, on the reverse strand, counting down.
CGATCAGCTGGTGGAGCGCTACACGCGGCACATCGACCTGGTGGCCGATGCCGGCTATCGCAATCTCATCTGCTTCTCGGGCAACCGCAACGGCATGGATCCCCATGACGGAATGGCCAATGCCGAGGCGGGCCTCAAGCGCATCCTCGGGCATGCGGAAAAGCGTGGCGTGGTGCTGGTGATGGAGCTGCTGAACTCCCGGGTCGACCATCGCGACTACCTGTGCGATCACACGGCCTGGGGCGTGGAGCTGTGCAAGCGGCTGGGCTCGGACAATTTCGGCCTGCTCTACGACATCTACCACATGCAGATCATGGAAGGCGACATCATCGCCACCATCGGGAAACACCACGCCTGCTTCAAGCATTACCACACCGCAGGCGTGCCCGGCCGGAACGAGATCGGAGACCAGCAGGAGCTCTACTATCCGGCCATCTGCCGCGCGATCCGCGACACCGGTTTCAAGGGGTATCTGGCGCAGGAGTTCACGCCTGCAGCGCCCGATCCCATTGGCTCATTGCGTGAGGCGATCCGCCTCTGCGACGTCTGAAAACGATATCCACCCAGGTGAGAAACCCATGGCAGATAATCACTACGACGCCATCGTTGTTGGCTCGGGAATCAGTGGCGGTTGGGCGGCAAAGGAACTGACCGAAAAGGGGCTGAAAGTCCTGATGCTCGAACGCGGTCGCAACATCGAGCACGTCAAGGACTACGTCAACGCGATGAAGGAGGCGTGGGACTTCCCGCACCGCAACCGGCCGACGCAGGCGATGAAGGCCGAGTTCCCGGTGCTGATGCGCGATTACGGCCTGGCCGAGAACCTGCAGGGGATGTGGGCCAACGAGCAGGAATCGCCCTATATCGAGACCAGGCGGTTCGACTGGTTCCGTGGCTACCACGTGGGCGGCCGCTCGCTGATGTGGGGGCGCCAGAGCTATCGCTTCTCCGATCTGGATTTCGAGGCGAACCTGAAGGAGGGCATCGCCACCGACTGGCCGATCCGCTACGCCGATATCGCGCCCTGGTATGACCACGTGGAGCGATTCGCCGGCATCGCCGGCACGCGCGAGGGGCTGGATGTGCTGCCGGACGGTGAGTTCCTGCCGCCGATCCCGTTGAACATCGTCGAGAAGGATGTGGCGGCGCGGATCAGGAAGGCGTTTGGCGGAACGCGGCACATGATCCACTCGCGCACCGCCAACATCACAAAGCCGATGCCCGAGCAGGGCCGCGTCAACTGCCAGTACCGCAACAAGTGCATCCTGGGCTGCCCGTTCGGCGCCTACTTCTCGACCCAGGCGGCGACGCTGCCGGCGGCGATGAAGACCGGCAACCTGACGCTGCGGCCGTTCTCGATCGTCAAGGAAGTGCTCTACGACAAGGACCGCCAGCGCGCCCGCGGCGTGGAGGTCATCGACGCCGAAACCGGCCAGACCTACCAGTACACGGCCAAGGTCATCTTCCTCAATGCATCGTCCTTCAACTCGACCTGGCTGCTGATGAACTCGGCCACCGATGTGTGGGATGGCGGGCTGGGCTCCTCGTCGGGGGAGCTCGGGCACAACGTGATGGACCATCATTTCGGTGCGGGTGCCTCGGGCCGGGTCGAGGGTTACGAGGACAAGTACTACTTCGGCCGCCGTCCCTGCGGCTTCTACATTCCGCGGTTCCGCAACGTCGCTGCCGACAAGCGCGGTTACCTGCGCGGGTTCGGCTACCAGGGCGGTGCCAGCCGCACCGGCTGGTCGCGCGAGATCGCCGAGCTCAACATCGGTGCCGATCTGAAGGAGGCACTGACCGTGCCGGGTGACTGGCGGATCGGCATGACCGGTTTCGGCGAGATGCTGCCGCACCACGACAACACGATCCGCCTGGACCGCGAGCGCAAGGACAAGTGGGGGCTGCCGGTGCTGGCGATGGATGTGTCCATGCGCGCCAACGAACTGGCCATGCGCAAGGACATGGCCGCCGACGCCGCCGAGATGCTGGAGGCGGCTGGCGTCAAGGACGTGAAGATGCACGACAACGACTATGCCCCGGGCAAGGGCATCCACGAGATGGGGACCGCGCGCATGGGACGTGATCGGAAAAGCTCGGTATTGAATGCGCACAACCAGGTCTGGGATGCGCCCAATGTCTATGTGACCGACGGTGCCTGCATGACCTCCAGCGCCTGCGTGAACCCCTCGCTGACCTACATGGCGCTGACCGCGCGCGCGGCCGACCACGCCGTGCGCGAACTGAAAGCGGGGAACCTGTGATGGATCGGCGCGAACTGCTGAAGATGATTGTCGCCGCCACCGGAGCGGCGATGGTGGGCCTGCCTGCGCTGGCGCAGGGGCAGGGAAGGGCTGCATCCGCAGCGGTCCATTTTTCCGATGCCGATATCGGCATGCTGGATGAGATCGCCGAGACCATCCTGCCGCGAACGAGAACACCCGGGGCGAAGGATGCGGGCGCTGGCGCGTTCATGGCGACGTTCGTCAGCGACTGCTACACCGCCCGGCAGCAGGCGACGTTCCGCGCCGGCCTGGCCGACATCGACAAGCGCGCCGGTGGCCGCTTCGTGTCACTCACCCCGGAGGCCCGCACCCAACTGCTGCGTGTTCTGGATTCGGAGGCCAGGGCACGCCCTGCCGACGTGACCGAGACCGGCACCCCCGACGAGGGCGATGCGATGCCGCATTACTTCACGATGATCAAGCAGTTGGCCATCTTTGGCTTCTTCACCTCCAAGGTGGGTGCGACCGGGGTGCTGCAGTACGTCGCCGTGCCAGGGCGCTATGACGGTGATCTGGCCTATGTGCCTGGTACACCTGCATGGGGGACCAGCTGATGGAACGCGTCATGAGGATCAAGCCGTTGTTCATCGCCGCTGGCGTGCTGGCCGCCGCACCTGTGTTCGCGCAGGCCGCTGCCGATCCGGCGCGCGATCCGGAGAAAACCGAGGTGTGGTCACCCGTGCCCGCGATCGTGGCCACGCCGGCGGGCGCCGCGCCGTCCGACGCGATCGTGCTGTTCGATGGGAAGGATCTTTCGCGCTGGGAGTCCGAGCAGGGCGGGCGCGTGCCCTGGACCGTCGCCGGCGGCGCGATGACCGTGGTGCCGGGCAGCAAGGGTATCCGCACCCGGAAGAGCTTCTGCGATGTCCAGCTGCATGTCGAGTGGCGCACGCCTGTCGGGACCAAGGGCTTCGACGGCCAGAACCGCGGCAACAGCGGCATCTTCCTGCAGGGGCTGTACGAGCTGCAGGTGCTCGACAGCTACAACAACCCGACCTACGCCAACGGCCAGGCCGGCTCGATCTACAAGCAGGCCATGCCGCGGGTGAATGCCTCACGGGCGCCGGGGCAGTGGCAGGCCTACGACATCATCTGGAAGGCGCCGCGCTTCTCGCCGGGCGGCGGGCTCATCTCGCCCGCGCGTATCACCGTGCTGCACAACGGTGTGCTGGTGCAGGACGATACGGTTGTGGCGGGCAGGACCGAGTACATCGGCCCTCCCTCCTATGCACCGCACGGATGTGCGCCGCTCTACCTGCAGGAGCATGACTCGAAGGTCAGCTACCGCAATATCTGGGTGCGCGAGCTCTGATGCCGATCGACTACTTCGCCAGGTAACTGGCGATGTCGTCGATCTCCTGCTGCGACAGCTGTGGAAACGGCGGCATCAGTCCGCCACCTTTCCTGATCTTGTCCTTGATCTGTGCGCCATCCAGGCGCTTGCCGATATCGGTGAGCGCCGGGAACGCCCCGGGCATGCCGGCGCGATCGGCACCATGGCAGGCCGTGCAGTTTGTGCTGTAGAGCTTGGCGCCGGCAGCCGGATCGCCCTTGCTCCACCCGGTGGTCGCAAGCGTTGCGCCGCACAGCATCAGCGCCAGTTTCAGCATCGTCTTCAAGCAAGTCTCCTTCGCGGGCTAGCGCTGTGCGCGGGCCGGGGGCTGACGGTCAGGTGTTCACGCAGGTAGTCCGCGCCGGTCTGGATCACCTTGGCCGGATCGCGTGGCTGGTCGTGTTCGAGGATGTACCACTGCACGCCGGCGGCGGATGCGGCCGGCAGGATCGTGTTCCAGTCCAGCACGCCCTGGCCGACGGCGGCGAAGCCACCTTCGTCTTCGGCCTGGCCCTTGGGGGCGTTGTCCTTGGCGTGCACCGCGAACAGGCGGCCGCGGAACGTGCCCAGCATCACGGCCGGGTCCAGGCCCGCGCGCGCGACCCAGGCCAGGTCCAGTTCGGTCAGCAGATCGGGCCCGGCCGCGGCGAACAACCGTTCCAGGCCGGTCTTTCCGTCGACGTCGACCAGTTCGAAGTCGTGATTGTGGTAGGCCAGGCGCATGCCCTGGGCGCGCACCTGTTTCGCCAGGCGACCCAGCTCCTGGCCCAGTGCGGTCCAGCCTGCGGCATCGCGCGGCCGGTCCTTCGCGTCCAGGTAGGGCACCACCAGCGTGGTGTTGCCGATCGAACGGTTGAAGGCCACCACGCCGTCGAGGTCCCTGCGCAGCTCGGCCAGGGCAACGTGGGACGAGATGGCCGTGATCGCGTAACGGTCCAGCAGCTGCTTGAGTTCGGTGGCGCTGACGCCCTGCGTGCCGACTGTTTCCACCGCATGGACGCCGGCGTCGTGGACGATCTTCAACTGCTGGTCGAGCGAACCGGCATTGCGCAGCGAGTACATCTGCACCGCGATGGGCTTCTGCGCGGCGACGGCTTGCCCTGCAAAGGCGGGCAGGGCAGCAAGCAGCAGAACGGCGAGCGCTGCGGTCCGGCGGACAGGGGCTTTCATCAGGCGTTCCTCCCAGGGTTCAGTCGATGGTGGTCCAGGCGCGTGTCCTGGCTGATGCGATGACACGGTCGACGACCCGCGCTGAGCGCACGCCGTCGTCGAAGGTCGGCAGGCCCTCGGCACGTTCGCCGTCGATGGCGCGATAGGTGTCAGCGACGAATGCGTCGAAGCATGCGCCATAGCCCTGTGCGTGCCCGGCCGGCAGCACCGACAACCGGCGCTGCCCGGCACTTCCCGCGCCCGGGCCGCGCACGAAGATCTCCTCGCGCTGCTCGGGCCGGCCGATCCAGAGCCGCTCGGCATCTTCCTGGTTGAAGGCCACGCTGGCCCGGGCACCATCGATCTCGAACCAGAGACGATTGTGGCGCCCGGCCGAGACCTGGCTGGTCGTCAACGATGCCAGCGTGCCGGCGCCGGTCCTGAACATCGCCATCGCCACATCTTCGCTGGCCACCGCCTGCAGCGCGCCGCCGTCGGCCGGGGTGCTGAAGCTCTGTGCGGTGCCGGCGCCGCGCTCTCGGATCACGGTATCGAACGCTGCGCTGACCTCGGCGAAGCGCTCACCGCTGACCCATTCCACCAGATCGCACCAGTGCGAGCCGATGTCGGCGAACACGCGGGACGCGCCGCCCAGCACCGGGTCGACCCGCCAGTTGTTGCTGGCCGGGTCCAGCAGCCAGTCCTGCAGGTAGCTGCCATGGATCAGGTGCAACGGCCCAAGTTCACCCTGCATGATGCGCGCACGCGCCTCGCGGACCACCGGGTGGTAGCGGTAGACGAACGGCACCGTGGCAACCAATCCGGTCGAGGCAGCCAGCGCCGCGAGCGCCTGTGCATCGTCCAGCGTGGTCGCCAGCGGTTTCTCGCAGATCACGTGCTTGCCTGCTGCCAGGGCGGCCTGCGCCATCGGCCGGTGCAGATGGTTGGGTGTGCAGATGTGCACGACCTGCACCTGCGCATCGGCGATGACCTCCTCGACATCCCGATAGGCGCGCGCGACATTCCACGACTGCGCGACTTCGCGTGCACGGTCCGGCGAAGAGGCCGCAACACCACGGATGCGGGCGCCGGCCAGCAGTGCCGCGCGGTGGTGTACGGCGCCGATCATGCCGGTTCCGATGATGGCGATTCCAGGCGTTGGCATCGGCAGGCGTCCTTAGGGTGTGGAAGGCGCGGCCGCGGCAAGCGGCCGGTCGCGGAACAGCAGCAGGAAGGCAATCAGCACGACCAGCGCAACGCCCGCCGGGAACAGCCAGATCTGCTGCCAGTCCGGCCCTGCCGCGGTGGTGAAGTGCTCCACCACCGCGCCGGACAGGAACGTGCCGATCAGCATGCCCACGCCATAGGTGGCCAGGGTGATGAAACCCTGTGCGCTGCTGCGCGCGTCCGGGCCGGCATGCGCATCGGTGTAGATCTGGCCGGTGACGAAGAAGAAGTCGTAGCAGATGCCGTGCAGCACGATGCCGATCACCAGCAGCGAGAAGCCGCTGCCCGCATCGCCGAAGGCGAACAGCGCATAGCGCAGCACCCATGCCGCCATGCCCACCGCCAGCATCGTCTTCACTCCCAGCCGCACGAACAGGAACGGCATGGCCAGCATCAACAGCACTTCCGATACCTGGCCCAGCGATTGCAGGCCGGCAGCGCCACGTACGCCGAGGTCGTTGAGGTAGGGGTTGGTGAAGTTGTAGTAGAACGCCAGCGGGATGCAGATGGCGATGGAAGCCAGGAAGAAGACAAGATAGGAGCGCGACTTCAGCAGCCGCAGCGAATCCAGCCCCAGGATCTGCCCCAGCCCGGCGTCACGCTGCCGGGCCAGCGGCGGCGTATGCGGCAGGGTGAACGCGTACAGCCCCAGCACCAGCGACGCCATGGCCGCCATCTGGAAGGTGAGTTCGAGCCGGTGTGCCTGCTCCCAGCCCAGCCAGCCGATCAGCACACCGGCGACGATCCAGCCGACGCTGCCGGCCACCCGCACCAGCGGGAACTGCTTTTCAGGTGACTGCATGTGCCGCATCGCCACGCTGTTGGCCAGCGCCAGCGTCGGCATGAACAGCAGCATGTAGCCCATCACGCAGGCGGAGAACGCGCTGAAGCTGTCCGCCGTGGAGGCCAGCCACAGCAGCACCGCGCCGGCCAGGTGCAGTACCGCAAGGATGCGCTGCGCGGCGAAGTAGCGATCGGCGATCAGCCCGACCAGGAACGGCGCGACGATCGCACCGATGGACTGGCTGAGGAAGGCCGTGGCCACCTGGCTCGCGCTGGCCTGCAGCGGGCCCTGCACCAGGTAGGTACCCAGGGTCACGAACCAGGCGCCCCAGATGAAGAACTGCAGGAACATCATCGCGCCCAAGCGCGACATGGCGTGCGTCATGGCTTGCCCTCCCGGGGCGGTAATGGCTCAGATTCCCAGCATGCGGTGCAATGAAGCGGTGTCCGTGCCGCTGTCGGCGAAATCGTCGAAGGCGCGTTCGGTCACGCGGATGATGTGGTCGCGGATGAAGGCCGCGCCCTCGCGTGCGCCGTCTTCCGGGTGCTTCAGGCAGCACTCCCATTCGAGCACGGCCCAGCCCGGGAAGTCGTACTGCGCGAACTTCGAGAAAATCGCCTTGAAGTCGATCTGGCCGTCGCCCGGCGAGCGGAACCGCCCCGGGCGATCGATCCAGTCCTGGTAGCCGCCATACACGCCGCTGCGCGCGCTGGGGCGGTACTCGGCGTCCTTGACGTGGAAGATGCCGATGCGGTCGTGATAACGGTCGATGAAGCCGAGGTAGTCGAGCTGCTGCAGCAGCAGGTGGCTGGGGTCGTAGAGGATCTTCGCGCGTGGATGCTGGTCGACGCTGTCGAGGAAACGCTCGAAGGTCGCGCCGTCGTGCAGGTCTTCGCCCGGATGGATTTCGAAACACAGGTCCACGCCGCAGGCGTCGAATGCATCGAGGATGGGCCGCCAGCGGCGGCCGAGTTCGGCGAAGGCTTCTTCCACCAGGCCGTGCGGGCGCTGCGGCCAGGGGTAGAAGTAGGGCCAGGCCAACGCGCCGGAGAAGGTGGCATGTGCGCTCAGCCCGAGGTTCCGGCTGGCCTGGGCCGCCAGCAGCAGCTGCTCGACCGCCCAGGCCTGCCGCGACGCTGGATCGCCGCGCTTGTCCGCTGGCGCGAACCCGTCGAACAGGCTGTCGTAGGCGGGATGGACGGCCACCAGCTGCCCTTGCAGGTGGGTGGACAGCTCGGTGATCTGCAGGCCGTGCCCGGCCAGCATGCCGGCGATGTCATCGCAGTACGCCTGGCTGCGCGCGGCCTCGGCCAGATCGAACAGGTGGGGCGCGTTGGTGGGTACTTGTAGGCCAGAATAGCCCAGGCCCGCCGCCCAGCCGGCCAGCGTGTCCAGTCGATCAAAAGGAGCTGTGTCGCCGATGAACTGCGCCAGGAACAGCGCTGGACCCTTGAGCGTCTTCAAGAGGATTCGCCCTCGATGCAATCGATTGCATTATCCTAGCAGGGGCGCACGCAGGAGCTGTTGTGCACTGCACAGCGGACAGGACAACTAACGCCATGGCCACCATCTACGACATTGCAAGGCACGTTGGCGTCTCCGCCGGCACGGTGTCGCGCGCGCTTTCGCGGCCGGACAAGGTATTGCCGGCCACACGCACCCGCATCGAGCAGGCCGCCGCCGCGCTGGGCTATGTGCCCAACACGGTTGCGCGGACGCTCAAGACCCAGCGCAGCGGCAAGATCCTGGTCACCGTGCCGGACATCGCCAACCCGTTCTTCGCGCAGATCCTGCAGGGCGCCGAAGACGCCGCGCAGGCGCTCGGCTACGCGGTGCTGCTGGGCGATACCCAGGACCAGCCCGACCGCGAGGAGCGCTACGCGCAGATGCTCCGTCGCAATGAGGCCGACGGCATGATCGTGCTCGGGCATCGCCTGCCGCCCACCGCGCGCGCCATCGTCCAGCAGCAGGGCGCCGCCGCACCGGTGGTCAACGGCTGCGAGTTCGACCCGGCGCTGGGGCTGCCCAGCGTCCACATCGACAACGCGGCCGCCGCACGCGCGGTCATGGAGCACCTGTACGCGCTGGGCCACGAGCGGATCGCCGTGGTCGGCGGGCCGCCCGACAACCCTCTGCACCAGCAGCGCCTGGAGGGAGTGCGGGCGGCTGCCAGGGCGCGTGGTCGCCTGCGCCAGCTGAACGTCGTGCCGGGCGATTTTTCGGTGGATTCCGGCCATGCCGCAGCGTCGGCGCTGCTGGGCAGCACGCCCGCACCGACCGCGATTTTCTGCTTCAGCGACCAGATGGCGCTGGGGGCCCTGGCGGCCTGCCGCGATCTGGGCATCCGCGTGCCCGATGACCTGTCCATCGTCGGCTTCGACGATCTGGCATCGTCGCGTTACCTCACGCCGCCGCTGACGACCATCCGGCAACCGATGCGGGAGATCGGCGAGCGTGCGGTCAATCTGCTGCTCGCCATCATCGAGCACGTCGATATGCCGCTTCAGCAGACGCTGGAGTTCAGCCTGATGGTGCGGGGTTCGACGGCGGCGCCCCGGCGCGGGTGAGGGTTGGGGCGCGTGATCATCGCCTGCGTTCGTACCAGCCTTGCGACGCGTTGACGATGCGGACCACCGACAGCATCACCGGTACCTCGATCAGTACGCCGACCACCGTCGCCAGCGCTGCACCGGAATGCACACCGAACAGGCCCACGGCGGTCGCCACGGCCAGTTCGAAGAAGTTGCTGGCGCCGATCAGCGCCGACGGACCGGCCACGCAATGGGCGACGCCCAGTTGCCGGTTCACCAGGTAGGCCAGCCCCGCATTGAAGTACACCTGGATCAGGATCGGCACCGCGATCAGCGCGATGACCAGCGGCTGCTGCACGATCTGGCGGCCCTGGAAGCCGAACAACAGCAGCAGGGTGAGCAGCAGCGCGGCCAGCGACAGCGGCCCGAGCCTGCGCAGCACGGCCTCCAGGCCGGCCTGGCCATGACGCGCCAGCAGCATGCGCCGCAGCGCTGCGGCAGCGATCACTGGCACGATGATGTACAGACCCACTGACAGGATCAGCGTGTTCCACGGCACGCTGATGGCCGACAGACCCAGCAGCAACGCCACCACCGGCGCATAGGCGACCACCATGATCGCGTCGTTCAACGCCACCTGGCTCAGCGTGAAGTTGGCATCGCCACGGCACAGGTTGCTCCACACGAACACCATTGCCGTGCACGGCGCCGCCGCCAGCAGGATCAGGCCGGCGATGTAGCTGTCGGCCTGCCCGGGCGGTAGCCAGCCGGCGAAGGCATGGCGCAGGAACAGCCAGCCCAGCAGCGCCATCGAGAATGGCTTGACCGCCCAGTTGATGAGCAACGTCACGCCGATGCCCTTCCAATGTTGGCCGACCTGGCGCATTGCGCCGAAGTCGACCTTCAGCAGCATCGGGATGATCATCAACCAGATCAGCACCGCCATCGGCAGGTTGACTCTGGCCACTTCGGTGCGCGCCAGCGCGGCGAATGCAGCGGGCAGGAAATGGCCCAGTGCGGTGCCCGCCGCGATGCACAAGGTGACCCACAGGGTGAGGTGGCGTTCGAAGCGCCCCATCGGAGCGGGGCGGCTCATGCGCCCGGGTCTGCGGGCTGCACGAAGCCGATACGGTCCAGGGCGTGTTTCAGTTCACCACGGTCGTTCCAGGTGGCCGCAGGCAGGGCCAGCAGGGCGAGCAGCCGGACTTTCACGATGGCATGGGCCTGGGCGAATGCCTGGGCCATGTCGGCGTCGCTGCCTTCGACCGCAGCCGGATCCGGCAGCCCCCAGTGCGTGCGCAGGAAATCGCCAAACACCACGGGGCAGGTTTCCGCCGCGGCGGCGTCGCAGACGGTGATCACCAGGTCCATCGGTGCGGCATCGGCGAACACGTCCCAGGATTTGCTGTGCAGCCCGGCGGTGGCGATGCCGTCGGCCTGCAGCTGGGCGATGGCGAACGGATTGACCTGGCCGGTCGGCTGGCTGCCGGCACTGAAGACCTCGAAGCGATGCCCGGCCCACGCCCGCAGGGTGGCTTCGGCGAGCACACTGCGGGCGGAATTGCCGGTGCACAGGAACAGCACGCGTTTTGTGGTCACACGCAGATCTCCGTTCAGCCGGCGCAGTCGGGCGCGCCGGGGCTGCAGCCCGGCGCAGGTGAGCCGGCACAGCAGTTGTGGGTGAGGTAATCGATCAGGCCGGTCATGGCATTGAAGTTGGCGCGGTAGCAGACGTTGCGGCCCTGGCTCTCGCTTTCCACCAGGCCGGCCTGCAGCAGTTCCTTCAGATGGAAACTCAGCGTGGCCGGCGGCACCTGCAGGATCGAGGCGATGTCGCCGGCCATGCGTCCTGCGGGCCCGGCTTCGACCAGCAGGCGGAAGGCGGCCAGGCGGGTGGCGTGGCCGAGGGCGGTGAGGGCCGTGATTGCCTGCTTTGTTTTCATATTTCTAGAATAATCGAATTAATTGGCCGGCCGCAAGTACTGCTCGATGACCGCGTCGTGGAAGTGATGGAAGAAGGGTCAGATTCCCCCGCTGACGCGCGGGCAGTCGGAAGCGGCCATGCTCGCCGGCGCTTCGGGAGCGGATGCGGCCAGGTAGTTCCATTGCGTCCGATGCCACCTTGATCCTGAATTGACGCAAAGCTGTCAGACTCGTAGCGGACCGCCCGGCAGGGCCGTAGTGGAACGTGCGATCACGCAAGGGGGGCGTCAATGCCTTACTTCACCGACTCGACGGAAGTTGCGGTCGAAGGCATTGGTGCGGCCCGGCGCATCGGCTGGATGCGCTTCGTCGGCAACGGGCTGGGTGCGGTTCCGATTGCCTCGATCATCCTCGAGCGCCAGGACGGCGCGCTGGCCTGGGGCCTGTTGCTGCTCAACGCATTGGCCTGGCCGGCGCTGGCGCTGCTGCTGACCCATCGTTCCCGCCAGCCGGCGGTGGTCCAGTTCCGCTGCATGGTGGCCGATTCCTTCTTCGGGGGCGGCTGGATCGCTTTCATGGCGCTCAGTACGGTGCCCAGTGCGCTGTTCGCCGCGCTGCTGGTGGCCGACAAGATCGCCGCCGGCGGCGTGCGCCTGGCACTGCGTGCAACGCTGGCACTGGTGCTGGGGTTCGCGCTTACCTGGTGGGTGCTGGGGTTGCCGTACCAACCGGTGTCCTCGCAGCGCACGATCGTGCTCAGCGTGCCCTTCCTGTTCGTCTATGGCATCGGGCTCAGCATCCTCAGCTGGCAGCTGGCGCGCCGGGTGAAATCACAGAACCGGCAGCTGCAGCGGTTGAGCCGGATGGATCCGCTGGTTGAACTGGCCAACCGTGGTTTCCTGATCGTGCGCGCGCAGCAGGCGCTGGACCGGGCACAGGGGCAGGGTGGCTTCGCCTGCCTGCTGATGCTCGACGTGGACGATTTCAAGCACATCAACGATTCGCATGGCCACCGCGCCGGGGACGAAGTGCTGCGCCACATCGCCGCTACCCTGCGTACCCTCGCCGGGCCCGGCGATACGCCCGCGCGGCTGGGGGGCGACGAGTTCGTCGTACTGCTGCATGACTGCGCGCCGGCGGATGCCATGCGTGTGGCCGAGCGCGTCCGGCTGCACCTGCTGGAGGTGGCCCGTCAGGCCACCCCGGGGGTCGAGTTCAGCGTCAGCATCGGCATCGCGGCCACCCCCCGCGGCGGCAGTGTGGAGGACTGGCTGGCGCTGGCCGACCGCGCCCTCTACCACGCCAAGCGGCAGGGCAAGAACACCGCCAGCTACGGCGAATGAGGCTACCGGCACCGCCCCGACGCCGGCGCGTGGCTGGCCCGGTGGCGGTTGAGCCTGCACGCGGCATTGCGCCGGCAATCCTCTACCATGGGCCACCCTGCCCGGACGTACCGCCATGCAAGACGCTCTCGTTGCCCAGCCCAAGCCCCCCGTTGCACGGATCGCGGCCTGGTTGATGATGCTGCTGGGCATGTGGCTGGCGCTGAAGCTGGGGCTGGTGGTGACGCTGTTGTCGGGCCTGCTGGTGTTCCAGCTCACCCATGTGCTGGCCTCGACGGTGGAGGGCCGGCTGCCACCGGGACGCGCGCGGGCGATCGCGGTGATCCTGCTGTCCGCAGTGATCATCAGTGCGCTGGTGCTGGCCGGGATCGGCATCGCCTCGTTCTTCCGCACCGAGACCGGTGGACCGGACGCGCTGCTGGGACACCTGATGGAGATCCTCAACAGTTCGCGCCACCAGGTGCCGGCATTGCTGCAGCCCTATATTCCCGAAGACATGCCGGCATTGCGTGCGGCGCTCAACGAATGGGCGGCCGAACACCAGCGCCAGCTGGGGGTAGCCGGTACGTCGGCGGTGCAGGTGGGCGTGCGCATCCTGATCGGCATGGTGCTGGGCGCAATGATCGCGCTGTACGACGAGCTGCCGCTGCCGAAGATGGGGCCGCTGGCACAGGAACTGATCGGCCGTACCAGCCGCATGGCCACCGCATTCCGCCAGGTGGTGTTCGCCCAGGTCAAGATCTCGCTGCTCAACACGGTGTTCACCGGCATCTTCCTGCTGGGCGTGCTGCCAATGTTTGGTGTGCACCTGCCGCTGTCCAAGACGCTGGTGCTGATCACGTTCCTGGCCGGCCTGCTGCCGGTGGTGGGCAACCTCATCTCCAACACCGTCATCGCCATCGTCGCGCTGTCGGTCTCGTTCTATGTGGCGGTGGCCGCGCTGTTGTACCTGATCGTGATCCACAAGCTGGAGTACTTCCTCAACGCACGCATCGTCGGCGGCGAGATCCAGGCACGGGCCTGGGAGCTGCTGCTGGCGATGCTGGTGATGGAGGCGGCGTTCGGCCTGCCGGGCCTGGTTGCCGCGCCGGTGTTCTATGCCTACGTCAAGCGCGAGCTGGTGGATCAGCGCTGGATCTGATCCGCCGTGACGTGGGCCGGCTGATCCACTGATCCACATGCAGGGGGCTACATCGATGGCTCGCAGGGCATCGCCAATCGGTCTGCGGACATGGCTCTGGATACTGGGCGGCCTGTTCGTGCTGTGCACACTGCCGCTGATGGCCATCGCGCTGGTGCAGGGGACGCAGCGCTTGGTTGAAGCCGAGAGCAATCTGGTCAGCCTGCGCCAGCTGCGCCAGACCTTCGAGCTGGCCAATCTCATCTCGTCCGAGCGCGGCCCGGCCAACAGCCTGCTCGGCGCAGACCCGGCCGATGCAGGCACGCACGCACGATTGGCCGCGCAGCTGGCAGCGGCACGGCAACGGGTGGATGCCGCGCTGCTGCAGCTCGATGCGGTCTTCAAGGCCGGCCCGGAGAAAGTGGATGGCCAGGGCCTGCTGGCCGATGCGCGGCGCCGGCTGTCCACGGCGCGCGCGGCGGTCGACCAGGTCGCGGCAGTACCGCGCGATGCGCGGCGGGTGGAAGAGGTGGAGCGTGCGATCAACAGCATGTTCGCCGTGGTCGATCGTCTGCACCTGCTGAGCTCGGCACAGGTCAACGCGCTGGTGCGCGCCGATCGCGAGGCCGCCATCCCGGCGATGCAGGGCCAGGTGCTGATCGACCTGCGCGAACACGGTGGCCGGCTGGCCTCCAACGTGATGGCGCCGGTGGCGATACCCGGCGCGTGGCGCGATGAACAGGTGCGTGCAGCGTTGCAGACCGAAGGCCGCCTGCTCGAGCTGTGGTATCTGGCAGGCAGCCATGAATCGGTGTTCCGCAGCGATCCGGCGCTGTCCTGGCATTGGGACACGGCGCGACGGCAGTTTTTCGGCGAGTCGCTGCCGATGATCGAGCAGCTGATCAAGGATGGCAGGCGCGGCCGGCCACCGCCGTGGACCGCAGCCGAGTTCACCACGCGCTATGTTCCGACGCTGCGCTCGCTGGAAGAACTGCGCGACGGCTATCTGCGCGTGTCGATCGATCGCTTCGAGCACGCCCGCAACCGCGAGGCGACACGCCTGGGGGTGCTGGTGGCCACCGCGCTGGGTACGCTGCTGGTGCTGGGCGGCGTCCTGCGCATCGCCCACCGGCAGATCCTGCGCCCACTGCTGCAGGCGCAGACGCAGGTCATCCAGATCGCCTCGGACACACCCGGTCCGGAGCAGCACGCCACCCATCCACTGGCCGAGATGCAGCGCCTGTTCGATGCCATCGAAGTGCTGCGCGAGAAGTCGAGAGAGCGCTCGGCCTTGACCAGCGAGCTGCGCCAGCTGGCCGGCACCGATGAACTGACCGGGCTGTTGAACCGGCGCGCGCTGGACGAAATGGTGCAGCAGCGCCATGCCGGCGGTGGCAGCAGCGCGGTGGTGATCCTGCTGGACGTGGATCGCTTCAAGGCCATCAACGATGGCCACGGTCATGAGGCTGGCGACGAGGTGCTGGTGCAGGTGGCGCAGCTGCTGCAGCGCCACCTGCGCCGCACCGACAGCGTTGCCCGCTACGGTGGCGAGGAGTTCCTGGTGCTGCTGGCCGACGGTGACCTGGCCGGCGGCCGCCACGTGGCCGAGTCCCTGCGCGTGGCGCTGCGGCAGCTGGACATCGCACTGGCCGGTGGCAACGTGCTGCGGGTCACCGCCAGCTTCGGCGTAGCCGCGGGAAAGACCGATGCGCTGGGCTGGCGCACCCTGTTGCGTGCCGCCGACGCGGCCATGTACCAGGCCAAGGCCCAGGGCCGCGACCGCGTGCGCGTGGCCGGTCGAGGTCGCGGTGCGCGCTGAGGGCACGCATCAGCCGATGCGTGCATGCACCCGCCGCAGCGTACGTGAGATCATCCGTTGCGCGATGGGACGCGGCACCGACAGGCCGCGCCAGCGCAGCGCGCCAACCCGGAAGGTGGCGCTGGCGGTGGCCAGCACCTTGCCGGCCGGATCGGTCAGCCAGCCGCGGGTGAAGGCGATGCTGCCCTTGCTGTGCTCCACCTCGCCCCAGCCGATGATCCGGCCTGGCCGCGCCGGGCTGACGAAACTGGTCTTGGATTCCACCGTGACGGCGATGCGGTTGGCCGGCAGCGTGGCGTAGATCGCCGGCCCCATGCAGTCGTCCAGCATCGCCGAGAGGAAGCCGCCCTGTACGTTGCCCATCGGATTGGTCAGTATGGTGCCAGCGTCGAATTCAACCTGGATGCGGCGCAGTGCATCGTCGTAACCGACGAAGCGCCAGCCGAGCAGTGTGCCCGCCTGGGAGCGTGGAAGATCGCCGTTGACCACACTGTAGAAGATCGATTCGGGATTCATCGTTGAGCCTCGTGGAGGGGGAAGGGACGTCACTGCGGTAGCGACAACAGGGCCAGCACGAATCCGATGACCGACAGCAGTACAACCATGGCGCCAGCGGGCACCGGGGTACGCGCACCGGTACGCCGCTGCACGCCGGCGGCGACCAGGACCGGCGGCACGGTGGCGACCAGGCAGAACAGCTGGAACGCCAGCAGCTGCGGCAGTGCGAAGTGACCCCCGAAGAAGATCAGCCAGGCCAGCATCACGCCAGCCCCGGCCAGTGCGATCCAGCCCGCCCCGACCACGCGGATGAGGGCCATCACCAGCACCTGCATGCGCGGCTCGACCTCGGTCCACGGCACGCCCACGGCCTGGCCGTGGTAAGGCATGAAGTCAGAGCGTTTCAGATAGGCCGCAGCAAACAGCGAGACAATGAAGAACGCCAACAGGTAGCAGCCGAACGCGAGCCAGGCGAACAGGTCCATGTGGAGGCCATGCGGTTGCGGAGGAAAGCCTGCGCTTGTGCCGGCAGCCATGCCGGTCGCGCCACGGGGTTGCGCGATTCTTGAGCAATGCCCTGTTAGAGGCGTGTCGCGGCCTGGAGGGCCGTTCCTCCATCTGCTCTTAACGCGGCTGTGGTGGTGTGAGGTGCGTCACGCATGTGCCATGCGCTCTATCTCGTTTTCTGTGAAGAGGTCGCAACTGCTCATCCACGCTTCGGTCACTGCTGTGCGCCGACGCTGGGATTCCATCCGCTGACGGACGACGCCATGACCCAGCTCACCCTGCCCGAACTGGCCAAGAAGATGGCCGGCATTGATTTCACCCTGCTGCAGACCCACGCGGGTCGAGAGATTGCGGGTCGTCCGATGAGCAACAACGGTGACGTGGACTATGACGGTGACAGCTGGTTCTTCACTACGGAAGACACCGACATGGTGCGCGAGATCGACGCTGACCCCGCCGTTGCGCTGGGTTTTTCCGGCAGCAAGTCGCTACTGGGCAAGCCACCGTTGTTCGTGCACGTGCAGGGAAGGGCAGCGCTGGTACGCGATCGCGCTACGATGAGCCAGCACTGGGTGAAGGACCTTGAGCGCTGGTTCGAACAGGGAGTGGATACACCGGGGCTGGTGCTGATTCATGTGCACGCCAGCCGCATCCACTACTGGGATGGCGAGGACGAGGGCGAAATCGTGGTCTGATCGGGGCCGCGCAGCGTCCAGCGCATTGCCCGCGCCCTGGCAGGGGCACGCGTGCGATTCAGCCTTTCACTCAGGATGTGGTATATCGTTTATCGATAAATCCATCCCGGGGCGGCGATGCTGTCCCAACGCCGGAGGCCGCTTGACCGCTCGTCCCGCCCGCGCCAGACCTGCGCGAGGCTTGTTCACCCTGGCCCAGGCCGCCGTACAGGCCGTCCGCGCGATGTGCTGG
Source organism: Stenotrophomonas beteli (assembly GCF_001431665.1). Taxonomy (GTDB): domain Bacteria; phylum Pseudomonadota; class Gammaproteobacteria; order Xanthomonadales; family Xanthomonadaceae; genus Stenotrophomonas; species Stenotrophomonas beteli. The sequence continues at coordinate 219,796 of NZ_LLXV01000021.1, read as the reverse complement.
CTGGGCATCCTGGCCGCACTGCTGGCCGTGCCGCTGGTCGCCCACGACCGGCGCTGGCTGCTCGACAGCGTGCACGATGCCGCTGCTGCGGCCGCGCATGGGAACGATCTGTTCCTGCATTTCTGCCTCGGTCTGGGCGCCATCGTCGCGCTGCTGGTGCTGTGCCTGCTGTTCCTGCGGCACCTGCTGCGGCTGTTGAAGTCGGCTGCGCGCGAGCGGCCGTTCACCCATGCCAATGCGCAGCGCCTGCAACGCATGGCGTGGCTGATGCTGGCGATGGAGCTGCTGTCGATCCTGATCGGTGCCTACGCCGCCTGGATGGGCCCGGACTTCACCTGGATGGAGGTGGGCGGCGGCATGTCGATCACTGGCCTGGTCGCGGTGCTGATGCTGTTCGTACTGGCACGCGTGTTCGCCGTGGGTGCGGCGATGCGTGATGACCTTGATGGTGTCATCTGATGGCGATCGTCATCACCCTGGACCGCATGCTGCAGGAACGGGGCATGACCCTGTCCGAACTGGCCGGGCGTATCGGCATTACCTTGGCCAATCTGTCGATCCTGAAGACCGGCAAGGCGCGCGCCATCCGCTTTTCCACGCTGGATGCGATCTGCCGTGAGTTGCAGTGCACGCCCGGCGACCTGCTCGGGCATGACCCGGCACAGGCGCAGGGCGCTGACTGAGTGCTTTGCCTTTTTCCCTAACTACTGACGAAACGGACCTGAAATGGAATGGTTGGCTGACCCCTCGATCTGGATGGGCCTTGCAACCCTGGTCGTGCTGGAGATTGTGCTCGGCATCGACAACCTGGTGTTCATCGCGATCCTGGCCGACAAGCTGCCGCCGCACCAGCGCGACCGCGCGCGGGTAATCGGCCTGGCACTGGCGTTGCTGATGCGGCTGGTGCTGCTGGCGGCGCTGGCCTGGATCATGAAACTGACCGAACCGCTGCTCACGCTGTTCGAGCACAGTTTCTCCGGGCGTGACCTGATCCTGCTCGGCGGTGGCCTGTTCCTGCTGTTCAAGGGCACGATGGAGCTGCACGAACGGCTTGAAGGCCGCGAGCACCACGAAGATGGCAAGAAGGTCTATGCCAGCTTCGCGATGGTGGTGGCGCAGATCGTGGTGCTCGATGCAGTGTTCTCGCTGGACTCGGTGATCACCGCAGTCGGCATGGTCGACAACCTGGGCGTGATGTACGCCGCGGTGACGATCGCAATGGCATTGATGCTGCTGGCCAGCAAGCCGCTGACCCGCTTCGTCAACAAGCATCCCACGGTAGTGGTGCTGTGCCTGGGCTTCCTGCTGATGATCGGTTTTAGCCTGGTGGCCGAGGGCCTGGGCTACAAGATCCCGAAGGGATATCTGTACGCGGCCATCGCGTTCTCGATCCTGGTCGAGGCGTTCAACCAGTGGGTGCGCTTCAACCGTGAGCGCAACGAGCGCCGCCAGCCGTTCCGCCAGCGCACCGCCGACGCCGTGCTGCGGATGCTCGGTGCGCGCCCGGCCAATGGCCATGCGGACGAAAGCGTGGACGAGCCGGTGGACGCCGGAGAGCGCCTGCAGCCGGCCGAACACGAGATGATCCGCAGCGTGCTGGGCCTGGCCGACCGGCCGGTGTCGAGCGTGATGACCGTGCGTGCGGACGTGCAGTGGATCGACCTGGCGCGTGGGCAGGACGATGTGGTCGCACGCCTGGTGGCCTCACCGCACACCCGCCTGCTGGTCGGCGACGGCGATCTGGACAGCCTGCGTGGCGTGGTGCAGAGCCGCGACCTGCTGGCCGACCTGCTGCAGGGCAAGCCATTGCAGCTGGAAGGCAACCTGCGCGAGCCGCAGTACGTGCTGTCCAGTGCCAGTGCCTTGCAGGCGCTGGAACTGATCCGCCAGCACCCGGTGCCGCTGGCGGTGGCGGTGGACGAGTACGGCAGCGTGGAAGGCCTGGTCACCGCCAACGACCTGCTGGCGGCCATTGCCGGTGACCTGGTGGATACCCAGGACGAACGCTATGGCGTGGTCGCGCAGGGCGAAGATTGCTGGGAGGCTGATGGCGCGTTGACCCTGGACGACCTGCAGCGGCTGACCGGTGTGTCGTTGCCGCGCAGTGCCGACTACATGACCATCTCCGGGCTGGTGCTGGAGCAGCTGGGCCGCCTGCCGGACATCGGTGATGCGGTGGCGGTGGCCGGCATACGCATCACCGTGCTGGCGATGGAGAAGCGCCGCATCGCCCGCCTGCGGGTGGAACGCCTGGGCCATCTGTAGCGTCGAGCGCTGCGCGATTGGGGTTCTGTAGAGTCGAGCCATGCTCGACGGCTTCCTGAGCAGCCGGGCATGGGCTCGGCTCTACACAATCCAGCCCGCAGCCGTCACCATGGCGGGCCCGCTTTCTGTCATGGATGGTTGCAGTGCTGAGTACGATCGGTCTGTTGATGGGCCTGTATGTGGCCTGGCGCCTGTTCTGGCCGCTGCGCATGCCCATCGGGTTGAAGGTCGTGCTGTCGCTGCTGGTGGTGGCCATGGCCGTGCAGCTGCGCATCGTGGCCACCTTCTGGGGCACGATGGCATCGCCCGAGATTCCGAAACTGGCCATCGCCACGCTGGCCACCGGCTCCACGGCGGTGTTGCTGTTGGCGTTGCTGATCCTGCCGCTGGACGTGGGCCTGCTCGCTTCCCGCCTGCTGCGCTGGCCACGTACGGTAGCCGCATTGCGCACGCGGAACCTGCGACCGGCGGCCGGCATGCTGGCCCTGCTGGTCAGTGGGTATGGCGTCAGCCAGGGCATGGCGGTGCCCAAGCCCCGGCAGATCGAGGTGAGCATCGCCGGGCTGCCCGCTGCGTTCGACGGCTATCGCGTGCTGCAGCTGACCGACATCCATGCCAGCCGCCTGCTGACCGGCGACTGGGTGCGCCGGGTGGTGGACGAGAGCAACGCACTGACGCCGGACCTGGTGGTGATCACCGGCGACCTGATCGACGGCAGCGTCGAGGCCCGCCGTGACGACGCGCGTCCACTCGCGGACCTGCGCGCGCCGGACGGCGTCGTCGCCATCACCGGCAACCACGAGTACTACGCGCAGTACCAGGCGTGGATGCAGGCGTTCCGCGCGCTGCACATGCAGGTGCTGGAGAACAGCCACCTGCAGGTGCGGCGCGGCGATGCGGCGCTGACCATCGCCGGCGTCACCGATCCGGTGGCCGCACGCTACGGCCTGCCGCTGCCGGATCTGGACGCCGCATTGGCCGGTGCCGATCCGTCCGCGCCGGTGATCCTGCTCGATCATCGCCCGCGCAATGCGCGCGAGGCGGCGGCGCGCGGGGTGAAGCTGCAGCTGTCCGGGCATACCCACGGCGGGCAGATCATCGGCATGGACCAGCTGGTGAAGCGGGCCAACGGGGACTTCGTCTCCGGCCGCTACGACGTGGATGGCATGACCCTGTACGTGAGCAACGGGGCCGGCCTCTGGGCGGGTTTTCCGGCGCGCATCGGCGTACCGTCGGAGATCACCCTGGTGACATTGCGCCGCGCGCCGTGACCTTAGGCGGGGTCAGACCCTTTTCCCTGCGGGAAAGGGGTCTGACCCCTGGCAAACCACATGGAAGAAACCCTGTCCCATCCCCGCGCCCCGATGGAACGCCTGATCCGCGCCAATGCCGATGAGATCAACCGGCTGCAGCGGGCCATCCGCGGGAGTGCTGCGTCGCGCTGGCGTGACCCGGAACAGAAGCTGCTGCACGCCCAGGCCTGCGCGCAGTTCCAACAGCACTACGAGCGGCTGGCGTTTCCGGGTGGCTACGCCAACGCGCTGAAGCAACTTGCCGAACGCGACCCAGATACGCTGGATGTCGCGCTGACCTTCCTCGAAGTGCGGCCGTACTTCTTCCGTTGCGGATACATGTGGAAGACGCTGCTGAAGCGCGTGCGGCAGGTTTCCATGGGAACGAAGCAGCATGTGCGGCTGCAGAAGATCCTCGATGCCTACGCGGCCTATCGCGCCACCCGTGATGGCTGATGGGGACGGCATGATGGGGTCAGATCCCTTTGCCTTTGGCAAAGGGATCTGACCCCGGCCCGTCAGGCCGCCCGCAGCGGCGGTCGCGCGTGCGCACTTCGGCGCAACGCCTGCGCCCGCTTTGCGATCCAGCGCACCACGAAGGCGGTGAACAGCAGCGCCGACGGCACCGCATACCAGAAGTTGCCCGGCACGCGCTTGAAGTACGAGTAGGTGAACACCGCCGCGATGATCCACATGCCGGTGACGTGCAGGCGACGCCAGGCGGTGGGTCCCATGCGCCGGGCGAGCCCCCGGTGCGAGGTGATGGCCAGCGCCAGGATGGCAATGTAGCCCACCGTGCCCGGGAGGTTGGCCAGCGCGGACCGTGCTGGCCAGAACGCCGGGTTGAGGATGCCGAAACTGGTGATGGCGATGGCATGCAGCAGGTGCGAGAACGCGAAGGACAGGCCGATGATGCGCCGTTCGCGCAGCAGGAAGCGGGTGAACGGGCCGGGCAGCAGGCTGGCGAACGACGATGCCGTGAACGCCGTCAGGAACAGCAGGAATGATGTGCGTGCAGTGACCCGGATCGCCGCACGGCTGCCTTCGGCTGCATCGGGATACAGGGCGAAGGCCGCAAGCGCGAGCGCGATCAGGACCACGGCGATGGCCAGGAACAGGCGCCAGCCGTGCAGGAAGGAAGTGTTGGAAGCAGCCATGATGAGACCTCGAAGTAGGGGGCGGTAGTGCCGGCCGCTGGCCGGCAACCTCAGGAAGCAGGCAATGCAACCAGCACGCCTGCCATGCACAGCTCGCCCAGAACGGGCACGCAGGCCGCACGCAATGCGTCTGTTGCCACGTCATGTGTTTCGGACAGCGCTTGCAGCGCCTCAACCACCGGCGCGCCGTCGTTGCCGAACACCGATAGCAGCGCGTAGGCCAGCGATGACAGTTCCTCGACCTGCAGGCTGAAACCGGCGACGCGCCGGATCACCAGCAGCGTGGGTGCTGCGCTCAACACCGGCTCAAGCGCCTCGTCTTCATGTACCGGCCACTGGTAGCCCAGCACTCGCACCAACGGCGAAACCGCGAGCACATCACTGTCCAGGGGAACACGGTGCAGCAGACACCCAGCGTCACGCGCTTCAATGTGCAGCGACTGCTGCGTGCTCTCGTAGTGCGCCAGTTCCGCTGCCCAGCCTGGCAGTGCCAGCGCGTCCTGCACCGCCAGCCAGTCCGCGAACTCGCCGGCGATCCGTGGGAACAACGGGGTCTGGCAGGCGTGGCTGGCGTAGTAGTGCTCCACTGTGTCGCGCCAGCGCGGCGTGCCCAACTGTTGTTGCAGGCGCGGCAGGCTGCCGGCCAGCAAGGTGTCCAGGCTGTCGATGCACAGGCGGCGGTATAGCGCCAGCCTGCGCGCCCCGATGCCAGCGGGTGCGGCCAGTGATGGATCGCGCACATGATCGGCCCAGCGCCGTTGCAGGATGGCCAGCGACTCAGCCATGGGCCACCTCGGGCCAGCGTGCCTCGACCTGCGCTTGGCGGATCTGCGCAACCTCGGCCAGCAACTCTGCGAGCGGCGGAAAGTTGAAGTCGCGTTCGAGCAGCGTGGGGCGCACGCCCACGCGCGCATAGGCCTCGCGCAACAGCGCCCAGACCACGCCTTTCACCGGCGCGCCGTGGGTATCGATCTTGAAGCCATCGTCTTCATCGAAGTGGCCCGCTACGTGCAGCGAGGCGACACGGTGGGGCGGCACGCGGGCCAGGAATTCGAAGGCGTCGTAACCGTTGTTGCAGGCGTTGACGAAGACATTGTTGACGTCCAGCAGCAGGTCGCAGTCGGCTTCGGCGAGCACGGCGTTGATGAAGTCGATCTCGCTCATGTCCGCGCCCGCCACGGCGTAGTAGGAGATGTTCTCCACGGCGATGCGTCGGCCCAGGATGTCCTGCACCTGGGCGATGCGACCGGCGACATGATGTACGGCCTCGGCGGTGAACGGCAGCGGCAGCAGGTCATAGACATGTCCACCGGCGGCGCAGTAGCTCAGGTGTTCGCTGTACAGCTGCACCTGGTGCAGGTCGAGGAAGGCTCGGGTCTGTGCCAGCAGGATGCGGTCCAGCGGATCAGGACCGCCCAGCGACAGCGCCAGGCCGTGGCAGGTCAAGGGGTGGCGCTCGCTGAGTTGGCGCAGCGCGGCACCGTGTGCACCGCCGACGCCGATCCAGTTGTCGGGGGAGACTTCGAGGAAGTCGATGGCACCGGCCGGCATTGCCAGCAGTTCGTCGATCAGGCCACGGCGCAGGCCAAGACCTGCGGCGTTGGTGGGCAGGGGCAGGGACATGGCGGATGCTCCAGAGAGAGGGCGCCGCCCTGAAGGCGGCGCCGGGTGAACGTGGATCAATCGGCAACGCGGGAGAACAGGCCCTTCGGCATCGGCTTGCCGTTGGCGGTGTAGACGCTGCGCAGGTAGTCGTGCGCTTCCTGCTCGCTGATGTAACCGTCGTGGTCGGTGTCGATGCGGTCGAACTCGGCGGCACGCTTGGCGGCCACAGCGTTGAACTCGGCGCGCGAGACCTTGCCGTCGTGGTCGCGGTCGGTGCGGGCAAACGAGGCGTCGCCGCACTTGCCTTCGCCACACTGGCCCTCGGCCACCTTGGCCTTGCCGGCGGGCGTGCCAGTGGTGGCCTTGTTGGCCCCGCACTTGCCTTCACCGCACTTGCCTTCAGCGGCGGCGCTCATGGCCACCGCGCTGATCGCCAGCGGTTGGATCGCCGCGGCCTGGCCGGCCAGCAGCAGGCCACCGGCCAGGGCGATGCCGATGGCACCGATGCGCGGCAGGCGGGAGGAGGGGGTGTTCTTGGTCGAGACGGACATGGTGGTGACTCCTTGGGAAAGCACGCGGGGCGTGCGGGATGGACGCCGCCGAAGAGGCGACGGAAAGGGAAACGTTCGGGAACAGGGGGAGGCGGCTCACGCGGCGCGGCGGCGACGCAGCAGATAGCCCAGCAGCAGCACGCCACCGAGCAGGGCGCCGCCGAAACCGATGCCGGGCAACAGCGCCGCCACCGGCAGCAACAGGGCGATCAGGCTGACGCCCCAGCCCAGGCCGTCGTTGCCGACGGGGGCATGCTGTGGGCCGGCCAGCAGCCGGTCCACGCTGAGCGCGCCACCGCCGTTGAGGATCAATGGCAGCAGCATGGCCAGGAACAGCAGCGGCAGCTTGAAGTTGCCGTAGCCCTGGTCGGTGATCGCATAGCCCTGCCACAGTTCACCCAGGCCGTTCCACTGGTCGGGCCAGTGCACGGCGGCGATGGCGACCACCGTCAACACCCAGAAGACGTAGGCCACCGAGCGCGTGGCCAGGCCGAGCAGCAGCATCACCGCACCCACCAGTTCCAGCCAGGTGGCCAGCTGCCAGTTCAGCGACGCGGGCAGGGCGGAGAACGGGAACGGGAAGCGGCCTTCCAGGTCGGCGAACCAGTTCTGGCCGCCCAGCTTCCCGCGGCCGGATTCAAAGAACTCCCAGGCCAGCAGGGTGCGCAGCGCCAACGGCGAGAGCCAGCGGCCGACGGCGTCCAGGCGGGGGGTATACACGGAAGAGGCGGTGCTGATCATGGTGGTGTCCTGCGGGCCAGTGGTCGATGGAGGCCATTCCAGGCGGCGCAGGTATCGGCAACGTGTGCCGTTGCCCGGGGTTTTGTCAGCGACTGTGGCCGCGGCCGGGGTTTCGTACAGTCAGATACAAAGACGATCCGTTGACGCACATCGGGGCGTTGCGCGCCCGCGTGCGGGGAGCGATATCCGCCCGGTAGCGCCCGGGCAGGACCGGCGCCCGAATGTATCCCACTGTAGAAACCCGCCTGCGCCCTACAGTCCGTTACAACTCCGCGCCGCGAAGAAACAGCGCCGATACACCGGCAGGCGGAAATGGCCACTCCCAACACCGGAGCGCTTCCCATGATCCGTACCTCGTTGCTTGCTGCTGCTCTCGCCCTTGCCAGCGCAGCCGCCCCCGCCTTCGCTGCCCAGGCCGATACCGCAGCACCGCCCACCGTCATCCTGGTGCACGGCGCCTTCGCCGATGGCTCCAGCTGGAGCAAGGTCATCAGCACCCTGCATGACTGGAAGCTGCCGGCAGTGGCGGTACAGAATCCGCTCACCTCATTGGCCGATGACGTCGCCGCCACCCGTCGCGCGATTGCCGCTGCGCCCGGCAAGGTGGTGCTGGTCGGCCACAGCTGGGGTGGCACGGTCATCACCGAAGCGGGCAATGACCCGAAGGTGCAGGCGCTGGTGTATGTGGCGGCCTTCGCACCGGATGCAGGGCAATCTTCGGCGCAACAGGGCGAAGGTTTCCCGGCCGGTCCTGGCCTGGCCCGCCTGCAGGAGAGGGATGGCTACCTGACGTTGCCAGCTGACGCTGTCGCCCAGGACTTCGCGCCGGATGTGATGAAAAAGTCGGCCGCACTGCTGTACAGCACGCAGGTCCCGTTGAAGGCCAGCGCGCTGGGCGAAGTGGTGAACGTTGCGGCGTGGCGCAGCAAGCCGAGCTGGTACGTGCTCAGCCGCGATGACCGCATGCTGTCGCCGCAGCTGCAGGCCGCCACCGCAAAGCGCATTGGCGCGCAGCTGCAATCGATCGGTAGCAGCCACGTCTCGCTGCTTTCGCATCCGGCGCAGGTGGCCGACAGCATCCTGGAAGCGGCGGGAGTGAAGCCAGCCGAACTGCCGCTGGCCGAGCAGGGGGGCTGAACGATGGCCGCCCTGCGTGCGTATGCGCTGCCGTTGCTGCTGAGCCTGCTGGGTGGGGCTGCGCCGCTGATGGCCTGGCCCAGCCCGGAGGCCGACGCGCAGCCGGCACAGGCCGTTCCCGCCGCCGGGTTCGACGGTGGCGGGCCCTGGCACAACAGCCCACCGCTCACGCTGAAGCAGTTGCGGGGGCAGGTGGTGCTGGTCGAGTTCTGGACCTACACCTGCAGCAACTGCCTCAACGTGGCGCCGTATGTTCACCAGTGGCATGCACGCTACGTGCCGCAGGGCCTGAGGGTGATCGGCGTGCATACGCCGGAGTTCGCCTATGAAGGGTTGCCCGGCAACGTGCGCAAGGCCATCGCACGGTTGGACATTACCTGGCCGGTGGTGCAAGACAACCAGTACCGGATCTGGAACGCCTGGGGCAACCGCTTCTGGCCCGCACTGTACCTGCTCGACCGGCAGGGGCGGGTGGTCTACCGCCATTACGGCGAGGGCGACTACGCACGTACCGAAAGCGAGATCCAGCGCCTGCTGGCCAGCCCCTGAGCCGCGCTACCATGGCCGCGCCATGCGGCCTTGACCTCCGCCTTCATCGAGAACGCAATGAACCACGTACCGCATATCCTGGTCGTCGACGATGACAGCGAGATCCGCCAGATGCTGGCTGACTACCTGCAACGCAACGGCCTGCGCGTGAGCCAGGCCGACGGTGGCCGGGCCATGCGCGCGCTGATGGATACCCATGCCGTGGATCTGGTGGTGCTGGACGTGATGATGCCGGGCGAGGATGGACTGAGCCTGTGCCGCAACCTGCGCGCCGGCAAGCATCGTGCGGTGCCGGTGGTGCTGCTGACTGCCCGCGACGACGAGACCGACCGCATCATCGGCCTGGAAATGGGCGCTGACGACTACGTGACCAAGCCCTTCTCTTCGCGCGAACTGCTGGCACGCATCAATGCAGTGATCCGCCGCACCCGGATGCTGCCGCCGAACCTGCAGGTGAGCGAAGCCGGTCGCCAGCTGGCCTTCGGCGAGTGGCGCCTGGACACCACCGCGCGCCATCTGCTGGACGCGCAGGACACCGCGTATCCACTCAGTGGCGCCGAATTCCGCCTGTTGCGCGTGTTCCTCGACCACGCCAATCGGGTGCTCAGCCGCGACCAGCTGCTCAGCCTCACCCAGGGCCGCGATGCCGAGCTGTTCGATCGCTCGATCGACCTGCTGGTCAGCCGCGTGCGGCAGCGCCTGGGTGACGACGCGCGCGAGCCGACCTATATCAAGACCGTGCGCAGCGAAGGCTATGTGTTCAGCGTGCCGGTGCAGTTGCTGGGGCCGGACGAATGAACGCCGGCGCACGCCGTCCACGCTGGCCGCGCACGCTGTCGGCGCGGCTGCTGCTGGTGCTGCTGGGCGGACTGGCCCTGGCCCATGCACTGTCGTTCGGCCTGCTGTTCTTCGAACGCTACCAGTCCACCCGCAGCATGATGCTGCGCAACCTCGACGAGGATGTGGCGGTGAGTGTTGCGCTGCTGGAGCACCTGCCCGCAGGCCAGCGCGCCGCCTGGGTACCGCGGCTGGAGCGGCGCACCTACCGTTACCTGCTGCGCCCGGCCGCGGCCGGGCCCGGGCTGCAGACCGATCGTGCACGCCAGGTCACGGCGATCATCGACGACAGCCTGCAGCACCGCTATCCGCTGCAGGCGCGGCAGGTGGCCCGCCTGCCGGAGCGGTTCGAGGTGGAACTGCGCCTGCACGACGGTACACCCTTGACCATTGAAGTCACCCCGTCGGGCCTGCCGCTGGCGCGTTGGCTGCCCGCCGTGCTGCTGGTGCAGCTGGCGCTGCTGCTGGTGTGCGCGTGGCTGGCGGTGCGCCTGGCCATGCGCCCGCTGCAGCAGCTGTCGCATGCGGTGGAGCATCTGCAGCCGGGCAAGGACGGGCCCGCACTGCCTGAAGATGGCCCTGCGGAAGTGGGTGGCGCGGCGGCCGCGCTCAACGCATTGCAGGCACGCATTCGTGGCCATGTCAGTGAGCGCCTGCAGATCCTGGCCGCGATCTCGCATGACCTGCAGACCCCTATCACGCGCATGAAGCTGCGGGTGGAGACCCTGCCTGAAGACAGCACCCAGCAGCGGCTGCTGGCCGACCTCGACCACCTTGGGCAACTGGTGCGCGAAGGCGTGGCCTATGCGCGCAGCAGCCACGTCGCCGGTGGCGCGCCGGTGTCGATGGACCTGGGCGCGTTCCTGGCCAGTGTGGTCGGCGATTACGAGGACATGGGCAAGCCGGTCAGTGGCGGCGCGCCCGCTGGACTGGTGGTGCAGACCTGGCCGCAGCCGCTGCGCCGGGTGGTCGGCAATCTGGTCGACAACGCGTTGCGCTACGCCGGTGCCGCCGAGATCGAGGCCGGCCGCGATGAGGCCGGAAGGGTGTGGATCGGAATTTCCGACCGTGGCCCCGGCATTCCCGAGGACCAGCTGCAGGCAGTGCTGGCGCCGTTCCACCGGCTGGAAAGCTCGCGCAATCGCGGCACCGGCGGCACCGGCCTGGGCCTGGCCATCGCGGTGCAGCTTGCGCAGTCGCTGGGCGGTTCGCTGCGGTTGCACAACCGCGAGGGTGGCGGGCTGAGGGCTGAGCTGCAGCTGCCGGGGTAACGGGCGGGGTCGGATCCCTTTGCGGGAGCGAAGGGCTCTGACCCCGATGTGGGATCTGTGACATTCCTGCACGGCCTCGGGATCGGCGATCATCTGCAGGGAGCGTCGAAACCAGGAAACACGCAATGCAGGGAACGCAGCATTCAATCCGGCGCCCGCGCTACGTCGCGCTGCTGGTCGGTCTGCTCGCGCTGGTGGCGTGCCAGCGCGCACCGGATGCGCCGACCGGGGTACCCGCAGCGGGCACACCGCGTGCCACCCCGGCCACCGCAGCAGACCTCTCTCCGCTGCTCGACGGCCTGCCGACCTGCGCGCTGGACGGCTGGTACATCGATCAGCAGACCGGGCGTCCGGCCCATCCCTGGTTGGCCGCGAACGCGCCGAAGCCCTGCAGGGAGGACGAGGAGAACGAGATCGCCACGTTCTGCGTGCAGGGGCAATGGAAGGGGCTGCCGGTGGAGGACGTGATCCTGCCGACGATGACGTTCGTTTCGTCCCGTGGGGCCAGGATCGGCCTGCCGCTGGAGAAGGCACGTCCCATCGTCCGCCAGCGCTTCGGGCAGGTATTCCCGGGTGGCGCGGCGTACGAGGCGGGCCGTGAGCCGAAGCTGATGGCCGATCCCGAGGATGCGCAGCGCTCGTGGCTGCTGTGCAGCACGCCGGAACCGGGAGACGACGTCGGCAGCCAGGCAGGCGTCCGCTATTCGGGCATGAACCTGCCCTACGATCACGACGGTTGCAGCTACCGCTACAGCCCGGTCGACTTCTGCGATGCGCGGCACCGGGCCGCCATCGAAAATGCGCTCCAGCACCAGGCGCCGAATTTCAACCAGCACTACCTGCTGGTGCAGGTCGATGATCGTCCCGAATACTTCCAGCGCACGTTGGTGCTGGTCGATACCCGCACCGGCAGGGCGACGCCACTGCCGTTCGATGCCTTCACCGGGCCGGCGGGGAAGGGCGGAGACGCCACCGGCTACGGGACACTGGAGACGGGCGTGGACCAGCAGCAGTTCTGCCTCAATGGTGCGCTGCTGGTCTACCGCGTGTTTGAGGAAGGCCGCTTCTGCTTCGGCTTTGACGGTGAGCGCTTCACCGGCCATGAAACCCAGTACATGCAGGCAGCGGATGGCCGATGACCGGTATTTCACCCCGGCCATGACATCCTGCCCCGAACCTGCGCAACCGGGATCGAGGCTGTTGAAGGCGAACACGCAATGACTGCCACGCGGCAGCGCTCGATGTGGGTGGCCGGCCTGTCCACGGTGGTGGAGTGGTACGACTTCACCCTGTACCTGTACTTTGCCACGGTGTTGTCGCGGGTGTTCTTCGGCGGGGGCGAGCAGGCGCTGCTGGTCACCCTCGCCGGATTCGCCGTGTCCTACCTGATGCGTCCCTTGGGCGCGCTGTGCTTCGGGCACCTGGGTGACCGGCTCGGACGGCGCTGGATGCTGCTGGCTTCCATGGCATTGATGGCGGCGGCGATGCTGGCGACCGCGCTGCTGCCGACTGCGGCCACCGCAGGTACTACGGCCGGCGTACTGCTGCTGGTCCTGCGCTGCGTGATGGCGTTCTCGGTGGGCGGTGAATACACCGGCGTGGTGGCCTATCTGCTGGAAAGCGCACCGGCGCGGCGACGCGGCCTGGTGACCTCGCTGGCCTCGGCGGCCAGCGAAGTCGGCGCGCTGCTGGCGGTAGCGATCTCCGCGCTTACCGTGGCGCTGCTGCCCACCGCGCAGCTGGACAGCTGGGGCTGGCGCATGCCGTTCTTCGTCGGTGCCGCACTGGCGCTGGTGATCCTGGTTGCGCGCTCGGGCATGCACGAGTCACCGGAGTTCGAGCGCCAGCGCCGCGACGGCAGCATTCCGGCCACGCCGCTGCGGCATGTGCTGCGCAACCACCCGGGGGCGGTGGCGCGCACCTTCGCGATCTCGGCCTTGGGATCGATCACTTACTACGTGGGCATCACCTATGTGCCCGCGTTCCTGCATGCGCAGGGGCATGACGAGGGCGCTGCGTTGTGGCTGTCGACGATCGCGGCCGTGGCGGTGATCGCGATCACCCCGCTGTGCGGCGCCTTGTCGGACCGCGTCGGACGTCGGCCGATGCTGCTGGGCCTGACGTTGCTGGCGGCGCTGCTGCCACTTTCGCTGTTTGCGTGGATGGCACAGGCGACGGCGCTGGGCATCGTGCTGGCCGCAGTGCTGCTGGCCTGCGTGGCCGGTGGCGTGAGTGCGGTGGCGGCCCCGGCCACCGCCGAACAGTTCCCGGGCGAAGGCCGGGTCAGCGGGCTGGCGCTGGGCGTGACCATGGCCACGGCGGTGTTCGGTGGCGCGACACCGTGGCTGGCGCAATGGTGGGTGGAACGCAGCGGCTGGGCGGCGGCGCCGGGTGCGATGATCGCGCTGGTGGCGGTTCTGGTGCTGCCCGTGCTGTGGACCCTGCCCGAGACGGCCCCGGGCAGGGACAAGCGCTGACCGGTCAGACCTTGAGGGTCTGCTCGATGTCGGCCAGTACCGCGGCCGCATCCACGCCGATGGCGATGGACTGCAGTACGTGGCCATCCCACACGCTGGGGCCGAAGCCCATGCCTTCCGGCTTGGGAATGGTCATACCACGGGCAACGCCGTCGGTGGCCACGCGCACGCTGGCGCGCTCGAACGTGAACAGTTCCGGGCGGGTCAGCGCGATGCAGGCGCAGCAGTCGTGCACGACCATGCCCTTGTGGCCTGCCTGCAGGTAGAAGTCCACGTAGTCCTGCGACAGTGCGCGTACCAGCCCGGCATCGGCGCCGCCGAGGGCGGCCAGCGTGTCCAGGCCATCGCGGTTCATTTCCACGCGGGTGGTCACGTCCAGGCCGATCGCGGTCACCGGCCAGTCCGTGGTGAACACCACGTCGGCCGCTTCGGCGTCGCCCCAGATGTTGGCCTCGGCGGCCGGGGTGATGTTGCCGTTGACGTGGAAGGCGCCACCCATGAGCACCACGCCGCGCACCAGGCCGGCGATGTCCGGGGCCTGCTGCAGCGCCAGCGCCAGGTTGGTCATGCGGCCGACCGCCACCAGGGTCACTTCGCCCGGGTGGGCGCGGACCAGGTCGATGATCAGCTGGTGGGCCGGGCGCGCGTCGGCGGCCACGTCCAGTTCGGCCGGCACCGGGTGGTTGCCCAGGCCGTTGTGGCCATGGATGTGCACCGGCCAGGCTTCCGGGGTGGCTTCCGGCTGCAGCGGGCCATCGGCACCGCGCGCGACCGGGGCGGCAAAGCCCCAGGCCTGCTTCAGGTACAGCGCATTGTGCGTGGTCGACTCCACCGAGGCGTTGCCGAAGGTGGTGGTGACGCCGATCAGGTCGATCTGGGCGTGCTTGTGCAGGTACAGCAGGGCCAGGGCGTCGTCGACGCCCGGGTCGGTATCGAAAATGACTTTCAGCATGTTGTTGTTCTTCTTCTTCCGTGTGGTGCGGGGGGCGCCGGCGGCCCGCAGGCAGGCCGGCGCGCCCCACATTGTCCCATCTTCATGACAGGCACGGCCATTGCCGGGCCGGCAGGCCATAATGCGCTCGTCCAGCCCCGGAGTCCGCCGCATGCTGATCGTGACCCTCCTGCTGGCCCTGCTGGTGCTGGGCCTGAACGTGGTGGCCACGGTGGTGATCGTCCAGCGTGATGGCCTGTCGGCGGGTGGCCGGGGGCTGCAGCTGCTGCTGGTCTGGCTGCTGCCGCTGGTGGGCGCGATCCTGTGCATGGCGGTGGCTACGGCCGACGGCTCGGGCAGCCGGGGGGATGGCGGCGGAAGCCACGACATCTCCGGTGGCTACGCCAGTGACAACCACAGCCATCACAGCTACAGCAGCTCCGACTGTGGAAGCGACGGTGGCAGCAGTGACGGTGGTGGTGGCAGCTGCAGCGATTGAGGTCTCTGTAGAGTCGAGCCATGCTCGACTGCACTTCGCTCCAACGCCGCGGTGCCTGATAGAAAGGCAGTCGAGCATGGCTCGACTCTACAGAACAGCGGTTGGCTGCGGCCGGTAGTGCCGGCCGCTGGCCGGCAACCGCATCCGCTCAACCGCCGCCTTCGGTCGGCAGCGGCGCCGGCACGTTCAGCAGGCCGCCGGCGGCCACATAGGCGGCCAGCGCCTGGCCCTGGCTGAGCAGGTGGCGTTCCATGGTGCGTTCGGCCGCAGCGGCATCCCGCCTGCGGAAGCACTCCATCAACTCGCGGTGCTCGGCCAGCGACTGCGCGGTGCGGCCCGGGGTCAGCAGCTGCCTACCGCGGTGCATCTTCAGGATGCGGTGCAGGTCGTGGGTGATGCGGATCAGCCACGGATTGCCGGCATAGTGCTGCACGGTTTCGTGGATGAGGTAGTTGTTGCGGTAGTACTCGGCGATGTTGCCCTCGGCAGCGGCCGTCTCCATCGCTGCATGCAGGTCTTCCAGCTGCTGCATGCCGGCAGCGTCGATATGCCTGACCGCTTCATGCGCGCAGCGGCCTTCCAGCATCGCCATCACCGGGAACAGCTGGTTGAGGTCTTCCAGGGTGAGCCGGGTAACCCGCGCGCCACGACCGGCATCGATCTGTACCAGGCCTTCGGCGGCCAGCAGCTTCAGCGCCTCGCGCAGCGGCGTGCGGCTGATGCCCAGTGCCTCGCACAGGGCCGGCTCGTCGATCCACTCACCCGGTGGCAGGCGGTAGTCGTAGATGCGCTCGCGCACGTGTTCGGCCACCTCTTCATACAGAGGGGCACGCTTCTTCGTTGAACGCGGGGCAGGAGCGATGGCCATGCGCAAAGTGTAGCGCCAGGTCGTGCCGGCCGCTGGCCGGCACGACCGCAGGACGGTTACATCCAGCCCGGCACCACGAACACCAGCCACGCCAGCAGCGGCCCCAGCGCCACCACCAGCCCGCTGTAGACCAGGAAGCGGCGGAACAGGGTCTCGCGTTCTTCCTTGGCAGCCGAGGCCACCACCAGCGCGCCATTGGTCGAGAACGGGCTGACATCGACGATGGTGGACGACACCGCCAGCGCGCAGATCACGCCGGCCGCGCCCAGGTGGCCCTGCATCAGGAACGGTACCGCCAGCGGAATCGTGGCCCCCAGCACCGCCGCCGACGAGGCGAACGCGGAGACGATGCCACCCACGTAGCAGACCAGCAGTGCACCCAGCAGCGGGATGCCGATGTTGGACACGCCATGGCCGATGAAGTCCACCGCGCCGGCATGCTCCAGCACGCCGATGTAGGTCACCACGCCGCAGATCAGCAGCACGGTGGACCAGCTGATGCCATCGACCGCGCCCTTCTGGCTCTGCGGCGACAGCAGTGCCAGCGCCACCGCCACGGTGATCGAGACCAGGCCGACATTGAGATTGTAGATCAGCGCGGCCACGCACAGGCCGAGCAGGCCGATCAGGGTGAGCAGGCGTTCGCGGGTGAAGCCGACTGCCTCCAGCGCCTCGGGATCGTTGCTGAGCGTGCCGCCACCGGCGGCGACCAGCGCGCCATGGCCTTCGATCGCAAATTGCCGCGACGAGGCCTGTGGGCCCCCGGCCATCGCCAGCTCCGCATTGCCGATTGCTCCTGCTGCGGTGATCGAGCCGCGACGCAGCAGGGCGATGCCACCAAAGGCGAAGAAGCAGATCGTCGCCATCATGAAGTTGAAGCCCAGGCTGGTCAGGAACACCGCCATCTCGGTCACTTCCAGTCCGGCCTTCTGCACTACGCCATTGGTGATGCTGCCGTACACGCTGATCGGCGAGAAGCCACCGGCCTGCGCGCCATGGATGACCAGCAGGCCCATCATCAGCGGGTTGATGTTGTACTGCTTGGCAAAGCGCAGCGCGACCGGACCGATGATGGCGACCGCTGCCGGGCCCAGCGCGCCGAACGCAGTCAGGACTGCGGTGATCACGAACATCACCCAGGGGATGGCCACGATATGGCCGCGCACGGCTTTTACTGCCCAGTGCACCAGCAGGTCGATGGTGCCGTTCTTCTGGGCGATGGCGAACAGGTAGGTGATGCCGACCAGGGTCAGGAACAGGTCGCCGGGAAAGCCGGCCAGGACCTCCTTGCCGCCCATGTCGACCCACAACCCGCCGATGATGAAGGCCAGCGCGAAAGCGACGGCGCCCATGTTGATCGGCAGAGCGGTGGCGATGATGAACATGATCACCAGACCGATGATCGTTGCGATTTGTGGACTCATGCGCCCTCCCAGACACGTGGCTCACGTACAGCACGGATGGAGACCCGCCATCCCGGGGTAAGGCGACGTACGGCGTGTTGCGTGATACGCACTGCTCGAACCCGTTACCGCAGCCGCTCCAGCGCGCGGCGTGCCCATGCCGCGGCACCTTCAAGGCTCTGGAACTCTTCCACTGCGCGCACCTCGCAGCACGGATAGGACGGCGCGACCATGCGCGCCAGCGCGCTGCCCGGGCCCAACTGCAGGAACACCCGTGCGCCACGCTCGAAGGCCTGGCGCATCACCTGCGCCCATTCGATGGACTGCGCCAGCTGTGCCGACAGGGTGTGCACCGCTGCCGCGCGATCACGCACGGGTCGTGCATCGATACCGGCCAGCAGCGGCAGGCGCGGGGCCTGCAGCGGGGCAGCATCGAGTGCGGCGGCAAACGGTGCGACCGCCGCTGCCAGCAGCGGCGTGTGCGCGGGGACATGCACCGGCAGCACCCGGACCTCCGCGCCCTGTGCGCGCGCCGCGTCGGCCAGGGCCTGCAGGGAGGCCAGCGCACCGCCAACGATGAAATGATCATGGCCATTGGCAATCGCCACGAAGGTGCCGTGCGCGTCGCAGAGTGCGTGCAGCGTGATGCGATCCAACCCAAGCACCGCCTGTAGTCCGGTATCGGCGGGACGGGCGGCGTCCATCAGCTGCGCGCGCCGGGCGGCCAGAGCCAGGCAGGTATCCGCATTGAACGTGCCGGCGATGGCATGCGCGGCCAGTTCGCCAATGCTGTATCCGGCGACCAGCACCGGCACAGGCAGCGCCTCGCGCAGTCCCTGCCAGTGCGCGAGGGTGGCCGCACACAGCAATGGTTGTGCCAGTGCGTTGTCAAAGCGTGCAGGGTCAGCCGCCGCTGCGGCCACATCGCGGCCGAGCACCGTGCTCGCCGCCCGCAGTACATCGTGCGCGGCAGGCAGATCGCGCACGCGCTCGAACATCGCCGCGTGCTGCGCGCCTTGCCCGGGACAGAGCAGGGCAAGGCTCATGCGGCCTCCTGCTGCAGCAGGAACCAGCTGCAGGCAAGCAGGTCGGCACTGCCGCCCGGGCTGAGGCGGCGCGCGACGAAGCGCTCACCGATGCCGCGAAGTCGTGCTTGCCAGCCCGATGCGAAAGCACCACCGCCGCGCAGGAAACCGCGCGCCTGCTGCTGGGCCCAGTGCAGGCCATCGGTGCCGCCACGGTGCAGCAGGTTGAGGTCGTCGATGTGCGCGACCAGCTGCATCAGGGTCTGGCACAGTGCCGCATCGCGCGGCAGGCCTTCGTTCAGGGCATGGCGCAGGGTGGGCACGCCCAGTTCGCGCAGCACCGGGTAACCGGCCGCCGCCTGTTCGCGCACGCCCGGCACGCCATGCTGCAATCGTGCGCGCTGCCCCGGGCTCTGCGTATCCAGCGGGGCATGGGCGAAATCGCCGGCCCAGTGCTGCACGCCCAGGCACACTTGTGCGGCAGGAACGCTTTGGCCGTGCTGGCGTCGGCAGCGTGCAGCGGCGGCCACCAGCAGGCCGAGGCTGAAGATTGCACCACGATGGGTGTTGATGCCCCCGGTGGCGCGCAGCATCGCGGTTTCGGCAGCGAGGCCGTGCGCGCGCAGCTGCGCGAACGGTGCGTCGGCGGCACCGGCCTGCGCAATCGTGGTGAAGGAGTGGCGCAGGGCGAGCAGGCTGCGCAGGAACGTGCCGGCATCCATGTCGTCATGGCTGCCCGTATCGAACGGCGTCACCAGCCCCGGCTTGGGGGCCAGTGCCAGTTCGGCATGCAGGCTGGCGATGGCCAGGCGGCCCAGTCGCGCGCTGTCGTGCGCAGGTGCGCCGGGCGGACGGGGCTGGACGACGACGGCGCTCACGCCGCCACTCCGGTTGCCACGAACACGCGCTCGCGGGCTTCCAGCGCCGCGCCGTCCAGGCGCTTCACCAGCACCTGGCGGCTGCCGCCGGCGTATTCGCGCCAGTTCACCGCGCCACCATCCGGCAGGCACAGTTCACCATCGACGCGACGGGCGTGCGCGTGCTCCCAGGCGTTCAGGCCTGCGGCAAGCGCGTCGGCCTGGGCGCGGGTCTGCACCTGCCACAGCAGATCGATGTCCGAGCGCGGATGCACATAGCGCAACCTGCTCAGATGCTGCCAGGCGAAGGCACCGAACACGCGTGCCGGTGCGATACGCGCCAGCGTGTGCAGTGCATGCTGCCAATCGCTCGGGACACCGGCGGTGAGTAGCGCGTCCAGTGTCGGCGGCGGTTGCAGGCGCTGCACATCCTGCAGCGGCACACGCAGAGCGAGGCGCAGTTTGCCCTCGTCCGGCGGCAGCGGCACGCCCAGACGCAGGCGCGGGTCGGGATCATCCACGGCACCACGCGCCACCATCGCGGGCAGGCCCTGCGCGAACCAGGCCGCGAGGCGTGGTTCCTGCGCGGCCACGTCGGCGCGCCAGTCGGCGTGGGCCGACATCCAGACCAGCGTGTGGCGGGCGGGCCGCTCAGGCATCGCCGCGGGCCACGGCATCGGCCACCTCCGCCGCCAGCGCACGACCGCCACGCTGTGCACCCAGCGCCGCGCGCACGTCGCCTGCGGTGGGCATGCGCAGGGCCTGCAGCAGATGCAGGGCAAGGTCGCCGTCCCAGAGCGATTCCACTGCGCCCATGGCTACGTAGTTGGCCACGCCCGGTGCGAACACCGGTGAGCTCTGGCTGAGCGCCTGCAGTTTCTCCAGCGGCTGCTTGGTCACCCGCGCCATTGCGCGCAGGTCCATCACCCGCACCTGCGCGTCGGGCAGGGCGTGAATGTCGTCGGCCATCAGGCCAAAGGACAGGAAACCGCCACTGACCGATTCGCCGTAGACCAGAGTGACCAGTCGCGCGCCACGGCGACGCGCCAGATCCAGGCTCTGCGCGAGGTGGGCGAAGTAGCCGTTGATGCCCAGCAGTTCATCGCGGCGTGCCAGGCGCTGGCCAGCGGTGTCGGCCAGCATCACGATCGGCCGCTGCGGATGCGCTGCGGTGCTGGCCAGCACGGATTCGGCCAGCGCCAAGGCGTGATCGACGCCGACCTCGACGCGGTCGGTGGTACCGATCACCGTCACCGGGCCGTCGTCGGTGGTCGCCGTGCCGGACAGCACCGAGTCGCTCACCGCGATGGCATGCCCGCGCGGGAACAGGGCATCGAGCAGGGGCTGCAACGCGGCGTTCATGGCAGGCTCCGGTCGGTGGTGGCGGCGAGGAAGGCCTCGGTGTCCAGCAGTGGCAGGCGCTCGGGTTCGGTGATGCCCTGCAGCGCCCACACCTGCAGGCCATCGTTGCAGTCGCCCCAGGCCTGCACGCGCGCCTTCAGTGCGGCGTGTCGCGCCTGCAGGGCGCTCAAGGCGGTGCCGGTGTCGGCGCTGGTGGTGTCGGCCAGCAGCGCATCGAAGGCGGCCTGTGCGAAGGCCTGCAGTGCGTCGGGTACCAGCACCTGGGCCTGGTCGATCAGATAGCGGTGCTTGCCGCCCGTCACCCGCCATACCAGCGCGCGGTCGCGCGAGTCGAACTCCTCCACGCCGCGTACCGTCTCGATCACTTCTGGTCCGGACAGCGACAGCCGGCCTTCTTCGGACATGACCACTGTCGTGCAGCAGCGGGCGACGATCCCCATGCCGCCGAACGCGCCGTTGCCACTGCCGATCAGCGCGATCACCGGCACCCCGGCTGCGCGCGCATCCAGCGTGGCACGCATGATCTCGGAAATGGCGATCAACCCGGCGTTGGCCTCGTGCAGGCGTACGCCGCCGGTATCAAGCAGCAACAGCACGCCATCCGGGCGCGTCCGCGCCGCGTGGCGCAGCAGTCCGGTCAGTTTGGCGCCGTGGACTTCGCCTACGCCGCCGCCCATGAAGTGGCCCTGCTGCGCGGCCAGCAGCACCCGCTTGCCGCGCAGCAGGGCCTGGCCGACCACGATGCCGTCGTCAAACGCGGCCGGCTGCTCGAGTTGGACCAGGTGCGGGCTCATCATCCGCTGCGCCGGGCCAAGGAATTCGCGGAACGAACCGGCGTCGACCAGGCCGGCAATGCGCTCGCGTGCGTCGGCTTCGTAATAGCTGTGGCGCTGCAGGTGACTCATGGCGTGCCCCCGGCCAGCAGGGTTTCCACCGCCTGGTCCAGGCGCAGGCTGACCACCGCGGGTGTGGCGCCTGCGTCGTTGATCGACACGCGCACATCGCGCAGCGGGTGGCGCCGGGCGAAGTCGGCGATCACCGCCTGCCAGATGGTGCCGAAGCCGCGTGCGGCGGTGACGATGCGCACCGTCATCGCGCCGTCCAGCGCCGCCGGCTCCAGCAGGATTTCCAGATTGCCCGAGGCCAGCACGCCGACCAGCACCGCATCGCGCGCGAACTGCACCGGGGTGCGGCCTTCGAATCGATAATCGAGGGTTTCCATGCTCGGTCCCTTACCAGTTGCGGAAGCGCTTGGGTGGGTCGTACAGCCCGCCGGACCAGCGCACCAGATCCTTCACCGAGCGCGCGGCCAGCAGGTCACGGCTGGCATCACGCACGTGGATACCCAGGTCGTCCGGGCGCTGGATCACGCCGCGGTCGCGCAGGTTTTCCACCATTGCGCGGTCACGGCCCATGCCGACGGCGGTATAGCCGGCCACGCCCCGGATCGCCTGTTCGCGTTCTTCCGGCGTGCGGCACAACAGCAGGTTGGCGATGCCTTCTTCGGTGAGCACATGGCTGACATCGTCGCCATAGATCATCACCGGCGGCAGCGGCATGGCGGCACGCTCGGCCAGTTCCCAGGCATCCAGGCGCTCGACGAAGGCCGGTGCCATGTGCTCACGGAAGGTTTCCACCATCTGCACCACCAGCTTGCGCCCGCGCGGCATTTCACCGGGGCGTGCGGCCTGCCGGCCAGCCTTGATCCAGGCGTCGCTGGCGTGGCGGCGGCCGCGTGCATCCGAGCCCATGTTCGGTGCACCGCCAAAGCCGGCGATGCGGTCGCGCGTGGCGGTGGAACTGTTGCCCTGCAGGTCGATCTGCAGGGTGGAACCGATGAACATGTCACAGGCATACAGGCCGGCGGTCTGCGAGAACGCGCGGTTGGAGCGCATCGAGCCGTCGGCGCCGGTGAAGAACACATCACTACGGGCGGCGATGTACTGTTCCATGCCCAGTTCCGAGCCGAAGGAATGCACCGATCTGACAAAGCCTGATTCGATGGCCGGTATCAGCGCTGGGTGCGGATTGAGCGCCCAGTGCTGGCAGATCTTTCCCTTCAGCCCCAGCGATTCAGCGTAGGTCGGCAGCAGCAGTTCGATGGCGGCGGTGTCGAAGCCGATGCCGTGGTTGAGGCGGTTGACGCCGTATTCGGCGTAGATGCCCTTGATCGCCATCATCGCCATCAGCACCTGGATCTCGGAGATCTGCGCCGGGTCGCGGGTGAACAGCGGTTCGATGTGGTTCGGGCGCGGCGCCTGCACCACGAAGTTGACCCAGTCGGCGGGGATATCGACGCGGGGAAGGGTATCGACGATTTCGTTGACCTGGGCAATGACAATGCCGCCGCGGAACGCAGTGGCCTCCACGATCACCGGCGTGTCTTCGGTATTCGGCCCGGTGTACAGGTTGCCGTGGCGGTCTGCGGCCTGTGCGGCCACCAGCGCCACGCGCGGGGTCAGGTCGATGAAGTAGCGGCCGAACAGCTCCAGGTAGGTGTGGATGGCGCCGATCTGGATGCGGCCTTCGGCCACCAGGTTGGCCAGCCGCACCGATTGCGGGCCGGAGAACGAGAAGTCCAGTTTGGAGGCAATGCCGCGCTCGAACACATCCAGGTGCGAGGGCAGTGACAGCACCGATTGCACCATGTGCAGGTCATGCACGCGGGCGGGATCGAGGCCGGCAAGGGTCTGGGCGAGGAAGTCCGCCTGCTTCTGGTTGTTGCCTTCCAGGCAGACTTTGTCGCCCGGTTCCAGCAGCGCATGCAGCAGTTCGCGCACGTCTTCGGCCGCGACCTGGTGGCCGCGCGCCCACGGCGCGGCGCGGTCCAGGCGCGCCCGGCGGCTGCGTTCCAACGTATCCCAGCTCGGGTTCATCGACCGGCTTCCGATTGGCGTTGAGATAATTACGGCATAATTATGAGGCGGGATGCAACCCGCAGCGCAGCAAAAAGAAGGGCCCGCGCGGAGGCGGGCCCATTCAGGGTGGGGGGTGTGCCGACCATCGGTCGGCACCCACCGGTTCGCGATGGCTCAGAACTTCCAGCGCAGGCTGGCCGAGACGAAGCGCGGCTCGCCGAAGTTGTTGTAGTCCAGGTTGGCCCAGTAGGTCTTGTCCAGCGCGTTGCGCACGCTCAGCGTCGCGGTCCAGTTGTCGCTGATGCGGTAGTTGGCGTTGAACTGGACCAGCGAGTACGCGGGCTGCTTCACCGTTACGGTGCCGCCCAGTGGGTAGGCGATGTTGTACCCCTGTACCTTGCTCTGCCACTGCACGCCGCCGCCGATGCTCAGGCGTTCCAGGGCGCCGCGCAGCTGCAGCTGGGTGTTGAGCTGCAGCAGGTCCTCGGGCGGGTTGGCGTACAGCAGGTCAGTGGCCGCGCGGGTTACCTTGACGTGGGTGTAGCCGGCATTGATCGTCCAGCCCGGCAGGATTTCGCCGTTGACGTCCATTTCCCAGCCCCGCGCCTTGGTGCCGTTGATGCCGATGTAGGCCGAGCTGCCATCACTGAGGCTGCCCTCCGGCACGCTCATGTCGCGCACGGCGTAGTTGTCCTGCTTGGCCTCGAACACCGCCGCATTCGCGGTCAGGCGGCCGTCGAACCACTGGGTCTTGATCCCCGCTTCCAGGTTCGAACCCTGCACCGGCGCCAGCAGGTTCTCGTTGCGGTCCTTGTAGTTCTGCGGATTGAAGATCTCGGTGTAGCTGGCGTAGGCCGATACATTCGGGGTGATGTCGTAGACCAGGCCCACATACGGGGTGATTTCGTCGCTGACCTTGTAGGCGCCGCTGGTGCCGGTATACGCACCGGCCGCGTTGTAGGAACGGCTCAGGGTCTGCCAGCGGCTCAGGCGCGCGCCGGCGATCAGCGAGAGCGGATCGGCCAGGTGCAGGCGGGTGGCCAGGTAGATGCCGCTCTGGGTGGTCTTTGCCACGCGCCGTGCACCGGTGCGGGTGTAGGTCACCTCGGAAATGTCGCCGTCCCAATCAAAGACATTCGGGATGTAGTAGCAGCGCTCGCGCCCGCAGGTAGCCCAGTCACGCGGGAAATTCAGCGCGACGGTATTGGTGGTGCCTTCCAGGTCCGACCATTGGGCACCGACGGTCAGGTCGTGGTCGCGGCCGAACAGCGGGAAGGTTCCAGTCAGGTAGCCATCGACGTTGCGGCGGGTGTCCCTGGAATCGCCGGCGGCGGCGCGCAGGAAGATGCCCGAGCCGCTCACCGGGTCCGGATTGCCGGTGCCGTACACGCGCACGTTCTGCACGTTGCCGCGGGTGTAGGCGGTGTTGATCTTCAGCAACCAGTCTTCGCCCAGGCGTTGCTCCAGATTGGCGAAGGCCGTGTTGCTCTCGCGCTTCCAGTAGCTCCACTTCGGCGACAGGTTGGTCGAGCGCGCCAGGTGGGCAAAGTTGCCCTGGCTGTCGAAGAACGCCACGGTACCCCACGTGGAGCCGACCGGGTTGTTGTCCTGGCTCTGGTAGCCGAGGGTGATCGTGGTGCTGTCGGTGACATCACCTTCCAGCACCGCCATGCCGGCCATCTTGTTCTCTTTGTAGCGGTCGTAGTACAGCCCGCGATCGGTGTAGGCGGCGACCACGCGGCTGCGGAAGCGCCCATCATCGGTCAGCGGCGCGGTCACATCGGCCTCCATGCGGCGGTAGTCCCAGCTGCCGGCGCTGACCGCGAACGAGGCATCGAACTCCTTGCCTGGCCGCTTGCGCAGCAGATTCACCGTGGCCGAAGGTACGCCGGCGCCACTGAGCAGGCCGTTGGCACCGCGGATCACTTCGATGCGGTCATAGAAGGCGGTGTCGTATTCCTGGTTGGTCGAGCCGCTGTAAGTCGGGATGCCATCGACCTGGAAATCGGTGATGGCGAAACCACGGGCGTAGTACAGCGGACGCTGGGTGTCATAGAAGGACACGCTGACGCCGGTCACGGTGCGCATCACATCGTTGATGCTGAACAGCGATTCGTCCTGCAGGCGCTTGAGGCTGATCGCAGTGGCCGACTGCGGTGTTTCCTGCAGGGTGATCGGCAGGCGCGTGGTACTGGCCGGCGGTGCCGACTGCTCGGCGCGGACGCTGACGCGGTCCAGGGTCTTGGCGTCGCCGGCCCCTTCGGCTGCAGCGAACGCGCTGGGCGCGGCCAGCAGGGACAGCGACGACAGCAGGGCCACCGGCAGCAGCGCACGGCGGGGCAGGTGGTTACGGAATGGGAGGGGCATGGTGGGCTCGAAGCGTGGAGGCGGAGAAGGGCGGCAACAGTCGTCCCGCACCCGGGGCGGCGGCTTCGGGCACGTCAGTTCCATCCGGGAGGGAGGCGGACACTGCGCAGGACGCAAATGTAAATAATTCTTAACAACATTACAATTCGCGTCGTTGCGCAGGGGGTTTCCGGCGCAGAGCAGTGGCGGGCCGGGGGCGGATCCCGTTGCCGTAGGCAATGGGCTCTGACCCCATCATCGGCGCCCAGGCGCAGGTCAGAGCCCTCCCGTGCGGGAGGGATCCGACCCACCTCGCACAAACGCGAACGGCCACCCGAAGGTGGCCGTCCGTCTGCATCGAAAGGAACCTGCGGGCTTACAGCGCCTGCAGTTCCTCATTGGCGTTACGCTTTTCCTTGGCCGGCACCGGAGCCGCAACCGCTGCCGGCGCTGCCGCATTGGCGTCCACTGGCACTTCCAGGTACGGCAGGTGCAGGGTCTGGCTGGTCAGCGTACGGATCTCGTTCACCAGCGCCGGGCTGTCGTTGAGCTTGCGCCCGTACGACGGCACGATCTCGCGCAGGCGCGCTTCCCAACCGGCCTTCATCTGGTCCGGGAAGGCCTTGGCCATCAGGTCCAGCATGATCGGCGGCGAGGTCGAGGCCCCCGGCGAGGCACCGAGCAGGGCGGCGAGGGTGTGGTCCTTGTCGGTCACGATCTCGGTGCCGAACTGCAGTACCGGGCCCTTCAGCGGGTCACGCTTGATGATCTGCACGCGCTGGCCGGCGGTCACCAGCTTCCAGTCACCGGGCTTGGCGTTGGGGAAGTACTTGACCAGTTCAGCCTGGCGATCGGCGTCGTTCAGGCGCGCCTGGCCCATCAGGTACTGCACCAGATCGAGGTTGTCCTTGCCCACTTCCAGCATCGGGCCGACGTTGTTGTGGTTCACCGACGAGTACAGGTCCCACCACGAGCCGTGCTTGAGGAACTTGGTGCTGTACAGCGCGAACGGCCCGAACAGGACCACCGGCTTGCCGTCCAGCTTGCGCGCATCCAGGTGCGGCACCGACATCGGCGGCGAACCGGTTTCGGCCATGCCGTAGGCCTTCACCCCATGGCGCGAGGTCACGTCCTGGCCCTGGAAGGCCAGGAACTGGCCACCGACCGGGAAGCCGGCGTAGTCCTTCGATTCCGGAATGCCCGACATCTGCAGCAGCTTCAGTGCGGCGCCACCGGCACCGATGAACACGAAGCGGGCATGGGTGGTGGATTCGGTGCCGGCCTTGAGATCCTTCACCGTCACGTTCCAGCTCTTGTCGGCGTTCTGCCGCAGCGCGCTCACTTCGTGGTTCAGGTGGAGGCTGAAGTTGGGGCTGCGCTGCAGGCCGGCGGTCAGCTGGCGGGTGATCACACCGAAGTTGACGTCGGTGCCCAGCGGCATCCAGGTCGCGGCGACCTTCTGCTTCGGGTCACGGCCTTCCATCAGCAGCGGTGCCCACTGCTTGATCTGCGCCGGATCTTCGGAGTACTGCATGCCGTAGAACAGCGGGTTCTTCACCAGGGCCTGCTGGCGCTTGTGCAGGTAGGCGATGTTGTCATCACCCCAGACGAAGCTCATGTGCGGGGTCGGGTTGATGAAGTCGCTGGGCTGGCTCAGCCGGCCTTCCTTGACCTGGTGCGACCAGAACTGGCGCGAGACCTCGAACGATTCGGCGATGCCGACCGCGCGCTTGGTTTCGATGCTGCCGTCGGGCAGTTCCGGGGTGTAGTTCAGTTCGGCGAATGCCGAGTGGCCGGTGCCGGCGTTGTTCCAGCCATCGGAGCTTTCACCGGCGACGCCGTCGAGGCGTTCGTAGACCTGGATGTTCCAGTCCGGCTGCAGTTCCTGCAGGTAGGTGGCCAGGGTGATGCTCATGATGCCGGCGCCGACCAGTACAACGTCGACGGGCTTGTCGTTGCTGGCGGCGGGCACCGAGCGCTGGGTCAGGGGCCAATACAGGAACAGCGCGGCGGCCAGCAACAGCAGCACGAGCAGGGCGAGCAGGGCCTTGCCAAATTTCTTCATGGGGGCGGGATCGTTGGCGGAGGGGAAGGGGTCAGGATGCGCGTGCGGCAGGGAAAGGGCGTGAAGAAACAACGCCTTGCAGCATCCTTGCAGAGGATTCTACCCGGAATGGGTCCGGTTTTTGTGCAATGCACCATCCTGTCGGCGATCGCTCCGGGGTAGACTTGTCGGCTGATTCCAGAACGACCACCGGCCACGGAGGGGCCGCGCAACGATGTCACGGATGCTGATCGTGGTGGGTGACGCCCTGCAGACGGGCGGTTCGGTCCTTACAGGTTCCCCGCATACCGATATCGAAGGACGCGCCGTGGCGCGTGTCGGCGATCGGGTGATCTGTGCACGCCACGGTCCGGGTTCGATCGTTTCCGGCGATGCCACCCTGGTCATCGATGGCCAGCCGGTCGCCCGCGACGGCGACAAGGCCAGCTGCGGCTGCGCACTGGTATCGGGCAAGCAGCAGCGCGCCCACGTGGTGGCCGGCGGTGGAGGGGGCGCTGGTGCAGGCGCCGGAGTGGCGGCGATCGCGGGGATCGTCGCGCCGTTGCTGAAGACGGCCATGCAGACACCCCCATTCGCAGCGCCCGGCACCGCCGTGCGCGACGAGGACGCGCCGCAGTGCTGGGTGGCGGACCATGATGCGCAGATCGACCGTGACGTGGACGGGCGCTACTACGAGGCCTACGACGTCAATGGCGACAAGCATGACTATCCTTTCCAGGTCAGCTACCGCATCGAGATTCCGCTGCAGGCCCAGGGCGAGGTGGTGGTGTCGATCAAGGTGCAGGCGATGCCCAAGCCCGGCGTCACCGCTGCCGAGGTGGCGGCGGTCAAGGCGCGCATGGAGCGCGGCATCGATCAGTTCTGGAACGGCCGGTTCACGCTGGATGTCCATGATCCCGCGTGCGGCACCCGCAGCTTCCCGATCCGCTACGAAGTGCGGTGGGTGCAGGGTGGCAGTGACTACCGGCTGATCATCCATCGCACCTATGACCGGGAGCAGGTGGAGTTCCCGGATATCGATGTCTCCGTGTCGACCACGGCCTGGACCTTCGCCCACGAGTTTGCCCACACCCTGGGCGTGCCGGACGAGTACTCGTACAACGAACCGGACGAAGAGACCGTGCGTTACGTCCAGCCCGATGGCACTCTGGATCCGGAGGTGCTGGTCGCCGTTCCGGATTCCCGTGAGCTGACCGATCCGGCGGCGACCATCATGAATTCCGTGGACTGCGCGGTGACCCGGCCGCGTCATGCCTGGAACATCGCCCGGGAAGTACGTGAACTGCTGAGCCGGGAGATCGGCCGGGAGATAACATGCACCGTCAAGTGATTTCGTTGATTGCCACTTTTGCCGCTGCCGCAGCGCTGCCGGCCCACAGCAAGGAGCTTCCTCCCATGATCGAACTTCATGCGCGCTGCGTGGACGATGCCCAGTGCCGTTTCCGTGGCGACACCCTCAACGTCGAACTGGAACTGCGCAACAGCGGCAGCGAGCCCGTGTCGCTGCCGCTGGAGTACATCCGCAGCCGTGGCCCGTCGGTCAGGGTGAAGGACAACCATTCCGAGAAGACCACGGCGTTGCGCAGCGGCATGGCCGCGGCCGCGCTGCGGCAGCAGATGCAGGAGCTGCGCGCGGGCCAGTCCCTGCGCATCGGTTTCCCGATCAAGCCGCAGGAGCTGACACGTTTCGCCCTGCGCCCGATGGATGTGACCCTGCAGTTCTCGATCAATCTGACCCCGGGTTCCACCGGCGCCGAGGCGCAGGTGGTCCAGGCGCAGCTGCACGTGGTCGACGCCGACTGACCACAGCGGCCAGCACTCCGCTTCGGGTCAACGCCGTTCGGGACGCCGGTCGCCGGCCATGACCGCTGGATGCACCCGGGGCAATGCCCTCGTTCCGGCTGTCGATGGGCATTCCCGCGCCCTTCAATCGCTGCCGATCGTGAAATATTCGGCGGTGAAGTAGCCGAGCTGGTAGAGCAGGGTGGCAGCGGCCAGTCGCAGCTGTGCGCGGTCGGAGCGCAGTTTCCAGCCCAGCAGGACCACCAGCAGCATCAGCAGGGTGTGGACCGGGTACGCCGCGCCCAGCAGATGCCACCGGCTTGTGCCCTTGATCGCGGTGTCCACCAGATCCAGCAGCGTCAGCGCGCCGATCACGCCGAATATCCAGCGCCGGCGTTGCATCAGGTAATTGCCGTAGCTGCCGTAGTCACGCAGGTCATCCGGGAACAACAGAGCACAGAGCAGGAACCAGGCCGCGCTGTAGCAGATCACGAACAGATAGGTTTCGAACGTCCAGCGATGGACTTCGATCAGGCGGAACTCCCACCACCAGAAGGTGACCAGCGACACCAGCGTCCATGCCACCCAGCACAGATGGAGTGCCGAGCAGCCGCGGCGCTGCGGATGCTCGATGATCTGCGCCAGGCCCTTGAGCACGGTGGTGATCGACAGGCCCAGGATGATGCCCATCACCACCCGGATGTGCAGGAACAGCGGATCGGTCTGCATCGCGGCGCTCCGTGTCGGGTGCTGCGATGCTGGCACAGAAATGGGGTCAGAGCCCGTTGCGCAGCAACGGAATCCGACCCCGTGCCGTCCCGACAGATCGCGGGAAACTGTCGAAGGCGGGGTGGGTCCGGTCGAGGGGGCGTGAGCGGCATGGATGCCGCGTTTGATCCTGACGTTGCCGGCCAGCGGCCGGCACTACCGCTTGCGCCGGATCAGCGCAGAGGAGGCATCCAGCACCGCGCGGGTCAGCAGGGCCATGGTCTGCACGTCGCCCTTCCAGTGCTGCCAGTACAGCGGCACGTCTTCCCACGCGCGCTGGCGCACGTAGACCAGGCGGCCCGCGTCCAGGTGCCGCTTGACCAGCGGCAATGGATTCATCGTCCAGCCCATGCCGCCCAGGTTGGCCTGCACGAAGGCGCGCGTGGATGGAATCCACCAGGTCGGCGCGGTGCTGGGCAGGTCGTCGCCGGCCATGCGCCGGGCGAAGCGCGACTGCATGTCGTCCTTGCGGTTGAACACCAGCACCGGTGCCTGTGCCAACGCCTGCGCGGTCACGCCCTTGGCGAAGTGGCGCTCGCGGAACTCGGGCGTGCAGGTCGCCGCGTAGCGGATGCTGCCCAGCGCATGGATCTGGCAGCCCTGCACCGGCTCATCCAGCGTGGTCACCGCGCCCAGCACCGTGCCCTGGCGCAGCAGCTCCACCGTGTGGTCCTGGTCTTCCACGCGCAGGTCCAGGGTGGTGCCGGTGGTCTGCGCGAACTGGTAGGCGGCCTGCGGGAACCAGGTTTCCAGGCTGTCGTGGTTCACCGCCACCGGGATGCTGGCCTGGGGCAGGTCCTCATCGGCCAGGCCCATGCGATGCAGCGCATCGTGTTCCAGCAGGGCGGTCTGCTCGGCCAGCTGCACCAGCAACTGGCCCTCGGCGGTGGCGGTGGCCGGGGTGCCACGCTTGACCAGCAGGCGGCCGATCCGGTCCTCCAGCGCCTTGACCCGCTGCGAGATGGCCGAGGGCGTGACATTCAGCGACTGCGCGGCGCGGTCGAAGCTGCCTTCGCGGATCACCGCGGCCAGGGCGCGCAGCTGGGCATGATCGATCCGCATCGAATTAAGCTCCGCTAATGTTGGTTTAGTAAGTTTAGCTCGTCTTTTCCATGTTGCGGCGCGACAATGGCGCCCGTTCCGGTGCTGTCCGCCTTCGCGAGGCACCGTCCCCCCAAGCAATACAAGGCAGTGAATCCCATGTTCTCGGTCATCTCCGCCAGCACCGGCCTCGGTGCCTGGTTCTCTGGTGCAGCCACCGGCATCGGCCTGTTCGCCGTGGTCGGCGCCCAGAGCGCCTTCATTCTGCGCCAGGGCATCCTGCGCAGGCACATCGTACCGGTGGTCGCAACCTGTGCGGCCATCGATGCCATCTTCATCTTCGCCAGCGTGGCCGGCCTGCGCACGCTCACCTCGGCGCTGCCGTGGCTGACCACCGCCGTGCTGTGGACCGGTGTGACGTTCCTGGCCTGGTACGCGATGAAGTCGGCGCGCCGTGCGATCGCCGGTGGCGGCGGCATGGGCGAAGCTGACAGCGATGACGGCAGCCGCCGCGCGGTGCTGATGGCTGCGGTCGGCTTCTCGCTGATCAACCCGCACTTCTGGCTGGACATGATGGTGATCGGCTCGATCGCCGAGAACTTCGGCAACGCGCGCATGGCCTTCGCCGCCGGCGTGGTCACCGCCAGCTGCCTGTGGCTGACCGCGCAGGGCCTCGGTGCCCGCCTGCTGGCGCCGCTGTTCACCAAGCCCAGCACCTGGCGCGTGCTCGACGGCACCATCGCCGTGATTCTCAGCATCCTGGCCCTCATGCTGGCGCTGCGCGGGGTCCACTGACCCGTCGCACGCTCCCCGAACCCACGTCCTGACTCTCTCTCCAAGGCAGTGGCAACGACGGCACCGGCAACGGTGCCGTCGTCTTTTCCGGCTCTGGCGGGAAACCCTTTGTCCTGCCTAGAATCGGAGATCAGGACAAGGTGTCCACAGGAGCAGGGGAAGGATGCACAAGACGATTCTGGCGGTCGCACTGGCCGTCATCGGGGGCGTTGCCGCAGGCAGCGCGGGGGCGGTGGATCTGACGCAGTACCTGCGTCGGGAGACCTTCACCGACATCAAGATTTCGCCGGGGGGCGAGTACGTAGCGGCAACGGTGCCGAGGGAGGACAGCACCGCGATCGCGATCCTGCGCCTGAAGGACAAGGAGGTGGTTGGCAGTTTCTGGCCGCCCAGCCGCAATCACGCGCAGACATTCGATTGGGTCAGCAACGAGCGCCTGCTGATCGGCCTGGCCGAGAAATGGGGCTCGCTGGATCAGCCCAATCCCACCGGCGAGCTTTACGCCATCGATGCCAACGGCAACCGCGGCGAGCTGCTGGTCGGCTACCGCGTCGAAAGCAAGGGCCCGGGTACGCGAATCCAGCCGAAGAAGGTCGAAGCGGTCGCCGCCTTCCTGGCCGACGACCTGCCGGGCGATGAACGCAACGTGCTGGTGACCGTGTGGCCGCTGGCCGAAGATCCCTACACCCGCGTCGATCGCATGGATGTGGCCAGCGGCCGTCGTTCGCGGGTGGCGTCTTCGCCGGTACGGCGGGGTGAGTTCACCACCGACGGTGCCGGCGAAGTGCGCTTCGTGCACGGGTCCGGCAGTGACAACGTCAACAAGCTCTACTTCCGCGAGCGCTCCGGCGACACCTGGAAGCTGATCAACGACGAGGCCGTCAGCAAGCGCATCGAAACCGCCATCGGCTTCTCGGCCGATGACAGCCTGGCCTATCTCAACGTCGAGCAGACCCAGGGCCCGGATGCGATCGTCAGCTGGAACCCGCAGACCGGCGAGCGTGCCACGCTGCTGCGCGACGAGGTGGTCAACCCGTATCGCATCATCCATCGGCCCGGCACCCACGTGCCGGTGGGGGCGCTGTACATGGGCGACACGCCGCGTACCCGGTTCTTCGACGAGAAGTCGCCGGAGGCGCGCCTGTACCGCAGCCTGGAAGCCGCCTTCGGAGGCCCGGTCTACATCACGTCCAGTACCCGCGACGGTCGCGTCGTGCTGGTGGAGACCTGGTCGGGCTCCAACCCGGGCGATTTCTATGTGTACGACACGGTGGCGCGCAAGGCCGATCATCTGATCAGCCGCAGCGACTGGATCGATATCGAGCGCAGCGCCAAGGTGCGTCCGATCGCCTTGAAGGCCCGGGATGGCCTGCCGCTGCATGGCTTCCTGACCCTGCCGGCCGGCAGTGACGGCCGCAACCTGCCGATGGTGGTGCTGCCGCATGGTGGCCCGTTCGACATCTTCGATTCCGGCGAGTACGACCGCGAAACCCAGATGCTGGCCGCTGCCGGCTACGCCGTGCTGCAGGTCAACTTCCGCGGATCGGGCAACTATGGCCGGGCGCACACCCAGGCCGGCGCGCAGCAGTGGGGCGCGGCCATGCAGGACGATGTCACCGATGCCACCCGATGGGCGATCAGCGAAGGCATCGCCGATGGCCGTCGCATCTGCATCTACGGCGCCAGCTACGGTGCCTATGCGGCGATGATGGGAGCCGCCCGCGAACCGGGGTTGTACCAGTGCGCGGCCGGCTATGTGGGTGTCTACGATCTGCCGATGATGTACACCCGTGGCGACATCCAGGACCGTGGCTCAGGCGTGACCTACCTGCGCGAATGGCTGGGTGACCCGGCCAAGCTGGGCGCTGTGTCGCCGGTGAACCTGGCCGAACGGATCAAGGTGCCTGTGTTCCTTGCCGCCGGTGGCGAAGACAAGCGCGCGCCGATCCAGCATACCGAACGCATGGAAGCGGCGCTCAAGCGCGCCGGCACGCCGGTGGAAAGCCTGTACTACAAGACCGAAGGCCATGGCTTCTACACCGAGGCCCATCGCAGCGAGTACTACGACAAGCTGCTGGCGTTCCTGGCGCGCAGCCTGGGGGGCAAGACGGCGGCGACCGCACCTGCGGCCGGCAAGGGCAAGGCGCCCTGAACCCAGTGCCTGCGGGGGGAGTGGTCCCCCCGCAGGCGCTGAGGTGCGATGACCGCACAGATCGTATTTGAAACAAGTTGCATGGCATATGGGCCTGCTGCGTGGGGATCATGCTTGTTTCCCCAGCACGGTGTTGCCATGGCCCTCCCTGATCGGTGCACACCTCTGCTTGCCCGTTGCGGAACCCTGGCATTCGCCTGTCTCGGCTTGCTGGTCCTGGACGTGCAAGCCGAGGTGGGAGAACGCTACGAGGCCGATGAAGTCGCACGCTCGCTGCTCAGTACCGGCGCGATCCACGAGGAGGGGTTGCAGCTGCATCGATGGTTGACGGGGGCCGAGGTCGACATACCCGCGGACGCTGAGCGCGAGGCCAGGATGATGACCCGCGCGATCGCATTGGCAACCGGTCTGACGGACAGCTGGATCGACGCGCTGTACGGTGTGGAAGCGGCGGGGTCCGAAGCGCAGGCAGCGCGGACACTGCTGGCGGACGCCAACAGCGCTGGCGCCTCGCGCTGCATGGCGCACGGCGTCAAGGAACAGCCGGAGAATGCACCGCTGCGCGGCTATGCGTTGGAGCGCTTCGGGGACACCCCGCTACCGGCTTATGCAACGGTTGTCGACGTTCAGTACCGATGCATCACCTCCTACATTTCGGCTCACAGGGTTCTCGCGTTGGCCGCGATAGACGTGCTCAAGCAGGGGCGCCGCCCGGCAGCGGGTGAGTTGCTTGCCGATCTGCAGGCGGGCATGGCGCGTGATCGGCGATGGCCCCAGGCGGACGGTGGTGAAATGCAGCTGCTTTCGTTCTGGAAGGGACGCGCGTGGTCCGGTGATCGGCGGCTGGTCGAGACACTCGCCAGGCGTTCGATCTCCATGGACGAAGTGCGGCCCGTGGATGCAGTCGCACAAAAGGCGCTGTTCGCAGACTTCAGTGAACAGGCCCTCGAACAACCGGCCTCGGAGGAGCTGACCACCCAGATCCTGCTATGGATACCGCCCGTTCTGCGCGAGTCACTGCGCAGTGATGTGGAGGCCTATGTTGCCGCGGCAGCGGTCTCGCCCCTGCAATGTCAGCCGGTGCGAGCACAGTTCATCGACGAAGAAGGCCGGCGCGCGCGCATTGAAGTTCGATGCACGGCACCGGCGCTGGATGCCATTGCGGTGCCGGAGATGGCGGCATCCCTTCCAAAAGATGCGCTGGAACAGCACTACCGGCAAGTGTTGGAGGCGTTGCGCACATCCATCGGCAGCGTCGGAAGTACCACCCTGATCGGTTTCACCACCCTCGGCTGGAGCGCGGACGCCCGGCGTTGGGAACTGCCCGTCGGCGCGCACGCGGCTTTGCAGGCGCGCACGCTGCTGCCGACGCCGGTGGTCGACGAATGGGGCAAGCCTTCCAACATCAGCCGCTTCCTGCCGAAAGTGCTGCGCGTGGAGAACATCGATCCTTCGGCCCTGGACGAAGATACCCGCGACAAAATCCAGAGCATGCGGCGGCAGATGGCCGACGCCATGCGTGGCGGTTGGCAATGATGCCGGGGCCTACTTCACCCCGTGCATCATCCGCTTCAGCAGTGGTGCGGCGAGGAAGGCGGCCAGCGCGCAGCCCAGGCCGATCCACATCAGCAGCCAGAACAGGTGCGCATAGGCGCCCGCGGCAGCCACCATGTCCAGCGATTCACCTTCCGGCACCTCGATCGCGGCCAGCTTGCCGAACAGCGCGGCCAACGTTTCCGAGAACGCGGTAGCCAGGAACCAGGTGCCCATCATCAGGCTCATCACCCGTGGCACCGCCAGCTGGGTCACCGCCGACAGGCCGACCGGCGACAGGCACATCTCGCCGCTGGCCAGCAGGAAGTAGGCCAGCACCAGCCACCACACGCTGGCCATTTCACCGGTGGCGCCCACCTGCTGTGCGGCCAGCGCCAACGGCACGAATGACAACGCGCCGATCACCAGGCCCCAGGCCGATTTCACCGGCTTGCCCGGCTCCCAGCCGCGGCGGTCCATCCACGTCCACAGCGCGGCGAACGCCGGCGCCAGCAGCACCAGGAACAGGCCGCCGAGGTAGGTCAGCGAGCCGGCGGTCTGCGGAATCACCAGGCAGTCGCGCACCAGCAGCACCAGCATCAGTACGACGATGGCGGCGAAGAACGTACGCGGCGCAGCCGAACCCTGGCGCCGTTCGGACAGGCGCGCGCTGACCACGAAGCCCAGCGGTGCCAGCAGCAGCGAGAGGATCGACCACGGCAGCGGCGTGCCGCCGGTGATCACCAGCGACGGCACGATGTCCTTGGTCAGCAGGCGGTCGGTGAAGGTCACCCACGAGCCGTAGGACTGCTCGTACATCGTGAAGAACACCAGCGCCATGAAGATCAGCACCATCAGCGCGATCATCTGTTGGCGCTGCACAGGCGTGCATTTCGTGCCGGTGAACCAGGCGAACCAGACCAGCACGCCGCCCAGCACCACCAGCATCAGCATCAGTGCCAGGCTGATTTCACCGCCCAGTGCGAACGCGCCGTTGCCCGCGGCCCACATCAGCCACGCCACCGGCAGCACGCCGAGCACCGCGCACAGATAGATGAGCCATTCGCGTGGCAGGCCCAGCACCTTCTGCTTCAATGCCGCCGGTTGCGGCGGCTCGGCGTGGCCTTGCAGGTACTTCTGGCCCCACAGGAACATCGCCAGGCCAGCCAGCATGCCAATGCCGGCCGCACCGAAACCGTACTTCCAGCCATAGGCCTCGCCGAGGAAGCCGCACACCAGCGACGAGAACAGCGCGCCGAGGTTGATGCCGGCATAGAACAGCGAGAAACCCGAATCGCGGCGCGGGTCGTCCTTGGCATACAGCTTGCCGACGATGGTGGAGATGTTCGGCTTCAGGAAGCCGACGCCCATGATGATCAGCGCCAGCGACAGGTAGGTCACCGCCAGCGCCGAGGTGTCGCGCACCACTTCGCCGTTCACCCGGTACGCGGCGTGGCCTTCGAACGCCATGCCGAGGTGGCCGAGCACCAGCAGGATGCCGCCGAACAGCACCGCACGGCGCATGCCCAGCCAGCGGTCGGCGAGCATGCCGCCGAACACCGGGATGCAGTACACCAGGCCGCCGTAGGCGCCGAGCAGGTCCAGGCCGGCCTTGTCGCCGAACAGGTGGTACTTGGTCAGGTACAGCAGCAGCAGCGCCTTCATGCCGTAGAAGGAGAAGCGCTCCCACATTTCAGTGAAGAAGCAGACGTAGACGCCCTTGGGGTGGCCCAGGAAGTCGTCGGAAGCGATAGCGGTGGAATTCATCGCGGAATTATAGGCCTGTGGCCTGACCCGCTTTCAGTAGATCCCGCCATGCGTGGATTGCCGGAGGGGCCTGGGCGATCACAGGTACCGCAACCACGCCAGGTCACGCCTTCGCGCCTTGAACCGCGCGAACGCCCGCGTCGGCGGGTACAGCACCACCGCCAGCGCACAGGCCATCAGCAGCAGGCCGCTGACCGAATCCAGGGCATACAACCCGCCATGGGTCGGCCCCCAGGCCGCCAACGCGGCCAGGTACAGTCCCTTCAGCACGTACAGGTGCAGCAGGTAGAAGAACATCGGCGCGGCGCCGATATCGGCCAGCGGGCGCAGCGCACGCGCCAGGGGCGGCCATTCGTACAGGCGCAGCAACAGCAGGCCCACGCCCAGGGTCAGCAGCAGGAACTGCAATGACGGCGGGTACTTGGTGATGTTGAGGATGCTCAGCCAGGTGCGCAGCGTGGTGGCCTGGTACTGCCAGGGCGCATCGCCGTAGTCGTTGGCGAAGCGCAGCAGCACGAACAGGGCCAGCGCGCCGGCGCCCGCCCGCAGCAGCCAGCGCTGGCGCTGCTCCGGCGCGCGCTCGCGGCCGAACCACGGCCCCATCAGATAACCCAGCGCGATTACCCCGATCCACGGCAGTACTGGATAGGAGGTACGCAGGCGCAGCGCGCCAGCCTCGATCCAATCACGCTGGTGCAGCACTTTCCACAGCACCGCCAGCAGGCCATTGCCTTCCACCCGCATGCCGTCGAACAGGTTGTGCCCGGCCACCACCGTGACTGCCAGCACCAGCAGGGCCGGGCGTGGCAACCACAGCAGGCCGGCCAGCGCGATCATGCTCAGTCCGATGGCCCAGATCACCTGCAGGTACAGCGTTTGAGGCGGCAGTTGGAAGGTCCAGGCGAAACTTACCAGGGTCAGTTCCAGCACGACCAGGAACAGCCCGCGCTTGAGCAGGAACGCGGCCGTGGCCCCGCGCGGATCCGGCTGCCGCTGGCCGTACAGCCAGGCCGACAGTCCGGTCAGCAGCACGAACACGGGGGCGCACAGGTGGGCCAGCAGTCGGCACGCGAACAGGGCGGGGGAGACCGTCGCTGCGTCCATCGGGTCGCTCACCTGATGCTGCAGGAAGAAGGTCTCGCGCACATGGTCGAGCAGCATCAACAGCATGACGGTGCCGCGCAGCTGGTCGATGGAGGCCAGGCGAGGGGAGGGGGAAGGGGGCATGCGATGCGGAAGCTACAGGGTAGCATTAAGATATAACATATCAATTGAGGTGATCCCAGCCGGACTTTGCCGTGTCTGCCGATTCCGGCTTCACGCACAGCCTCATTGCGCTGTGGCGGCTGCCCCATCCTTTGGCACGCTGGACTTGATCTGCCCTGAACGCTAGCGTGGCAGGGATTTTTTGCCAGCAGGGGCTTCCATGAACCACGACGCTGCGCCCAAGCAGCTCACCTTCCGCGCAGTGGCCCTGGCCATCGTGCTGGCGGTGGTGCTGTCGGCGGCCAACGCCTACCTCGGTCTGTTCGCAGGCCTGACCATCGCCACCGCCATTCCCGCCGCGGTCATTTCCATGGGCGTGCTGCGCCTGCTGGGCGGTGGTTCCATCCTCGAAAACAACATCGTCCAGACCGGCGCCTCGGCCGGTTCGTCGATCGCCGCCGGCGTGATCTTCACCATCCCGGCGCTGGTGATCATGGGCTACTGGCCGGACTTCAAGTACTGGTGGGTGCTGGGCATCGCCGGCCTCGGTGGCCTGCTGGGCGTGCTGTTCTCGGTGCCGCTGCGCCGTTCGATGATCGTTGAAGACCCGTTGCCGTTCCCGGAAGGCAAGGCCGCCGCCGAAGTGCTCAAGGCCGGTGAGAACCCGGGCCCGGGCCTGAAGATCCTCGGCCTGTCGGCGGTGATCGGTGCCTTCGTCAAGCTGGCCGCGGAAAGCGGCATGCGCCTGATTCCGGATGCCTGGGCCACGTCGGCCTATGTCGGCAGCTCCAAGGTCACCGCCTTCATCGGCACCAACCTGTCGCCGGCGCTGCTGGGCGTGGGCTACATCGTCGGCCTCAACGTCGGCATCGTGGTGGTGTCCGGCTCGATCCTGACCTGGCACATCGCCATCCCGATCTACCAGGCATTCTTCATGAACACCGATCCGGCGCTGGCCGCGTCGGTCGCCACCGCTTCGTCCACCGAGGCCGCGTTTGCCATCTGGGGGGCGAAGATGCGCTACCTGGGTGTCGGCGCGATGCTGATCGGCGGCATCTGGACCCTGATCTCGCTGCGCAAGTCGCTGCTCAACGGCGTCAAGAGTGGCTTTGCCGCCGCCCGCAAGAGCGGTGGCCCGGTGCTGGCGCACACCGAGCGCGACCTGCCGATGAAGTGGATGCTGGTCGCGCTGGTGGCCTTCGTGCTGCCGCTGCTGGCCCTGTACCAGGCCATCGTCGGCCAGTGGCACGTGTCGATCCCGATGACCCTCATCATGATCGTCGCCGGCTTCCTGTTCGTTTCGGTTTCGGCCTACCTGGCCGGCCTGATCGGCTCGTCCAACAACCCGGTCTCGGGCATCACCATCTCCACCATCCTGTTTGCTTCGGCCGTGCTGGTCGTGCTGCTGGGCGCCGATGGCCTCAAGCCGGTCGGTGCCGGCGGTGCGCCGCTGGGTGCAGTGGCTGCGATCATGATCGGCGCGGTGGTGTGCTGCGCCGCCGCCGTCGGTGGTGACAACCTGCAGGACCTCAAGGCCGGCTACATCGTCGGTGCCACCCCGTGGAAGCAGCAGCTGATGCTGGGCATCGGTGCGTTCTCGTGCGCGCTGATCATGGCCCCGGTGCTGAACCTGCTGGCCACCGCCTACGGCATCGGCGTGAAGTCCGAGCTGCACCCGAACGCGCTGGCCGCACCGCAGGCCAACCTGATGGCCTCGGTGGCCAAGGGCCTGTTTGGCGGCGAACTGCCGTGGACCTTCATCGGTATCGGTGCGGTGGTCGGTGCCGTCATCATCGCCTTCGACAGCTGGCTGAAGTCGCGCAACGCCCGCTTCCGCGTGCCGGTGCTGGCCGCCGCCATCGGCATCTACCTGCCGCTGGAGCTGATGGTGCCGATCTTCCTCGGCGGCCTGATCGCCTACCTGGTCGAGCGCTTCCACAAGGTGCGTGCCGATGACGAAGAAGGCCGCGACCGCGTGCACAAGCCGGGCGTGCTGTTCGCCGCCGGCCTGATTACCGGCGAAGCGCTGATGGGCATCGCCATCGCGATTCCGATCGTGGTCAGCAGCCGCGCCGACGTGCTGGCCGTGCCGTTCCACCTGCCGGGCGCACAGTGGATCGGCCTGGCCGTGCTGTTCCTGGTGGGCTGGCTGATCTATCGCACGGGCAAGCGCGCCGTGGCGTAACACCCACGGGGTCGGATTCCTTCCCGCCGGGAAGGGCTCTGACCCCACGTTGACTGCGTCTGGGGTCAGAGCCGATTCCGTCGGAATCGGATCCGACCCCGGTGTCCCCGCAAACCGCGCTACGGCGCGGTTTGCTGTTTCTGGCGATTGCCCGCCCGCGGCCATGACCGATGGCCTTGGCAGCCCCGGCCGCACGGGCCTACCATCGGTTTTTTGCCGTCCTGCGGAGACCCCGATGAAACTGCGTCATGCCCTGCTGCCACTGAGCCTGCTGGCCGCCCTGCCCAGCGTTGCCGCTGCCCGTGGCCTGGAAGTCCGCGACATGGTGGCCATGGACCGCGTCTCCACGCCGGTACTGACCGCTGACGGCGGCACCGTGGTGTTCGCCAAGCGCAGCGTCGATACCAACCTGAAGGCCTCCACCGCGCTGTTCGCACGCAACCTGCGCACCCGCGACGCGGCTCCGCCGAAGCAGATCACCCCGGCCGGCTGGAACGTCAATTCCGCCTCGCTGTCGGCCGATGGCCAGACGGTGTATTTCCTGAGCGCCAGGAACGGCAGCCAGCAGCTGTACGCGCAGCCGATCAACGGCGGTACGCCGCGCCAGCTGACCGATTTCGCAGTCGGCGTGGACAGCTACCACGTGTCGCCGCAGGATGACCGCGTGCTGTTCAGCGCCGGGGTGTTCCAGGCCTGCGCCTCGGACCTGGCCTGCACCGAGAAGAAGCTGAAGGAAAAGAAGGACGCCAAGGCCAGCGGCCAGGTGTGGGATTCGCTGTTCGTGCGCCACTGGGATGCCTGGAACGACGGCCGCCGCAACACCCTGTTCGTGGCCCCGCTGCCTGCGGCCAAGGACGGTCCGGTCAAGGGCGCTTCGGCACTGAGCGCGACCATCGACGGCGACGCCCCGTCCAAGCCATTCGGCGGCAATGACGATTTTGCGTGGTCGCCGGATGGCGCCAGCGTAGTGGCCAGCATCCGCGTGGCCGGCAAGCAGGAACCGTGGTCGACCAATTTCGACCTGTACCGCTTC
This sequence comes from Stenotrophomonas beteli, assembly GCF_001431665.1. GTDB lineage: Bacteria > Pseudomonadota > Gammaproteobacteria > Xanthomonadales > Xanthomonadaceae > Stenotrophomonas > Stenotrophomonas beteli. Next base: position 177,438 of record NZ_LLXV01000021.1, on the reverse strand, counting down.
GACGCCGCCGGCAAGCAGGCGCCGGTCAACCTGACCGCCTCCAACCCGGCCTGGGATGCCGGCCCGGTGTTCAGCGCCGACGGCAAGACCCTGTTCTATCGTGCGATGAAGCGCCCGGGCTTCGAAGCCGACCGCTTCGGCCTGATGGCAATGGACCTGGCCAGCGGCAAGACCCGCGAGATCGCCCCGCAGTGGGATCGTTCGGCCGGTGGCATCACCCTGTCCGCTGACGGCGCCAGCATCTACACCACGGCCGATGACCTCGGCGAGCACCCGCTGTTCCAGATCGACGTGGCCAGCGGCAAGGCCACCAAGCTGATCGGCGATGGCAGCGTCACGGCGGTCGACGTGGCCGGCAACAGCGTGGCGATCACCCGCAACAGCCTGAAGAGCAACGACCAGGTGCTGGTTGGCCTGCTGCCGGCCGCGGGCCAGCCGATCGGCGAGCTGCGCGCGCTGACCCCGGCCGCCGGTGATGTGCTGAAGGACGTGTCCTTCGGTGACTACGAGCAGTTCGAGTTCAAGGGCTGGAACAACGACACCGTGCATGGCTACGTGGTCAAGCCGCACAACTACCAGGAAGGCAAGTCCTACCCGGTGGCGTTCCTGATCCATGGCGGCCCGCAGGGCAGCTTCGGCAACGGCTGGAGCTACCGCTGGAATCCGCAGACCTATGCCGGCCAGGGCTATGCCGTGGTGATGATCGACTTCCACGGTTCCACCGGCTACGGCCAGGCGTTCACCGATGCGATCAGCCAGCACTGGGGCGACCGCCCGCTGGAAGACCTGCAGAAGGGCTGGGACGCGGCGCTGAAGAAGTACACCTTCCTCAACGGTGACAAGGCCTGTGCGCTGGGTGCCAGCTACGGCGGCTTCATGGTCAACTGGATCGCCGGCAACTGGAACGGCCCGTTCAAGTGCCTGGTCAACCACGACGGCGTGTTCGACCAGCGCATGATGGGCTACGCCACCGAAGAACTGTGGTTCACCGAGTGGGAGCAGGGCGGCACGCCGTACCAGAAGGCGGCGAATTACGAGAAGTTCAACCCGGTCAACCACGTGGCGGACTGGAAGAAGCCGATCCTGGTCATCCACGGCCAGCAGGACTTCCGCATCCCGGTCGAGCAGGGCCTGGCCGCGTTCACTGCCGCCCAGCGCCAGGGCATCGAATCGAAGTTCCTGTACTTCCCGGACGAGAACCACTGGGTGCTGAAGCCGAACAACAGCATCCTGTGGCACGACACCGTCAATGCCTGGCTGAAGCAGCACATCGGCGAGTAAGCCGGTCCAGAGCCGAGGGGGCGGATCCCTTCCGCAGCGCGGAAGGGCTCCGACCCCGTCATTGACCGCCCCTGGGGTCAGAGCCCTTTCGCGTGGCGAAAGGGATCCGACCCCGCACCCAGAGCACCTGCATGATCCAGAACGACATCGTCGTCTTCGGTTTGATCGCCGCCACCCTCGGTGCCGTGTTCTGGACCGCCTCGCGCGAGCAGGGCCTGTGGAAGCGCTTCTACACCTTCGTGCCGGCGCTGCTGCTGTGCTACCTGATTCCCGGCATCTACAACACCGTCGGCCTGATCGACGGCCAGAACACCAAGCTCTACAACCCGATCGCGCGCGACATCCTGCTGCCGGCAGCGTTGATCCTGCTCACCCTGGCGGTGGACATCAAGGGCATCCTGCGGCTGGGCCCGAAGCTGGTGCTGATGTACCTGGGCGCGTCGGCCAGCATCATGCTCGGTGCGGTGGTGGCGTTCCTGCTGATGCGCGCCGTGCATCCGGAAACCGTCGCCGGCGACACCTGGGCCGGCATGGCGGCACTGGCCGGCAGCTGGATCGGTGGCGGTGCCAACATGCTGGCGATGCGTGAAGTGTTCGACGTCAACGCCACCACCTTCGGCCAGTTTGCGGTGGTCGATGTCGGCGTCGGTTACGTGTGGATGGCCGCGCTGATCTTCCTGGCCGGCCGCGCGGCCAGGATCGATGCGCGCAGTGGTGCCGATACGTCGGCCATCGATGAACTGAAGGAGCGCATCGCGCGCTTCCAGGCCGAGCACGAGCGCATTCCCAGCCTCACCGATCTGATGCTGATCGTGGCGGTGGCCTTCGGTGGCGTCGGCCTGGCCCACGCCATCGGCGCACCGTTGGCGGCCTGGTTCAAGCTCAACGTCAGCTGGGCGGCGCAGTTCAGCCTGGACGCACCTTTCGTGTGGGTGGTGGTGCTGTCCACCACGCTCGGCTTGGGCCTGAGCTTCACCCGCGCACGCACCCTGGAAGGCGCGGGCGCTTCACGACTGGGCTCACTGCTGCTGTACTTTCTGATCGCCTGCATCGGCATGCAGATGGACCTGCTGGCGCTGCTGGACCGGCCGTGGCTGTTCCTGCTGGGCATCATCTGGATCAGCGTGCACATCGTGTTGCTGTGGTGCCTGGGCAAGCTGCTGAAGGTGCCGTTCTTCTACTTCGCCATCGGTTCGCAGTCGAACATCGGCGGCCCGGCCTCGGCACCGGTGGTGGCCGCGGCGTTCCATCCGGCGCTGGCGCCGGTCGGCGTGCTGCTGGGCACGATGGGCTATGCCACCGGCACCTACCTGGCCTACATCGTCGGCATCACGCTGCGCGCGCTGGCCGGGCAGGGCTGATACGGCGATGGGGTCAGATCCCTTTTGCGACGCAAAGGGATCGGCCCCGGTTCCTGGTGATTCACGCCACCGGCAACCCGCGTTCGATCAGCCACGTCTTCGCGTCTTCAGCATCCTGCTCGAACCGCGCCGAGTGAAAAGAGGGGCGCCGCAAGGTCCGGCGCGTCGCCACGCGCCCGTTGCCAACCGCGCCCGCGCCTTACGCCACCGGCAACCCGCGTTCGATCAGCCACGTCTTCGCGTCTTCGGCGTCCTGCTCGAACCGCGCCGAGTGAAAAGAGGGGCGCCGCAAGGTCCGGCGCGTCGCCACGCGCCCGTTGCCAACCGCGCCCGCGCCTTACGCCACCGGCAACCCGCGTTCGATCAGCCACGCCTTCGCGTCTTCAGCATCCTGCTCGAACCACGCCCGGGCGGATCCCAGCCGGTACGTATACCCCCAGGCATCCATATCGGCCATCAGCTGCCCGCTGCCCACACCGGGCAGCTGTGCGGCGAGCACGATCTGCAGGTAGCAGGTGGCGTCTTCCTCCGGTACCGAATCGGTGGCGTCGGTGTGCACCTGCGCGCGCCGCTCCGGCGGCAGAACGATCAGGTGGCAGGCCTCGTGCAGCATCGAATGCACGGGGGTGTCGTCGCGCACGTACACATTGCTGGCGATGATGCCGGCCTCCGGTTCGCCCCAGTAGCTGCCGGGAATCGGCTGGCCGGCGGCCACGTGGTGCAGCATCAGGCCATGCGCGGCAAGCAGGCGCTGCGCATCGGCGAAGGCGATATCGCCGACGCGGATGACGTTCGGTTCGGGTGTGGTCTCGGTCATGCGGGTCAGCCGGCCCCGCCCATGCAGGCACGGGCGGGGCAGCAGGTCAGGGCTTTTCCGGGCCTTCCGGCAGCGCCACGGAGATGTCCAGCACATCGTGCTGGCCATCCTTCACCAGGTCGACCTTCACTGCATCGACGTCGATGTTCACGTACTTCTTGATCACTTCCAGCAGCTCGCGCTGCAGCAGCGGCAGGTAGTCCGGGCCACCGCGATGGCTGCGCTCCTGCGCGATGATGATCTGCAGGCGGTTCTTCGCGGTTTCGGCGGTGGTCTTCTTCGCTTTGAGGAAATCGAACAGGCCCATGCTTACCCTCCGAACAGCTTGCTGAAGAAGCCCTTCTTCTCGACGTTGGTGAAGCGCATCGGGCGATCTTCGCCAAGGATGCGCGCGACGGCGTCGTCATAGGCCTGGCCGGCAGCGGATTCGACATCCAGGATCACCGGTTCGCCCTTGTTGGACGCGTTGAGCACGTCGCCCGACTCGGGGATCACGCCGATGGCCTTCAGGCCCAGCACTTCCTCGACGTCGGCGATGCTCAGCATCTCACCGGTTTCCACGCGCAGCGGGGTGTAGCGGGTCAGCAGCAGGAAGGCGGGGACGTTCTGCCCGGATTCGGCCTTGTGCGTCTTCGAATCCAGCAGGCCGATGATGCGGTCGGAGTCGCGCACCGAGGACACTTCCGGGTTCACCACCACCACCGCGCGGTCGGCGAAGTACATCGCCAGGAAGGCGCCCTTCTCGATGCCGGCCGGCGAGTCGCAGATGATGTAGTCGAAGCCATCGGCCGCCAGATCCTTGAGGACCTTGCCGACGCCTTCCTGGGTCAGTGCGTCCTTGTCGCGGGTCTGCGAGGCGGCCAGCACGTACAGGTTGTCAAAGCGCTTGTCCTTGATCAGGGCCTGCTTGAGGGTGGCTTCGCCGTGCACGACGTTGACGAAGTCGTACACCACGCGGCGTTCGCAGCCCATGATCAGGTCGAGGTTGCGCAGGCCGACGTCGAAGTCGATCACCGCCACCTTCTTGCCGCGCCGCGCCAGGCCACAGGCCAGGCTCGCGCTGGAAGTGGTCTTGCCCACGCCGCCCTTGCCGGAGGTGACTACGATGATTTCAGCCAAAGGACTTCTCCTGGTTCTGCATTAGTTTGGGGCTGCGTCAGTCCAGCGCAGCGATCTTGATCTGGTCCTGTTCCAGCCACACCTGCACGGCTTTGCCGCGCAGGGTGTCCGGGACATCGTCCAGTACCTTGTAGTGGCCGGCAATGGCCACCAGTTCCGCATGGAAATCACGGCAGAAGATGCGTGCCGCGGTGTTGCCCTGGGCCCCTGCCAGCGCGCGGCCGCGCAGGGTGCCGTAGATATGGATGCTGCCATCGGCGATGACTTCGGCGCCGGCGCCGACGGTGGCCATCACGGTCAGGTCGCAGTTTTCCGCATACAGCTGTTGGCCCGAACGCACGTTGCCCAGCTGCATGCGGCCCGGCTGCGGTGCCGCGGCGTCGGCCACCTTGGCCACCGGCGCGGCCGGTGCCGGCTTCGGTTCGGCACGGGGGGCACGGCGTGGTTCCGCTGCGGGCGGCGGCGACGCCGGTTCGGCCTCGGCGCGCTCGTACTGGGCGCGGAACTTGGCCAGCAGCGGCAGGCCGAGCTGCTGCGAGAGCAGGTCGACCGCGCTGGTGCCATAGGCCAGGGCCACCGGCAGCACGCCGGCGCTGCGCAGGCCATCGACCAGCGCCTGCGCGGTGGCCACGTCCGGTACCTGGCTCAGGCCACCGAAGTCGAGGATCACCGCAGCGCGGCCGAACAGCTTTGGCGCGCGGGTCACGCGCTCGCGCATTTCCTGCACGAGGCGTTCGACATCAAGGGTACGGATACGCAGGTTGGCAATGCCCACCTGGCCGATCTTCAGTTCACCGGCCTGTTCGTAATCGAAATTCACCGCCACGCTCAGGTCCCCGTCGGCCGCTGTGCCTGCGCCGGCAGCTGCCGGGCACGTGTCCATGCCACATCCGGCAGCTTGCCGCCATAGGTCTCCTGGACCCACGGGTAGCTGCACAGTTCCTTGGCCAGCATGCTGGCGCGCACATCAACCTGCGGCATGGTGTTCTGGCCCAGCTCGCGGAAGCCGAAGCTGCCGTGGAAGAGCAGGGCGGCATCGGCGCCATGGTCGAGGAAGACTTCGCAGGTCATCTGCGGGTAGCGCAGCTCGGCAAAGCTCTGCGCGTCGGCATAGAACGCACGGCCGACACCGCCGCCACGACGGCGGCTGGCGACCACGATGCGGTCGATGTAGAAGAACGGGGTGTCCAGCTGCTGCTTGAACCAGGCGAAGTTGCTGCTGTCGTGCTGGCTGTCGCTGCCGAAGCCGATCAGGAAGCCGGCCAGGTTGCCGTCGCGCTCGGCGACGCGGAAATACTCAGCGGTTTCGTAGAACAGGCGCAGGCGGGCCGCATCCAGGGGAAGGATGGCCAGGCCAGCGTTGTTGTTCAAAGCCAGGACGGAATCGAGCTCGTGCTCGCGCACGTCGCGGATGACAATCGACATTGTGACTCCGTGGGGTAACGCGGTTGGTCCATCGAGGGACCCTGCGCACGATTATTGCATGCCCGGGGTGGGCTGCGGCATGAACAGGCGACCGGGCAGGCATGACTTCCGTGGGGTGCGGTGCGCAGGCCGGGCCCGTAGAGTGCTGGCATGTTGGGAGTCCTCAGCCATACCCGCGTCCTCCGCCTGGCCGGCCTGTTCACCTGGGTCATGGTCGGCCTGCCGCTGGCCTATTCGCAGTTCGAGAACCTGCACAGCCGCAGCGACATGGGCAGCTGGGCGATCCTGCTGTTCGTCGCCTATCTGTCCTTCGGCACGGCGTACTACTGGTTGACCCGCATCCTGCGCAGCGACAGCCACACCAGCTGGCTGGACCGTGGCCTGTTGTTGCTGCTGACGGTCTCGGCACTGGGGGTCAGCTTCCTCAGCGGTTCGGGCCTGGGCAGCATCCTGATGATGGTCGCCGCCGGGGTCATCCCGTGGATGCTGTCGGTGCGGCTGGGCGTGCTGTGGTTGCTGGTCAGCCAGCTGGCGGTGGCGCCGGTCTATTACATGCTGCTGCGCTTCCCGCTGTTCGAAGCGGTGATGCAGTCGCTGCTGTACGGCGGCTTTTCCATGTTCATCTTCGTGACCAGCCTGGTTGCCCGGCAGCAGACCGAGGCCCGCGACGAGCAGCGCCGGCTCAATTCGGAGCTGCGCGCCACACGGGCCCTGCTGGCCGAGAGTGCGCGGGTCAACGAGCGCACCCGTATTTCGCGCGAGCTGCATGACCTGCTGGGCCACCAGCTGACCGCCCTGACCCTCAACCTGGAAGTGGCCGGCCACCTGGCCGAGGGCCAGGCGCTGGACCACGTGAAGCGCTCTCATGCGCTGGCTAAGCTGCTGCTGGGCAACGTGCGCGAGGTGGTCAGCCAGCTGCGCGAGACCGGTGCCATCGACCTGGCCGCGGCGCTGCGGCCGTTGACCGAGAACGTGCCTTCGCTGGACATCCAGCTGGAGATCGACGATCCGCTGAACGTGGAAGACCCGCAGCGGGCCCATGTGCTGCTGCGCTGCACCCAGGAGATCATCACCAACGCGGTGCGCCACGCCGGCGCCCGCCACCTGTGGATCAAGGTGTACCGTGAAGCCCCCGACCGGGTGGTGGTGGAGGCCCGCGACGACGGTGTCGGCGCGGATATGGTCAATGTGGGCAACGGCTTGCGCGGGATGCGCGAGCGCCTGCAACAATGTGGTGGCCAGCTGCAGATCGAGACCCGTCCCGGCGAAGGCTTCCGGCTGCGGGCGACGGTTCCGGCAACGGTGCTGGTGGCGGCCCTTACCAAGGTTCCTGAAGGAGTGCGTTGATGATTCGCGTCTGCCTGGTCGACGACCAAACCCTGGTGCGGCAGGGAATCCGCTCCCTGCTGGCGCTCGACGACGGCATCGAAGTGGTGGCCGAGGCCGGCGACGGCCGGCAGGCGGTCGAGCTGATCCCGCAGGTGCGCCCGGATGTGGTGCTGATGGACATGCGCATGCCGGTGATGTCCGGTCTGGAAGCGCTGCAGGTGCTGTCGCGGCAGGAGCAGCTGCCGCCGACCATCATCCTCACCACCTTCGACGATGACCAGCTGGTACTGGCCGGGCTCAAGGCCGGCGCCAAGGGGTACCTGCTCAAGGACGTCACCCTGGAGCAGCTGGTCGGTGCCATCCGCACCGTGGCCGACGGCGGCTCGCTGGTGCAGCCGGCGGTGACCCAGCGCCTGCTGTCCGGTCTGGAGCACATGCGCAACGAATTCGTCAGCCTGGACCGGCCGGATCCCTTGACCGACCGCGAGACCGAGATCCTGCGTCTGATGGCCAGCGGCTTCTCCAACAAGGAGATCGCCAACTCGCTGGGCGTGGCCGAAGGGACCATCAAGAACCATGTGTCCAACATCCTTTCCAAGCTGGGCGTGCGCGACCGGACGCGCGCCGTGCTGAAGGCGTTCGAACTTCAGCTGGTCTGAGGAAAATCGTTCTCATACAAAGACTTGGGTAGCCATGTGGGGGTCTGGCCGGCGGCCCCCTCTACATGCCGGGTGGCGGTATGCGTTACCCTTCGAACTCTTTGTCCATACAAATACGCAGCCGGCAGGGAAACCGGTGCGCCAATCCCGATAAACAATGCCCGCGAAGCCTGCTAGGATTGGCGCTTCGCTTCAATCAACCCGGCCGTGGGATCGGCCCCGGAGACTCTCTGAATGACCCGTATTATCGAGTTCCTGATCGCCTTGGGGATCGTGGCTGGCCTGTTCGTCATCATTGGCGTATGTCTGCCGGGCGAGCGTCACATCACCGAAAGCATCGAGACCAACCGCAAGATGACGATCGTGTACGACACGGTCAGCAGCCTGCGCCGCTTCAAGGACTGGAACCCGCTGGTACTGCGCGATCCCGCCGTTGAACTGAAGCTGTCTGGCCCGGCCTCCGGCAAGGGCGCGACCCTCGACTTCACCTCCAAGGACCTGGGCACCGGTTCCTGGAAGATCACCGACGCCGAAGAGAACAAGCGCGTTGCGATCGCCATCGAAGACGCCACCAAGGGTCACGACAAGGTCACCACCTTCACCCTGGAGCCGACCGGCAAGGGTGGCCGTAACGTCAAGATCACCCAGGACTACTCGGTGAAGTACGGCTTCGACCTGTTCGGCCGTTACGCCGGCCTGTATGTCAGCCGCCAGATCGGCGACGACATCAAGATGGGTCTGTCGCGCATGGCCAACATGCTCGCCACCGTCCCGAACGTCGACTACCGCACCCCGGAAGCGCCGCTGACCGACCTGGCCATTGTTGAAGTGCCGGCCGAAGACCTGCTGGTCGTCAACGCCGGTAACGTGGATCGTGGTCAGGACACCATCACCAAGTCCATCAAGGACAACCAGGAATGGATCAAGCGCGTGATGGAGGCCAATGGCCTTGAAGCCGCTGGCCCGTTCCGCATCATCACCACCGACTTCGGCCAGGAGAAGTACGCCTTCGACATCGCCCAGCCGGTGAAGAAGAAGGGTGCTGAAGGTGCCACCGCTGAAGCCCTGACCGTCAAGATCGACGGCGGCGCTCCGGTCAAGTACGTGCACGTCGCTCCGCACCGTTCGGCACATGCGGCCTACACCGGCCACATGGCAGGTCTGGACGTGGCCCGCAATGGCCTGCGTGCCTGGGCCGTGACCTCGGGCAACGAAGTCATCGACCGTCCGTACGAAACCTGGAAGGACGGCATCGACAAGTCGTTCACCCCGGAAGGTACCTACGACATCTACTGGGCCGTCAAGTAAGCGTCGGCTGACCCATGTAGTGTTGGATACGAAAACGCGCCGCTCACTGCGGCGCGTTTTTTTTTCATCTGGCGCCCGGTATGGGGCGCTGCGCAAGGAGCCCTCATGTTCAATCTCGAACGCCGCGCACGTAAGCCCTCCCTGCTGGCCTGCCTTGGCGCGCTGCTGGCCGCCGCCTCGATCGGCCTGTCTGCCTATGCCTCGCATGGCGTGGCTGATCCGCTGGCGCAGCAGCATCTGAACATGGCGGCGCTGTATGCGTTCGCGCACGGTGCGGTGCTGGTGGCGCTGGGGCCGCGCGCGCAGGGGGCGATCGCGCACCTGGCGCTGTACGTGCTGCTGTTGGGCGTGTTGCTGTTTTCCGGCAGCCTGGTGGGCGGGGCGCTGTGGCAGTGGCCGACGCGGATGGCGCCGATCGGGGGTACCAGCATGATGGCCGGATGGGTATTGCTGGCGATCAATGCGTTGAGGCGGTGAGGGCCGCAGGGCTGTCGCTCCGATCCATGCCGATACGATCGTGATGGTTCATGGGCGTTACTTTTCTTTTCGCGCGAAAAGAAAAGTAACCAAAAGAAACGCGCCGCCGACCGCAGCCGGTGCTGCGCACCGGTCCCCTGCGCTCCTCGGCCCGTCGAGGGACGGTGCGGAAAGCAGCCGAGCATGGCTTGGCTCTACAGAATCGCAAGCACCTCTTCGCCCTCGCCGGACCTGCGGTGCGCGGCTCGCTTGAAGGCGGACCCAACAGCCGCGCGCTGATCCGTTGCAGAGGCTTCGAGCGAAGCGACCCGCTTTTGTCTTTGCTCTCTTGTTCCATTCCGTGGCGGACGCACGCGGAATAATTCCAGGCCACGGGCGGGGTGGGCTTGCGGGGGTGTAAGCCGCATGGATGCGGCGCCCAAGCCTCCACGGACGGATTCACAGCGCCCCCCGCAAGTTCATCCCGCCCGCGGCCATGCGCTGACTGCTCCAGGCTTTAGCCACGAGGGGCTCAGCCGTTGGCCTCTCTCCAGCACCAGTGCCAGGGTTCGTAGACGATGCCGTGCGGGTTGTCGCGCGGGTAGCTCAACTGGAAGCCGTGCCCGCCGGCATGGCTCTGCAGCCAGGCGAACGCATCGGTGGCGTCGAAGGATTCTTCTGCCGGCGCACCGCCCGGCGTGCCGATGTCCAGCGCATGGCCGCTGTGGTGTTCACTGAAACCCGGCGCGGCGTTCACCTTCAGGATTTCCGTTACGCTCAGCCCGCGCGCCCGCTTCCGTTCGAAGATGCCCAACTGGTAGGCATGGCTGCGGAAGCCGGAGATTGCATCCAGTGCGACGCCATCCCGCGCGGCGTGCAGGCGCATCCGCCGCCAGCCCTGCGCGGCGCCGCGGCGCAGCCACAGCGGGCGCCCAAAGCGGTCGCGGCCGGCGAAATGCAGCAGGCAGGGTTCGGCTTCCAGGGGCAGGCCACTGTCATCCGCGTAGTGCTGGGCGTCCAGGCCCAGCTGCTGCAGGCGCTGCTGCAGCCCAGCCAACGGAAGCCATTGATCTTCCAGCGCCGCGCCGAATGGTCGAGCTGCCGCGGCGTCCAGCAGCGCCAGTGCTTCCTCGACCCCGGGCTCACGCGGCAGTCGTGGCACCATCGAATGCACGCCGCGTGGCAAGACGGCCGCCAGATAACGGCCATCACGCTTGCGCCGCAGTACCCAGTGCGCCCGTGCCAGCAGGCGCGCATCGAGGTTGCTGCGTGTGCGCAGCAGGCCGGCGGGCCATGCTTCGATGGCCTCGGTATTGATCAGCAGGGGCGCGCGTCGTTGCATCGCCGCAGCTTACTGCTGTGGCACGGTCACGGCCACCTTGCGCAGGGCGTCCAGCAGCGCCTGCGGCCGCTCCAGGCTGAGCAGCAGCGTGCTGCCATCGCGCACCGGCAGGGCCAGCACGCGGCTGCGGTCGGTCACCAGGGCAAAGCCCTTGCCGCCACCCTGCAGGCGGAAATGGCCGGAATGGAACCCCGGCATCGAATAGCCGTTGGTCTTGAAGCGGATGGCGTAGCGCCGGTCACGGCCGAGATCGACCACTTCGGCGCGGTCCAGCTGCAGCTGCGCCACCGGCACGCGCCGTCGGTACAAAGTTGAACGTACATCCAGCAGCGCGCCATCGAAGGTCACCCGGCGCCGGAAGAACGCCACGCTCAGGCCGGTGCCGATCACTGCGATCACCAGCAGGCTCCACGCTGCGCTGCCGCCCATCCGGAACCAGGGGGGAGAGAGTGTCACCTCGATCCAGGGTGCCGTCGCCACCGGCCGGTGCAGCTGCGCATACACGCTGGCCGCGAACGCCAGAAGCACCGGCATCACCACCCACAGCACGCGCAGCGGCGAGCTGGCGGCCACCTCGAACGGCCTGGGGTCGCTGCCGTTCATCGCTGTGCCTTTATCCAGGCAGCCACGCCGTCGATCAGCGTCGCATCGACATGGCCCGTTTGCGCGTACTCCTGCAACGAGCTGGGGCCATTACCGGCAATGCCGATATGGTTCAGGGCCGGATACGCCAGCCACTGCACGTCATTGCGGGTGGCCAGCGCCTTCTGCCACAGCACCCAGTCGGTGTCGGGCACCTGGAAGTCACGGCCGCCGTGCAGCATCAGCAGAGGCGTGCGCAGTGCCTGTGCATCGGCGCGCGCATCAACGGCTTCAACACTCTTCCAGAACGACTGCGGCACCCCCAGCGGCAGCTCGCTGGCGGCCACCGGCGCGCTGCCCCGCGCGGCGGCGATCTGCCTGTCGAGCGTATCCAGAAAGGCCTGCTCGGATGCATTGATGCCGCCGTCCAGGCCCAGCAGGTAGCGGTTCTGTTCCGGCAGCAGGTCCAGCAGCGTGCGTGCAGGCGCCGCCCACAGGATCGCGCCCCGCACCTGCGGCCAGTGCCGGGCAATGCGCGGGGCGAGCATGCCGCCCTGGCTGTGGCCAAGTACGAATACGCGGCGCCCGTCGATGCGTGGGTCGGCGGCCAGTGCGGTCAACGCGGCCACGGCGTCGTCAGTGGTTTCGTCGTCAACGGTGAACCTGCCGCCCTGGAAATCCTGCGGGCGGGCGAAGGTGCGCTTGTCGTAACGCAGCACGGCGATGCCCTGGCTGGCCAGGCCACGGGCGATATCCAGGAACGGGCGGTTGCCGCCGATGGTCTCATCACGGTCCTGCGGTCCCGAGCCATGCACAAGAACCACCGCCGGGAACGGGCCCTTGCCCTTGGGCAGCGCCAGTGTGCCCGGCAGTGCGCCGCGCGCCTGCGGCACGCTGAAGTCGCGCTCGCCATAGTCCGCATCGGCGGGCGGTGGCGCTGCCTTGGCGGCCGGGGCCGGGCGCAGCATCAGGCCGGCCACCTTGTCCTGCGCATCCACCGCGACCTGCGCGACGACCCGGCCGCTGGCGAACTGCAGCGGCACCACCACCAGGTGCATGCCCTGCTGCGTGCTCACTTCAGCGGCCCCCCGCTGCTGCAGGGCGCCCAGCGACGTCCACAGCACGCCGAGCCTGTCGGCGGGTACGGCCTGGGCCATCTGCGCGGTCAGCATCGCTTCGGCATCGGCAATCTGGCCGGCCTGAAGGTGATCCAGCAACTGGTTGGCGACCTGCTGGGGCTCGGCGGCCAGGGCAGGGCCGGTGAGCAGGGCCAGTGACAGCATCAGTGCTCGGCGGTGCACGGACATGGCTACTGCTCCTTCTTGAAGACCAGCATGGCCGGGCGCATCGGCGCCGGAATGATGATGTTGACCAGCTCCCAGCCGAGTGTGCCCTGGCGGGTCAGCTCGCTCTGGATGTCCTCGGCCTTGAGGACGCCCATCATCGTGGTCTTCACTTCAACAGTCTGGTAGCTCCAACGCGTGCTCATTCCTTGTCCTCGGTTGATGGCCTGGGTTTCGGCAGGCGTCCTGCCTTGCGCAGTGCGTCGCGCAGTACGTATTCGATCTGTGCGTTGAGGCTGCGCAGCTCGTCGTCAGCCCAGCGCTGTGCCGCGGCCAGGACCTCGGCATTGATGCGCAGCGGATAGGCTTTCTTCTCACTCATGAAAACTCCTGGCGGGGCGGTGGGGCACCCCGTTGCGAGGATGGCTCAGTACAGCGAACCGGCGTTGACGATCGGCTGGGTGCCGCGATCGGAGCACAGCACGGTCAGCAGGTTGCTGACCATGTGCGCCTTGCGCTCTTCGTCCAGCTGCACCACGCCGTTCTTCTGCAGTTCGGCCAGGGCCATTTCGACCATGCCCACGGCGCCGGCGACGATGCGCGTGCGCGCGGCGATCACCGCATTGGCCTGCTGGCGCTGCAGCATCGCCTGGGCAATTTCGGCGGCGTAGGCCAGGTGGCTGATGCGGGCATCGAGCACCTGCACGCCGGCATCGGCCAGGCGCTCGGCCAGCTCGTTCTTCAGGTGCTGGGAGATCTCGCTGGCGTGGCTGCGCAGGGCCAGCTGGCCGTCTTCGTGCTGGTCGTAGGGATAGCTGGTGGCCATCGCGCGCAGTGCCGACTCGGACTGGATGTGCACGAAACTCTCGTAGTCATCCACGTTGTAGACCGCTTCGGAGGCGTCGACCACCTGCCAGACGATCACTGCGGCGATCTCGATGGGGCTGCCGTCCAGCTCGTTGACCTTCAGCTTGCCACTTTCGAAGTTGCGCACGCGCTGGCTGACCCGGCGCTTGGCATAGAAGGGGTTGTTCCAGCGCAGGCCGTTGTCCTTGACCGTGCCCACGTACTTGCCGAACAGGCTCAGCACGGCGGCCTGGTTGGGCTGGATGGTGTACAGACCGGCCAGGATGAAGACCGCAGCGACGATCACCAGCACGCCGGCCAGCATCATCAGCAGGTTCGGCGCGCCGGTGCTGGCCTTGGCCGCCACTCCCAGCACGAACAGCGCTGCGCCGGCCAGAGCGGCCAGCAGGGATCCGGCCAGGGTGCCCAGGCCGTTGAGGGAGGCAAGCGACTTCTCTTTCATGGCGGTACGTCCTTGAGGGTTCGATTGAAAGATATCAAAGTGATATCAGATGTGGCGACCGTTCGTCGGACGATACGGGCCGGGGGCGGAGGCCGGACCGGCTAGAATGCCCACCCGTCTTCACTTCGCTGCTGGAACCGTCATGGCCAAGCTTGGAACCCCGTTGTCTCCTTCCGCGACCCGCGTGCTGCTGCTGGGCTCGGGCGAACTCGGCAAGGAGGTGGCCATCGAGCTGCAGCGGCTGGGCGTGGAGGTGATCGCCGCCGACCGCTATGCCGACGCCCCGGCCATGCAGGTCGCGCACCGCTCGCACGTGATCGACATGCTCGACGCGATGGCGCTGCGTGCGCTGATCGCGCAGGAGCAGCCGCACCTGGTGGTGCCGGAAATCGAGGCGATCCATACCGAGACCCTGGTCCAGCTGGAACAGGAGCAGGGCCTGCGGGTGATCCCGACCGCACGCGCTGCGCGCCTGACCATGGACCGCGAAGGCATCCGCCGCCTGGCCGCCGAAACCCTGGGCCTGCCGACTTCGCCGTACCGCTTCGTCGATACCGAGGCCGAGTACCGTGCCGCCGTGGCCGCCATCGGCCTGCCGTGCGTGGTCAAGCCGGTGATGTCGTCCTCGGGCAAGGGCCAGAGCACGCTGCGCAGCGAGGCGGATATCGCGGCCGCCTGGGAGTATGCGCAGACCGGTGGCCGCGCCGGTGCCGGTCGCTGCATCGTCGAAGGCTTCATCGACTTCGATTACGAGATCACCCTGCTGACCGTGCGCCATGCCGGCGGCACCTCGTTCTGTGCACCGATCGGCCATCTGCAGAAGGATGGTGATTACCGCGAAAGCTGGCAGCCGCAGCCGATGTCGAGTGCGGCATTGGCGCGTGCCGAAGAGATTTCGCGCGCGATCACCGACGACCTCGGTGGCTGGGGCCTGTTCGGTGTCGAGCTGTTCGTGAAGGGCGACGAAGTGTGGTTCAGTGAAGTGTCGCCGCGCCCGCACGACACCGGCCTGGTGACGCTGGTATCGCAGGAACTGAGCGAGTTCGCGCTGCACGCGCGCGCCATCCTCGGCCTGCCGATCCCGGTGATCCGCCAGAGCGGTCCGTCGGCGTCGTGTGCGCTGCTGGCACATGGCGAGGGCGTGCCGTACTTCAACAACGTCGCCGCCGCGCTGCAGGTGCCGGATACCGCCGTGCGCCTGTTCGGCAAGCCGAGCGTGCATGGCCACCGCCGCGTGGGCGTGACCTTGGCGCGCGCCGAGACCATCGACGAAGCCCGCGCCATCGCACGTGGTGCCGCCGACGCCATCGGCGTCGAACTGCGCCCGTAAAGCAAAAAGGGGACGGAGGGGATTAAGTCGTTTGTGGCACAAACGACTTAATCCCCTCCGTCCCCTTTTCGGGGCAGTCGACTCTACCGCACGTCCACCCACACCAGATGGTGGTCGCTGCCGTCGGCGATCTTCGCTTCCGGGCTTTCATTGGCCGGCCAGAAGATGCCGCTGCCGACGTACTCGAAACCGGTCGAAGGCAGCACGTAGTCCAGGCGCATGGTGCCGGACTTCGGGCCGAAATCGCCGGTGGCGTGGAACGGTGCGCCCTTGCGCTCGATGCCCTTGGCCGCATAGGCCAGGCTGGTCTGCTCGCCGCCGACGCTGCGCGGGGTGGGGTAGCGCAGCACGCGGGCGTTCTCGATCAGCTCGACGATTGCCTCATGGCGGCCGTCGCCATCGACCGGGTCGTTGTTGAGGTCGCCGAGGATCACGAAGCGCGCGCCCTGCGCCAGGCCACCGCACTGGCCCTTGTCGTCGCACAGCCACGGCTTGTCACCGTTGGACAGGTATTCCTGCCACAGGCGCAGTTCGTCGTGGTTGCGTGCTGCGTTGCGCATTTCCGGGCCGTCGAACACTGGCGGCGTCGGGTGCGAGACCAGCGCGTGGACCACGCCGGCCGGGGTCTTCACTGGCACGTCCCAATGCGACTTCGACGACAGCCGCAGCTGCGACCACACATGGTCGTTGTAGAAGCTCTGGCCAGTGCGCGGGTCAACCGGGCGGATCGCACCGGGCATCGCGCTCCACTTCAGCCGCTGGAAGCTGCGCACCTTGGCTTCATCAATCGGGTAGCGCGACAGCACCAGCATGCCGTATTGGCCCGGGTGCAGGCCGTAGCCCCAGGCATCGTTGCCACGGCTGCGGCCTTCGCCACCGACCACGCCGTTGTTGTCCAGGTCCAGGCCGCTGGGCACGCCGGTATTGACCGGCGCCAGGTAGCGGTAGGCGAAGTGCAGCGGCTTGCCGCCACCGGGCTGGGCCACTTCCAGGTAGCGCTTCTGGAACAGGTCGGCGGCCCGATGGGCGTCGTCGAAGTCGAACTCATTCAGCAGCACCAGGTCCGGGCGCACCTGCTGCAGCACTGCCGCGATCTTGCGCGCGTGCTCGCTATCGCCTTCCAGCTCCTTGATCAGGCCGCCGGCGTCATCGGAGTACAGCGAGGTGTTGTAGGTGGCCAGGCGCAGCGCAGCGGACGGCTTTTCGGTCATCGCAGGGGACTTGGCGAAGGCGGGGGCCGTGGCGCCGCAGAGCAGGGCCAGGACGAGGATCAGGGGTTTGGCGTTCATGGGCCGTATTGTGCACCCGGCCCGGTGTCAGCGGTTTGTCAGCGCCCGTCCAGATCGTTGTCGAAATCGTGCCAGCGGCGGCCGTCGTACGCCTCCAATGGATGGAAGCGGCGCTTGTAGTCCATCTTCTGGTGGCCACGGATCCAATAGCCCAGATACACGTGCGGCAGCCCCTCGCGGCGGGCCCATTCGATCTGCTGCAGGATCGCGAAGGTACCCAGCCCGCGCGCGGCGTACTCCGGGTCGAAGAAGGTGTAGACCGCCGACAGGCCGTGCTCGGTGACATCGGTCACCGCCACCCCCAGCAGCTGGCTGGGCTGGCCGTCGTGGCCGGGCAGGCGCATCTCCATGAAGCGGGTGTGCGACCAGCTGCCGATCAGGAACTGCTCGAACTCGTGCGGGCCATGGTCGTCCATGCCGCCGTTGGCGTGGCGGTGGGTGAGATAACGGTGATACAGCGCGAACAGGTCGTCACGGGCGGTGGCGGCGGTGATCCGCACCTCCAGGTCGTCATTGCGGGCGGCACAGCGGCGCTGGCTGCGGTCCGGGGCGAAGCGCGCCACCGGGATGCGCACCGCCACGCAGGCCTGGCAATGCGCGCAATGCGGCCGGTAGACCAGGTCGCCGCTGCGGCGGAAGCCCCAGCTCAGGGCCAGCGGGTACAAGCCGCCCAGTCGACGGTCGTGGGGGTCCAGCACCAGGTCGCGCGCCACCCGGTCCGAC
Source organism: Stenotrophomonas beteli (assembly GCF_001431665.1). Classification (GTDB taxonomy): domain Bacteria; phylum Pseudomonadota; class Gammaproteobacteria; order Xanthomonadales; family Xanthomonadaceae; genus Stenotrophomonas; species Stenotrophomonas beteli. Next base: position 159,825 of record NZ_LLXV01000021.1, on the reverse strand, counting down.
CAGTACCCGCAAGGGTGCTCGCCGGTCTGGAAAAGCCGCAGTTCGTCGTCTCTGTCGCCATGTATCGCCATGGGCACAGCATAGCCCCAGCCTGTCGCAGTGGCGGCGACTGTCCGCCGGATGAATGGAACTGGCAACGGCGTCAACCGTTGCCGCGCCCGGGCGTTGTTGTTCCCCGAGGGTGAAGTGATCACCCCGACGCAATCCCCATCCCCAGGAGTGACCCCATGATCCGTACCCCCCTGCTGCTGGCCCTGCTGCTCGGCACCTCCGCTTCCGGTATCGCGCTGGCCGCCGACGCCCCGACCACGCCGGCGCAGCGCCCGGCCAAGCTGGATACCAACGGCGACGGCGTCATCGACCGCAGCGAAGCCGCTGCCAACCCGCGCCTGGCGGCGAAGTTCGATGAACTGGACAAGAACAAGGACGGCAAGCTCTCGCGCGATGAACTGCCGCGCTGGCAGCACGGTCGCCGTGGCCACGGCGGTGAGCGCTGGGCCAAGCTGGATGCCAACAAGGACGGCCGCATCAGCCGCGAGGAAGCCAAGGCCGATCCGCGCCTGGCCGCGCGCTTTGACCAGTTCGACCTCAACAAGGACGGCTACCTGGACAAGGCCGACCGCGAGCTGCGCATGAAGCAGCACCGCGATGCGTGGTTTGCTGCCGCCGACACCAACAAGGATGGTCAGCTGAGCAAGGCCGAGTTCGACGCGGCCAAGGGCCCGATGCACGGCGGCCCGCGCCAGGGTGGGCCGCGTGACGGCAGCGCACCGAAGCCGCAGCGCTGAGCGTCAATGCGGTGATCGGAGACAACGCCGGCGCAGTGCCGGCGTTGTCGGTTACAGGTGGCCGTTGCGCATCAGCACATACACCACCAGGGCGATCACCAGCAGGTTCGCCCCGATGATGCCGGTGCGGCCGTACATGGATTCGAATTTCCAGTTGGTTCCGCGGCGCCCGCGCCGCGCCGAATCGCGCGCGATCATCGGCGCCATCACCCGTTGCAGCGGCACCAGGCACTGGTAGTTGACCACGCCCAGGCCCAATGCCAGCAGCAGCATCTGGCTCCAGATCGGGGCCTGCAACAGTGCCGCCAGCAGCATCGCCAGGCACCAGACCAGGCCTGTACCGGTGTTGAGGCGGACAAAGTGCCGAACCTGCGCGCGTTCGCGTTCGGTCTCGGTATAGGACATCAGGAAGCGTGCACCAAGGTAGCTGCCGATCGCGCCGCCGGCGACACCGGCGAGGATCGCCCCCCAGCTTGCCACTGGCAGCACATGCAGTTGGCCGAGCGTGGCGGTCAGGGTGCCCATTGCGGTACCACCGGCTACGCTGGCGCCGCCCAGGCCGAGCTTGCTGCCACCGATGCCGACGCCGGTGCCGAGCAGGATCGCGGCGCTGGCGGTGCCGGGCGCGGCCACCAGCACCATCGACACCACGGCGGTGGCGAAGGCGGCGCTCGGCGCGCTGCTGCGGGCGAATTCACCGAAGCGCTGCAGCAGGCCGTCGCGCACCAGCGCGCGGGCGCGCGACAGGCGCTTGCGCACCGCCGCGTCGCTGAGCCCGAGCAGATCGGCCACCTGTTGCGAGCGCTGGCCTTCGCGGTAGTACAGCAGCAGGACTTCGCGGCTGTCGGCAGGCAGGGCGGAGATGATGTCCTCGGCGGCGATCTCCTCTTCCACCCGCTGCAGCCGGTCGGCCGCGCCCGGCGCCGGGTCGGCGGCCATGCCCAGTGCCACTTCGGCGGCCTCACCGGTCAGCGGCCGGCCACGTTGTGCCCGCAGCCAGTCGCGGGCCAGGTTGCGGGTGATCTGCCGAAGCCAGGGCAGAAAGCTGGTCGAGCTGCGCAGCTGGTGCAGCTGCTGCCAGCCTTTCACGAACGCTTCCTGGGCGATGTCCTCGCTGGCCTGGCGGTCGCGGGTGATGGCCAGGGCGATGGCGGTGACCGTGTTCTGGCAGGCCAGCACGATGCGGCCGTAGGCGTGCTGGCAGCCGCTGGCGGCGGCCGGCAGTTCGGTTTCCAGGGTCTGGTCGATTGATGCGGCGAACGTTGTCATGGCAGCGGTTCTCCTGCTGGGATTGTGTCCCATGACGGAGCCGAGCGCCCAATGTGACCGCAGATGCTGATGCATCTGCGGTCCGCGCATTCCACCTCATCCCCGCGCCGTTGGCGCGCCCCCTTGAACAACAAGGGGGCTCCAATCCTGGCGGGTTACGGTGAAGTCGCGGCCCTGCTGCCAGGCCGCTGTGCAGGCCGGGCATGGCCCGGCGCTACCGCCTCTTACTTGGAGGGCTGGATGCGGACCCGCACTTCTTCCTCTTCCGGCGCTGCCTGCGGGGCCTGCTGCGGCTGCGCCTGCGGGGCCTGCGCCGGTGCGGCTGGAGCGGGGGCGCCGCGATGGCGCAGGCCGATCACCAGCGCCACCCCGGCGATCACCACCAGCAGGGCGATGCGGATGCGCCAGGCCCAGCTGCGGCCGCCGCCGCCCTGTTCCGGCGCATCGCGGAAGGCGAATTCGGCGGTCGGATGGTCGCGACGGGTGGTATCGAGCAGGCGCGCATCGCGCAGGATTTCGCGCGCACGTGGCTGGTCGTCAGCACGTACGATCCATACCGCCGGATAGGCGCTGGCATTGCCCAGGTCGGTATAGCTGAACTGGCCCCGGCGGCGGGTCTTGTACGAGCGCCCGTTGGTCACCTTGACCTCGATGCCATGCCCGCGCAGGAGCTCGGCGACGCCTTCGACGGTTTCCACGCGCTGGCTGCTGAAGATCTGGCGCATCGGTTTACTCCTTGGCCGGCACGGCGGCGGCCGCGACCTGGTCCGGAACGACGCGGATCAGGCCTTCCTGCGCGGTGCTGGCCACCAGTACGCCGTTGCGGGTAAAGAACTGGCCACGGGCCAGCCCGCGCGAATCCTGCGCGCTGGGGCTGTCCAGCGAGTACAGCAGCCAGTCGTCGGCGCGGAACGGGCGGTGGAACCAGATCGCGTGGTCAAGCGAGGCCATCTGCACGTGCGGGTGGTAGTAGCTGATGCCGTGCGGGAAGGTCGCCGTGCCCAGCAGGTGGAAGTCGGACGCGTACGCCAGCAGTGCCTGGTGCAGCTCCGGGGCATCGCCGACCGGCTCGCTCAGGCGCAGCCAGACCTGGTGGTAGGGCGGACGCTTGGGCGGGTTCAGTTCGTCGCGCGGATAGACGTGGCGGAACTCGAACGGGCCACCGCGCGACAGCCAGCGCTGCACCTTGATCGGCAGGCGTTCGAGCACTTCCGCCGGCAGCGGACGATTCGGCTCGATGTCTTCCGGCTGCGGCACTTCGGGCATCTTGTGCTGGTGCTCGGCGCCGGTCTCGGCCTGCTGGAACGAGGCTGCGCAGAAGAAGATCACCTTGCCGTGCTGGATCGCGGTGACCCGGCGCACCGAGAAGCTGCCACCGTCGCGGGTGCGGTCCACGTCGTAGACGATCGGGTGGTCGATGTTGCCGGCGCGCAGGAAATAGGCGTGCAGCGAATGCACGTGGCGGCCGTTGTCGACCGTGGCCTGCGCGGCGGCCAGCGCCTGGCCCAGCACCTGCCCGCCGAACACGTACTTGGTGCCGATATCGCGGCTCTGCCCGCGGAACAGGTTGTCCTCCAGCCGCTCCAGCGTGAGCAGGTCGATCAGCTCGGAGACGACGGGTTCGGGCGTGTCGTTCAAGGGGGCGGCCACAGCAATGAAGAAGGCCTGATTATACCGGTCAGGGGTCAGATCCCTTTCGCCTGGCGAAAGGGATCTGACCCCGATGCCACGCGCTGCCCCATCTTCGGTCGTGCCGGCCAGCGGCCAGCACGACCGCCTACTTGCCCAGCCGGGCGACCAAGGCCTGCAGGGCGTTCTGCGCATCCGGGGCGAACCAGGCCTCGACAAAGCGGTCGAGCTGGATCAGGTCCGGGTGCAGGGCTTCGTGCAGGTCCGCGCGAGCGATGGCGCGGGTCAGCAGCATCGGCTGCCGAGGCTGCTTGAGCAGGTTCTGCAGCCAGGCCACGGCGCGCGCCACCACCAGGTCACCCTCGGCCAGTTCATCGACCAGGCCGATCTGCAGCGCCTGTTCGGCCGGCACCAGCGAGCCGGTGGTGAGCAGGACGCCTGCACGGTGCACGCCCACGGCACGGCGCAGCAGGCGCTGGATGCCTTCCGGCGCGATCAGGCCCACCTGTACTTCGTTCAGGCCGATGGCATACGGGCGCGAAGGATCGGCGCTGCGGGCCATCACCCGGTAGTCGCAACACAGGGCCAGCACGCAGCCGCCCGCCGGGGCATGGCCGGTGATCGCCGCGACCACCGGGATGCGGCTCTCGGCGAGCGTGCGCACGGCGCCAAAGAAGGCGTTCCAGGTGTCCAGCAACTTCTGCTTGTCGTCGCCATGCGAGAGCAGGTGCGGCACGTCCATGCCGCCGGTGAAGACGCGCTCGCTGCCCGACAGCACGATGCCGTGCGCGTCTTCGGCCATGGCCAGCTCGATGGCATGGATCAACTGCCGGCACAGGTCGGTGTCCAGTGCATTGACCGGCGGCCGCGCCAGGCGCAGTTCGCGGATGGGGCCATGGTTGATCACCTCGATGAGCGTCGTCATGCTGCGGTCTCGTTGCGAAGAAGGAACCTGGGCGATGATAACCAAACCATTCGTTGGCGTACTGTCGGTTCTGTGTGCGGCCGCAGCATCGGCCTCGGCTGCCGAACCGGCCTGCGTCACGGTGGAGCAGGGCTGGGCGCGGCTGCCGCCGAACCCGGCGATGCCGATGACCGCCGGCTACGGCGTCATCCACAACGGCTGCGGCCGGGCGGTAGTGATTACCGGCGCAAGCAGCGCGGTATTTGGCGATGTGTCGCTGCACGAAACCACGATCGTCGATGGGGTCAGCCGGATGCGTGCGATCGAGCGCCTGCCGCTGGCACCGGGCGCGCGTGCCGAGCTCAAGCCCGGTGGCCTGCACCTGATGCTGATGCAGGGCAAGGCGGCGTTGAAGGAAGGCCAGGCGCTGCCGCTGCGGCTGCAGCTGGAAGGCGGTGGTGAAGCCAGCGCGACGCTGGCCGTGCGCAAGGCCGCGCCGTAGTGGGATGGTAGTGCCGGCCGCTGGCCGGCAGCACAGGAAATGCCGGCCAGCGGCCGGCACTAGCAAAGCGGCTTACGACCAGTCGTACGAGAACAGTACCGTACGGCTCACCGGCTCGTACAACATCACGATGGCATCGGCGCCGGTGGCGCACCAGTTGTAGCCGGCCACTTCGGCTACGGCGAAGAACGTGTTGCCGTCGCGGGTGATGATCACCCTTTCGGCATCGTCCGCAGCGTTGGGGTCATCGGCAGCGTCGGTGAAGTCCAGTTCGAACGCCGCGGGAATCGCTGCGGTCTCGGTCCAGTTGCCGAAACCGATCGGGCCGCCCAGCGTATCCAGGTAGTCACGCTCGCTGGGCTCACTTTCGCCGTAGCCCGAGTAGCAGGCCAGACGGCCGTGCGCGGCATGATAGTCGCGGGCCTTGGCGTAGCTCTCGCGCATCTGCGCGATGTGTTCCTGTGCGTCCTTGTCCTGTACTGCATCGCCGATGAAATAGCCCTCGTTGCCGAGGAAGCGCATCTGGTTGCCGGCGGTCAGTTCGAAGGCGATCCAGTTGGTGCCGGTGAACTCGTTGTGGTGTTCTTCGGTGGTCTCGCCGATGCAGCCGTCGTACGGCTCGATCGGGCACAACATCGTCGCCACCTGGCCAGCCAGTTCCGGGCGCAGCACGCCCAGGTCGATCTTCAGCAGCGGCAGCAGGTGCTGGCCGAGCCAGGCCTGGTCGGCGGGAAAGACGTCGGCGGGGAAGGGGACCATGCCGGGCAGCAGGTCGCGCAGTTCGGTCTGGTGGATCATCTCAGTCCTTTGAATGGGATCGGTAGTGCCGGCCGCTGGCCGGCATGCGCGAGGCGTCTGGCGGTTGCCGGCCAGCGGCCGGCACTACCTTCAGGTGGAAGCGCTGCGGATCGCCTCAGGCAGCGGTGCGCTCTTGCCGGTCTGGGTATCCATCCAGACCACCACCACGTTGCCGTCCGAATACAGCTTCGAATCGTCCTGCTGGTCGACGATGCGGTGGCCGATGGTCACGCTGCTGTTGCCCAGGCGTTCGACGAACAGTTCGACCAGGATGTCGTTGGGCCATATGATCGGCAGCCGGTAGTTGACGTTGGTCGCGGCCACCACCGGTGCGATGCGGTCGGTCATCGATACGCCGTCCACGCCCAGCATCCAGCGCACGCGCGCTTCCTCCAGGTAGGAAATGTACTTGGCGTTGTTGACGTGGCCCATGCTGTCCATGTCACGCCAGCGCACGCTGATCGGGATGCGGGCCAGGATCTTGTGTTCGCTGCTCATCATGCGTCCTTCTTCTTGCTGGCCGTAGCGCTCTTGCTGGCCTTGCCGGTGCTTTTCGCGGCCACCGCCTTCTTCGCCGGCTTGGCGGCCTTCTCAGGCTTCACCTTGCGCGGTGGGCGGGCGTCGGGCTTGTTGGCCACGGCGGCCGGCTGTTCCGGGCGCGCGCTGGTGGAGGGCAGCATGCGGGCCAGGAACTGGCCGGTATACGACTGCGGGCAGGCCGCCACGTCTTCCGGCGTGCCGGTGACCAGGATCGTGCCACCGCGATGCCCGCCTTCCGGGCCCAGGTCGACGATCCAGTCGGCGGTCTTGATCACGTCCAGGTTGTGCTCGATCACCACCACCGTGTTGCCCTCGTCGCGCAGCTTGTGCAGCACGCCCAGCAGCGCTTCGATGTCGTGGAAGTGCAGGCCGGTGGTCGGCTCGTCGAGGATGTACAACGTGCGGCCGGTATCGCGGCGCGACAGTTCCTTGGACAGCTTCACGCGCTGCGCTTCACCGCCGGACAACGTGGTCGCGCTCTGGCCCAGCTTGATGTAGCTCAGGCCGACGTCGACCAGCGTTTCCAGCTTGCGTGCGATGGACGGCACCGGCTCGAACAGCTTCAGCGCATCCTCGACCGTCATTTCCAGCACGTCGTTGATGTTGAAACCCTTGTACAGGATCTCCAGCGTCTCGCGGTTGTAGCGCTTGCCGTGGCAGACATCGCACGGCACGTACACGTCCGGCAGGAAGTGCATCTCGACCTTGATCAGGCCATCGCCCTGGCAGGCCTCGCAGCGGCCGCCGCGCACGTTGAAGCTGAAGCGGCCTGGCGAGTAGCCGCGTGCACGTGCTTCGGGCACCTGTGCGAACAGTTCGCGCAGGGGAGTGAACAGGCCGGTGTAGGTGGCCGGGTTCGAACGCGGGGTGCGGCCGATCGGCGACTGGTCGATGTCCACCACCTTGTCGAACAGGTCCAGGCCATCGATCTCCTTGTACGGGGCGATCGGGTGCGAGGCGCCATTGATCTCGTTGGCGGCCAGCGAGAACAGGGTGTCGTTGATCAGGGTCGACTTGCCCGAACCGGAAACACCGGTCACGCAGGTCAGCAGGCCCGACGGAATCGCCAGGTCCACGCCCTTGAGGTTGTTACCGCTGGCACCGCGCAGGTGCAGGGTCATCTTCGGGTTCGGCTTGTGCCGGCGCGCCGGAATCTCGATCGCGCGCTTGCCCGACAGGTACTGCCCGGTCAGCGAGCGCGGTGCCTCCAGGATGTCCTGCAGGGTGCCCTGGCCAACGATCTCGCCGCCATGCACACCCGCGCCCGGGCCGATGTCCAGTACGTAGTCGGCCAGCCGGATCGCGTCCTCGTCGTGCTCGACCACGATCACCGTGTTGCCCAGGTCACGCAGGCGGGTGAGGGTGCCGAGCAGGCGTTCGTTGTCGCGCTGGTGCAGGCCGATCGACGGCTCGTCGAGCACGTACATCACCCCGACCAGGCCGGCGCCGATCTGGCTGGCCAGGCGGATGCGCTGGGCCTCGCCACCGGACAGGGTGTCGGCCTTGCGCTCCAGGGTCAGGTAATCCAGGCCGACATCGACCAGGAAGCCCAGGCGTTCGCCGATTTCCTTGACGATCTTCGCGGCGATCTCGCCACGCCAGCCCGGCAGGCTCAGTTCGCTGAAGAACTTCAGTGCTTCGTCGATGGGCAGCACCACCAGCTCCGGCAGCGGGCGATCGGCCACGAACACGTTGCGCGCCGCCTTGTTCAGGCGCGCACCATGGCATTCCGGGCACGGCTGTTCGCTGATGTACTTGGACAGCTCCTCGCGCACCGCTGGCGATTCGGTTTCCTTGTAGCGGCGTTCGAGGTTGGGAATGATGCCCTCGAAGCGGTGCTTGCGCTGGGTGCGGCCACCGGCTTCGGTGAAGTAGGTGAAGGTGATCGCCTCATCGCCGCTGCCGTACAGCACGGCCTGCTGCACGTTCTGCGGCAGCGAGTTCCACGTCGCGTCGACGTCGAACCGGTAGTGCTTGGCCAGCGATGCGATCAGCTGGAAGTAGTAGGCGTTGCGGCGGTCCCAGCCGCGCACGGCACCGGCAGCCAGCGACAGCTCGGGGTGCACCACCACGCGCGAGGGATCGAAGAATTCGGCCATGCCCAGGCCATCGCAGCCGGGGCAGGCGCCCATCGGTGCGTTGAACGAGAACAGGCGCGGTTCCAGTTCCGGCAGCGAGTAATCGCACACCGGGCAGGAATACTTGGAGGAGAACAGCGTCGGTGCGGTTTCGGCGTTGTCCAGGCTCTGCACCGAGGCCATGCCGTCGCCCAGCTTCAGCGCGGTTTCGAAGCTCTCGGCCAGGCGCTGCTTGATGTCCTCGCGCGGGCGGAAACGGTCGATCACCGCCTCGATGGTGTGCTTCTGGCGCAGTGCCAGCGGCGGCACCGCGTCGATTTCATGCAGCTCGCCGTCCACGCGCACACGCACGAAGCCCTGCGCACGCAGCTGGTCGAACACCTGCGCATGCTCGCCCTTGCGGTCGCGGATGACCGGGGCCAGCAGCATGTAGCGCTGTTCCGGGTCGAGGGTGAGCACCTGGTCGACCATCTGGCTGACCGTCTGCGCTTCCAGCGGGTAGCCGTGGTCCGGGCAGCGCGGGGTGCCGACGCGGGCGTACAGCAGGCGCAGGTAGTCGTAGATCTCGGTGATCGTGCCGACCGTCGAGCGCGGGTTGTGCGAGGTCGACTTCTGCTCGATCGAGATCGCCGGGGACAGGCCTTCGATGTGGTCCAGGTCCGGCTTTTCCATCACGCTCAGGAACTGGCGCGCATAGGCCGACAGCGACTCGACGTAGCGGCGCTGGCCTTCTGCATAGATGGTGTCGAACGCCAGCGAGGACTTGCCCGAGCCGGACAGGCCGGTGATCACGATCAGCTTGTCGCGGGGCAGGTCGAGGTCGAGGTTCTTCAGGTTGTGCGTCCGCGCGCCGCGGATGCGGATGAAATCCATCGCCATGGGGGATCCGGTTGTGGGGGCGTTGGCTGGGTGCCGGGCCAGCGGGGAACGGCAATCGGTCAGCCTACCGAGGTGACCAGATGGGGGCAATGGGCGACAATGCCAGCCCGGTGTCTCACTTTGTGAGACAGGCCGACAGGCAGGGGTCAGATCCCTTTTCACAACGTGAAAAGGGATCTGACCCCGTTCCGGCCGGGCCCCCGGGCCGTTCAGGGGTTGACTTGACCTGCGCCCGCTGATCTGCGTACAATCCCGCTCCTGTCCGCCCTCGATGGCGGCAGCTCAGACCACAATAACTACAGAGGAAGGCCTGGTCATGTACGCAGTACTGGTCACCGGCGGTAAGCAATACCGCGTGGCGCAGGGCGAAAAGCTCCGCATTGAAAAGCTCGAAGTCGAAGTCGGCAGCGAGATCAAGTTTGACAACATCCTGATGCTGGGTGACAGCGACGGCGTGAAGCTGGGCGATGCGCTGAAGGGCGCTGCCGTCACCGCCAAGGTCCTGTCCCAGGGTCGTGCTGACAAGGTCCGGATCATCAAGTTCCGTCGCCGCAAGCACCACATGAAGCGTCAGGGTCACCGTCAGTACTACACCGAAATCGAGATCACCGGCATCGCCGGCTAAGTATCAGGAGAAGCAGTCATGGCACATAAAAAGGGCGTAGGCTCCTCGCGCAACGGTCGCGACTCCAACCCGAAGTACCTGGGCGTCAAGATCTTCGGCGGCCAGGCCATCGAAGCCGGCAACATCATCGTGCGTCAGCGCGGCACCCAGTTCCACCCGGGTTCCGGCGTTGGCCTGGGCCGTGACCACACCCTGTTCGCCCTCGTGGACGGCAAGGTGGAGTTCTCGGTCAAGGGCGCCAAGAAGCGCCGCACCGTCAGCATCGTCTCGGCCGACGCCTGATCCAGGCATCGCCGGCACCCGTGCCGCGGCATGGCCGTGCTGGATGAAGAGCACGCTGCATGGAGAGCCCCGCTTCGGCGGGGCTTTTCGTTAGAGTGGAAGCAAGACCGGCCAGGCCGGGCTGCCGGCCATCGGCAGGCATAACATTCAAGGCGGCGGCCCGCAGGCTGCGCCCATCGCAGGCATCGAAACAATGAAACTGGTAGACGAAGCAGAAATCGAAGTGTTCGCCGGCAACGGCGGCAACGGCTGCATTGGCTTCCGTCGCGAGAAGTTCATTCCGCTCGGCGGCCCGGACGGCGGCGACGGCGGTGCCGGCGGCAGCGTGTACATCCGCGCCGACGAGAACCTGAACACCCTGGTCGACTTCCGCCATGACCGCATCTTCAAGGCGCAGCGCGGCGAGAACGGCATGGGCCGCCAGGCCTATGGCAAGGGCGGCGAAGACCTGACCATCACTGTGCCGGTCGGCACCGTGGTGATCAACGTCGCCACCGATGAAGTCATCGGCGACCTGACCCAGCACGGCGACCGCCTGCTGGTGGCCAAGGGCGGGCGAGGTGGCCTGGGCAACATGCACTTCAAGAGCTCGACCAACCGTTCGCCGCGCCAGGCGCTGCCGGGCGAGCCGGGCGAAGAGCGCACGCTGAAGCTGGAGCTGAAGCTGCTGGCCGATGTCGGCCTGCTGGGCTTCCCCAATGCGGGCAAGAGCACCCTGATCCGTGCCGTTTCGGCGGCGACGCCGAAGGTGGCCGATTACCCGTTCACCACGCTGTACCCGAACCTGGGTGTAGTGAAGGTGGAGAACTACCGCAGCTTCGTGATCGCCGACATTCCGGGCCTGATCGAGGGCGCGGCCGACGGTGCCGGCCTGGGGGCGCAGTTCCTGCGTCACCTGCAGCGCACCCGCCTGCTGCTGCACCTGGTGGACATCTCGCCGATGGAGGGCGGGGTGGAAGGCATCTCGCCGGTGGAGCAGGTGCGTGCCATCGAGCGCGAGCTGGAAAAGCATGACCCGGAGCTGCTGCAGAAGCCGCGCTGGCTGGTGCTGAACAAGGCCGACCTGATGTTCGAGGACGAGGCCAAGGCCGCAGCCGAGCAGATCGTCGCCGAGCTGGGCTGGAAGGAGCCGTGGTTCCTGGTCTCGGCGCTGGGCCGCGAAGGCACCTTCCCGATCATGAGCCGGATCATGGCGTTCTTCGATCGCCAGAAGGAAGAAGAACAGGAAGCCCGCGACGCGCAGTAGAGTCGACTGTTAGTCGACTGGCGTTGGCAAAAACCCGGCTTCGGCCGGGTTTTTTGTTGTTGGGGTCAGATCCCTTTTCCGCTGGAAAAGGGATCTGACCCCGGGCGTGCAGGCAACAAAAAACCCGGCCGGGGCCGGGTTCTTGTCTGCTGCCAAGCCCCGGAGGGCAGGGCGGCAACGCCGGATCAGGCGGCCTTGAGGGCCTTGATGCGGTCGTTCAGGCGGCTCTTGTGGCGAGCAGCCTTGTTCTTGTGGATCAGGCCACGCGCGCTGAAGCGATCCAGGATCGGCTGGGCAACGGCGAAGGCGGCTTCTGCGCCGGCGGCATCGTTGGCGTCCAGCGCCTTGATCACTTTCTTGACAGCGGTGCGCAGCATCGAGCGCTGAGCCACGTTGCGCGCGTTGCGCACGACGGTCTGCTTGGCGCGCTTCTTGGCGGACTTGATATTGGCCACGGTGGTGGTTTCCTGAAAAAATCGGTGTTATGGGAACAGCAAGCTAGCTAGTATGATGGCCCGAGAAATGCACGTCAAGTCGATTGTCAAGAGGGACGCTGAGTGAGTTCACCGAAGATGTTGCGGGGCCTGCTGTCGTTCAGCAGCATGACCATGGTCTCGCGGGTGCTCGGACTTGTCCGGGATCAGGTGATCACCACCACGTTCGGCACGAATGCGGTTACCGATGCATTCTGGGTTGCCTTCAGGATACCCAATTTCCTGCGCAGGCTGTTTGCCGAGGGCTCGTTCTCCACCGCTTTCGTGCCGGTGTTCACGGAAGTGAAGGAAACCCGCAGCCACGCCGAACTGCGCGAACTGATGGCCCGCACCGCCGGCACCCTGGGCGGGGTGCTGATGCTGGTGACCGCGCTGGCGCTGATCTTCGCGCCGCAGTTGGCGGTGGTGTTCTCAAGTGGCGCTGATACCGATCCGGTCAAGCAGACCCTGCTGGTTGACCTGTTCCGGCTGACCTTCCCGTTCCTGCTGTTCGTCTCGCTCACCGCGCTGGCTGGTGGCGCGCTGAACAGTTTCCAGCGCTTTGCGATGCCGGCGCTGACCCCGGTCATCCTCAACCTGTGCATGATCGCCGGCGCGCTGTGGCTGGCGCCGCGGCTGGGTGGCACGCCGGAAAAGCAGATCCTGGCGCTGGGCTGGGCGGTGCTGGCCGCCGGCATCCTGCAGCTGCTGTTCCAGCTGCCCTCGCTGAAGGGCATCAACCTGCTGACCCTGCCGCGCTGGGGCTGGAACCATCCGGGCGTACGCAAGGTGTTGACCCTGATGGTGCCGACGCTGTTCGGTTCGTCGGTGGCGCAGATCAACCTGCTGCTCGATACCCTCATCGCCGCCAAGCTGACCGACGGCTCGCAGTCCTGGCTGTCGCTGGCTGACCGCTTCCTGGAGCTGCCGCTGGGCGTGTTCGGCGTGGCCCTGGGCACGGTGATCCTGCCGGCGCTGGCCCGTCACCACGTCAGTACCGACCGCGAGGGCTTCTCGCGCTCGCTGGACTGGGGCCTGCGCATGACCCTGCTGATCTCGGTGCCGGCCATGCTGGGCCTGGTGCTGCTGGCCGAGCCACTGATTGCCACCTTGTTCCAGTATCGCCAGTTCACTGCCTTCGACACCCGCATGACTGCGCTGTCGGTGTACGGCCTGAGCTTCGGCCTGCCGGCGTTCGCCCTGCTGAAGGTGGTGCTGCCAGCGTTCTACGCCCGCCAGGACACCAAGACCCCGGTGCGCGCCGGTGTCGCCGCGCTGGTGGCCAACATGGTGTTCAACTTCGCCCTGCTGGCGGTGCTGTACCAGGTGATGGTGCCGGACGAACTGAAGGCGCAGGGCGTGATGGCGGCGATCGGCAAGCAGCCCGGCCTGCATCTGGCGCTGGGCATCGCCAGCGCGCTGTCCAGTTACCTGAACCTGGGCCTGCTCTGGTACTGGCTGGGCAAGACCGATGTCTACCAGCGCCGCCCGGGCTGGGGTGGCTATCTGGTGCGGCTGGGGGTGGCCTGCGTGGCCATGGTCGGCGTGCTGCTGGCCCTGCTGCACTGGGTTCCCGACTTCACCGGCATGGACAAATGGCACCGTATCGGTGGCCTGATGCTGCTGGTCGGCGGCGGCGGTGCCACCTATGCGGTGGCCATGCTGGCGATGGGCTTCCGTCCGCGCGACCTGCGCGGGCATTGATCGCCGCTTGTGGCGGCTATACTTCAGGGTTACACCATTGAAGCGGCGGCCCCGGTCGGGCCGGAACGAGAGTTGATGAGCAGGCTGTTCAGAAGCGTCGAGGGCGGGGAGCTGTTCCCCAACGGAAGCGTGGTCTGTATCGGTGCATTCGACGGCCTCCATCTGGGCCATCGTGCGCTGGTCCGCCACGCGGTCGCCCGCGCGCGCGCCTTGGGCGTGGCCGCAGTGGCGGTGGCCTTCGAGCCGCTGCCGCGTGAATTCTTTGCCCAGGGCACGCCGCCGCCGCGGCTGACCCTGGCGCGCAGCAAGGTCGAGATCCTGCGCGAGCTCGGCGTCGATGCGATCGGCCTGCTGCGTTTCGACGCGGCGATGGCGGCAATGCCGGCCGAGACCTTCGTGCGCCAGTTGCTGGTGCACCGGCTGGGCGCCCGCGAAGTCTGGATCGGGCCGGAGTTCTGCTTCGGCAACCGCCGCCGTGGCGATCTGGCCCTGCTGCAGAAGATGGGCGCCGAGCTGGGCTTCAGCGCCGGTGAGATCGAAGCGGTCGACCTGCATGGCGAGCGCATCTCCAGTACCCGCATCCGCCAGCTGCTGCAGGAGGGCGACTTCGCCCGCGCCAACGACCTGCTCGGCCGCCCCTACGCGATCAGCGGGCGGGTGGTGCGCGGACGCCAGCTCGGCCGTACGCTGGGCTTCCCCACCGCCAATCTGCGTTTCCCGAAGACGCCGGCGCTGTCGGGCATCTACGCGACCTGGGTGCACGGTGTGTTCGACCAGCCCTGGCCGTCGGTCTCCAGCTTCGGCACGCGGCCGACGGTTGAGGGCGTGGAACCGCTGCTGGAAGCGCACCTGTTCGATTTCCAGGGTGACCTGTACGGTCGCCACATCGACGTGGAGTTCGTCGCCAAGCTGCGCGACGAAGAGAAATTCAATGATCTGGCGGCGCTGACCGACCAGATGCACCGCGACGCCGAACAGGCGCGCGCCCTCCTTTCCGAACATAGATTGCGAGCCACTGCGTGAGCCAGGACTACAAGACCACCCTGAACCTGCCAGCCACCGAATTCCCGATGCGCGGCGACCTGCCCAAGCGCGAGCCGGGCATTCTGGCGCAGTGGGAAGCGCAGGGGCTCTACCAGCAGCTGCGCGACAACGCCGCCGGCCGCCCGCTGTTCGTGCTGCACGACGGCCCGCCGTACGCCAACGGCCGTATCCACCTGGGCCACGCGGTCAACAAGATCCTGAAGGACATCATCGTCAAGTCGCGCTACCTGGCCGGCTTCGATGCGCCCTACGTGCCGGGCTGGGACTGCCATGGCCTGCCGATCGAGATCGCGGTGGAAAAGAAGTGGGGCAAGGTCGGCACCAAGCTGGATGCGGTCGAGTTCCGGCAGAAGTGCCGCGAGTTCGCCGAAGAGCAGATCAACATCCAGCGCGTGGACTTCAAGCGCCTGGGCGTGACCGGCGACTGGGACAACCCGTACAAGACCCTAAGCTTCGATTTCGAGGCCAACGAGATCCGCGCGCTGGCCAAGGTCGTGGCCAACGGCCACCTGGTGCGTGGCGCCAAGCCGGTGTACTGGTGCTTCGACTGTGGCTCGGCGCTGGCCGAGGCCGAGATCGAGTACCAGGAAAAGGAATCGCCGGCGATCGACGTGGCCTACGCCGCGCGTGACGCGCAGGCCATCGGCCAGGCGTTCGGCGTGAGCGTGCCGGCCGACGTCGAAGTGGCGGTGCCGATCTGGACCACCACCCCGTGGACGCTGCCGGCCTCGCTGGCGGTGTCGCTGGGCGCGGAGATCAACTACGTGCTGGCCGAAGGCCCGGCCCATAACGGCAAGCGCCGTTGGCTGGTGCTGGCCGCCGCGCTGGCCGAGCGCGCGCTGCAGCGCTACGGCGTGGACGAAGTGGTGCTGCACGGTGAAACCACCGGTGCGGCGCTGGAGAACCAGCTGCTGGCGCATCCGTTCTATCCGGAGCGCGACATCCCGCTGCTCAACGGCGACCACGTCTCCGACGAGGACGGTACCGGTGCGGTGCATACCGCGCCCGGCCACGGCCAGGAAGACTTCGTGGTCAGCCAGAAGTACGGCCTGCTGGACAAATACAACGCTGGCCAGGTCACTCCGATCGACGGCCGTGGCGTGTACCTGGAATCGACCCCGCCGGCCGGTGACGTGGTGCTGGCCGGCCAGCACCTGTGGAAGGCGCAGGACGCCATCGTCGGCGTGCTGCGCGACAACGGTTCGCTGCTGGCCTTCCACCCGATCCGCCACAGCTACCCGCACTGCTGGCGCCACAAGACGCCGGTGGTGTTCCGCGCCACCCCGCAGTGGTTCATCTCGATGGACAAGGCCAACCTGCGCAGCGATGCGCTGGCCGCGATCGACACCGTCGGCTGGTTCCCGACCTGGGGCAAGGCGCGCATCCAGAGCATGGTCGACGGTCGCCCGGACTGGACCATCTCGCGCCAGCGCACCTGGGGCGTGCCGATCGCACTGTTCACCCATCGCCAGACCGGCGAGATCCACCCGCGCTCGGTGGAGCTGATGCAGCAGGTTGCCGACCGCGTCGAAGCCGAGGGCATCGACGTGTGGTACTCGCTGGATGCCGCCGAACTGCTGGGCGCCGAAGCCGCCGACTACGAGAAGGTCACCGACATCCTCGACGTCTGGTTCGACTCGGGCGTGACCCATGAGGGGGTGCTCGCCGCGCGTGGCTTCGGCAAGCCGGCCGACCTGTACCTGGAAGGGTCCGACCAGCACCGCGGCTGGTTCCAGTCCTCGCTGCTGACCGGCGTGGCGATCGACAAGCGTGCGCCGTACAAGCAGTGCCTGACCCACGGCTTCACCGTGGACGAGCACGGCCGCAAGATGTCCAAGTCGCTGGGCAACGGCATCGAGCCGCAGGACATCATGAACAAGCTGGGCGCGGACATCCTGCGCCTGTGGATCGCCTCGGCCGACTACAGCAACGAGATGTCGCTGTCGCAGGAGATCCTCAAGCGCAATGCCGACGCCTACCGTCGCCTGCGCAACACTGCACGCTTCCTGCTGGGCAACCTGGACGGTTTCGATCCGGCCCAGCACCTGCAACCGCTCGAGCAGATGGTCGCGCTGGACCGCTGGATCGTGCATCGCGCGTGGGAGCTGCAGGAAAAGATCAAGGCGGCCTACGACGGCTACAACATGGCCGAGATCGTGCAGCTGCTGCTGAACTTCTGCAGCGTGGACCTGGGCTCGCTGTACCTGGACGTGACCAAGGACCGCCTGTACACGATGCCGACCGATTCGCACGGTCGTCGTTCGGCCCAGAGCGCGATGTACCACATCGCCGAAGCGTTCACCCGCTGGGTGGCGCCGATCCTGACCTTCACCGCCGACGAGCTGTGGGGCTACCTGCCGGGCGAACGTGCCGGCCACGTGCTGTTCACCACCTGGTACGACGGCCTGGCGCCGCTGCCGGCCGATGCCCAGCTCAACGCCGCCGACTTCGACCAGCTGCTGGCCGTGCGCGAGCAGGTGGCCAAGGTGCTCGAACCGATGCGTGCCAACGGCGCGATCGGTGCTGCACTGGAGGCGGAGATCACCATCGCCGCCAGTGAAGAGCAGGCCACGCGCTGGCAGCCGCTGGCCGATGAGCTGCGCTTCCTGTTCATCAGTGGCGACGTGCAGGTGCGCCCGGCGACCACCGACGAGGTGTTCGTCAGCGCCCAGCCGACCACCAAGGCCAAGTGCGTGCGCTGCTGGCACCACCGTGCAGATGTCGGCAGCAACGCCGATCACCCCGAACTCTGCGGCCGCTGCGTGAGCAACATCACCGGCGCAGGCGAACTGCGGAGCTGGTTCTGATGGCCGCGCCCCGTCCGCATCCGAACGCCCTGGTCTGGCTGCTGTTGTCGGTGGTCATCATCGGCGTGGACCAGTGGTCCAAGGCCTGGGTCCTGTCGAGCCTGCCCGAGTTCCAGCCGGTGGTGGTCATCGACGGTTTCTGGAACTGGTACCGCACCTACAACACCGGCGCGGCATTCAGTTTCCTGAGCGACGCCGGTGGCTGGCAGAAGTACTTCTTCACTGCGCTGGCGATCGCCATCAGCGGGCTGATGGCCTGGTGGCTGCGCGGCACCGCCCGTGGCAACTGGAAGGCGGCCGTGCCGTATGCGCTGATCATCGGCGGCGCCATCGGCAACGTGATCGACCGCCAGGTGCATGGCCATGTGGTCGATTTCATCCAGTGGTACGTGGGCAGCTACACCTGGCCTTCGTTCAACATCGCCGACTCGGCCATCGTGGTGGGTGCCATCGGCATCGCCCTGTTTGGCCTGTTCGACGGCAAGTCCGCCAAAAAGGCGGATAATGCCAACCCGAAACCGTAAGCCGGCCGCTGCCGGGAGATTGAACTGATGGATGTGCTGCTCGCCAACCCGCGTGGTTTCTGTGCCGGTGTCGATCGTGCGATCGAGATCGTCAAGCGCGCGATCGAAACGCTGGGCGCGCCCATCTACGTCCGCCATGAAGTGGTGCACAACCGCTTCGTGGTCGACGACCTGAAGCAGCGCGGCGCGATCTTCGTCGAAGAGCTCGACGAGGTTCCGGACAACAACACGGTCATCTTCAGCGCCCACGGCGTGTCCCAGGCCGTGCGCCAGGAAGCCGAGCGCCGTGGCCTGAAGGTGTTCGACGCCACCTGTCCGCTGGTGACCAAGGTCCACTTCGAGGTTGCCCGCCACTGCCGTGCCGGCCGTGACGTGGTGCTGATCGGCCATGCCGGTCACCCGGAAGTGGAAGGCACCATGGGGCAGTGGAACCGCGAAGCCGGGACCGGCCAGATCTATCTGGTCGAGGACGTCGAGCAGGTTGCCACGCTGCACATCAACCAGCCGGACAACTTCGCCTACACCACCCAGACCACGCTGTCGGTGGATGACACGCGCGGCATCATCGATGCGCTGCGCGAGCGCTTCCCGGCGATGCAGGGCCCGAAGAACGACGACATCTGCTACGCCACGCAGAACCGCCAGGATGCCGTGCGCGATCTGGCCAAGCGCTGCGACCTGGTGCTGGTGGTGGGCTCGCCGAACAGCTCCAACTCCAATCGCTTGAGTGAGCTGGCCCGCCGTGAAGGCGTGGAGTCCTACCTGATCGACGGCGCGCATGAGATCGACCCGCGTTGGGTGGCAGGCAAGCAGCACATCGGCGTGACCGCCGGCGCCTCGGCGCCGCAGGTGCTGGTCGATGGTGTGCTGGCGCGGCTGGCCGAGCTGGGCGCCACCGGCGTGGGCGAGCTGGACGGCGAACCGGAATCGATGGTGTTCGCGCTGCCGAAGGAACTGCGGCTGCGCCTGGTCGACTGACCGGGCCTGGCTCTGGTGGGTGCGAACCCTGGTTCGCACGCTATTGGGCATGCATCGATGCGCGCACCGCCCATGACCTTTGGCCATGGGGCCGGCCATCGCACGGGCCTAGCATCGGAGGATTCTCCGCTGTTGGAAGTTGCCCGATGAAGACCCGAGCCTTGGCGATGTCATTGCTGTTTGCACTGGCGGCCACGCCTGCCCTTGCGCAGACCTCGCCGTCGGCCAACGCCGTCGCCCCCGGCCTGCTGCGCATCGATGTCGACGCGCGCGATCTGGCCCGTCGCATCTTCAAGGTGACCGCCACGGTGCCGGCCAAGCCGGGCCCGATGACCCTGCTGTATCCGCAGTGGATTCCCGGCAACCATTCGCCCACTGGCCCGATCGACAAGCTGGCCGGCCTGCGCGTGACCGCCAACGGCAAGCCGCTGGCCTGGCAGCGCGACCAGTACAACGTCTATGCGTTCAAGGTGGACGTGCCCGAGGGCGTCAACGAGATCGTCGCCCACTTCGATTTCCTGTCCTCGCAGGGGGGCAGCCAGGGCCGGGTGGTGATGACCCCGGACATGCTCAACCTGCAGTGGAACGCCAACTCGCTGTATCCGGCCGGTGTCGATGCACGGCAGCTGCAGGCGCAGGCCAGCGTGACCCTGCCCAAGGGCTGGTCGTTCGCCACCGCACTGGAAACCGCGCGCCGCGACGGCGACACCGTGGTGTTCAAGCCGATCTCCTATGACCATCTGGTCGATTCGCCGTTGTTCGCCGGTGAGCACTACCAGCGTATCGATCTCGACCCGGGCGCGAAGGTGCCGGTGCACCTCAATGTGTTCGCTGACGACGCCAAGTCATTGAAGCCGACCGACGCGCAGATCACCCTGCACCGCGCGCTGGTGCAGCAGGCCGACAAGCTCTATGGCGCGCGTCACTACAACCACTATGAGTTCCTGCTGGCATTGACCGACCGCCTCGGCGGCATCGGCCTGGAGCATCACCGTTCCAGCGAGAACAGTGCCGACCCGGGTTACTTCACCGAGTGGGACAGCAACGCGTGGATGCGTGATCTGCTGCCGCACGAGTACACCCATTCCTGGAACGGCAAGTACCGTCGCGGCGCCGATCTGGCTACCGCCAACTTCAACGTGCCGATGGGCGACAGCCTGCTGTGGGTGTACGAGGGCCAGACCCAGTTCTGGGGCCAGGTGCTCGCGGCGCGCTCGGGCCTGTGGTCCACCGCGCAGGCGCGCGACATGCTGGCCAATGTGGCCGCCACCTATGACCGCGGTCGCCCGGGCCTGGCCTGGCGCCCGCTGCAGGACACCACCAACGACCCCACCATCGCCCAGCGTCGAACCTTGCCGTACCGCAACTACCAGATGAGCGAAGACTACTATTCCGGCGGCCAGATGCTGTGGCTGGAAGTGGAGGGCAAGCTGCGTGAGCTGAGTGGCAACCGGCGCAGCCTGGATGATTTCGCGCGTGCGTTCTTCGGCGTCGGCAATGGCGACTGGGACGTCAACCCGTACACCTTCGATGACGTGGTCGCGACGTTGAACGGCATCGCCCCGTATGACTGGGCCACATTCCTGCGTGGCCGCCTGGACGGCCACGGATCGTTGACCGGCGGTCTGGCGCTGGCGGGCTGGAAGCTGGTCTACCGCGATACCCCGAACGAGGCCTACAAGGCGCAGGAAAAACGCGCCAAGGCAGCATTGCTGGCGTACTCGCTGGGCGCGACCGTGCTCGACAGCGGTGTGGTCGGCGACGTGATCTGGGACAGCCCGGCGTTCAATGCCGGCCTGGCGCCGGGCATGAAGGTGATTGCCGTTGGCGGGCGCGAGTACAGCAGCCAGCGGCTGAAGGATGCGGTAGCGGCTGCGGCAACGGACAAGGCGCCGATCGTGCTGCTGGTCAAGCAGTTCGACCGCATCGAGACCATGAACATCGACTACCACGGTGGCCTGCAGTACCCGGTGCTGGAGCGCATCGCCGGCACGCCGGATCGCCTGGCAGAGCTGTGGAAGGCGCGATGAAACCACGCCTGCGCGACGGCGTGATCCTGCTGATGGCGGTCCTGGCCATCATCGGCGCGTTCCTGCACGGCGATGGGCGCTGGCTGCACTGGCTGGCCAAGCCGGCCACTACGCTGCTGATCGCAGGCATCGCCTGGCAGGTGCACGATCCCGCGCAACCATTCTATCGGCGCGCGGTGCTGGCCGGCATGCTGCTGTCGTGCGTGGGGGATATCGCGCTGATGTTGCCGATGGATGCGTTCGTGCCGGGGCTGCTGGCATTCCTGCTGGCGCACCTCTGCTACATCGTGGCCTTCCGCGACGGCCTGCGCGCGGGCCGCGGACTGTTCGCCGCCACCGTGCTGCTGGGTGCCTTTGCCGTGCTCAACGTGATGGGCCTCTGGCCGCACCTGCCCGCACCGATGCGCATTCCGGTGCTGGCGTATGTGGTGGTGCTGGCCTCGATGGCGGTGCTGGCACTGGCACGGCTGTGGCGCAGCACGCGGCCCGATGCCGTGGAAGCCCGTAGCGGCCGCTGGGCCGCTGCAGGTGCATTGCTGTTCGTGGCCAGCGATTCCCTGCTGGCCTGGGACCGCTTCGCCGGCGGCCTGCCGCTGGCCAGCCTGCTGGTGCTGTCCAGCTACTACGCCGCGCAGTACGCGATCGCCCGCTCGGTGAAATAGCAAAAAGGGGACGGAGGGGATTAAGTCGTTTCTGCCATGGATGCCGAATACGACTTAATCCCCTCCGTCCCCTTTTTCTCAGCGGAACTGCAGGGTCAGCAGGACGTAGCGGCCGAGCGGATCGTCCAGCCCCGGCAACTGCCCGCCGTTGCCGACCAGATAGTTCACCGGCTGTGCGTCCAGCACGTTGTGCACATCCACGGCCGCGACGATCCGAGGGCCGAGCCGGCGCGCCAGGTGCAGGTTCCAGCGCAGCTGCCGGGGGTTCATGCAGTGGTTCAGTTCGCGCTGATCCTCAGGGCATTCCGCGCCGGGCAGCCAGGCGCGCGTGCGCCCCACCTGGTTGCCGCGCAGGGCGACATCCCAGTTGCTGTTCTGCCATTGCACGTTGAGTACGGCAGCCGTCGCCGGGGTGACGTGGCCGCGCAGGTCCACCGCCGCGTCCTGGCCGCGATCGCGGCGAAGCACCTGTTGTTTCAGCGCGTCGAGCGAGAACAGCCACTGGCCGTTGCTCCCGGCATCAACGCGGTATTCGCCGCGCATCACCCAGTTGCGTGAGGTGGTGCGGCCGATGTTGTCGAAGGACAGGCGCAGGCTGCGCAGGTGGCCGTCCTCGTCCAGCTCCCAGGTGCTGCGGTTCCACACCGCGTCAGCCGGTTGCAGGGCCAGGATCTCGTTGCGCAGCTCGACGATGTTGTGGGTCAGCGACAGCGAAACCGCATCGGTCGGCGTCCACGATGCGGCCAGCGAGTGGCTGCGTGATCGCTCCGGTTTCAATGCATCGTTCTCGACTACCTCGGCGGTGACACTGCAGCGGCCACTGCCGGCGAACTGCGCGCATTCGGGCAGGGCACTGGATGCGGGCAGCTCGATTGAACCGAAATAGCCGGGCGGCCGGCGCTGCTCGAACAGGCTGGGAGCGCGGTAGCCGCGTCCGCTGGCCAGCAGGAACGACCAGTGCGGGGTAGGGCTCCAGCGCAGCCCGGCGCGGGGCGAAAACGCACTGTAGCCGCCATCGCGATCCGCGCGCGCAGCCAGGTCCATGCGTAGCGTGGGTGCCAACGGCAGGCCGAGTTCGGCGTAGGCGCCGCCGCTGCGGCGTGACAGTCGCCGCCGTTGCTGCGGCAGCCCCAGCGCCAGGTCGCCCTTGCTCAGCAGCGCGTCGGGATGCGATGTCCAGTGTTCCTGGCGCACGTCAATACCGGTGGCCAGCTGGGCGTGCCCCCCTGGCAACGGCATCAGTTCGCGCTGTATGCCCCACCAGCCCTGCCATTGCTCGGTGCGGCCGCGATTGCGGATGGAAGGGAACAGCTGCTGGGCCGCATCCGTGCGCAGCGTGGTGAAGCCGGGCAGGAAGTCGAGCGCTTCGGCCGCTCGCAGCAATGGCTCGGTACGTACGGTGCCCGACGTCGCCAGTGTGACATCGCTGCGCTGGGCGCTGATACCGGCATCCCAGCTGCGCCCACGCTGCTCGCGGCCGAGCCCGAACGCCAGATCCGCATCGGTGGCGCGCACCCGTGGGCGTACATTGCCGGCCTCGCGCAGCACACTGTTGAAGGTGAAACCGTACAGACCGATCGCCACCGCCGTAGGCCCTAGGTCGAAACGCTGCCGGTTGTGGCTGGCCCGTGCCTCGGCATAGGCGTAGCGCCCCTCGCCACGCTCGTGGCGGTAGCGCAGGTAGGCCGAGGCAGTGTCCGAGGCGGGCTGGATCGAACGCGGGCGCGCGCTGTCGAACCAGCAGCCATCGTCGCGGCGCTGCAGCGGTGCCTCGCAACTGCGCGCCGGCCAGTAGCGGTTGCCCTGGAACGCGCCGATCAGGTACTGCGAGGTTTCTGCATGCCAGTCGCGGCGATCACCGGCCACGTGCTCGATGCGGTACAGGTCGACGCCGGCAAACCAGCGGTCGCCGCCGTCGTGCACACCGCCAGTGGCGGCCTGCACGCGGTACTGGCCGGCGTCACCGCGGCTGCTCAGGCCGGTCTGCAGCATCGCCTCGGGGCCTTCGGCCTGGTCGCGCAGGATGATGTTGACCACGCCGGACATCGCATCGGCACCATAGATGGCCGAGGCGCCGCCGCGTACCAGTTCGATGCGTTCGACAAAGCTGAGCGGGATGCCGCCCAGGTCGGTGAGGCCGCCCTGTTCCAGCGACACCATCGGATAGCGCGGCAGGCGCCTGCCATTGACCAGGAACAGCGTGGCGCGCGGCCCCATGCCGTCCAGGCTGGTGGTGGTGGCCGCACCGACCGGCAGGTACTGCGAATCACCACTGCGCGAGGTGCTCATCGCCGGGTGGCCGTTCATGCCGGGGAGGTGCCGCAGCAGATCGAACAGGCTGCCGTAGCCGCTGCGCAGGATGTCGTCGCGGTCGATGATGGTCACCGGCAGCGTGGTCTGCACCGACGTGCGTGGCAGACGGCTGCCGGTGACGTGGATCGGTGCCAGCTCCACCTGCGGCGGTGCATCCGGCGCTTTGCGTGGCGCTGCCAGCGCAGGGCGCGTGGCCACCGCAGCGGCCGCTGGCGCGGTGGCACGCGTACGGCGCACCACGAACCCCCCGGAGGGCGTACGCAGGATGGCGACCGGCAGGCCGGCGACCAGTTCCTTCAGCGCGGCCGCCACATCGCGTCGGCCGTGGCTGCCACTGCTGCGCAGCCCGTCCAGTTCGCGGGCGTCGAACAGCAGCGCGATGCCACTTTGCCGTGCCCACTGCTGCAATGCCGGGGCCAGCGGGCCAGCGGCAACGTCGATGTCCAGCGTGCCGGTCGTCTCGGTCGCGGATGCAGCCGATGTGGCGAGCGCCAGCGCGATACAAAGCAGACTGCGGCGCAGCCCTGCCTGCAGCGTGCCCGGTACTGCCCTCACCGCCTTTCTCCTCAGTAGGTGCGGCGCAGTTCCAGCGCGCCGTCCGGGCGCGTCTGGCCAGCCACGGACCACCCCAGTTCCAGCGCCGCCAGCAGTTCCTGTGCTTCACCGGCGCGGAAGGTGCCACTCACCGCCAGGTCGGCGATCTGCGGATCGGCGATCACCAACGGGGTACGGCTGTAACGGTTCATGCGTTCGACCACGATCGACAACGGCGTGCCGTCGAACACCAGGCGACCGTGCAGCCAGCCTTCGGCGGCGGCATTGGACGACAGCGCCGGGCCTGGCTCGATGCGCCCGGAAGGTGACACCTGCAGCTGCTGGCCCGGTGCCAGGGTGTGCTGGGCGCTGCCGCTGCTTACTTCCACCGCGCCCTCCAGCAGCGCCACTTCCACCCGGCCGTCGCGCAGGCGCTCGACCTGGAAGGTGGTGCCGATATCGCGGATGGTGCTGTCGCCGGCGCGCAGCTGCAGTGCCTTGCTCGACGGTGCGACCTGCAACTGCACGCGCCCGCGTTCAAGCACCAGCGCGCGGTGACGCCAGCCGAAGCGGGCGTCCAGTGCGGTGCCGGCATCGAGGGTGACCACGCTGCCATCGGCCAGCGTCTGCTGCCGGGGGTGCAGGGAATCGTTGGCATAGCGCAGTGGCGTCGGGTTGCCATCGACGGCCACCATCCAGCCGATGCCGATGGCCAGGCAGATGCCGGCTGCCGCCGCCATCGCCGGCCACCGCTGGCGCCGCGACGGGCGTGCCGCGCGTGCTGCCGCCGTGCGCAACCAGGGATCGGCCGCCAGCGCCTGGCCGCGCTGGAACAGGCGCTCGGCCTGGACCCAGGCGGTCACATGGGCGGGATTCTCGGCCAGCCAGTCCTCGAACGTCGCGCGCTCATCTGCGGTGCAGTCCGGTGCTTCCAGCCGCGCCACCCAGGCGCTGGCGCACTCGAACAGCCGGGCGTCGTCCTTGTGCCGGTTGCCGCTCATTCGTTGTCCCTGTCGTTGTGCAACGGATCCGATCCGAGTTCCTGGCGCAGGCCCTGCAGCGCACGGGCGATATGTTTTTCCACGGTCTTGGCGGTAATTCCACAATGCCGCGCGATCTGGGTATAGCTCATGCCGGTGATGCGGTTGAGCAGGTAGACCTCACGAGCGCGCTCGGGCAGCTTGAACAGGGCCTGCCGCAGCAGGGACAGCATCTGTCCGGACTCGGCCTGGCGCAATGGATCGGGCGACGAGCTGGACGGCTCGTTGTTCCCTTCGTGCTCGGCCAATGACAGGTGCGGCCGCGACTGCGGCGAACGACCGCGGTCTGCCAGGCGGTTACGGGCGATACGATACAGCAGCAGGCGCAGTTCGTCGGCGCCGTGGGCACGGTAGCGGATCAACCGTTCCATGCAATCCTGTGCGATGTCCTCTGCATCGTCCGGTCCAACGCCACGCATGCGCAGGAACGCGCACAACGGCGCGCGTTCCTCCCGTACGAACGCAATGAATGCATCCGCAGGTGCGGACAGATCCGGCGCGTGATGGAGCAGAGGAGAGGGGGTGGACAGGGCTGGCCTCGGACAAACGGTGGCGGGGGCGCCTTCGAGTTTTACGCGACCGTGACCGGATGGGGAAGAGTGAGATGTGTCCCTGCGCGGATCGTGAATGAATTCATGCTTGGCGCAGCCATCGACTGGGGGTGCCTGTGTCCAAAGAACGTTGTGTACATCGGCGGCAGCCGTAAGCCTGGCTCTGCCGCGGAGGCGTTCCGCCCTGCCTGTGGCTGCGGTATGGTCGGCGCGGACCTTTGCCCGGAGCCTGTCATGCAGATTGCTGTCTTCAGCGCCCGCCCCTACGACCGCCGTTTCCTGGACGAGGCCAACCTGCGCGACGCGGCCGGGCAAGGCTTTACGTTCGTGTACTTCGAGGCCGCGCTGGACGTGCATACTGCGGCGCTCGCACAGGAGTGCGCCGGCGTCTGCGTGTTCGTCAACGACCGTCTGGACGCTCCGGTGCTGCATGCTCTGCATGCGCACGGCGTGCGCGCCGTGCTGCTGCGCTGTGCGGGTTTCAACAACGTGGATCTGGCCGCCGCCAAGGCGCTGGGCCTGTTCGTGGCACGGGTTCCGGCGTACTCACCCGAGGCCGTGGCCGAACATGCACTGGCACTGGTGATGACCCTCAACCGCCAGACCCATCGCGCCTACAACCGCGTGCGCGAGGGCAACTTCATGCTCGATGGCCTGCTGGGCCGCACCCTGCATGGGCGCACGGTCGGCATCGTCGGTACCGGCAAGATCGGGCTGGCCACCGCGCGGATCTTCAAGGGCATGGGGTGCACCGTGCTGGGGCATGACCCGTACCCGTCAGCGGCCTTCGCGGACGTGGGCGAGGCGGTGGGGCTGGACGAGTTGCTGGCGCGCGCCGACATCGTGTCGCTGCATTGCCCGCTGACACCGGACACCCACCATCTGGTCAACGACGCCTCGCTGGCCCGGATGAAGCCGGGTGCGATGCTGGTCAATACCTCACGCGGCGCGCTGGTCGATACCCATGCGGTGATCCGCGCGCTGAAGTCGCGCCGGCTCGGTCATCTGGCCATTGATGTCTACGAGCAGGAGAGTGCGCTGTTCTTCCAGGACCTGTCAGGTGAGATCATCGACGACGAGGCCTTCCAGCGCCTGATGACTTTCCCCAACGTGCTGGTGACCGGCCACCAGGGCTTCTTCACCGTGGAGGCGCTGCAGGAGATCTCGGCGATCACGCTGGGGAACCTGCAGGATTTCGCCGCTGGGCGCGCCTGCGACAATGCGGTGGGGAATGGCTGACAAAGCGACACCGTGACCGCGATCTCTGCGAGGTTGCACGCCACCTTCTGGATCCATGCGAACGCGAAGCGCTCGGCAGGCGTTGGCTTGCGCCCCGGGTGATGCTCGACGCTTGTGTTCCGGAAACGGATCGCTACAATCCGATGGGTTCATGATTCGTTCAGGATTTTCACCGTTCGTTGATATCCACCCATAGGACATGGAGAGAGCATGAAGCTCCGCGTGACAGGTACGTCCCGTTCCAGGTTGCTTTTGTTGTCCACGCTCGCAGTGTTTGTTTGTGGTGCGGCCATCGAGCCCTCCACGGCCAAATCGGCCAAGGTCGTCTACAAGAAGGATGACAAGGGAGGCGCCGGCTCCGGCCCGGGTCCCGCCCCTGCACCACGCACTTCCAACCTCGGCCGGATCACGGTCAAGCCACCGACCGGTGGCACCACCAGCCTGCCTGGGATCACCGTTCGACCACCTTTGACCTCAACACCGACGTTGGGCGGGTTGTGGGTACGAGGCAATGGCGGCGGAGGCGGAGGTGGCTTTGGGAACGGAGGCGTCTGGCCTTCGCAGACCGCCAAGGAGCAGGAGACCGACGATCGCAGTGATCTTTGCGGGATCAACAAGGAAGACGTCCGCGGCAATCCCGTGGTGCTCTATTCGGGTAACAAGATCGAGCCCGAGGTGGACTTCGCCAGTGCAGGTGAGATGGGCCTGTTCCTGCAACGCACCTATAACCACCACTGGAGTGCGACGGGCCTGTTCGGCAATCACTGGCTGAGCAATTTCGACTTCTCCCTTGCATTCTCCGGCGGCCAGGCCACGGCATGGAACCAGCGACCCGATGGCCGGCGTATCAAATTCCAGTTCGATGCAGGCAGTGGCCGCTGGAACGAAAACAAAGCACAGGCGGTGGCCTACATCGTCAAGAATGCAGATGGCACGTTCACTCTGCACAATGAAGAGCGTGGCACGGAAACCTACAACGCCGAAGGCTACATCACCCAGTTGCGCAACGAGCAGGGCGTCACCTGGACGTTCGCCTACAACAACAGGTACCTGCAGAGTGTCACCCACTCATCGGGCCGAAGCGTCCAGTTCACCTGGACCGGCGGACAGGTCACGAAGGTTACAGATCCGTCTGGCAGCATCTACCAGTACACCTATACGGCCAATGTCTTCGGTGCCGGTCGTGGTCGACTGGCAAGCACGATACTGCCGGGGGCACCGGCGACCACGGTCAGCTATCACTACGAGGATGGCCGTTTCCCGGGAGGCCTGACCGGCAAGTCGTTCAACGGCGTGCGCTATTCCACCTTTGCCTACGACGAGAACAAGCGGGCGACGCTCAGCGAGCACAGTGGCGGGGTCGAACGGTACACCTTCAGTTACACCGTGCAGAGCAGTGAGCCGGTGGCGCCTCCGCCGTCGCCGGTTCGCCCGGGTGGCGTAAGCAGTGACGAGGAGCGCGGCTGGTGCGAGGACACCCGCAACGGTCGCATCTGCTACCAGCCGCGTTCCCTGCCGTCCCCGATCCAGCTGAACGGCGGTAGCGCGAACCTGGGCAGCGCCGCAGGCAGTGGAGTACAGCTGTCGAGTACGACGGAAACCAAGCCGCGCCCGATCAAGATCAAAGTAACGGAAACCAGTCCGCTGGGCCGCAAGACCACCTACTCGTACGAGGATGGTCGACAGGTATCGGTGGCCGGAGATGCCTCGCCCCGTTGCGCGGCGAGCTACAAGGAGCGCAGCTACGATGGCAATGGCTATCCGGATCTGGTGCATGACTTCGCCGACAATCTGATCAATTTCGACTACACCGCCCAAGGCTACCTGCTGAAGCAGGTCGAGGCGGTGGGCAGCAGCGCTGAGCGGACGACGACCTACGAGTGGGATACCGCACGCAACCGGCCGTTGAAGGTTACCGTTGTCGGTGACAGCGAGCTGGTCTATGCGTACGACGCGCGCGGCAACCTGGCCAGTACCACGGCACGCAATCTCAGCAGCCGTGGCGTGACAGGGCAGGCACGTACGGTCACCCACACCTATACCTATCACAGCAATGGCTTGACCGCCTCGGTGAAGACCGATGGACCACTGGCGCAGGATGATGTGACGTCGACCTACAACGCCCAGGGTGATCTGGTCAGTGTGGTCAATTCGTTGGGCCACACGGTCACCTACAGCGGTCACAACGGCCTTGGCCAACCGACGCGGGTTACCACGCTCAATGGCCAGAACATCGAGTATGTCTACGATGCCCGTGGTCGCGTCATCACCCAGCGCGAGAGTTTCGGCAACAGCTGGGCAACGACGACCTTCGCGTACGATGGTGCCGGCAACCTGGCCAGCATCACGCGCCCGGATGGCGTGACCGAGCGCTACGAGTACGATGCTGCCCGCCGTCTGCTTTCGGAGGTTGTGCCGGTTGGTGACGGCACGTTCGCGTGGACACGCTACAGCTACGATGCAGCATCGAACATTACCCGCAAAGAGGTCGCTCACACCGATTTCCCAGCGGGTAGCTCCGTGGTGGGCTCGATCGACGAAATCACCCACGACGCAAACTGGAACTGGTTCCTGCGGGGCTGGGCCTGCACTACCGGTTCCAACGCATCCATCGAAGTGCACGGTTACGCCGACGGCGGCGTGTTCCTGGCGGCGACGCAGGCCAACAAGGCAAGCGATAGCGGCGTGGCCGCAGCATGCCAGGCCGGCGGCAACGCCTACCGCTTCGAGTTGCCGGTGACGCTCGCTCAGCGGCAGCAGCTGGGTGGGCGCAAGATCGTCATCTATGGCTTGTCTCCGCAGGGCGGCAACTACAACCGGGCGCTGGACAGATCCGGCGTGTTCGCGATACCGCAGGCCACGATCGTCGGCGATATCGGCGGGGTCACGCATGATGGGCAGGGCAACTACGCGGTTGAGGGGTGGGCCTGCTCGGTGGGTGTGAACGACTCCATCGATGTGCATGCCTACGTTGGGGGCCCTGCGGGTGTGGGCAGTTTCGCTGTTTCCGGGCGCGCCAATCTGCCCACCGACGGCAACGTTGCCAATGCCTGCCAGGCCAAGGGCAATGCCTACTGGTTCAAGCTGCCGCTGGATGCCAATCTTCGCCAGGCCCATGGCGGCAAGGGCATTCATGTGCACGGCATCTCGCCCGCCGGCCAGGCGAATCTGACCATCAACCGGTCGGGAGCATTTGCGGTTCCTTCGATCGTCCGCAATGCGGAGTTCATCACGTTCAACGCGTCTTCCACCCACATCTACAACGGGCAGCAGGTCACCCTGACCGCGCAGGTACGCAATACCGGCAACGTCACTTGGGACGGCAACACCTACCTCGCCTGGGGGCAGGACTTCCTTACCCAGTCGCATGGATTGCCGGCCCCTGTGCCACCGGGCGGGGTTGCCACCTTCCAGTTCGATGTCGCGCCGTATCACAACGGCGTCGGGATCGGGACTTACACCTACGTCGCGCGGATGGCGACCAGTGGTGCAGCGTGGGGGCCGAATCCCTATGTGAGCATCGTGGTGGAGAATCTTGACTGGTACTGCCCAGGTGGTCCCGGCAGCCTCGATTGTCAGGAACCGATGATCGTTACCCCGCCCGTGTGGCTGGACACTCTGGAAGGAGCCCGCTGATGTCCATGATTACGCTGACCATGATGGGGTTGAACGCCGTGACGTTCAGCGTCAACTACGACTACGACGAGTTGGGGCGAGTGGTGGCCGAGCGCGGCAACAACGGCCAGAACATCCGATATGCCTACGACGCAGAAGGGCGGGTGACCCAGGTCACCGATTCACAGAACCGCGTTACCCGGATGAGCTATGACCCACTGGGCCGGATGGTGCAATCGATCGACGCCGCCGGCGGCACGACACGCCTGGCGTATGATCTGGGTGATCGTCCCATACAGGTGGTCGATCCGCGCGGACTGGCAACAACCTACGAGCACGACGGCTTTGGTCAGCTGCTCAAGCAGGTGAGTCCGGACACCGGCACCACCCGTCATCAGTACAACGCGGTAGGCCAGCG
Source organism: Stenotrophomonas beteli (assembly GCF_001431665.1). GTDB lineage: Bacteria > Pseudomonadota > Gammaproteobacteria > Xanthomonadales > Xanthomonadaceae > Stenotrophomonas > Stenotrophomonas beteli. The sequence goes on along the minus strand of NZ_LLXV01000021.1, from coordinate 128,353 downwards.
CACGGTGACCACGCGCAACGATGGCAGCACTATTGGTTATGCCTACGATGGACTGGGGCGGCTGTCCTCGATCGAATCGGAAGGGCAGCGGCACGAGTTCAGTTATGACTGGTGTGCATGGGGCAAAGGCCGGTTGTGCGGGCTGGCCGCGCCGGACTCGTCCACTCATTTTGCGTTCGTGCCCAGTGGCCAGATCTGGATCCGACGCGACTTCACCATCGTCCAGGGACAGCAGACCGACTACAGCACCACCTACGCCTATGACGGTATCGGCCGGCTCAGCGAGATTACCTATCCCAATGGTGACAAGGCCAACTATGGCTATGATGCCGGCGGTCATCTTGCCTCCCTGTCTGCCGTGGTCGGCGGGACATCGATCCCGGTGATCAGTCAGGCCACGTGGAAGGCCACGGGTGCACGGGCGAGCATGGCCTATGGCAACGGGCTGGTGCGCGGTTACAACCATGACCTGGACGGACGTCTGACGGCGATGTCGGTATGGGGGCCGAACAGTGCGAAGTTGAGTTACTGGGACTACCAGTACAGTGCCGACGGTGAGATCACCGGCATCGTCGACGCGGTCACTCCGAACATGACACAGACCATTGGCTACGACGCACTGAGCCGGTTGACCAGCCTCACCCGCTTCGGCATCAACAACCAGCTGTCCTACGATGCTGGCGGCAACCACAACCGCTACCAGGCCGGAAATCAGCTGACCCAGTACAGCATCGACGCGGCCAGCAACCGGGTGCTCAACTACACCAACCAGGATGGTAGCCGCGTCTATCAGTACGATGCGCTCGGCAACCGCATCAGCGAGACGGCAGGTAGTCGGGTCACCACCTTCGACTACAACCCGTTCAACCGCATGAGCCGCAGCAATGCAGGCGGCTTTGTCACCGACTATGTGCTCAACGCGCAGGGCCAACGGGTGGCAAAAGTCAACGCCAACGAAACCAGCCGCTACTTCTACGCCGGGCAGAACCAGATGCTGGCTGAGCAGAAGAACGGCGCATGGTCGAACTACTTCTGGTTTGGCGCCGAACTGGTCGGGCTGGGGCGAAGCGGGCAGGTCAACTACATCCATACCGATCACCTCGGGCGGCCGGGGTTTGTCAGCAACAGTGGCCGCGCCACAGTCTGGAAGGCCTACAACTATGCGTTTGGCCGCAGCGTCCAGCAGGACGACATCGGTGGCTTGAACATCGGCTTCCCCGGGCAGTACCAGGATGCGGAGACCGGGCTGTGGTACAACGGCTTCCGCGACTATGACGCCAGCATTGCACGATACGTGCAGAGCGATCCGGTGGGGCTGGCGGCAGGCACCAATACCTACGCCTACGTTGGCAGCAATCCGCTCAGCCGGATTGATCCGCTGGGCCTGGCAGAGTGCGGAAACGACGAAAAGAAGATCGACCTGCTGGCAGCGGTGCTCGGCGTGGCGGATGTGGTTGAAGGCTACGCGTCAATGTCAGCGGCACTGTCGACGGCGGCCATCGCCGCGGGCGGCGAGCAGTCGGAAGTGGCGCTGGGTTCCCTGGCCGTGGCAGCGAACGGATATGCAACGATGAACGACGGCATCAATGGCTTCATGACCGCATTCGACGGCATTGAGCGCCCGAGCAGCTATGAGGAGGTGGGAGGGTTCCTGCTGGGTGCGCATGGCGCAGAGTTTGGTCGAATGGCTTCCAAGGTCACGACCTACTCCGGTGCATTGCGTGGCCTGCGCGGAATGCTGAAGGGAAGGGCGACAGATTCCGATGCAATGAGTACCATCAAGGGCGCCAAGCAGGCCGCCGACGATTCCTGCACCTGCGAGTAATCTATGTTCAGAGCCAAAATGAAGTGGGTCAATCTGGTGGTGGTGCTGCTGATCATCATCCTGGCGGTCCGCTACCTGTGGAACCGGGCCATGAGCGGACAGCTGGGCGGCATGCACGACGTTGCCCTGACTGGATTCGTGTTCTTCTGCCTGTTCTTTGTTTTTCTGACCGTGCAGTCGATCCGTCGTGGCAGAGGGGGGCAGGGATAGCGTCTGCGGGCCGGCTCCGATTGACCTGCTGACCGGCACCCCCTACAATTCCCTGCTAGGCCGGAATAGCTCAGTTGGTAGAGCGGCGCATTCGTAATGCGTAGGTCGCAGGTTCGACTCCTGTTTCCGGCACCAGTTGTAGAAGAGCCCCGGCCTTGGTCGGGGCTTTTTTTATGCCCTGGTAGTGCCCGACCGCTGGCCGGCAACCCGTGGTGCCCGGCACTTTCAATGAGTGGACGGATGCGAAGGTTCGGGCGAACTGCAGGCGGTGGGTCGACCCGCTTCAGGGGCATTGAAGGTCGAATTCGGAAGCTGGGAGTATCAGGCGCTTGGCTGTGCTGTGTGCTGCTCATTGACCTTGGCGTGTCGTCATCCGTAATTGCCCGGGCCAAGGTGACAGGCATCCACACGGACGCCCTGGGCTCGGTTGTGGCCGAGGGAGACATCAATGGCAATGTAATCCAACAATATGGCTACGGGCCCTACGAGCCCTACGAGCCCGTGGCCGGTGGTCAGATCACGGATGGAAGGACTATCCGACCGCCTCTGCGACAACGTTGATGGATTCGTTCATGATGCTCGAGCGATGCGCTGCCGCCGGAGAGGGGGAATGGATGAACAAGCTCGCTGAAACTTTGGAGTCGCGCCTGACAGATGGATCCGGCGTCTACGTGAGTGCTGGCGGGAATTCGAGGCGCTGTTTTGATGAGCTTGCGGAGGACATCAGGCGGAATGCATGTCAGCCATTTGAACTGTCCGCGGTGGTAATGGCGCCAGGTATTCCGGGATTTGATGAGGGTGAGGAGATATCCGGGCTGTGCGTTGCGAAGGAGGGCGGCCGCTGGTTGGTGTATCGCCCGGAAGACGATCTGTTCTATGCCTTCTGGGGCCCGGGGGCAGGGCATCTTGGCGCGCACGGCGTCTTTGGAAGTCCGTTGTACTGCTGGTCGGCCTGAGTGGCCGAAGTGTCAACGTCGCGGGTATGTCGAGGGTCGGGAATGATGACGACGGTATGGAGCTTTCCGATTACCGGGAATAGGGTGAGTGAGGTACTGAGGGGCGCATTTGATGCAGATGAAATGTGGCTGGTATCGCATCTGGATGTGCCTTCGGGAACCGCGTCATCCACTATGCTGAGCGTACTTCGAGGGCGAATGGAGAACGGCCCGGCGACGGTGTCCACGGGCGATCTGTGTGATGCGCTTGCAGGCGCGCCGCAGGTGTGGGTCCTGGACATTTGCCTGTCATCGGACAGGGGCGTGCAGCTCTACATTGAAGATGGTGAAGTCTTCGAGGCGGATCTGGTCAGGACGAATTGGCCCGTCTGAAGCCAAGCCGCCCGCCCTGGGAATAGGGGCGGAAGCGGGGATTGAGGCCATCGTGTCGGCGAGCAGCCCGGCGCTAAGTGATCCCGCCAAAGGGCCGATGCAGTGCTCTATCGGTGCATCGGCATCACCGCACCCCGTGCCAGCCACCACGCGAGCTGCCGGAGATAACCACCTGCTGCCCCCGCCGATGCGCCGATCAGCAGGCGTGCAAGCACGCGGGTCCCGTGCGCGGCCCGCTCCCGCACCCAAGGCAATACCGCCACCACCTGCGCACCCAGTAGCAGCATCAGCACGTCCAGCCCGAGCGCGTCCACCACCGGCAACAACGGCAGCAGATCTGGATTGCAGGCCAGCACGATCACCAGCAGCATCCCGAACACAACCATCACATGGCGCGCGGCGGGCAGGGTGGTCCAGTGCAGCAGCCGGTTGATCAGGCGCATGGCGTTCCTTGTGTCATGTGCGGGAATCCTCATCAGGCTTCATCGGGCGCACCGGCTGCCTCAGCACGGTTTTCAACCGCGCCGCGACGGTCCTGCGCGGGTCGCTCAGGTAGATCTCATGATGGGGGCCGGCGAAGGTGTAACCCAGTGCGGGCATCACTTCGTCATGCAGATGCGCCAGGGTGGGGCCTTCGTCGTCGTAGGCGCCCACGTGCAAGGTCTGCAGGCTGGGACCCTCTGCAAGGATGTCATGGCGAAGGCTGGGCGGCGCATCCCCCAGCTTCGCGCGCGCCGTGCTGAGGGCGGCCTGCCACTGTGCAGGGCTGACGCCCTCGGGCGTGCGGATCATGACGGTCCACGCCCACTCCTGCTTCCGCCGCGCGACGAAGCTGGCCGGGTCATCGGCGCTCCACAGCGCCTCCAGCGGTGGCACCACGTAATCCCGGCCCAGGGCCTTCAGCGCGAACTTCAGTGCATAGCTCACCGCATACAGCCACTGCACGGCCTGCAGGTAGGCGGGGGCGGTGTTCGGGTCGCCGCGACCATCAACCATCACGTAGGGCAAGGGCGGTACATCGACCCGTATGAACCTGCCGGCGGGCGCTTGATAGAGCGCCCGGTCGCGCTTCTTGAAGTCGATCTTGTCCATGGGCCTTCCTCCTGCGCCGAGCATCCCATGCCGGGCCCCCGCCAGCACGCCTGAACAGGTTCAGATGACTTTGCCCAATGGGGGCGGAACGCCCGCCGGGCCTGCGCGGTGCGACAACGTGTCGCAGTCAGAATCGGGCCTTTCCTGCGCCCGATCATTGTCAATGTCTTTCTTAAATGGTGGGTGACGGCCTAAAATTGAAAGGCTGACTCGACCCCACCTCCCTGCCTGTCCTTCGGACCGGTGGGACCGGCTTTTGCTGGAGCGGGCAGGACGGGGAACGGCATTCCCTCGCAATTGGATCGACCGATGATTCCGTTGAAAACCCTTGGGCGCTGGTTGCGCCCGGGCCTGCTGCTGTCGCTGCTGGTGATGCTCACCGGCTGCGATGCGGTGGCCATCCTCAGTCCGAAGGGCCAGATCGGCCAGGATGAGAAGACCCTGCTGATCACGGCCACCGTGCTCATGCTGCTGGTCGTCATCCCGGTCATCATCATGACCCTGACCTTCGCGTGGAAGTATCGCGCCTCCAACACCAAGGCCCGTTACGAGCCGAAGTGGTCCCACTCGACGGCGATCGAGGTGGTGGTGTGGTCCATTCCCTGCATGATCGTGCTGGTGCTGGCGGTCCTGACCTGGCGTTCGTCGCACGCGCTTGACCCGTACAAGCCGCTGGAATCGGACGTCAAGCCGGTCACCATCGAGGCCATCTCGCTGGACTGGAAGTGGCTGTTCATCTATCCGGAAGAGAAGGTGGCGGTCGTCAACGAAATCAAGTTCCCGGTCAACACTCCGCTGAACTTCAAGATCACGTCCGACACGGTGATGAATGCGTTCTTCATCCCGCACCTGGGCAGCATGATCTACTCGATGGCCGCGATGGAGACCAAGCTTCATCTGATCGCCAACGAGACCGGTGAATTCCCGGGCATGTCCTCGCACTACAGCGGCGCAGGCTTCGCCAAGATGCACTTCACCGCCTATTCGGTCACCGATGCCGAATACCGCCAGTGGCTGGACCAGGTCCGCGCCGGCGAGCAGACCCTGGACAAGGCCTCCTTCAAGGCCCTGGGTGAAGCACGCAACGCCGAGTGGTACCCGGTCACCTACTTCGGCAAGACCGAGGAAGGCCTGTTCAACTGGGTCATCGCCAAGCACATGGGCGACAACAAGCACTACGGCATGAAGCACGAACACGCCGGTGCCGCCGCTGCCGATGCCGCCACCCATGAAGCGCACGAGGGTCACGCCCCCAGTGACGCGCATGATTCCAAGGAGTCGGGTGAGAACCTGGACGCCACCGAACACGAACACGCAGGCCATGCCGGCCACGCGGGTTCGGGAGAATGAACATGTTGGGAAAACTCTCTCTTGAGTCGATCCCCCACGATCCGATCGTACTGACCACCCTGGTCGGCGCGGTGCTGGGTGGCCTGGGCGTGATGGCCCTGATCACCAAGTTCAAGCTGTGGGGCTATCTGTGGAAGGAGTGGTTCACCTCGGTGGACCACAAGAAGATCGGCGTGATGTACCTCATCGTCGCCTTCGTCATGCTGCTGCGCGGCTTCTCCGACGCGATCATGATGCGTACCCAGCAGGCGCTCGCCGTCGGCGGGTCCGAGGGTTACCTGCCGCCGCACCACTACGACCAGATCTTCACCGCCCACGGCGTGATCATGATCTTCTTCGTGGCGATGCCGCTGATCACCGGCCTGATGAACCTGGCCGTGCCGCTGCAGATCGGTGCGCGCGACGTCGCGTTCCCGTTCGTCAACTCGCTCAGCTTCTGGCTGTTCGTGGCGGGCGCGGTGCTGATCATGCTGTCGCTGTGGATCGGTGAGTTCGCGGCCACCGGCTGGCTGGCGTTCCCGCCGTTGTCGGGCATCGAATACAGTCCAAGCGTCGGCATGGACTACTACATCTGGGGCCTACAGGTCGCAGGCCTGGGTACCACGCTGAGCGGTATCAACTTCTTCATTACCATCCTGAAGATGCGTACCCCCAGCATGAAGCTGATGCAGATGCCGGTGTTCACCTGGACCGCCCTGGTGACCAACGTGCTGATCGTCGCTGCCTTCCCGGTGCTGACCATCACCCTGGTGCTGCTGACCCTGGACCGTTACCTGGGTACGCACTTCTTCACCAATGACGGTGGCGGCAACGCCATGCTGTACATCAACCTGATCTGGATCTGGGGTCACCCGGAGGTGTACATCCTGGTCCTGCCGGCGTTCGGTGTGTTCTCCGAAGTCATCGCGACCTTCTCGCGCAAGGCGCTGTTCGGCTACAAGGGCATGGTCTACGCCACCGCCTGCATCGGCGTGCTGTCGTTCATCGTGTGGCTGCACCACTTCTTCACCATGGGCTCGGGTGCCAACGTCAATGCCTTCTTCGGCATCACGACGATGATCATCTCGATCCCGACCGGCGTGAAGATCTTCAACTGGCTGTTCACCATGTTCCGTGGCCGCGTGCACTTCACCACCCCGGTGCTGTGGACGATCGGCTTCATGGTCACCTTCGTCATCGGCGGCATGACCGGCGTGATGCTGGCGATCCCGGCCATCGACTTCGTGCTGCACAACAGCCTGTTCCTGATTGCCCACTTCCACAACGTCATCATCGGCGGCGTGGTGTTCGGCATGTTCGCCGGCATCACCTACTGGTGGCCGAAGATGTTCGGCTTCCGCCTCAACGAGTTCTGGGGCAAGTGCGCGTTCTGGTGCTGGTTCATCGGCTTCTACGTGACCTTCATGCCGATGTACGTGCTGGGCTTCATGGGCATGACCCGTCGCCTGCAGAGCACGGTCAATCCGGCCTACGAGCCGCTGCTGCTGATCGCCGCTGCGGGTGCCTTCATCGTCGGCGCCGGCATCCTGTGCCAGATCATCCAGGTGGCCGTGTCGATCCGCGACCGCAAGAAGACCGTCGACCTGACCGGCGACCCGTGGGATGCCCGTACGCTGGAGTGGGAAACCTCTTCGCCGCCGGCCTTCTACAACTTCGGCACCCTGCCGGAAGTCACCGAGCTGGACGATTTCTGGGAGCGCAAGCAGCGTGGTGAAGCCTGGCCGAAGCCGGCCAAGTACACCGACATCCACATGCCGCGCAACACCGGCACGGGCGTTGTCATCGGTGCCTTCAGCCTGGTGTTCGGCTTCGCGATGATCTGGCACATCTGGTGGCTGGCCATCGTCGGCTTCGTCGGCATGATCGCCACGTTCATCTACCGCACCTTCGACCAGGACGTGGACTACTGGGTCCCGGCCGCCGAGGTGGAACGCATCGAGAACGCACACCGCAAGCACCTGGAAGCCCAGGGCCTGGTGAAGTCGGAGCTGAAGGCATGAGCACCAATACCTCGACCCTGAGCCACGGGCACGCCGCGCACGCGGCGGCCCATGGCCATGACGACCACGAGCACCACGACACCGGCGGCAACACCGTCTTTGGTTTCTGGGTGTACCTGATGAGCGACTGCCTCATCTTCGCCTCGCTGTTCGCCACCTACGTGGTGCTGGCCGGCGGTACCGATGGTGGTCCCACCGCGAAGGACCTGTTCGAGCTGCCGTTCGTGGCGTGGGAAACCGCGCTGCTGCTGACCTCGTCGCTGACCTTCGGCCTGGGCATGATTGCCATGCACCGCAAGCAGATGGGCCAGATGTACCTGTGGCTGGCCATCACCTGGCTGCTGGGCTTCGGCTTCATGTGCATGGAAGTGTGGGAGTTCCAGCACCTGATCCATCAGGGCTACGGTCCGGACCGCAGTGCCTTCCTGTCGGCGTTCTTCGCCCTGGTGGGTACCCACGGCCTGCACGTCAGCGCCGGCCTGCTGTGGCTGCTGGTGATGTTCGTGCAGCTGAAGAAGTACGGCCTGACCCCGACCAACAAGACCCGCATGGCGTGCCTGAGCCTGTTCTGGCACTTCCTGGACCTGATCTGGATCGGCGTGTTCTCCGTCGTCTACCTCAATGGAGCGCTGTAATGGCACATGACAACCATGCACACGACCACGGCACCGGCGGCGAAAGCCATGGCACCGTGAAGTCGTACCTGATCGGCTTCGTGCTGGCGGTGGTGCTGACCGTCATCCCGTTCTGGACGGTGATGTCGGGTGATTTCTCGCGCACCGTCAGCGGTGTGGTGATCGCCATCACCGCGGTCCTGCAGATGCTGGTGCACCTGGTGTTCTTCCTGCACCTGGACCGCTCCTCGGAAAGCCGCTGGAACGTCAACGCCGCGGCCTTCACCGTGGTGGTGATCGGCATCATCGTGGTCGGTACCCTGTGGGTCATGCACAACATGAACGTGCACATGATGCACTGACGTCCTGGCGACGTTGCCACGCAGAAAGGCCGCCCTCGGGCGGCCTTTCTGTTGGCGGGTAGAGGGCAGCACGTGCAACGCATGCCAGGGGGTAATGCCGGCCCGGAGATCCACAGCACACGTGCATGGGGTCAGAGCCCTTGCCTGCGGCAAGGGATCCGACCCCCGACCCGGGGTCTCACCCCACCCGGCGCAGGAACTCGTCGGCCTCCATCGGCCGGCCCAGGTGGTAGCCCTGCAGCTGGTCGCAGCCCAGTGCGCTCAGGTACTCGCGCTGCGCCTGCGTCTCCACGCCCTCGGCCACCACCTGCAGCTGCAGGGTGCGGCCCAGCGCGATGATCGAGGAGACGATGGCCGCATCTTCGGCATTGCATTCCAGATCGTGCACGAAGGCGCGGTCGATCTTCAGTTCGGTGGCCGGCATGCGCTTGAGGTACAGCAGGCTGGAATAGCCGGTACCGAAATCATCGATGGCAATGTGCACGCCCATCGCGGTGAGGTCGTTGAGGATCGCCAGGCTGGCATCGACATCCTTCATCGCGGTGGTTTCGGTGATCTCCAGCGTCAGCCGCGCCGGTTCGATCCGATGCCGCTGCAGCACTTCGCGCACGCTGCCCAGCAGCGCTGGCGAGGCGAACTGCAGGGGCGACAGGTTCACCGCCATCGTCCATTGCGCATGCCCGGCGTCGTGCCACGCGCGCAGCTGCGCGCAGGCGCGGTCCAGCACCCAGTCGCCGATCGGCAGGATCAGTCCGCTGCGCTCGGCGATGGGAATGAACACGTCCGGCGCCAGCAGGCCCAGTTCCGGGTGCTGCCAGCGCAGCAGCGCCTCGGCACCGGTGGCCGGGGCGCCGGCGGCCGGGAACTTGGGCTGGTAGTGCAGCACCAGTTCGCCGCGTGCGATCGCCTTGCGCAGGTCCTGCAGCAGGCGCAGCTGGCGGTTGGCACTGAGCTGCATCGACGGGGTGAAGAAGGTGTAGCCGTTCCGCCCGGTTTCCTTGGTGTGGTACATCGCCGCATCGGCGTGCGCCATCAGCTCACGCTCATTGCTTGCGTCATCCGGGTACAGGGCGATGCCCAGGCTGGCACTCACCTGCAGTTCGGCCGCATCCAGCGCGAACGGTTCGCCGGCAGCGGCGATGATGCGCTCGGCCACCACCACCGCATCGTCGGGAATATCGATGTCCAGCACGATCACGAACTCGTCGCCACCGAGGCGGGCGAACGTATCCTGCGGCCGCAGCAGGCTGCCGATGCGCTGCGCCACCGCCACCAGCAGGCGGTCGCCGAGCTGGTGGCCATAGGCATCATTGACTGCCTTGAAACCGTCCAGATCGCAGAACATCACTGCCACCGCATGATTGCGGCGCCGCGCCTTCTCGATGGCCTGCTCGATACGGTCCTGCAGCAGCATGCGGTTGGGCAGCTGGGTCAGTGGATCATGCAGCGCGGCCTGGATCAGCTTGTCGTTGGCATGCGCCAGTGAGTCGGCCAGCAGGCCGGTGCGCACGCGCATCTGCCGGTCGAACAGCGAGGCGACCAGGGCGATGCCCAGCGTGGCCACGGTGGTCACGATCACCAGCACCGCCAGCCAGCGCGTGTCGATGCCACCGCTACCGACGGCGCCACAGATGCTGCCTTCGGGGAAGCGCGCCGCGGCCATGCCGGTGTAATGCATGCCGACGATGGCCAGGCCCATCACCAGCGATGCGAGCGCGCGCAGGAGCAGGGTGTGGCGCTGCTCGGCGCGCAGGCGGAATGCGATCCACAGAGCGGCGCCAGCGGCGCCGATGGCCACGGCGACGGAGGCGGCAAACCAGCCCGGGTGGTAGTCGATGCCGGGTTGCATGCGCATCGCTGCCATGCCCAGGTAGTGCATGGTGGCGATGCCCAGGCCCATCAGCACCGCACCGGCCAGCAGCCGGCGCCACGGCAGGCTGGGCCGCGACACCAGCCACAGCGCATAGGCCGAAGCACCGATCGAGACCGCCAGCGAGTACAGCGTGATCCCAAGGTCGTAACCCACCGGGATCGGCAGGTCGAAGGCGAGCATGCCGATGAAGTGCATCGACCAGATGCCCAGGCCCATGGCCGCCGCGCCACCGGCCAGCCACCAGCGGGCCACGCGGCCCTCGGCCGTGGCCAGCCGCCCGGCCATGTCCAGCGCCGTGTACGAAGCAAGAATGGCCACCAGCAGGGAGATGATGACCAGGCTCTGACTGTAACTGCCAGTCATGTTGAATCCAGTGGGAGAGGAAGGGGCGCCCGCAAGGCGCACGCCCGCGACCCCTATCGGCGCAGGTGGGCAGGACTTGAGTGGTCGCAGCACCTGCGACCCGGCTCGGCTATCCTGCCACGCTCGCTCCCGCTGCAGGAAATCACCCGATGGCAAAAGCCCGTACCGCCTACGTCTGCAATGAATGCGGCGCTGAATTCAGCAAGTGGCAGGGCCAGTGCACCGAGTGCAATGCCTGGAATTCGCTGTCGGAAATCGTCCTGGAAAGCGCCGCCGCAGCCAAGGCGCCCGCCTCGCGACGGGCCGGCTGGGCCGGCAAGATCGATCCGCCGAAGATCACCGCGCTGAAGGATGTCGAGCAGACCGAGCACCGCCGGGTCAGCACCGGTATCGGTGAATTCGACCGGGTGCTGGGTGGCGGTCTGGTGGAAGGGGCCGTGGTGCTGGTGGGCGGCGATCCGGGCATCGGCAAGTCGACCCTGCTGCTGCAGGCGGTGGCGAAGATGGCGGCCGAACTGCCGGTGCTGTACGTGACCGGCGAGGAGTCGCTGGCGCAGGTGGCCGGCCGCGCGCATCGGCTGGAGCTGCCATTGGATGGCGTCAATGCCTTGGCCGAGACCGGCGTCGAGTCGATCCTGCAGCATGCGTCCAAGGCCGGCCCGCGGCTGATCGTGGCCGACTCCGTGCAGACCCTGTGGACCGAGAGCCTGACCGCCGCACCAGGCTCGGTGAGCCAGGTGCGCGAGAGCGCGGCACGGCTGGTGCGCTTTGCCAAGGAAACCGGCACCGCGGTGTTCCTGGTCGGCCACGTCACCAAGGAGGGCGGCATCGCCGGCCCGCGCGTGCTCGAGCACATGGTCGATGCGGTGCTGTACTTCGAAGGTGAGAGCGGCAGCCGCTTCCGCCTGTTGCGCGCGTTCAAGAACCGCTTCGGTGCGGTCAATGAACTGGGCGTCTTCGCGATGGGCGACAAGGGGCTGAAGGAAGTGTCCAACCCGTCGGCGATCTTCCTGTCCGGGGGCAGCACCCACCAGCCCGGCAGCTGCGTGATGGTCACCCGCGAGGGCACCCGGCCGTTGCTGGTCGAAGTACAGGCGCTGGTCGATGCCTCGCCGTTGTCGAACCCGCGCCGCGTCGCCGTGGGCCTGGAACAGAACCGGCTGGCGATGCTGCTGGCGGTGCTGCATCGCCACGGCGGCGTGCTGGTCGGTGACCAGGACGTGTTCGTCAACGTGGTCGGTGGCATCCGGGTGCAGGAGACCGCCGCCGACCTGCCGGTGCTGCTGGCCGTGCTGTCCTCGCTGCAGGACCGTCCGCTGGCGGAAAAGACCATCGCCTTCGGTGAGGTTGGCCTGTCCGGCGAGATCCGCCCGGTGCCCAATGGTGAAGACCGGCTGCGCGAGGCCGCCACCCATGGTTTCAAGCGCGCGATCGTGCCCAAGGCCAATGCGCCCAAAGGCGGTTCAGTGAAGGGCATGGAGGTGATCGCGGTCGAGCGCCTGTCCGAGGCCATCGACGCGGCGTGAGGCCGGCCCTGTAGAGCCGCGCCCACGCCCGGCTGCCTTTCGTAGAGTCGAGCCATGCTCGACTGGTGGTGGAGCTGCCGTCGAGCATGGCTCGACTCTACAGAGAACGGACGGCAGCCGAGCATCGGCTCGGGTCTACTCATGCCAATGCAGTAACGGTCAGCTCCACTGTGCTAGTTTTTCCCGCTCGACGAAGACGCCCTCTGGCGTCTTTCCGTGCCCAGGAGTAAACGATTACATGCAGGACACCGCGCTCATCGCCCCCAACGCCGAAATCCGCCGCGCCGGGGTTGATCTCAATGGATTGATGACGGTGCTGGGCAAGCACCTGTATTCCACCCCGGTGGTGGCCCTGCGCGAACTGGTGCAGAACGCGCACGACTCGATCATCCGCCGGCGCATCGAGCAACCCGGGACCGAGGTGCCTTCGCGCATCTCGGTGCAGGTCGACGCCGGTGCTGGCGTGCTGCGCATCACCGACACGGGGGCGGGCCTGACCCGCCAGGAAATCCACGACTACCTGGCCACCGTCGGCGTCGGCTATACCCGGGGCCTGCGCCAGGGCGGCGAGGACGATGAAGGCCTGATCGGCATGTTCGGCCTCGGTTTCCTGTCGGCTTTCGTGCTGGCGCGCCGGGTCAGCGTGCGTACCACGTCATACCAGACGCCCGCTCTGGGGCACCTGTACGTGTCCAGCAACGCCGAGCAGTACACCGTCAGCGAAGTGCCGGCACGTGCGGTCGGCACCGAGGTGGAACTGGAGCTGCATCCGGATTTCCTGCCGCTGGCCAACGAGGCGCGCCTGCACGAAGTGCTGGGCCGCTACTGCGCGCTGCTGTCCGAGCCGATCTTCATCGGTGCTGCGACCGAAGCGCTCAACCCCGAGCCGCCGCCGTGGCGGGGGCAGGGTGACGTGGCCGTGCACCCGGTGCAGGCGCGCCGCCAGGCACTGCAGTTCGCTGCGCGCTTCGAGCACGATTTCGAGCCGATTGTCACCGTGCCGCTGCGTGCCGACGGCAGCAGCGATGCCACCGGCCTGCTGTGGGTGCAGGACGGCGCCACCTATGGCACCAGCGACAACCGCAACCTGTCGGTGTTCGTGCGCGGCATGCTGCTGGACGACGACGCGCGCGATCTGCTGCCGCCGTGGGCCGGTTTCATCGGTGGAGTGATCGAATCGTCCCGCCTCACGCCCACCGCCAGCCGCGAAGACCTGCAGCGCGACGACCAGTACCGCGCGGTGCAGCATGCGTTGCTGGAAGCGCTGATCGATGGCCTGGCCGACGTCGCGCGGCAGCAGCCGGAAGCGTGGCGACGGGTACTGACCCGCCACAACGAGGCGCTGCTGGGCGCGGCACTCTGTGATGACCGGCTGTTCGAGCTGCTGATGGAGCATGTGCGCGTGCCGACCTCGCAGGGCGACCTGCCGGCCAGCGCGTTGCCGGCACGTGGCGCTGTGCACGTGATTCTCGATAACGGTGGCGGCTTCGAGGAGATGCTGTTCCGCGCGATGGGCGTGCCGGTGGCGCATGGCCATCGCTACGCGGTGGTGCCGTTCCTGCGCCGCTGGGCCCAGGCCAAGGGCCTGCGCCTGGTTGAACTGGGCACCGAGCAGGGCAATCGCGCGCTGTTCCGCAGTGATGATAGTCTGGACGAAGCGCAGCTGGCCTGGCTGCGCGAGCAGCTCGGTGACGGCGAGCAGCTGCTGCCGGCACGCTTCAGCCCCGAGGCGCTGCCGGTGGTGGTGGTACCGGACCGCGAAGCCGAGTTGAAGCAGCGCCTGGAAGACGACGAGAACGACAAGCGCGTGTCGATGGCTGCGCTGCGCCTGGCCCGGCAGTTCACCGCACGCATCGAATCGCGCGCACCGTCGCGGCTGTACCTCAATCTGGACAACGCGGCGGTGCAGGCGCTGTTGCGCGCCCAGCGCGAGGGTCATCCACAGGCCGAAGCGGCGGCGCGCCTGCTGCGCTCGCTGAAGATCATCGTCGCCGCGCAGGGCCGTCCATTGGCCCGTGCCACGGCCACACCTGGCCCGGATCTCAACGGCGCCTTTACCGATATCGCCGGTGCCCTGCAGCAGATGCTGCGCTGAGCACCGCGCCCCCTCTCATCCAGCCTTCGCTAGACAGGAACAATTACCCCATGGACATCTGGAACTGGGTCGAAAAACTGCAGGGTGACCTGCGCCAGGCCGGCCAGGCGCAGAATGCGCAGCTGCTGAACCGGCTCGCCGACGAGGTGAGCGAGCTGCACGTTGATCGCGTTGATGCCCTGCTGCCGGAAGCACGCGCGCTGGGCAAGGCGCTGGACAATCCGTGGGTCGACGTCTACGTCGGCCACTGGGCGCTGCGCAACCGCGTCGGCAACCGCGTCGAAGGTGAAAGTGCGCTGGGCGAGGCGGTAGCGCTGTTCGAACGTGCCCATCGCGAAGATACGTTGGAGTGCCCCCAGTCGATCTGCGTGACCCAGGATCTGGCCGCCTGCTACGGCAACATCGACGGCCCGGGCTGGGTGCCCGAGCGCATCGAGGTGTGCGATGAAACGCTGGCGCGCATCGATCCGAGCTGGGCCTGTTTCCAGTGCCTGAGCTGCGAGAAGGCCGACGCGCTGCTTGATGATGGCCGTGGCCAGGATGCATTGGACTACCTGCAGGTGCAGTCCGACGCGATCGAGGCCTGCGGCAAGGAAGTGTTCGACAGCTTCCCCGAGATGCAGATCAAGATCCTGCTCGGCATGGGCCGCGCTGAAGAGGCGTTGGCGCTGATCGAAAAGCGGGAGGCCGAAGTTGCTGCGTCCGGAGAGTACGAGCCGGCCAACTGCACGGTGCCGCGCCGCCTGTCCAAGGCCTGGGCGCTGGCCCAGCTCGGGCGCGACGAAGAAGCACTGCAGCAGCTGGTGCCGTGGAGCGAACTGACCCCGACCTACTGGCGGCTGTGGGCCAACACTGCCGCCGCGCTGTGCCAGCGCGATCCGCAGCGCAATACCTGGGATCTGGGCACCCGCTTCAACACCATCATCGAACACTTCGCCCGCGTCGGTTCGCACCGCCTGCTGATCGAGGTGGCCGCACTGAGCCTGGAGCTGGCCCTGCAGCGCGGTGCGCGCTGGGTGGCGCAACGGCAGCTGGAACTGGCCCGTACCCATCTGGCGCAGCTGCGCCAGGACCGCGGCGCCGCTGCGCTGGTGGCTGGCCTGGCTGCGCGTATCGATGCGTTGCCGGAGGTCGCACCGCTGCCGGTACTGGCCGGCGAGTTGCTGGCGTGGCTGGAGGCGCAGGGCGAACAGAACCAGTCGCGCGATCCCGAACGCGAGGCGCAGTGGCTGCTGCAGGCACAGGCGCAGCTGCCCGATGACGAAGCGCTGGCCGAGATGGCCGCCTCTGCGTTGAGCGCCTGTGGTGCACAGGCGGAAGCGCGCGCATTGCTGTGGCGATTCGTGCGCGCACATGCGCAGGATGACGGCCCTGCGGCCTACACGCTGATGCGCTGGCTGGCCGAGCAGGGGGATGACGACGGCCTGCGGCAGCTGGCCGAGGTCTACCGCAGCAGCGTGCCGGTGTTCGCGCACTGGTGCGAGGTGCAGCGCGCCCGCCGGGTGTCCGATTGGCCGGCGCTGGAGCAGGCCGCGCAGGCGCTGCTGGCGGCATCGCCGGGTTCGCACGGTGCACGCAGCACGCTGGCGCGGATGTACATGGAAACCGGCCGCTTCAGCGAGGCACAGGCCTGCTATGCGCAGCTGGTGGAGCTGCTGGAAGAACCGAATGCCGCGCATTGGGACCATATGAGTGCGGCCAGCGCGGCACGCGACTGGGATGCGGTGCGCCGCTCGGCTGCGGCGCTTGGCATGGAGCTGTCCAGCCACGAGGGCGTGGTCGAGGAACCGTGGGGCTGGGTGATCATCCGCAGCGAAGAGAACGGCGAACCGATGGAGTACTACGCGCGCCGCAGTGGCCCGGTCACCGCACGCATCGTCGAGAATGCGCCGTCCAACCGCGCCCAGCAGGTGGGCGACTGGGTGGTGTTCGATGCCGCGCTGGTGCATCCGGCACCCGAGGAGGAGGAAGCTCGCGAGCATTTCATCCCGACCTATGCGCAGGTGCATGTGCTGGAGCGCGGTGGCTTCGCCCGCAGCTGGATGATCGACGGCGCGCACCCGGGCGACGAGGCCTGGAATGCCTTCGTCGAGGCGGCCGAAGCACAGGGTTGGAAGGTGTGGTCGCACTGCCGCCCGGACTACACCGTGACCGATCCCGATGCGGAGGAGGGCACGCTGCCGGGCCTGCTGTTCACGGTGGCCCAGCCGCAGGACCATGCGCCGCTGGCGCTGCACCGCTTCCTGCAGCAGGAAACCGTGAAGTGGCCGCATCCGCACTGCTGGCTGCGCCTGGCCGAAGCCTGCGACCAGGATCGCCAGCCACACCTGGACGTGATCGAGCGTTACGGGTTGTAGGCTCCACGCTCCTGTAGAGCCGAGCCTGCGCTCGGCTCACGCCGAAAGTAGCCGGGCATGGGCTCGGCTCTACACGGATCACCACCACCCAGAAATGGACTACATGCGAAAGACAGGGATGTTCTTGCTTGCCGGGGTGCTGCTGGCCCCCATCGTGCAGGCCGCACCGGCCTGCAGGGAACCCACGGCCATTGCCCGTGCCTTCTACGAGGCAACGACGGGCGATGGCGATCTGCTGGAGCCACCGCCGGCGCTGGTCAGCGCGGCCTTCGGCGAGGCACTGCGTGGCGAGCGCGCCTGCCAGCAGCGCGAGGAGGGCATCTGTACGATCGATTCCGATCCGTGGCTGGATGCGCAGGACGGCGACATCGAACCTCCGGTGCGCTACCGCTGGAAAGAGGCCTCGGCCACCGCCGGCCAGGTCGAGATGCGCTATTCGGTGTGGAAGAAGGCCTACGTGACCCGCCTGCCGATGGTGCGCCAGGGCCAGGGGTGCTGGCAGGTCGATGACATTCTCACCAACAGCGGCCGCTCGGTGCGGAAGATCCTGGCGCAGCCTTGACGGTAGCGCCGGTGGGCGCCGACCGTTGGTCGGCACACCGCCTACCGCGTGTGCCCGAACACCAGTTCGATCACGAACTGGCTGCCGAAGAAGGCCAGCAGCAGCAACAGCATCGCCGCCAGCGTCCAGTGCACCGCCTTCATGCCGCGCCAGCCATAGCGGCGACGGCCGATCAGCAGCACGCCGAACACGATCCACGACAGCACGCTCAGCACGGTCTTGTGCACCAGCTTCTGCGCCAGCAGGTCATCGACGAACAGCACGCCGGTGACCAGGGTCAGGGTCAGCAGCGCGAAACCCACGGTGATCACCCGGAACAGCAGCGACTCCAGGTCGGCCAGTGGCGGCAGGGCGCGCAGCCATGGGCGGAACTCGCGGCGGCGCAGTGCGCGTTCCTGCAGCCACAGCATGATCGCCAGCAGTGCGGCGATGCTCAGCGTGGCATAGGCCAGCAGCGCCAGCCAGGCATGGCTGGCCAGGCGCCAGCCCAGCATCCTGCTCGGTTCGTGGCCGTAGCCGTGGTAGGCCAGCAGCAGCACCGCGGCCAGCGGGAACACCACCACGCCCAGCGCCGACATCCGCCCACGCGCACCGACCAGCGAGGTCAGCCAGGCCATGCCCAGGCCGACCAGCGACAGCGCGGCGAAGAAGTGCATGTCCGGCCCGCCGCTGGTACGCATCGCCACCATCACGTGGTAGCCGCCATGCAGCAGCATCGCTGGCAGGGCGGGCCACAGCCAGGTGGGGGAGCCGGTGCTTTCATCGCGGCCGAGCGCGCGCACCAGCAGGGCACTGGCGGCCAGGTAGAGCAGGACGGCGATGAGAACGATTGTCATCGTTGCAGTTTCGCATACCCCCGCTGCGGTGGCGACGGCCGCGGCGTCGCAGCCCGGGGGGCGGGGCGGACCCGCTATACTGTCTGCCTTATTGTCCCCCGCTTTCAGACAGGTTGCGCCGCATGTTCGAGTCCCTGACCCAGCGCCTTTCCGGCACCATCGAGCGCCTGCGTGGCCGCGGCCGCCTGACCGAGGAGAACATCCGCGAGGCGACCCGCGAGGTCCGCATCGCGCTGCTTGAGGCCGACGTTGCGCTGCCGGTGGTGCAGGCCCTGATCGAGCGCATCAAGGTGCGCGCGGTCGGCCAGGAAGTGCTGAAGTCGCTGACCCCGGGCCAGGCCCTGATCAAGGTGGTGCGCGACGAGCTGACCGCGGTGATGGGCGCCGAAGCCAGCGACCTGAACCTCAATGTTCCTGCCCCGGCCATCATCCTGATGGCGGGCCTGCAGGGCGCCGGCAAGACCACCACGGTGGGCAAGCTGGCCAAGCACCTGAAGGAAAAGCGCAAGAAGAAGGTGATGGTGGTCTCGGCCGACGTCTACCGTCCGGCCGCCATCGAGCAGCTGAAGACCCTGGCTGAACAGGTCGGCGTGCTGTTCTTCCCGTCCAGCGCCGACCAGAAGCCGGAGGCCATCGTCCGCGCCGCCATCGACGACGCGCGCAAGTCGTTCGTGGACGTGCTGCTGGTCGATACCGCCGGCCGCCTGGCCATCGACGAAGCGATGATGGCCGAGATCAAGGCCCTGCACGCGGCGGTCAACCCGGCCGAAACCCTGTTCGTGGTCGACGCCATGACCGGCCAGGACGCGGCCAACACCGCCAAGGCCTTCGGCGATGCCCTGCCGCTGACCGGCGTGGTGCTGACCAAGACCGACGGTGACGCCCGCGGCGGCGCCGCGCTGAGCGTGCGCTACATCACCGGCAAGCCGATCAAGTTTGTCGGTGTCAGTGAAAAGCCGGAAGGCCTGGACGTGTTCCACCCGGACCGTATCGCCAGCCGCATCCTCGACATGGGCGACGTGCTATCGCTGGTCGAGCAGGTCGAGCAGCAGGTCGACAAGGACAAGGCCGCCAAGCTGGCCGAGAAGGTCGCCAAGGGCAAGAAGTTCGACCTGAACGACATGCGCGACCAGCTCGAGCAGATGCAGAACATGGGCGGCATCGGCGGCCTGATGGACAAGTTGCCGGGCCTGGGCAACATCCCCGACCATCTGAAGCAGCAGGTCAGCCAGGGCAAGGAAGTGCCGCGCATGATCGCCATTATCGGCTCGATGACCAAGAAGGAACGGCGCAACCCGAACCTGCTGAACGGCTCGCGCCGCGCGCGCATTGCCAAGGGCTCGGGCGTCACCCCGGCCGACGTCAACAAGCTGATGAAGCAGTACATGCAGATGGAAAAGATGATGAGCAAGATGGCTGGCGGCGGCATGAAGGGCATGCTGCGCAGCATGAAGGGCATGATGGGCGCCATGGGCGGCCGCGGCATGCCGTTCCGTTGATCAGCGCGAGGGCAAGGCGCAGGTGCCGGGATCGGCACTTGCATGCCACCGCCCGTATTGCTTGACTACCTGCCGTATCTGACAAGGGAATGTTCATGAACAAAGTGACCGTGGTGATGGTCCTGGCCCTGGGCCTGACCGCATGCAAGGACGACACCTCGGTGTCGCAGAAGGCTGGCAGTGCCATCAGTGGCACGGCTGCCGATTTCGTCGCAGGCCTGGGCGAGGGCGTGGACAAGCGCATGAATGTGACGCTTCAGGCCGATCCGGGCCTGGCCGCACGCGGCCTGACCGTGACCCTGGGCAAGAGCCGTGGCTTGGGTTCCAAGGACGCGGCGGTGTACGTAGTGGCCGACAAGGCCTTCAAGGGCAAGCTGGTGGCGCGCGCGCTGGACGCCGACGGTACCGAGATCGGCCGTGCATCGGCCGAGGTGGAATTCGCCGCCGACGACGCACGCTATGTGACCTTCCAGTTCAACGAGGAGATGGACAGCCAGCTGGTGCGCACCTACGCAGTGGCGGCGCGCTGATCCTCGCGCGGCCAGCCCCTCGGGTTCTGGCCGCAGTGACTGGCGTATGCTGGGCAGCGACTTCTCCCACAGGTATGTCGCGTGAACGCATTGCCGACCCTTGAACGCGCCGACGCCTTCTGTCGGCGTTTTTCATTGCAGCTTCCGATCCTGCTGGCACCGATGGCCGGTGCGTGCCCGGTGCCGTTGTCGGCGGCGCTGGCCAACGCCGGCAGCATGGGCGCGATGGGCGCGGTGCTGTCGTCGTCGGCCGACATCGGGCGCTGGATGGACGATTTCCGCGCGGCCTCGACCGGCCCGGCGCAGGTGAACCTGTGGGTGCCGGACCCGGCACCGACCCGTGATGTTGCCGCCGAGGCCGCCAGCCGCGCCTTCCTCGCGCAGTGGGGCCCGGACGTGCCAGCCAGCGCCGCCGACGCCACGCCCGCCGACTTCGAAGAACAGTTCGCCGCACTGCTGGCGGCGCGCCCGGCGGTGGCCTCGACCATCATGGGCGTACTGTTGCCGCGCCACGTGCAACAGCTCAAGGACGCCGGCATCGCCTGGATCGCGTGCGCGACCACGTTGTCTGAAGCACGCGCCGCCCAGGATGCCGGTGCCGATGCGGTGGTGGCGCAAGGCATGGAGGCCGGTGGCCATCGCGGTGCGTTCGATCCGGCGATGGCCGAACGCCAGCTGGTCGGCCTGTTCGCGCTGCTGCCACGCCTGGCCGATCACCTGCAGATTCCAGTGATTGCCGCCGGCGGCATTGCCGATGGCCGTGGCATCGCCGCCGCACTCACGTTGGGGGCCAGCGCCGTGCAGATCGGTACCGCCTTCCTGCGCACGCCCGAAGCGGCGATCGCCTCGGCGTGGGCTGATGGGCTGGCCGCCAGCGAACCCGAAGACACCTGGCCGACCCGCGCCTTCAGCGGTCGCTTGGGCCGTGGCCTGGCGACACCCTATGTGCGCGCCGTCGCTGCGGAAGGCGCCCCGGCACCACGCCCGTACCCGGTGCAGCGCGGGCTGACCGCGCCGATGCGCAGGCAGGCCGTGCAGGAAAACCGGCTGGCCGCGATGCAGGCCTGGGCCGGGCAGTCGGCGTGGATGGCGCCGGCACAGCCGGCCGCCGACGTGCTGCGCGGCATGTGGGAACAGGCGCAGGCGCTGCTGCGATGACGCTGACCTGCAACGGCCTGCCGGCACAGGTCGAGGATCTGCTGCCGGCGCTGGTGAACTACGGCCACTTCACCTCGCTGCAGGTGCGCGACCACGCAGTGCAGGGACTGGGCCTGCATCTGGCAAGGCTGTCACAGGCCACGCGTGAACTGTTCGGCAGCGAGCTCGACACGGCGCAGGTGCAGGCGTGGATGGCGCAGGCATTGCGGCAGTCAGGGCAGGCCGATGCCTCGCTGCGGGTGACCGTGTATTCGCGCCACTTCGATTTCCGCAATCCGCTGGCGGCGGTGCCGGTGGACGTGCTGGTGGCGGTGTCGGCGCCGGTGGCCTTGAGCGCGGCCAAGCAGGTGCGCTGCGTGGCCTGGCAGCGTGAGCTGCCCCAGATCAAGCATGTGGGTACGTTCGGCCTGTTCGCGCAGCGCCGGGCGGCGCTGGCCGAGGGCTTCGACGATGCCCTGCTGGTCGGTTCCGATGATCATGTCAGCGAAGGCACGACCTGGAACCTGGCCGTGCACGATGGCCACCAGCTGCTCTGGCCGCGTGCGCCTGCCCTGCGCGGTACGGCCGAGAGCCTGCTGAAGCAGCATTGGCCCGGTCTGCAGGCCACCCGGCCCTTGCCGAGGGCCGCACTGGCCGGCGTGAAGGCCGCTTTTGCCTGCAACGCCAGCGGCCTTTGGGCGCTGGAGGCCATCGACGGGCACATGCTGCCCGGCTCGCAGGCGCTGGCTGAACAGGGCAGGGCGGTGCTGGCGGCGGTGGCTTGGGACAGGCTGGGGTCAGATCCCTTCTGCGGCGCAAAAGGGATCTGACCCCAGGAGTACGTCCCCGGGGTTGGCTCGGCCGGGCTCTGCCGCTATAATCGCCCGCTTACCTCGCCATCCTGGCGACTGGGCAATAGGAAAAACACCATGGTCAAGATTCGACTGACCCGCGGCGGCGCCAAGAAGCGTCCGTTCTACCACATCATCGTCACCGACGTGCGCAGCGCGCGCGACGGCCGCAACATCGAGCGCGTTGGCTTCTACAACCCGGTCGCCCAGGGCGCCGAGAAGCGCATCGAGCTGGACCTGGCCCGCGTTGACCATTGGGTCAAGAACGGCGCCCAGCCGACCGACAAGGTCCGCAACCTGATCAAGGAAGCGACCAAGTCCCAGGCCGCTGCGGCCTGATCCTGACGGGCCACGCTTCGGCGTGGCCCTCTTGGTTGAAGCAGATGAAAGATATCGAGCGCCGCATCCTGCTGGGCAGGGTTGTCGGCGCTTTTGGTGTGCGCGGCGAGATCAAGCTCGAGTCCTGGACCGAGCCACGTTCCGCCATTTTCCGTTACCAGCCGTGGATCGTGCGCAGCCCGTCCGGCGTGGAAACCACGATTGAAGGTGTGCGTGGCCGCGACAGCGGCAAGCACCTGGTCGCCCGGTTCCCCGGCGTCGAGGACCGTGATGCGGTCGAAGCGATGCGTGGCACCGAGATCTACGTGGCCCGCAGCGCGTTGCCGCCGCCGAAGCCCGATGAATACTACTGGGTGGACCTGGAAGGCCTGGACGTGAAGACCACCGAGGGCGTTGCCCTGGGCCAGGTCTCGCATCTGTTCAGCACCGGCGCCAACGATGTGGTGGTGGTCCGCGGTGACCGCGAGCGGATGATTCCGTTCGTGCAGCCGGACTTCGTGGTTTCCGTCGATTTCGAGGCCAACCTGGTCGTAGTCGACTGGGATCCCGAGTTCTGAGTGTGAGCATGCGTTTCGACGTCATCACCCTGTTCCCCGAATTCCTCGCCCAGTCCGCTGGGCTGGGCGTGGTCGGGCGTGCGCAGGAGAAGGGGCTGTTCAGCCTGCATGGCTGGAACCCCCGTGACTACGCCGAAGGCAATTACCGCCGGGTGGACGACCGTCCGTTCGGTGGTGGCCCGGGCATGGTGATGCTGATCGAGCCGCTGCAGGCCTGCCTGCAGGCGATCCGTGAGGCCGATCCGGCCCCGGCGCGGGTGATCTACCTCAGCCCGCAGGGCGCGCCGTTGACCCAGGCCAAGGTGCGGGAACTGGCGGCACTGCCGCGCATGGTCCTGCTCTGCGGCCGCTACGAGGGCATCGACGAGCGTTTCCTGGAGGCCAATGTCGACGAGGAGATTTCCCTCGGCGACTACGTGCTGTCCGGGGGGGAACTGGGCGCGGCGGTGATCATCGACGCCGTGGCCCGCCTGCAGGACGGTGCCCTGAACGACGCCGAATCGGCAGCGCAGGACAGCTTCGAGGGCGACCTCGGCCTGCTCGACTGCCCGCATTACAGCCAGCCGGCCCAGCACCCGCTGGGTGACGTGCCGGAGGTGCTGCGTTCGGGCAACCACGCGGCCATCGCCGCCTGGCGCCGCCAGCAGTCGCTGCTGCGGACCGCCGCGCGGCGCCCGGACCTGCTGGATGAACAGGCGCTGGGCAAGGCCGACCGCAAACTGCTGGAGCAGGGCCGCCAGGCCCGGAACCAGAAGGCCGGCCCCTAGCGCAGGGCTGGCTTTATCGGCTATCATGGCCAATTCCCGCCGGCCCCGGTCGGCGCGCGCAGTACCCAAAACAAACGTGCAGCACAGTCCGGTGACTGCATGAGCCTACGTTGTCGATACGACACGCCCACCCGAACAAGAATCGGTGTAACCCATGAGCAAGCTGAACAAGTCCATCGTCGCGGAATTCGAATCCGCCCAGATCACCCGTGAACTGCCGAAGTTCAGCCAGGGCGACACCGTTGTCGTCAACGTGAAGGTGAAGGAAGGCAGCCGCGAGCGCGTGCAGGCCTACGAAGGCGTCGTCATCGCCACCAAGAACGCCGGCCTGAACTCCTCGTTCACCGTGCGCAAGATCTCGCACGGCTACGGCGTCGAGCGCGTGTTCCAGACCCACAGCGCCATCATCGACTCGGTCGAAGTGAAGCGTCGTGGTAAGGTCCGCGCCGGTAAGCTGTACTACCTGCGTGGCCTGGAAGGCAAGGCTGCCCGCATCAAGGAAGACCTGGCTGCCGCTGCTGCCGCCAAGGCTGCCCGCCTGGCCGAAAAGGCCTGATAAACAACTTCGGTTGTTGCCGCGACGGCCGCCTTCGGGCGGCCGTTTGCGTTTGTGGCACGGCATCGGCCACGATCGGGTGATGAACGACATCAACCCGCGCTATCCCGCCGTGATCCAGGCGGCGCTGCGCTTTCTCGACGGCAAGGGGCTGGCGCGCGTGCAGTCGGCACCGCTGCTGCATCGCCTGCTGTGGCGCCTGGGCATTGCACTGCCGCCGCCGATCCTGGCCGGTTTTGCTACCAACGCGCTGGTGCAGGGCCTGCTGTTCGGGCTGTTCTGGACCGCGCTGATGTGGCTGATGCTGTGGCAGGGCAGCGAGCGCCCGCTGGGGCTGCTGCTGGCGGTCGGTCTGCTGGCCGGAGCGCTGTTCGGCATGGTGATGGCGGCGCTGATGCGCTCGCTGCGCCGCCACCGCAAGCTGCCGGACTGGCGCCGGTTCCGGGCGCGGCAGGCGGACTGAGCCGATGGCGCACTGCGCCGTGACCGGCGGCTACGGGCCGCGCTAGGCTGCAGCTTCATCCCGATGCTCGTACCGTGCGATGCCTGCCAAGCCAACCGCGCCCGCCGCTGCGCCCACGCTGCTGTCCGGTGGCAACCCGCAGATCGCCAAGGGCGAGGGCGATGCTCCGGTGCAGGCGTACATCGCCGCCATGCCGGACTGGAAACGCCCGATCGGCGCACAGCTGGATGCGCTGATCGAACAGGTCGTACCCGGCCTGCACAAGGCGGTGAAATGGAACTCACCGATGTATGCGGTGGCCCCGGGCGCAGGCTGGTTCCTCAGCTTCCATTGCTTCACCCGCTACATCAAGGTGGCGTTCTTCCGTGGCGCTGCACTGAAGCCGATGCCACCCGAGCCGTCCAGGAGTGCCGACACGCGCTACCTGCACATCTTCGAAGATGCCCCGTTGGATGAAACGCAGTTCCGCGACTGGGTGCGCCAGGCCGCCGCGTTGCCCGGCGAGCGCATGTAACCCCGACGTTCCGATTCCCTTCCCGACGAGAGCCGCTGATGGCCACGCATGCACCGAACCCTGCCGATGCCGGAACACCGGCCGCTGAACTGATCGACGCGCGCATCGCCGAACTGGGTGACTGGCGCGGCGAATCGCTGGCACGCGTACGCGCCTTGATCCATGAAGCCCTGCCCGACGTGCAGGAAACCTGGAAGTGGCGCGGCACGCCGGTGTGGGAGCAGGACGGCATTCTGTGCACCGGCGAAACCTACAGGCAGGCGGTGAAACTGACCTTCGCCCACGGCGCGGCGCTGCCGGACCCGAAGGGCCTGTTCAACGCCAGCCTGGACGGCAACACCCGGCGCGCGATCGACATCCATGAAGGGGCGATGCCGGATGCGACTGCGTTGAAGGCCTTGCTGCGTGCGGCGGCGACGTTCAACGCGGCCAGGAAGAAACGGTAGAGCCGGCCGCTGGCCGGCTGTTGCCTGATGCTTCCGGAGAGGCATGAGGTTGCCGGCCAGCGGCCGGCACTACCGTGGCGGTGCGGCATCCGGGTCGGCCACCGGCGAGGGCGGGCAGGCAGGCACTTCCGAGGGCGTGGCCAGCTCTTCAGCGTGCGATGGGCTGCCCATCATCTTTGCCTTGCGCCAGCCGCCCCAGCGGTAATAGGCCAGCGACAGCAGCATCGAGACCAGCGAACTGACCGGGAAACTCCACCAGATTGCATCGGCGCCCCAGTACGGTTGCAGCAGTTCGGCGAACGGCACACGCACGCCCCACAGCGATGCGGCCAGGATCAGCAGCGGGGCGATGACCGCGCCGGTGGAGCGCACCACGCCAGAGATCACGAAGCTGACGCCGAAGAACAGGAACGAGCCGATCACCACGTGATTCAGATGCCGGGCCGTCTCCAGTGCCTGGCTGGCCGGCGGCAGGAACAGTGCAAGCAGCTGCCGGTCGAACACCACCAGCGGCAGGATCAGCGCACCGGTCAGCAGGAAGTTGAACAGCACACCCTGGCGCGCAGTGCCGCGCACGCGGTCCCAGCGCTGCGCGCCGACGTTCTGCGCGGCCATCGACGAACAGGCCGCGCCGATCGCCATCGCCGGCATCTGCAGGTAGTTCCACAGTTGCAGCGCGGCACCATAACCGGCGGCGGTGTCGGTGCCGTACCGGTTGACCATGGTCATCAGCAGGATGATCGACAGCGAGATCAGCACCATCTGGAAGCCCATCGGCACGCCCTTCACCACCAGCGACTTGAGGATGGCCAGGTCGAGCTTGAACAGGTGCATGTCGGCACGGCCCAGCCACAGGCTGTGGCGTTTGTGGCGCATGTACAGCAGTAGGCCGGCCAGAGACAGCGTCTGCGCGACCAGCGTGGCCCAGGCAGAGCCGGCGATGCCGAGCGCAGGCAGCGGGCCCACGCCGAAGATCAGCAGGGGGTTGAGCACGATGTCCAGGACCACCGACACCATCAGGAAGCGGAACGGCGTGCGCGAATCGCCGGCACCGCGCAGCGCGGCAGTGAGGAAGGCGAATGCATACAGCGTCGGCATCGCCAGGAAGATGATCTGCAGGTAGGCCTCGGCCAATGGCAACGAGGCCGCCGGCGTGCCCATCGCCGCCAGCAGCGGGTGGGCCATGAACCAGCCGGCGACGGCGATGATCACCGACAGCCCGATGAAGAACGTGGCGCTGGTGCCGACCACCCGCCGCGCCTGCGCGATGTCGCGTGCACCCATGGCCTGGCCGATCAGGATGGTGGAGGCCATGCCGAAGCCGAACACCGAGCCGATCAGGAAAAACATGATGTTGTTGGCGTTCGCGGTGGCGGTCAGCGCCGCCTCGCCGAGGAAGCGCCCCACCCAGACCGCGTTCACCGAGCCGTTCAGTGACTGTGCGATGTTGCCCGCCAGGATCGGCAGGGAGAACAGCAGGAGACTGCGGCCGATCGGGCCGGAGGTCAGGTCAAGCGGCGCTTTGGCCATGGAGTGGTGATCG
This sequence comes from Stenotrophomonas beteli, assembly GCF_001431665.1. Lineage (GTDB taxonomy): Bacteria > Pseudomonadota > Gammaproteobacteria > Xanthomonadales > Xanthomonadaceae > Stenotrophomonas > Stenotrophomonas beteli. Next base: position 100,758 of record NZ_LLXV01000021.1, on the reverse strand, counting down.
AATCCCGGGAGGCGCACACTAGCACCAAGCCGGTTTGCGGGATGTGGCAATGCATCAACGACTGCAGGTGAAGTGGAGCGTAGCGCTGGCCTTGATCGGCGCCGCACTGGCCGCATGTTCGATGGACGACCGGTTGGGTGATACCCGGATCCGCCCCACCGACCGGCCCGAATGCCTGGTTGGCAGCCAACGCCAGGATCTTGCGTCCGGCGTGCGGCCCCTGATCGGCGGCACCGGCTGCCGCGCCGACCCGGACAATCCGCGTCCCTTGAACAAGCCACCGGAGTAGTTTCGCCTCATGCCCGAGCTTTCACCGCCGTCGCCCAGTGTCCGCCTGGACATCTGGTTGTGGGCGGCCCGTTTCTTCAAGACCCGCAGCCTGGCCAAGCAGGCCATCGAAACCGGCAAGGTCAGCGTGGCCGGGCAGCGCCCGAAATCCTCGCGCGCGGTGCGCGTGGGCGAGCAGCTGCAGGTGGATCGCGGTGAGGAGCACTTCGAGATCCAGGTGCTGGGCCTGAGCGATCAGCGCGGGCCGGCGCCGGCCGCGCAGCAGCTGTATACCGAGAGCGAGGCGTCCAAGGCCCGGCGCGCCGAACAGCGCGCGCTGCGTATCGCCGCGCGTGACGGGTTCCAGCCGCCGGAGCACAAGCCGGACAAGCGTGCGCGGCGATTGATCCGCGCCCTGGGGGACATCGACGCGCTGTGACGCAGCCCCGGCGTTCGCCGGCGATATCGCCTTCCGGGATACGCCGCAGCGCGGTGGCAACGGCTTCATGAGAGCTCGCCGCCGGACCGTGCCTGCGTCCAGGCGCTGCGGGACGCCGGCCGAGATGGCGTACCTGCTGCGGAGAGCATGCGAACCGACGCTTCGCACCCGCTGGAGCGCGCCGGTAGCGCCGGGCCATGCCCGGCGACTACCCCGATCGCCTCAACCGTGCAGGTCGTAGCGGTCCAGTTCCATCACCCGCGTCCAGGCGGCGATGAAATCCTGCACGAACTTCTTCTCGCCATCGGCGCTGGCATAGACCTCGGCCAATGCGCGCAGCACCGCGTTTGAGCCGAACACCAGGTCGGCCCGGGTACCGGTCCAGCGCACAGCGCCGTCGGTGCGGCCACGGCCTTCGTAGCTTTCGCGGCCGGTGGCCTTCCACTCCGTACCCATGTCCAGCAGGTTGACGAAGAAGTCGTTGCTGAGCGTGCCTGGGCGCGTGGTGAACACGCCGTGCTTGCCACCATCGGCATTGGCACCGAGCACGCGCAGGCCGCCGACCAGCACGGTCATCTCCGGCGCGGTCAGCGTAAGCAGCTGCGCCTTGTCGATCAGCAGCGCCTCGCCGGGCACGCTGTAGGCGCCCTTCAGGTAATTGCGGAAGCCATCGGCGACCGGCTCGAGTACCGCGAACGATTCGACGTCGGTCTGTTCCTGGCTGGCATCGGTGCGGCCCGGGGTGAACGGCACGCTGACCTCATGGCCACCGGCCTTGGCCGCCTGTTCGACACCTACGCCACCGGCCAGCACGATCAGGTCGGCCAGTGACACGTGCTTGCCGCCGGCATTGAAGCTGGCCTGCACCTTTTCCAGCGCGGCCAGCACCTTGGCCAGCTGCTGCGGCTGGTTCACCGCCCAGTCCTTCTGCGGCGCCAGGCGGATGCGCGCACCGTTGGCGCCGCCGCGCTTGTCCGAACCACGGAAGGTCGAAGCCGATGCCCATGCAGTGGAGACCAGCTCGGCGACGCTCAGGCCCGCTGCGGCGATCTGCTGCTTCAGCGCGGCGATGTCCCTGGCGTCGATCAGCGGGTGCTGTGCTTCCGGCAGCGGGTCCTGCCAGATGAACTGTTCGGCCGGAATTTCCGGGCCGAGGTAACGTGCGCGCGGGCCCATGTCGCGGTGGGTCAGCTTGAACCAGGCGCGGGCGAAGGCATCGGCGAAGGCCTGGGGCTCGGCGAGGAACCGGCGCGAGATCTTTTCGTAGGCCGGATCCATGCGCAGCGACAGGTCGGTGGTGAGCATGGTGGGGCGGTGCTTCTTCGACGGGTCGTGCGCGTCGGGAATCACCGCTTCGGCGTTCTTGGCCACCCACTGGTGGGCACCGGCCGGGCTCTTGCTCAGCTCCCATTCGTTACCGAACAGGATTTCGAAGAAATCGTGGCTCCACTGCGCCGGGGTGCGTGTCCAGGTCACTTCCAGGCCGCTGGTGATGGCGTCGCCGCCCTTGCCGCTGCGGAAGCTGCTGGCCCAGCCCAGGCCCTGGTTTTCCAGCCCGGCGGCTTCGGGTTCCTTGCCGACGTTGTCAGCCGGGCCGGCGCCGTGGGTCTTGCCGAAGCTGTGGCCGCCGGCGATAAGCGCGACGGTTTCCTCGTCGTCCATGGCCATGCGGCCGAACGTATCGCGGATGTCATGCGCGGCCAGCACCGGATCCGGGTTGCCATCCGGCCCCTCCGGATTGACGTAGATCAGGCCCATCTGCACTGCGGCCAGCGGGTTTTCCAGCGTGCGCGAGTGCACGTCGCCGTCGGCATCGTCATCGGACACGAGCACGCCATGGTTCTCTTCAACGCCTTCCGAGCCATGCTTGTAGCGCACGTCACCGCCCAGCCAGGTGGTCTCGCGGCCCCAGTACACATCCTGGTCCGGCTCCCAGGTATCGGGGCGGCCGCCGGCAAAGCCCAGGGTCTTGAACCCCATCGATTCCAGCGCGACGTTACCGGTGAGGATGAGCAGGTCGGCCCAGGAAATGGCCTGGCCGTACTTCTGCTTGATCGGCCACAGCAGGCGCCGGGCCTTGTCCAGGCTGACATTGTCCGGCCAGCTGTTGAGCGGTGCGAAGCGCTGCTGGCCACGACCGCCGCCGCCGCGGCCGTCGCCGATGCGATAGGTGCCGGCACTGTGCCAGGCCATGCGGATGAACAGGCCACCGTAGTGCCCGAAGTCGGCCGGCCACCAGTCCTGCGAATCGGTCATCAGCGCCTTCAGGTCAGCCTTCAGCGCAGCGTAGTCCAGCCCCTTGAAGGCCTTGGCGTAATCGAAGCCGGCATCGAGCGGATTGGAGCGTGCCGAATGCTGGTTGAGCAGGTCCACGCGCAACTGGTTCGGCCACCAGTCGCGGTTGGTCGTCGCGTCGCCGACGACGGCATGGTTGAACGGGCACTTCGCTTCGCTTTTCATGGGTCTCTACCTGTGGACTGGCGAAAGGTGGAATCGGGGGAGGCCTGACCACGATAGGTGGCGCCTACCAATGGGTAAATTCGATTGATTCAACCGATGCGATAGTGGCGACCTATGGAGCCGTCCGACTAGGACGGTCGTGTCCGATCAACGCTTCAGCAGGCCCGCGCCCAGCTTCATCAAGTCACTGGCTCCGAACTGGCCGTCGCCGTCCTGGTCCAGGACGCCGCCGAGCAGGTTGCCGATGCCGCCGGACTGCTGCGTTTCCTGGCCCAATGCCTGGCTCAGCTGGCCCGCGTTGCCACCCTGGGCGAAGCGCTGGGCCAGGAAGGACATGACGATGGGGGCGAGGATTGCCAGCAGCTTGCCCGAAGTGCCGCTGTCGAGACCGGTCTTCTGCCCGAGCAGTTGTGCCGCCTGCGGTTGCTGGCCACCGAACACGTGGCCGAGGATGCCGGCGCCATCGGTGGCGCCGCTGCCGCCCCCGCCCATCACCGCGCCCAGGATCCCGCCCAGGTCGAAACCGCCGCCACTGCTGTGGTCGCGCTGCAACGCGTTGAGCAGCGACTGCGCGCCCTGCGGCTCACTGGCGTTCTGCCCCATCGCGCCGAGCAGCAGGGGCAGGGCGCTGCCGACGGCCTGGGCGGTCTGGCTGCTGTCCAGGCCGAGTTGCTGGGACACCTGCTGCAGGCCCTGGCCCTGCTGCAGCTGCTGGAAGAGGGATGCAGCGAGCGATTCGGTGTTCATGGCAGTCTCCGTTCTGTGAAGGAAGGACGGCCCGAGCATAACGCTGCGTGCACTACGGGAATGCGAAGGCAGCCGAGCATGGGTCCGGCTACAGGCAGGGCGTGAGTTGTAGAGCCGAGCCCGTGCTCGGCCCAGGCCTGCCAGCGGGCGCGGTTACAGCAGCGTCTTCAACCGGTACAGCGCCTCAAGCGCCTGCTTCGGCGTCAACTCGTCCGGATCGATCGCCGCCAGCGCTTCCTGCGCCTTGCTGGACGGCGCGCTGAACAGGCCGAACTGCTGCGGTGCATCCAGTGCCTGCGGTGCCAGTTCGGCCGCGTGGCTTTCACCGCCGCGCTGTTCCAGCTCGGCCAGGCGGCGACGCGCCTGCGCCACGGTAGCCCGCGGCAGGCCGGCCAGTGCCGCCACCTGCAGGCCGAAGCTGCGGTTGGCCGGGCCATCCTTCACCGCGTGCATGAACACCAGCGCCTCACCGTGCTCGACGGCGTCCAGGTGCACGTTGGCGATGCCACTGCGGCCGCCCTCATGCTGTTCGTCGGCCAGCGCGGTCAGTTCGAAGTAATGGGTGGCGAAAAGCGTGTAGCAGCGATTCTGCTGGGCCAGGTGGCGGGCCACCGCGTCGGCCAGCGCCAGGCCGTCATAGGTGGAGGTGCCGCGGCCGATCTCGTCCATCAGCACCAGCGAGTGTGCGGTGGCGTGGTGCAGGATGTAGCTGGTCTCGGCCATTTCCACCATGAAGGTGGATTGCCCGCGCGCCAGGTCGTCGCCGGCGCCGATGCGGGTGAGGATGCGGTCGATCGGGCCGATCACGGCGCGGCTGGCCGGCACGAAACTGCCGATATGGGCCAGCAGCACGATCAGGGCGTTCTGCCGCATGTAGGTCGATTTACCGCCCATGTTCGGGCCGGTGATGACCAGCATGCGACGCTCCGGATGCAGGTCCAGATCGTTGGGTTCGAATGGCTGTTCGCGCACCGCTTCGACCACCGGGTGACGGCCGCGTTCGATCTTCAGGCACGGCTCGGTCTGCAGTTCCGGGCGTGCCCAGTCCAGCGCCTGCGCGCGTTCGGCGAAGGCGGCCAGCACGTCCAGTTCGCTCAGCGCGGCGGCACACTGCTTCAGCGGTTCCAGCTGACCGCCCAGCGTGTCGAGCAGTTGCTCGTAGAGATACTTCTCGCGCGACAACGAACGGTCGCGCGCGGACAGCACCTTGTCCTCGAATGCCTTCAGTTCTTCGGTGATGTAGCGCTCGGCATTGGTCAGCGTCTGCCGGCGGGTGTAGTGCACCGGCGCGCGGTCGGACTGGCCCTTGCTGATTTCGATGTAGTAGCCGTGCACGCGGTTGTAGCCCACCTTCAGCGTGGGAATGCCGCTGCTTTCGCGTTCGCGCTGTTCCAGGTCGACCAGGAACTGGTCGGCGTGGGTGGACAGCCGGCGCAGCTCGTCCAGTTCTTCATCGAAGCCATCGGCGAGCACGCCGCCATCGCTCAGCTTCAACGGCGGCATTTCGGCAATGGCGCGGGCCAGCAGCTGCGCGCATTCGTCGTGCTCGCCGAGCGCGGCGTGCAGGGTCTGCAGGCGCGGTGAATCCAGTGGCGCCAGTACTTCGCGTACGGCCGGCAGCAGGCCCAGGCCATCGCGCAGGGTGGAAAAGTCCCGCGGGCGCGCCGAGCGCAGCGCGACGCGGGTGAGGATGCGTTCCAGGTCGCCCAGGCGGCGGAACTGCTCGCGGATGTCGGCGTCGCTGCCGCGGTCGATCAGCGTTTCCACCGCGTGGTGGCGCTGCACCAGCACCTCGCGCAGGCGCAACGGGCGATGCAGCCAGCGGCGCAGCAGGCGGCCGCCCATCGGCGTGACGGTGCTGTCGAGCACGCCCAGCAGCGTGTTGCGGGTATCGCCGTCGACGCGCGTATCCAGTTCCAGATGACGGCGGGTAGCGGCATTCATCGCGATCGCCTCGCCGGCGGTTTCCATCGCGATCGAGGTCAGGTGGGGCAGGCGCTGCTTCTGGGTTTCCTCGACATAGCCAAGCAGGGCGCCTGCGGCGGCGGTGGCGCGTGGCTTGTCGTCGATGCCGAAACCGCTCAGGTCATGCAGCTTGAAGAAGGCCAGCAGCTGGCGGCGACCGCTGTCGGCGTCGAACAGCCACGGTGCGCGGCGGCGCACGCCGGTGCGCTGGCGCAGGAACTCCGGCCAGTTTTCTTCGTCGGGCACCAGCAGTTCGGCAGGCTCCAGGCGCGCCAGTTCGGCTTCCAGCGCGTCGTCGGTCTCCACTTCGTTGACCAGGAAACGGCCGCCGGCCAAGTCGGCCCAGGCCAGGCCGTAGCCCTGCTTGCTGCGCGACAGCGCCATCAGTAGGGTGTCGCGGCGTTCATCCAGCAGCGCCTCGTCGGTGACCGTGCCGGGGGTGACGATGCGCACCACCTTGCGTTCGACCAGGCCCTTGGCCAGCGCCGGGTCACCGATCTGCTCGCAGATCGCCACTGACTCGCCCAGCGCCACCAGGCGCGCCAGGTAGCCCTCGTAGGCATGCACCGGCACACCGGCCATCGGGATCGGCGCGCCGCCGGAACTGCCGCGCTGGGTCAGGGTGATGTCGAGCAGGCGCGCAGCCTTGCGTGCATCGTCGTAGAACAGCTCGTAGAAGTCGCCCATGCGGAAGAACAGCAGCAGGTCCGGGTAGTCGGACTTGGCTGCGAAGAACTGCTTCATGAGGGGCGTGTGCTCTGCGCTGGACTTCGATGCAGACGGTTTCGCTTTTGAATCAGTGGTTTGCAAGAGAACTTCCTACGGGTTGTAGCGATCAATCCAGGCGACTTGCGGCAAGTAACGGGGTTCTTCGTTGCGCCGCGGTTGCGCCAGTCATTCAAAGAGGATCAAATCGATGTTGCGACGGACAGACGGCGGATCGACCATGGATACGGTTGTTGCGGCCCCGCGCCGCCGAGGCACCAAGTTTAAGCTGACCTACCGGCAAATCTGCGAGTTGAGCGTGGCGCGAGGCCCGGTCGAAGGCAAGCAGGGAAGGGTGGTCATCGCCCCTCGACTGCCCGAAGACGCCGGGAAGCCTTACCGCGTCCTGGACGGCAATCAGGGGGCGCCAACGGGCTTTGGTTTCTACGTGGGCACTACCCGCACCACCTATGAAGTCGTGGTCCGAGGCCCGGCCGGGGTTCGTCGGTTTTCCCTGGGCAGCGTCACCGACATCGGACCGGAGCAAGCCTACGAGCTGGCGCGGCGGAAGTTGGCCGTGGTTCGAGAAACGGGCGAGCATCCTTCGAAGGAAGAGGCCCGAGCCGAGCAGCTCGTGGAGCTGAAGGGGCTCACGCTGGCGGATTGCTTTGCGGCCTACGTTGAGGACCTGCAGAAGCGCGTCCGCAACAAGAAAGCCAAGCCCGCCAGCATCCGGGCGATCCAAGACAGTTTGGCGCGGTTTGCCCGCCCGGAAGTCGGGCTCGCGGACAAACCGATCCTTCAGCTTCTGGACAAGGACATCCACCGTGCGTTCGACGGCCTGCGGCGATCGTCCATGGTGCGCTCCAATCGGATCCCCACCCCGATGCGCCAAGCACTGGCCGACCAGTCGGATTGGGCCGAGCTCTCCACGCAACAGCTCGAAGCGTTGGGCGTGACCGGGAAATACATCCAGCGAGTCAAAGCGGCCGGTTTGGCGTCGACCGAGCACGCGTTCACAGACGCGAAGAGGGCGGTCGACCTGGTGTTGAAGCGGGAGCGCAAAGCGGCGGCTCAGCAGCAGCGGGAGCCGGTGCTGCGTTACAACCCGTTCCAAGTCATCCACGACGACGACATGCTGCGGGACTCGCAAGCACTGCGCCGACACTACGAGCGCGCCGAAGTGCGCAATCCGTTAGGGGACGAGACGCTGCCTACGGTCCTCAAAGTGATCTTGGCTCGGCGGGACGAGCAAGGCGGCTTGAACGCGACCGGCGCGGACTACTTGCTGCTGACCCTGCTCTGGGGTACCCGCCGCGGCGAGGCCGCTCCCCTGCGCTGGTTTGACCGGTGCTCCCCGGGCGAGCTGCGCCAGTCGGAAGTGTCCTGGGTATGGTTGGCCGGGCCGGAGGAGGTCAACCCTTACACGAGGCGAGCGGGCTCTCAGGTTTACTTGTTTGACACCAAGAATGGCGAGGAGCGCTACCTGCCGGTGGCCTACTTTGCTGAAAAGATTTTGCAGCGGCGTTTCGACGAGCGCGCGGACGAAACCAAGCTCAAGCAAGACTTGGCGGACGCGGAAGAAGTGTTGGGCGCCGCTCGAGCCAGGCGTGCACGCCGGGATCTGCTGGACCGGCTGGAAAAAGAGGTGGAGAGGGCACGCCGCGCGCTGGCCAAAACCATGTTCGTGTTCCCCGCCCGATCGGACCGAAGCACCACGGGGCACTACTCGGACAGCAAGAGCATCGTGGCAAACGTGCGCCGGGACGCGGGGTTGCTCGATTTGCGGGCAGAGGTGGACATTGGGCTGACCCTCCACGATCTGCGCCGGACGCTCGGCCGTTACGCCGCCCTCCTGTTCGGCGAAAGTCGAATCGTGTCCCAACTGCTCCACCACAGAACGTTGGGGCGAGGCGAGGATCGCATGGCCGCTGTCTCCGAACGCTACACCGAGCAGGAATGGTCAAAGCTTCGCGAGGCTATGGGCCGCGTGGAGGAGCACATGGTCGCGACCAGTCCTCGTGTCTGGAATCGCTTGAAGGGGACGGACAAGCCTCGGTTGGACGAGTCCGGCGATGCCCCAGTCTCCATTTTCTCAGCAAGAAACCGGCGCGACGCCCAGTAAGGAGCGACCCAATGGAATGCCAACGCAAAGAAGAGGATTACCTGGAGCAGCGCTCTGCGGCACTGGATGCTGAGCTGAACAAAGCCGCCGCAGGCTTGCCGCCTCCTACGGTCAGCACCAAAGCAGCGGCGCGTTACCTCGGGGTCCACTTCGATACGCTTGGCGAGTGGCGCCGCCGAACGCCTCCTGCAGGGCCGCCCTTTGTGAAAGGCGCCGGCCGCGCTGGTGGAGGGGCCAACGAGCACGTCCGTTACCCTTACACCGAACTTGTCGCTTGGCAGGCCTCCCGCGTGGGGCGCAGTGTCAAAGAGCGTCGCCTGATCGACGAACTGGACGCAGCCCAACAACGGGTTCGTGAGCTGGAAATAGAACTGGCCCTGCGGCAGGCCCGGGACGATGCAAGCCGGCTTCAGAAGAAGTTGGGGCGTATCGCAACGCTGGCCACGCTCGATGACATTGCCCTGGTTCCCCATGAGTGGGCACTGGTGGATGGCCGGGTGGCTGGGCATGTCCTGGTGGTGAGCGACCAAGTGCTCAGCGGTGCGCTTGAACGGGGTGACCTATGGGACGCCACGGTTGAAGCTGCATTGCAGGCGCCTTGGGTCAACGGGGAGACGCGTGAGCCCTACCATGCCGCCTTCGCAAAGGTGTTGCAGGCGGCGATGCGTGAACTCTGCGAAGCGCAAGCCGTCCAGCGAGCCAATGATCTGGAGGCGCGTTGGGCACCAGGGGATGCGATGGGTGTGCCAGTGCGGCCTTTTGCCCGAGACAAAGAAGTGTCGTGACGCGGCAGATGGGCCTGGGGGAGGCGACTAAGGGCACGTTTGACAGACAGCGCGCAGTTGGCCAAAGCCGTAGTCGTAGCGCGTAGCACCCACTTGGATAGGTGATGGTCCTTCAACCTTAGAGAGGAAGAGATATGAACGCACGCATTGCAGCCGCCATGGGCTTCGACGACCTGTACAGCGGAAATGAGGCCTTCCGTGAGCGCTTCGATGAGATGCTGGATGCGGTAAAGGCGCTGCCAGAAAGCCTCCAGGAGCGTGGGCGGTCACTGATGTATCCCCAACTGCACAATGCCTGCGCGATGGGGGATGCCGAACTGGTGACGGCGCTCTTAGCTACTGGCCTGGACCCCGATGCCTATACCTACACAGACGACGATGAGGATCAGCCTCCATTGGTCTGGCTGGCCCGTGACACCGAGCTTGGTTTCGAGGTGAAGCGTCAGATCGCCGAGGCACTCTTTGCTGCAGGGGCGGACGTTCAAGAAGGAGGGGCGGCTGAGGCCGCTCGCTCGGCGGGCGACTATGATTTAGCAGATTACCTACAATCCAGATGATAGTCTCAGAGTTGGAGTCGCAGCAGCTGGGTCGATTTAAATTTTCTTTTATTTAGTTGGGTGGCGTGTCCGAGGTGTGAACCTTGAACGATAAATGGGGCTGAATATGGAAGATGCGAATACTGAGCCGGTAGACATGGGTGCTGAGTGGGAGATTCGCGCAGCACAAGGCAGGCAGATGGCGGGGAAGTGGGCCAAAATAGAGCTGGTGGCAAATTTCCTTGGTAGGTACACCTGGATAGTGGCGGGCATACTTTCAATTGCTGTCGTTGTGTACGGAAAGTATGTCCATTCCCCGCGGACGATACAGGATGCGCAGCTCATTCTCACATTCGCCGGTGGTCTTCAGATCCTCTTGGGTGTCTATGTCGGATTCTGGAAGAGAAATTATCTTAACCGGCTGATAGATAACGAAAAAGAGCATCCGACAGTGTATGTTAGAGAGGTCATGCAGAGCCGGGCCTTTGTCAAGTTGCTAGAAGGTCTGCGCAACTGTGATCCCTGCTCGCTTCAGCAGTGGCGCTCAGATGTTGATGATTTAATATCCAACTACGAACAGGCCGTCATGGAGCAGTCTTCCAAAAAACAAAGGCGAGAGTGGCTGTCTCAGAAAGATATAGCCGAAGGCCTACTGTCTGCCTCATACAATACGTTCTATGGAACTGCTATGGTTCTTGCGGCGGCAGCGCTTCCTCTCATTTAGCTGGCCATGATCTTATCTGCAAGAACAATGGCTACAGCAAGCCATGCGAGAGCAACGGCAATAATTCCTCTAGCTTGGGAGTGCTTCTTCATTTTGGAAAGGTATGCTGAATTTCTAGCCTGTCAAGGCCCCTCGGCTGCATGAGGAGCTATCGCTCTGGAGAATATGCCCTTCGTTAGTAGGTCTAAATCCTGTTGGCAACAACCTGCAGCGGGACCTCGAAGTCGGATCGCAGGAACTGAAGGCTGGGTGAGCGAATGCTGGAGGAGGCGGCTGGCATACAGGCAACGACCCGCATCCGTGGCGTCACCGCGCGCAGGCGACTGAAACCGACAGAACGATCGCTATCGGCTATGTGAAGTCTGCCAAGAGTCGGTCAATGGCTTGCTTCCGCTTGCCGGGTGGGAGCGCGGCGAGCCCTTCGAGGGCTTGAGACAGCTTGGCCTGCTGGGTCTCGCTTTGAACGCCCAGTGCCAAAATCGCGTCGGCCATCGCCGGCGTCGTCGCCAGCAGGTAGGCCGGCGGCACGTCCAGTGCCTGCGCAAGCTCAAACAGTGCTTCCAGGCTCACCGTCATCGACTCGCTTTCATATCGACTGATGCGAGCCGATGCGGTGTCTTTGTCCAGGCCCATCCTGACCCCCACTTCGCGCTGGCTGAAGCCTCGAAGGATCCTGGCTTGGCGCAAGCGCGCGGCCACGATCGCTCGCGGAGTTGTCGGCGTAGTCACAGGCTGAACGGATGCAGTGCAAGCATGCACCGATCATGACGCAAGGCCTACGCCCCGGGTAGACTCTACGTGCCACGTAAGTATGTGGCAAGTCCATCCAAAGGAACGAGGGGCTGTATGAAGAACGGGGCAGTTCTGGCTGGCGCGATCGCGCTGGCCTTATCGACGGGTGCCAGCGCCCAATCCAAGACCCCATCGGGTTTGCTACGGCAGGTTGGAGGGGCCCTTTCTGGAAAGTCCGGATCACAGGCCAAGGTATCCCATCCCCTGTACGCCGAGCCGGCCGGCATCTACTGGGACCTGGACGGGGACACCCTTGAGGGTGCTCAGCACCTGCGCGAAGGGCTGTCCTCCACGGGCGCGCAAGGGATCGACATGTGCGACATGGGCCTGTTGGCCATGGCCCATTCCTCCTATCAGTTGCCATCGGAAAAGCGGCAGTGGTGCTTACGGCAGGCGTGGGTGGCTGCAAAGAGGACGACCGGCAGCCAAGAGGCGGAGCCATCCGCGGCGGCGATCGAGAAGCGTTTCGGGCCTGCTTTCGACGCCCGGCTGGAGCGGTTCAAAGGGATTCGGCGGTATGCCGTACGCCCGAATTTCAAGGCACTGGGTGGGGTCAGTTACAACCCGGATCGGGGCGTCATGGAAGTGTTCGTGCCGATGCCGCAGATCTCGGTTGCTGGCTTGAGTGTCACCGGAAAGAACTTCGTCCCCTGGATCCGCAAGACGCCGACGGGCGTGTCCAGTCCTCCGAACGCGGGGCGCTACCGGTTGCTGATCCGGATGGACCCCGCTGAAGCGGCCAACCTCGCGCGGCAAGGCCGGTCGTTCCAGGACGACCGCGTGGTCTTCTCGGTCAATCGGGTTTGGATCGACGGCACGGAGCCCAAGATGGACGTGACTGTCGAGAAGGTGAGCCTGGGCTATCGGAACGAAACGATCGAAGTGGATGTCACCAGGAACCAAGGAGAAGGTGCATGAAGCGTGGAATGGTGGTCGCCGCGGTAGCAGCCGTTGCCTTGAGCGCATGCGGTAAGGCGGAGCAGGGCCCGTCGGTAGAGCAGGTGGCGAAGGGGTACGAGCAGTATTTCAACGCGAACTTGGTGGCCGAACTGGGGCAGCGCGTGGAAGTGCGTGGCTGGGACAACTTGAGCGCCGACTGTAGTCAGACCGGGCCCGAGCGAACGACGTGCGTGACGGGCGGCACCCTCGATGTGATCGGTTTCGAGGGCGGTCGCCAACTGAAGGAGGCTCCTGCACCTGTGCCGGCCCGGGTAGACCTGGTTTTTGAAAAGCGGGCAGGACAGTGGGTGCTCATCGACGCACAGAAGAAGCCCTGATCGGCCCCCGTAACCCGCCCTCGGTTTCGCTCATTTGGAGGTTCCATGAATGTTCACGTTCGCTCTCACTCGACCGCGTCCACTATGCAGTGGGGCCTGCTCGCACCCGCAACGGTCCTTCTTGGAGGCGCTGGCCTGCTCGCCTTCGTAGGAGGTGCAGAAATTTCTGGAGAGTTGGGGTTTGCCTGGCAGGCTGTGGCGGCGTTCGCTGCCGGTGTCGGCGCGCTGGCGCTCCTCCTGCTGCTTTACGTGCTGAACTGGCGGGCGGCGCGCGTTCGGGCAGCCAAGGCGGTCAATCCCTTCTTGGAACCGAGGCGCGGGGGCTTTTGGAAGGGGGCACTGATGGGGACGCTGGTCGTGGTCGCGATCCAGCTGGCGAGCATCGGTGTGGGAATCTTCTACCCCGGTCTGATTGAATCGGAACGCAATTTCTTTGTTTCCGTCCCGCCGCTGGCGCTGGCCGCCCTCTACACCGTCTTCCCGATTGCGCCACTGGTGGGCGGGTTGATCGGGCGCGCGTGGCGCGCCACCAGTCTGTAGGGCGGGCCACGAACTTCTAAAAACCGTCAAAGGGAGGGGAAATGTCGCCTTTGGGCGGTCCGCAAAAGACGCCGCGACGATGGCCGCCTACGTCCCTCGATGCTCGATCAGCGCCGTCCGGTAGTTCTCGCAGGCGTCCCTGAGGCCCGTTTTGGCCGCAGCGATCAACGCGTCGGTGCCCATGCGGGCGGTGCTCCGACACGGCTGCAGCCGCTGGAAGGTGGCCTGGCGTTACCCGGGGAACCATTGCGCGGGCGTCCGGGCAGCTTCGAACTTGACGCCGTATTGGAGGCCGGCCGGCTGCAGGCGGCCTACCTCAACAAAAGCGTGGGGCGGACCGTTGCCGGGGGACGGATGCTGGTCGCTGTCCTTGTAGAAGCACAGGTAACCATTTCCGAGATCGGGACTCTCTGACGTCCTTTTGCGGCGCTCCACTATTTATCGACCTGCTATGGCTGACCAAGGTCAGCCCAGGGCTCCCTAGGTGGTTCAGGGCTAGACCTGAACAAGCTGAATGAAAAGGCCGCGAGTCTTTCTTGACACCCATCGATCATCGGCATAGCCTACCAACCACTAGGTAGGCATAAGGGCCAATCAGATGGACATCAAACAGTTCGACGGTCGCAAGTTGTTGGTCGTGGGTGGCAGCAGTGGGATCGGCCTGGAGGTCGCCCAAATGGTGGCCGAGCAGGGCGGCGCGGTCGTTGTGGTCGGCAATCGCCCGGAAAAGGCAGAGGTTGCGCGCCAGCAGTTGGCGGCCGTAGCGGGGGAGGGCAAGGCAGCTGCTTTCGCCGCAGATCTCTCGAACCCGGAAAGCGTGCAGACGTTGCTTGCAAAGCTGGCGGCGGAACACAGCGACATTGACCTCCTCGTCAACACGGCAGGCATCTTCTATCCGAAGGCATTCTTGGAGCACTCGATTGAGGACTACAACAACTTCCTCGACCTGAATCGCTCGCTGTTCTTCATCACCCAGCAGGTGGCCGCTTCGCTGGTCGCGCAGAAGAAGCCGGGTTCGATCGTCAACGTCACCGCTGTTGCGGCCCGCCAGGCCATCGAAACGGTGAAGGCGCCCGCCTACTCGATGGCCAAGATGGGGTTGGATGCAATGACCAGGCACGTTGCTGCAGAGCTGGCGGAGCACGGCATCCGCGTGAACGCAGTCAGCCCCGGCATGGTGGAAACCAAGATCTTTGAGCGCTTCATCCCCGGCGAGCAACTCACTGGGGCTTTGGATGCATTCAAGAGCTTCCACCCGCTGGGTCGCAATGGCACACCGCGCGACGTTGCAGAGACCGTCATCTTCCTGCTGTCTGACAAGGCCTCCTGGGTGACCGGCGCGGTCTGGGACGTTGACGGCGGCGTCATGGCTGCTCGCAAGCTCGGCAATTAATCCAACATACAAAGGTGAACGAAATGGAAAAGAAGTGGACCGAAGAGCTGAAGTCGCTCATCAAGCGTGTCAGTGGCTTCAACAAGGCCAATGCCCCTGTGGCCAGCGCCTTCCATAAGCTGGAGCTCGCTACCCGTGAGGGCAACGTGCTGGACGCCAAGACCCATGAGCTGATCTCGCTCGCGGTGGCTGTGACCACCCGTTGCGATGGGTGTATCGCTGCACATGCCGGCGCGGCCAAGAAGGCCGGGGCGACCAAGGAAGAAATCGCCGCTGCCCTGGGCACCGCCATCGCACTCAATGCCGGCGCCGCCTATGTCTACTCCTCGCGCGCTCTTGAGGCGTATGACGAGATTGGTGCGTAAACCGCAGCCCAACGACGGCAATGAGGTTGTCGTTGGGCATTGACTAACTACCATGTGGTAGGTAGAGTTGATCTCATCAAAGTGGAGGTATCGAGATGGCCGTTGGCACACGCGACGCCCTGGTTCACACCGCTGAAAACCTGATGCGAACCCGCGGCTACAGCGCCTTCAGTTACGCGGACCTCGCTGAGGTTGTCGGCATTCGCAAGGCAAGCATCCATCACCATTTCCCGACCAAGGAAGACTTGGGCGGGGCAATCGTGGAGGACTACATTGAACGAGTCCGCACCGAGTTCGATCGTGTTGAGGTTCAGCACAGCGATGTGGTTGCCCGCCTTGAAGCCTTTTTCCAGATCTTTAAATCTGGTGACGACGGCAAGTTGCTCCCTCTATGCGGGGCGCTGGCTGCAGAGATGTCCGCGTTGCCACCGAGCATGCAGCAATTGACTCAGCGGTTCTTTGAGATGCAGCTGACTTGGCTCACCCGAATGCTGGAGCAAGGCATCAAGCTCAAGCAAATCCCCAAAGGCAGTGGCGCCAGGCAGAAAGCATTCCTGCTTCTCAGTGTTCTGGAGGGCTCCAGCTTCATCAACTGGGCCACCAAAGACGCCGACTCGTTGCAGCCAAGTGTCATCAGGCTGATCGTCGAAAACGCCTGACCTTATCGCGGTGCTGCCTTCAAGCACTGAGGGCTCGCACGGCATTTTTTACAGATGCTTAGCCTACCGACTGAATGGTAGTTCGCATCTGCTCGGATTAATGGAGAGCGTCATGAAAACGGTCAAGGTGGACATCTGGTCGGACTACGTCTGCCCGTGGTGCTGGATTGCGAAGAAACGCTTTGAAAAGGCGGTTGTCTCGCTCGCAGGGCAGGTCCAGGTTGAGGTGACTCACAAGGCCTATCGCCTTGCGCGAGGGGGCAAGCCCATGGACTACAAGACCGCGTTGTATCAGAAGCTGGGCGGGCCGGCGGGCGCAGATCGGATGATGGCGGCCGTCAGCACGAATGGCATCCTGGAAGGCTTGGTCTACAACTTCGACACCATGCGTTTCGGTGATACGACGGTTGCGCATGCGCTGGTCAAGAGTATCCGCTCCCCGGTGGTGTCCCAGCTGCTGAGCGAGCGCATCTACAAAGCAGCGACCACCGATGGCATCGACATCTTTGACCAGGACGTCCTGGCATCGCTTGCCAAAGAGGTCGGCGTGACGGACACCTTGTTCGAGTTCGACTCTGAGCGCATCGCCGCTGAGATCGGACGCGATGAAATGGATGCAAACCAGATCGCCAATGGCGTTCCGTTGTTCTTGTTCAACAACAAGGTGTTTGTCTCCGGTGCTCGAGAAGTGGATGTGTTCGAACGCGCCATCCTTGAAGCAGCCCGTGAGATGCCAGCGCCAATGAGTGTCGCCGGCGAAGGCGAAAGCTGCGGCATCGACGGCTGCCATTGAGCCTTCCGGACACGCAACGAGATATCGATAAATCTAAGGAAGTGGCTCGATGCCCTTCCGATGCACTTCAACGCGCCAAGGGCGCATTCTTGAAAGGACCATTCAAATGACCACCAACCTCAACGGCATTGACGTCTCTGCTCTTCAGGCTGTCGCACAAGAAGTCGCCGCAACCACTGAGCCTGCAAAGCGTAGTGCCCGTTTCAACGTGAAGACGAAGTGGGAGAACCAGACCCGCAGCGTTGCGACCGTGAGCCGGTATTCGATCCGCGGTGAAGAGTACAAGCGCCACTTCGAGATTGCCGCGGATGAACCGCTGGAGTTCCTGGGTCAGAACACGGCGCCGAATCCGCAGGAACTGCTCATGGCCGCCCTCAATGCGTGCTTGTCGGTGGGCTATGCGGTCAATGCTGCTGCCATGGGCATCACGATCCACAGCTTGGAAATCGAAACCGATGGCGAGCTCGATCTGCGCGGCGTGCTGGGCCTGGATGAGAGCGTCAATCCTGGCTACGACGAGGTGAGCTACGTGGTTCGGCTGCACACAGATGGATCGCGCGAGCAAGTGGAAGAGCTGCACAGAACCGTTACTAAAACCTCGGTGAACTACGCCAACTTCTCCAAGGCAATCCGCATGGTTCCGAAGCTCGAAGTCGTCGAGGGCTGAGCCTTCCTCCATTTACAGCACCTGTAGCAGCAGCCCCTTCGCACTGCGTATTCAATAAAGAGAGACCATCATGAGCAAGCTGTTCACTACCTACGACCTTTCCGGCTTGCCGCTGGCAAACCGCGTCGTCATGGCCCCGATGACCCGCACCCGCACGCCGGAGAACATCCCGAGCGAACTGACGGCGCTCTACTACGGCCAACGCGCCTCGGCCGGTCTGATCATCACCGAGGGCCTTCCGGTCTCCGATGAGGGTCGTGGATACCTGTATACCCCCGGCCTCTACACCGATGAGCAGACCGAAGGCTGGCGTAAAGTCACCGATGCGGTGCATGCCAATGGCGGCAAGATCTTTGCCCAGCTCTGGCACGTCGGTAGGCTGTCGCACGTCTCGCTGCAGCCGGGCAACGTCGCGCCGGTGTCGTCGGGCGACGTGCCGGCGACCACCACGATGGTCTACGCATGGGTCGAGCCTGGCAAGGAAGGCCCGGTGCTTCCGAGCAAGCCGCGTGCACTGACCACCGATGAGGTCAAGCGTGTCATTCAGGACTTCGCCTCGTCTGCGCGTCGTGCGATGGATGCGGGCTTCGATGGCGTCGAACTGATGGCCGCCAACGCGTTCCTGTTCGACCAGTTCCTGAGCAGCAAGCTCAATACCCGCACCGACCAGTATGGTGGGTCGATCGAGAACCGTCAGCGTCTGCTGCTGGAAACCATCGACGCGGTCGCGGCTGAAATTGGCGGCGAGAAGGTGGGCGTTCGCGTGTCCCCGTTTGGTCGCATCTACGATATGGAGGCCTTCGAAGGCGAGGCTGAAGCGTGGGCAAGCATGGCCTCGGCTCTGAACGAGCGGACCCTGGCGTTCGTGCATCTGAACTACCAGACCACGATCTCGGCAGCGGGCACGCCGGCTGGCTTCGGCGCCGCGTTCCGAAAGGCATATCAGGGCACGCTGATCGGTGCAGGTGGGTTCACCCAGGAGCTGGCCGAGGCGGAACTGGCCAAGGGCGAGCTCGACCTGATTGCGTTCGGCACCAACTTCATCTCCAACCCCGACCTGGTGGAGCGGATGAAGAACGGCTGGCCGCTGGCAAAGCCTGATCCGTCCACCTTCTATGGCGTGATCGGAGCCAAGGGTTACACGGACTATCCGACCTACGATGGCGCTAGCGCCGCCGCAGAAGTCGTCTGATCAACTACCCCGCTAATGCGGGCTACAGATGAGGTGTGACATGGCAACCCGTAGCACGACAACCTTCGACTTCGAGTCCGACGTCATTGAAAGCAAGACGCCGGTGCTGGTGGACTTCTGGGCCCCTTGGTGCCCGCCTTGCCGAGCCATCGCCCCTTCCTTGGAAGAGATATCCGATGAGCTTGAAGGCAAGCTCCACGTGGTCAAGGTCGATATCGATCAGAACCCGGAGTTGGCTCAGCGATTTGGGGTGCGGTCCATCCCTACCTTGAAAGTGTTCGTGGATGGCAAGGTCGCCAAGGAGATCGTCGGCGCGATGCCTAAGCAGGCTTTGCACGAGCAGATCGCTCCGTTCGTAAAGGGCGAGTAAGCCACAACCAAGCGGGCGTCCTCTATGGGGCGCCCGCGTAGCAAAGAAGGTGAAGCGATGAACACGTCCGTGCCTTCATGGGTTGGGAAGGTGGAAGAAGTGAACGCCATGGGATTCAACCGCATTGCGCGCTCTACAGCCGATCCTCTTCTGCTCTACATAGGGGCACCATGGTGTCCTCCCTGCAAGACGATGGAGCCTGCTTTCGCTACCGCCGCCGAGGCAATGGGCACAAAGGCCCGATTCCTCAAGGTGAATGCAGCGACGGATCCGCAGCTGTTGGACTCGTTGAAGGTCGCTGCTGTGCCGATGCTCCTGATGTATGACGAGCAAGGTCAAGAAGTAGGCAGGCTCCTGGGCTCGTTGTCCGCACCGCGTATCGCGCAGTGGGCTCAGAAGCGACTCGATAGCGCACGCCAATAGTCGACAACCGAATGCTCCGAAATGTTCGAATCGGCCGTCCACAAGTTGAGGTCGATTCATTCTCCGCTGATCGTGCTGCAGGCAACTGCAATGCACTGGCGAAAAGAGGTCTCAGATGACTCGTATCAAGGTTGATGTCGCCATCATTGGCGCCGGCAGTGCCGGAATGACAGCCTACCGCGCGGCCAAAGCGCATACCGACAGCATCGTGGTGATTGAAGGTGGCGTCTACGGAACCACCTGTGCGAGGGTTGGCTGCATGCCGAGCAAGCTGCTCATCAGTGCCGCAGATGCTGCTCATATGCTGGCGTTGGCGCCGAGCTTTGGCGTCATGCCTGGAGCAATCAAGGTCGACGGACGGGAAGTAATGGCTCGGGTGCGCCGCGAGCGTGATCGCTTCGTCGGCTTCGTTGTGGAGTCGGTAGAAGCGTGGCCGGAGGAGCACCGCCTGCGCGGCAAGGCGACGTTCCTCTCCCCTCATGAGCTTTTAGTCGGGTCATCCACCATCGTCGAAGCTGATCGCATCGTTGTAGCGACAGGGTCCAGCCCCTTCGTTCCGGAGGGATGGCGTGAGACGCTGGGCGACCGGCTTCTTGTGAACGATGACGTTTTTGAGTGGACTGATCTGCCCAGCTCAGTGGCCGTTGTTGGCAGCGGGGTCATCGGCCTTGAGTTGGCACAGGCCCTGCATCGCCTTGGAGTGACGGTTCGCCTTTACGGTCGCAGCCGGCTCATCGGACCGCTGAGCGACCCAGTGGTTGCGGCGGAGGCCACGCGCATCTTCTCTGAAGAAGTTCCTGTGAGCCTGGGCGCAAAGGTCACACCCTCGCGCACGGAGGATGGCCGCGTATTAGTGGTTTCCGAGGATTCTGAGGGTGTTCGCAGCACTGAGACATTCGACTTCTTGATTGCTGCGACAGGTCGTAAGCCCAACATGCTCGGAATCGGCTTGGACAAAGCCGGTATTGGTTTGGACAGCTACGGACTGCCCATGGTCGACCGCGCTACCGGTCAGAGCACCTGCCCGCACATCTTCGTTGCCGGGGATGCCAATGGGATGGCCGATATCCTTCATGAGGCCGCAGACGACGGCCGCATCGCAGGTGACAACGCGGGCCGCTATCCAAACGTGCGCCCCCGTCCACGCAGGGCACCACTGGGGATCGTGTTCTCCAACCCCCAGATCGCGATGGCGGGCGCCACCTTCCGGCAGTTGAGCGAGAGTGGCGCGGCCTTTGAGGTTGGAGAGGCATCGTTTGCTGATCAGGGGCGCAGCCGGGTCATGCTGGAGAACCACGGGGTAATCCGTGTCTACGCCGACAGCGCCACAGGAACCTTCTTGGGTGCAGAGATGGTTGGCCCATCGGCCGAACACATTGGCCACCTGCTTTCGTGGAGCGTTCAGCGGCGAGATACCGTCCAGCAGATGATCGACAGTCCGTTCTATCACCCGGTTGTCGAGGAAGGTGTTCGGACGGCTTTGCGTCAAATACAGCGCAAGCTGGTCATCCCACCGCCACCGCCGGAAGCCTGTTTGGATTGCTTGCCAGGCTCTTGAGTAGAGAGGTGCGGTCGACCCGGGGGCCAGCAGAATCCTGATGGCTCTCTCCGGCATTGGGATCTGCTCCCTGGCTAGCTCAGGGCCAGCCGCTTCGGGGCAGGGCGCCGATATCCTCCTGTCCTCAAAACCGTAGGCGATGTTCACTATGCACTTGCCACGTTGTCCAGATCGGCTGCCGCCCCGCAGACTTCGTCGGGGCTAGCTGCATGGTTCAACCGCCTTGTCGCATCCAGGCGAACATGTGCGGCACGTAATCGGCTTTTCCCAGCGGCACACCGTTGTGGCGCAGGATGCTGTAAGCGGTGATCAGGTGAAAGTAGAACTGCGGCGTGGCCCAGTTTGCGGCGTATTCGCCTCCGTTCATGTCGAAGGCAAGGCCGTCAGCCAGCTCGATTGCCACTTCACGCGAGGCGCTGGCATCGATGACCGCTGCGTCGACTGCGGCCAAGTGGTCCAGTGTCTGATCGATCAGCGCACGCGCCTGATCCATGTCGTGGGGTGCATGAAGTGACGGCAACGGCTCTCCACTGAGTCGGCAGCCCGCTTCGCGTGCCTGGGTGCAGGCGAACTGTATCTGCTTGGACAGCGGGTGCATGTCCGGCGCCAAGCGCGCTGAGAGCAGGTTGCGCGGGTCATAGCCGATGGCCAGCGCATGTGCGTCGGCCTTGTCCAGCTGGCCTTTGAGCGCGCGAAGCATCTGCGCAAAACCGCAGATGGTCATTTGATAGATGGTCATGGTGCTTCCTAGTGCTTAAGACAGGGCTTTGTTGTGAATGGCGCGGGCGTTGGCCTGCTATCGACCATTATTCACTGGAAGCTGCCTACCGAGGGATCGCAGAGAACTGTCCATCGTGGAACAGAGACGAAACGCCTGCTTGAGTGGCCCATAGGTCTGGCACGGCAACGGAGCTCAACACCGTATGGAACCATACGCAGGTTCCGAGCCGCTCTGCATTGGCTGCAAGGCCTGCGCGCCACGCAAGGGGTAGACATGGGGATGACGTTTAGGACAACAAGCCGCGGATGTCAGGCTTGGGATTCAGAAAATTGCAAAGGACTGGGGTTAGAACTACTGTTCTCAAGCAGTCTCCGGAGACGTAGAGATGCCAGTCAGTGCGGTTGGCGCAAAGGCGCTCGAGTTGGCGCAACACGAGTGCTCAGCTATCGCTGCAGCGCTGTGCCCGGGCGACGGCGTCCATGAATCCGTGCATGGCGCGCGCAAAGGCATCCGGCGGCTGCGGGCTTTGCTGCGGCTTTTCGATGCCTCCGATCTGGATCTGGCTACAGAGGACCAACGCCTCCGCAGGATTGGAAAGGGCCTCTCGGCCTTACGAGACAGCCATGTTGTGATCGAATCGGCGCGAGGGATGGAAAAAAAGTATCCAGACTTGCCATGGGGAACGATTCTGCGAAGGCTGGATGCCCGACGTGAGCACGTGCTGGCAGCGGAGCTCGACAAGGACCCAAGCTTTGCCCGCCGTCGGAAGGCAGTTCAGAAGGTGGCTGAGCTACTGAGCACGCAGCCTTGGCCCGAGGTGAAGAGCGATGCGATCTGGGCTGGCTATAAGCGCAGTGAGCGACGTGTGGTGAAGGTGCGAAAGAAAGCGGCTGGCTCGGACGACGTCGAAGTCCTCCACCGTTGGCGAAGGGCGGTGCGCAGGCTGCGTATGCAAATAGAAGCCATGCAGGCCCTCGGCGTGGATGTTTCATCTAAGAAGGCGGTTGGGAAGGCCAAAGTGCTTCACCAGCTCAGTGACCGCCTCGGGCGGCGCCAGGACCTGCGGATGCTCCGCAATTTGGTTAGGGTAATGACTGGCATCGA
Source organism: Stenotrophomonas beteli (assembly GCF_001431665.1). GTDB lineage: Bacteria > Pseudomonadota > Gammaproteobacteria > Xanthomonadales > Xanthomonadaceae > Stenotrophomonas > Stenotrophomonas beteli. The sequence continues at coordinate 78,151 of NZ_LLXV01000021.1, read as the reverse complement.
GCACCGAAAGCTGCTCATCGCGGCCATTGAGGAAGAGTTGGCCCGTGCGGTGCCTAACTGAGTTCGTGAACTCAACATCAGGCTCAAGAGTCAGTCCTTTGGCGTCTAGAGAGGGCCCTAAAGAACCGGAGCGCCCGGCCGATACCCGGTTTTGGAATGCACTAATTACTGCGGGAGCGGAGCGCTCACATCCGAGTCTGGAGATTCCAAGGACAGGATATGGCCGTTCTGCGGATCGCTGGCCGCCAAGAGGCAGCCGCCCAGGACGTGTTCGCTTTCCATGGTTCCATATTGCCAGCCGAGTTCGGTGCTTAGGAAAAGGCAAAATAGGGGTTGGAGCTGCCCTTCCTCAAGGTTCTCTAGCCGGCTAGAGAGCCCTTCATGATTGAATATTTCTAGCCAATACACAAATAAACCGCCGCAGTTGAGGTTGTTCTTGATACGGCGAAAGGAAAGGAAGTCAAGTGGCTGACTACAGGAAAACTCTGACGTTTGAGGTCATCGGCGGCGAGCGGGGCATCTTCTTGCAATGCAATAAATCCGAGGCCGTATCCCAAGTGTTTCGTTTGCTTCCAAAAGGAGCAGCCCAGGCTGTCTTGGGTGAGGTGAAGGTGTGGCACCCTCGAAAAGGCGATGAGAAGGCCAAGCCCAAGAATATTCATTTCGTCATTAAGGACGAGGGTGTGTATGAGGTCACCAATCAGCCGAAGTTGGCAGGCTTCTACCTGTTTACAACGGCATCGGGCGGTCGCATGACCTATCTGGCGATCAGCTCGGCGGAGAGGACTGCGCTCCTGGCGGCCCCGGCTGGGGCAAATCTGGAATCGATGCTCACTGCCTTGAGAAAACCGTAGCTTGCTTGGATATAGCGTTTCCGTAGCAGGAAGCCATCTGGGGTGGCGCCACGTCGAAGCTTCACGCGGAAGAACGGCTCAATGCCAGTGTGTTCCCAGCGGTAGCTGAGGGGGGGGCAACCTGGTTCGATTGAGTGGCTGGGTCCGAGCTTTAGGCTGTCATTGATCCCAAGGCGCCTGCTGCCAGCGCCTCAGTAGGAAGTCGCTGAAGGCAGTCAGTCGGCGGGGCACAGGCTCTCGCCGCGCCCGCACGACGCTGATCTTCGAGGGGATGGCCTCCCAGTCCGGCAAAACGCGCACCAAGCGACCGTCGCGGAGTTCCTCGTGGATGTCCCAGGTTTCGCGTAGCGAGACGCCCAGTCCGGCAAGGCACCAAGCGTGTAGGACGTCGCCGCTGTCGCTACAGAGCGTGCCGCTGACCGTGACAGACTTCTCCCGCCGGCCCTTACGCAGCGGCCAGGTGTCTTGCAACAGCCCCGGATAGGCGAACACCAAGCAGTTGTGCCGCTCCAGATCTTCCGGCTGAGCGGGCTGTCCATTCACTTTTAGGTAGGCGGGAGACGCCGCAAGAATCCGCCGATTGTCGGCCACGCGCCTCGCCACCAGGCGTGAGTCGGCCAGTTCGCCCTTGCGGATCGCCAAGTCCAGATCGCCGCTATACAGGTCCTGCACCTGATCGGACAGGCGCAGGTCGAAGCCGACTCGGGGATGTAGACGACAAAAATCGTGGATCGCTGGGGCCACGAACTTGCGCCCGAACGGCATGGGGGCCGTCAGGCGGATGATGCCGCTTAGTTCTTGGTTGCCGCCGGTCGCCAGTTCCTGCACTTCCTCCAGCACCGCTAGGGCCACGCGGGCAGCCGATCACGGGGCAGCTCTCGTCGCCTGGTGAGCCCTTGCAGGATTGGCCGCCCTCAATGGCAACGCCGGCCCTGTTTGAGGCGGGCCGGCGCCAGGCGCAGTGGCTCAACGAAAGGGCGGGCAGGCGAGTGGCCGGAGGACGGTTGTTGCTAGGTTTTCTGCAACAGGGTCAAGCCGTGGTGAAAGACCTCGGCGTTATTTAAAAACTGGACCTTCTTCCCTTGGCTGGAGAAGCCAAGCTTCCGTAGGTAGGACGGACCAGACCACTCGAGCACGCGGGGAGCCAGATGGTCCGCATGGGCGGGAAGTCGTGTCCCGCCAGATTGGAACAGGCGTGGTCAGGTCTCAGTGATTTCTGAGTACAGTCGATCGACCTCTGAGCGTTCCTCGTCGGTGTAAGAGTGGCCTAGATAGAGTCCTGAATAGTCCATGGCAAGTGCGATGAATCGGTGTGCAACTTGCGCGGCGGCCGGTTTAGACAAGTCAAGGAAGGCACAAAACGCATGTCCGGTTTGGGCCGCTAGCTTGCCTAGCTCTTTCAAAAGTGCGCGCAGCGCCGTCGGGTCGAGAAATGGGCCGTTGTGCGCGTCCATCCCCATTGGCCGAAGCATCGCAAACCCTTCGACCGAGGGGTGTCCAGCTAGGCTGGAAAACGTGGCATAGATCTGTTCCCGTCGACTGCGTGCGACTCCCATGTCCGCGTCCAAGCGCTTCCTAACCGCTGCGGGAGCGAAGAGTGCCTTCTTCGTCTTGCGGTCAGCCGTACGCCACATGGCAATGTGGGTAGGGTCGATGTGGAAGGCGTTGATCAAGTAGGTGGTTTCAACAACGTCTCGGAGAAGGAGCGCAGCCGCTTGGTAGTAGCCCGAGGCCGTCAACTTCCATGACCCAGCAAAGTGATTGAAACAGCGTATCGCGAGGTGGCTCACGGTACGCTCGTCATCATTGGCTTGGTGGTGCTGGCGGAGCACGTCCAGAACGTCCATGGCCCGCTCTACCAAGGCCAAGTGATCTGAAAGATCTCGATGGGATGCGATCAGAGCAACGGAGCGCTCATGAAGTTCCTCTTCGCCTTGATGAAGCAGTTTCATGTTGCGCGGGATGTCGAACATCCTGGTTCCTTCAGCAAGCAGAGAGTGATTCGTTTCGCCGAGCCATTCTTTTCATTTCCGAGCACAACAAGCCGGTTCTCGATTGCTAGAGTCGACACAACTCTATGGAAGAGGCCGTCGTCCTTCCGATCCAGTCCTCCTGCGCAGGCAGCAAGTGGGGCGGCACTCTCGAGGTGGCCCTTTCGTTGTGGATCATTGCGGACAAATGAACAGCGGGAAAGTGCGGCGCGGTGCTGGAGATCAGGGCTGCCTCCTGAAGGTCAAGCGCTCAAACTGCTGAAACGGGATCGTATGCCGAATTGAGAAAGCTGTCCGCAGGCACGCCCACCCTTCCGCCGGCTTGGCCGGCTTTGCTCAGCGAAGGTCGGTGGGCATGGTCTGAATGGAGCGCCTGTCCGGTGGAGCGGCTTAGATGCAACTGCTGCGGTCCAATCGCATAGACCACTTCACCAGCCACAGGTGCTTGGCTGATGCCGCTTAGCGAACGAAAGGCGCCCTGCAGGAGATGCTGGTTAATTGCGACAACGTAGCTCTCGCCCGGCAACACGATGCCTTTGGCCAAATAGCCGGCGCTCTTCGCTGGATCTCCCACGAGTTTCTGGTGCTTTTCCTTCAGCGCGCTGGTGTAGCGCAGTGCGATCGCTTCGTGGGGATAGGTCCACACGCCTTCTTGGTGGGACACGTTCAGCCAGTGAGGGTCGATCCCCTTGGGCTCGGGAGTAACCAGCTCGATCCACACCGAATGACCGTTCTTCGCTGCGTTGAAGTCCGGTCCAGCAGGGGCGCTGGTCAACGAGAAGCCATCATCCCAAAGGTGCTTTGCCAAGAGCATCTCCGCGAGCCTTTGGTGGTGTTCCGCGTGAGAACCCCGAGCCAGAAGTCTGGAGAAATGAGGGTCGGCCAACCCCATCTGATGAAACTGGTCAAACAGTGTTGACAACGTCTGAAGCACCTCCAAGCGTCGCCGCAGCGGAGGCTTGGTCCACCGTTGGCACACCCTATCGAGGAACTCCACCTTGAGCACGCCTGCGAGTGGGCGCATGTCCTGTCCTGAAATGTTGGGTGGAACTGATCGGTGCCTTCGCTCGAGTGTATCCGCCGTTCATGGCAACCGGTCTCAGACCTTCCCATGCGCCCGCGTGCGTGCCGATAAAGGTCCTGGCCGTTGATTCGCCTTCGATCTTCGACCTGCACTTTGGACTACTTGATCAAGAACTCGCTGGGCTCTTTCCCCTTCTGGACCAGTGCAGCAAGCCACCTTGGTTGGCGGCCACGTCCGGACCACGTTTCGCTGAGGTTGGCCGGATTGCGGTACTTAGGGGCGACCTTGCTGCCGGCGGACTTCCTGGGCCTGCGGCCGGAGGGCCTCTTGGGGGTCTCGGAAGAAACCGTTGAAACCGCTCCGTAAAGCTCCTCAATCGTGTAACCGTGGTCCTTGACGTATTGGTTGATCTTGGCTCGCATGGCGGCAGCCTTGGGCCGGGTCAGCACCTTGGTTTGCTGCTTTTCTGCCTGAGCGATCAGGGCTTTGAGTTCTTTGGCCGACAGGCCGCTGACATCGATCGTCATCTGTGTGGTCCAAGTGTCGAGGGCTTTAGCGTAATTCCAAATGGAATTCGATGCGAATGCTCCCTTGACCAGCCCAGGTCCCTCTTCGTGAGTTGGTTGGACCTGGGCAACAGCTGCTGGTATCACGGATGGAACTTGGTCGGGTCCCGCAACTGTTCCGCAAACTGCCCGCGCTCGTAGCGCGGCAGTTCCACGTTAGGCTGATACAACTCCAGGGCGCTGATCTGCTTGCTCCGGGTTACCTGCGGTTTCTTGTGGAGATAGTGCTTGCGCAACACCTGGACCCTATCCCGTGGATCGGTGCTATGGCCGGTAACAAGCGCAATCTCCTTCTTTGGAACGTCGTTGACATCCAATTCGGTTGCTAGGGTGTGGCGGAAGGCATGGAACCCGATACCTTTGGCGAACCCAAGGCGCTTCAAGTAGCGGCCGAAATCCACCACGAACTGCTGACTGTAACGCGCGTTGGTTTCCCCAGTCTTGCGGTTCACTCCAGCGGAGAGGAGGGGGAACAGCCGTGGGTGGCCAGTGGCCTTCATGTCTTCGACGAACTCGAGGAAGCCGGCGTCCAGCAAGCGCTTTGCGATGGGGACGATGCGCATGCACCCGGCTCCCTTCATGCTTTGCCGGCTCCGCCGTTGGCGCTTCGGATCCGCGGCTAGGTCTTCATCGATGGTCTTTTGGAAGGCGACGCACCAGACGCCGCGCTCCTGGAGGATGTCGGTTAGCTTCAGCTGGCACACCTCGTTGACGCGAGCACCCGTGTAGAGGCCAATCATCGGTGCCCACCAGTGCTGCGGCTTTCTCGCCCAAGGGATGAAGGTGGCCGGGTCGAAGATGGCCTGCAGGTCTCCGTCCTCGAACAGGCGGATGGCCTTGTCGGGATCGATGGCGTGATCTTCTTTTGGTTTGCGGAAGGCCTTCATGGGCGAGGACGCGATGGCTTGCCCGTTGACCAGGTGGTTGAAGAAGGCGACCAAGAAGCGCCGATGGCGCTCTTCGGTGGCCGGAGCCAAGGGCGGGACGTCCTGCTCTTTGCCCAAGGTGATCGCGTCATCGAAGCTGAGGCGTTTCAGCAAGGGATCCGACAACAGGTTTTTCGGAGCCCAGCGCAGCAGCTGCCACAACGCTTGGATGTGTTTGTAATCTACGCGGCAGGCCGAAATGTTGCCGCAGGTCAGCAGGAGAAGCTTCAGGGTGCGCTCGGTGGCGAGCACGGTCTTGGGATCCAGCTGCCGGCGGCGCATGTCCGCGAGGTGATCATCGATCTCTTTGGCCAAGGGACGCGCCGGTGTCCCCATGGGCAGTTGCTGGGGATACCGGGTGCCGCTCTTCAGGGTGTTCTTGCGGCCGGTCTCGTCCAAGGCAGCCAAGATGCATTCCTGGAGATTAATCGCCGCCTCGCGACCTTGGATGGTGGCTCGGTCAATGCGGAAGCGACCGATGTGGATGCCTTCCAAATGAAGGGTGCCGAAGGGCGATGCGATGTAGTCGGTGAGTGCTGAGGAGGGTAGAGCGGTCATTGGTTCACTTCCATCTGGGGGATGGAAGTACGGATAAAACAGGCGGCGATTTCGTCAACCGGCCTGATACAAAAACTTGCATGCCGGGTAACCGCCCTAGGCGTTGCGTTTCTGACGAGCTTGCTTCTCGGAAACGACTGAATCCGTTATCAGTGCGAAACCCTATAAAACAAGGGGTTTTCTAGAAATTTATTTCGATTTATCGCAGTCAATTCCGTTTGCGATTCGGTCCTTAAATGCCACGGGTGTCTCACTCTTCTGGAGGCCGGTCGCTTTTTGGCCTCCCGGAGCCGCGGGATTGAAGGTGTTGAGGGCTAGATCCGCACGCCAAGCGCGTCCAGGGTGGGAGTCGTCATCGTTCCGGTGGCCCGGATGCCGTGGGCCAATTGGAACATCCGCAGCGCCGATTGGGTCTCAGGAGTGAGGACCCCGTCGATGGCACCTGGATCGTAGCCCTTGGAATAGAGCGCTGCCTGGACACGCATGATCAGCAGCTTGAGCGCATCGGCGTCCCGTCCCTCCGTGACCGGCTTGTCGTAGGTGCCGGGCTCCAAGGTCAGGTTGTTTGCAGGCCGGGAGTTTGCTCGAGCGGCCGGCTCCAAATTCTGGGTCGGGTAGCTATTCAAATGGCTGGCGCCACTCCCGGTAGTTCGGGGAGCTACGGGCGCCGCCGGTGCCGCTGGCGCGGTGTAGCGGGTGGGCGGTGGGGTATAGGTCGCCGGTGGTGGGGTGTAGGAGCGATACGAGCTTCCCGACCCGGACGAATGGGAGCGATGGGAACTGTGTGATCGATGGGAGCTGTGGCTGCGGTGCCCTGCATACAGGTTGTGCCGGCCTGCATTCAACGAGGTGCTCAGGACGGTCGCGTATTTCCCGTCCATCTCTGAGAGCCTGGAAAGGTCGGACTGGCCCTTGGGCGGCTCCGTGCCCAAGGTGCCCAAGGTGGCGGCGCCGACGATCATCAGTGCGTTGGGCATGATCAGGTTTCCAAGACGGGAGAGATGGACCGGCTGGTCCAAGCCGGCGTGACCCAAGAGAAGAAGCCGCCACACTGCTGCCGAACCGAGCAGCCGCTACAGGCGGGCAGGTAGTCGTTCTTCCAAGGCGAAATGCTCTGCACGGCGTAGGGCCAAAGCGATCGGTCCAACGCGCACAAGGGCAGGTTGTAGAGTGAGACCGGAATTCCGCCCTCGGCCAGCAGCCCCACCGCTTCGGACAGGACGTCACCGTAGTCCGCTGGATCGGCCCAAAGCTCACGCTGATGGGCTTTGGCAAACCCGATGGGCTCGATGCCCATCAGTGCAACGTGTTCGACGAAGGGCAGGTTGCGCCAGATGTAGCGGGCCAGCTGTACCAGCCGCTCGACAGTGGGCTTGACCAACACGACCCGTATCTCCACCCGCTGCTGGGCGGCTTCCAATGCGTAAAGCCCACGAAGGGTCTGAGCGAACGCACCCTCGCTTTGCACCACGTAGTCGTGCAGAGCATAGCGGTCCCCGTAGAGCGGAATGCCCCAGCTCAGGTTGGGATGGAGGCCCGCAAATTTCGCGTGCAGGCCGGGCTCACGCAGTCGGCCGTTGGACAGGATGTGCAGGTGGGTGTTGGGCAGCACGTGCGCGCATTTGGTCACCACGCCGACCAACCCGTCACCCAGCAGGGTCGGTTCCCCGCCGCTGATCGCCAGCGAAGGTTCCTCCGGATCGATGAGCTCGATCAGGTCCAAGAGGTGCCTCACCCGCCAATCGTCTTGAACGTCTCGGGGCGGCTGAGAGCACATCAGGCAGTAGCTGTTGCAGCGCTCGGTCGCGAACAGGACATTGCCGGTGTCTCCGCGCCGATAGCGGATCGCCACTTTCTTCTGCAGGGGGTTGAGCTCCACCACATCCCCAGGCTTGCAAACACCCGGCGGACCTTCCAGGCGAACGAGAGGAACCTCACCGGGGGAACGCAACCCGATTGAAGGCAAGACAGCGCCCCAAGGCAGGTTTAGCAGGTCACGGCTGAAGTGGTCCGCTGGGACGTCCCGCAGGTCCAGCGCCAGACGCTCCAAGGGAAGCGCTGATTGGGCAAACTCTGCCAGGGACACGACCTTGAGCAGGCTGGCCTTCGCCGACGGCGCCAGCTCCGCTCTGGTTTCAAGCGGCAGCATGGACGGCGGCCTCCACCGATGGCTTCGGATTGGCCCAGGAGCGCATCAACCCTTGGATGTTCCGGTCAGCCTTCTCGTAGCGCTCCAGCAGGAAATCAAAGAGCCCCATGTTCCGCTGGCAGAAGTCGCTGCTGGGCCGATGGCCGATCGGATCCCCTTGGCGGGCGTAGTGCTCGATCGGATCGGCGCCGCACATCGGCACAAACGCGCAGTCGGAGCACGTGGGTAGGGCCTCGGCGACCCCGGCGTCCAGCAAGCGGGCCATGGCGGGCGAGGACAGCCATTGGCTGACCGGTTGGCTGACGTGGCCCAAGGCAAAGGCATCGTCCCCCATGGCGGCAAGCATGCGTGCCTCGTCCGACGGATAGACCCGCCCGTCGTGGTCGTAGATGACGGCGCCCAACCCGGCTCCGGAGGGCGATCGGAGATCGACGTAACCGTGCCCGAACGAAGTGAATAGCTGGGAGAGAAGGAGAGACGCGTAGGACTCTTCCATGGCGTAGCCGGCCAGGTTCATCGACAGCAAGTGGTCGAAGGCGCGCCGGTAGAAGGCGAGGAAGTCTTCCGTGGGGTAGCCGGTGCGCCGGGCCGTCTTGGTGGCGAACCCGTAGGGGCTCAAGGGACGTAGAGAGATGCTGTGGAACCCGAGCTTCTGGTACTCATCGATGATGGCCTCAGGAACCTCGAGGCTTTGGCGGGTCAGCGTCGTCAGCGCCGAGACGGCATCCTCTCCCAGCCAACGGCGTCCGCGTTCAATCCCTTCCACGGTCCGCCGGTAGCTGTCGCGACCGGGCCGGGGGCGGTTGGCGTTGTGGAGCCATTCGGGACCGTCCAGCGAGGTGGAGAGCTTGAAGCGGTGCTCGGCCAGAAACGCCAGCTGGTCGTCGGTCAGGTCATGCAGGGTGGAAGCAAGCACGAAGCGCAGGGTGCGTCGGGCGCTCCGATTGCGCTCGACGATCCGCCGAGTGATGGCCTTCACTTGCCCAAAATTGAGCAGGGGCTCCCCCCCTTGGAACTCGATCGTCAGCTCTCGGCTCGGCCATTCGAACAACCGTTCGACCGCCTGTTCAGCATGCGCACCTTCCATGTCAAAGGAAGTGGCGTTCGTTTCTTGCCGCGACACTTGGCAGTAGTTGCAGGTGTGGTGGCAACGCAGCGACACCACGAAGATGTGGAGAGCGGGGCCACCCATCAGGTAGGACTTTCGGCTGCGAATTTGACTAAGCAGGGGCGCCAAGCTGCTTCGGTCGGTCCCGCCGATGACCAGGTGCCGGGCTTCCAAATCTGCAAAGAGGGCTGAGTTGGTCGGCAATTGGTGGGTCACCAGGCGCTGAACGTCCTCCATCTTCATCATGAGCCAGTCGCCGGCCATCGACGAGACGAAAGCCCGATCGTGATCCCACGGCAAGCGCCGGAACCGCAGAGGCAACAGTTGGTAGTCCGGTGGAGCGGCGAAAGCCTCAGCGGGCCTAAACCTCGACATGGGGCATCACCGGCTGTGCCTGGTTCAGCGCTGCGCGAAGCAGCTCCTGCTGCAGCCCGCTCGTCTCTGCTCGGACAGCCGCCCGCAGGCGTTCGTCCAGCAAGTCTCGGGAAAACCGGGTCCAGAGGTTCTCTGGCAGGTCGGAGCCGTCCAGAGACCAAAAGCCAACGGTGAGGCTGGCGCCTTGGCTGCGCACCTCCACACCAAGCTCGCCGGTATGGCGATGCACGGCCCGAGCCACGACGTCGTCTGAATACAGTGCGCGATCGATAATGAATTGCGAGCGTTCCATTGCTCATCCCCCCTTGGATGGGGAAACTTTGCTCCTGAAGGGCGGCTCTTGCAAGTTTCCCCACTTGCACATGCGCCTACCAGAATCCAGGTCTTCCGGCCCCTTCGAGTCCCAGCTGGCTAAGTGGGAGACGTTCCGCCCGCAATCCCGCAGGACTTTCCAGGTGAACGAGAGGAGCGTCACTAAGTGAGCGCAATCGGCGGTCCGGAACTGCGGGTCTGGCACTGGAGAGATGCACCTTGCCAGCCACGGGCAGTGATCCACCGATGAGACATAAGAACATGTATTTGCCGTTTGTTTATGCTCTGCCGACGCCGACTGCGCAGCGAAGGCAACATGTGCGATTGACCTTTGAGCTGCCACCGTTGAAGCATCCGCAGCTCCGTAAGATCGGACCCGGGCGTAGCAATGAGAGCTTCTGCTGCGACCAATGGGGCCGACTCGTCTCAGCCGCATATCGAACGCCGTGCGATCTTGCAGTTGTCCTAAGTTGACTGGAGGGACAGCGGGGCTCGATTGCGTTCCCGCCCCGCACCTGTGCAACGGCATGTGTAGAGGACCAATGCGCTGCGTTCGATTGCTAAGTCGTTTAGATCTGCCGTGGGGTCGTGGCGGCCCGTGAAAGCTGAACTGCCTCACCTATGAGGCTGGGAAGTTTCCGTGAACACAAAGGAACAAAGGACTGATCTATGGAAAACGCACATCGTTTGGCAAAGATTGCACTCGTTCTGACCATGTCGGCCATTGGGGCCACCGCAACTCAAGCGTACGCTCAGGCTGACCGCAGCAGGGAAATCGCAACGACCGGCTGGGCAACCCAAAACGGCGGAACGCGCGGTGGCTCGAATGCTGCCGCTACCGCTGTTTTCAACGTCAACTCTGCTGCCACCCTCAAGAACGCGTTGAAGGCTTCGGTCGGCAACGGTGGTCGCATCATCCGGGTGACCGGCGTGATCGATATGAGTGAGGGCAAAGCCTACACCACGACAGCTGACATGAAGGTCCGGGGCAGGGTTGAGATTCCGGAAAAAACCACGCTAATCGGCGTGGGGAGCACAGCGCAGATCCGAGAGGGATACCTGGTTGTGAAGCAGAATGATGTGATCATTCGCAACGTCACGATCGAGAATCCATGGGACCCACAGCCAATCTGGGACCGCAACGATGGCAAAGATGGCAACTGGAATTCGGAGCTGGACGGACTGACCGTTGATGGCGCCAGCAATGTGTGGATCGATCATGTGACTTTCACTGACGGTCGCCGCACGGATGATCAGAACGGCTCTGCCAACGGTAGGCCAAAGCAACACCATGACGGCGCCATGGATGTTAAGAACGGTGCCAACTTTGTCACTGTTTCTTACTCCGTATTCCGCTCACATGAGAAGAACAATCTCATTGGCTCCAGCGACGGTGCTGGTAGCAAAGACAGCGGCAAGTTGAAAGTTACCATCCACAACACGCTCTTTGAGAACATCAGCGCCAGAGCCCCGCGTGTGCGTTTCGGCCAAGTCCATCTTTACAACAACTACCACACCGGGAGCACCACTCACCCGGTGTATCCATTCTCCCACGCACACGGGGTTGGCAAAGACTCAAAGATCTTCTCAGAGGCAAATGTCTTCCAGATCAGCGGCGTTAGCAGCTGCGATAAGATCGCCGCAGATTACGGCGGCAGCGTTTACCGAGATGACGGTTCAGTGCTGAACGGTGCCTCTCTGGTCTGCAGCTGGAATCGCAACATCGGCTGGAAGCCGCCGTATTCCTACATCCCGCTCAATGCGAGTCAAGTCCAGGCTGATGTTCTTGCTAAGGCGGGAGCCGGAAAACTCTGACAACGCTCGTGGATCCGGGGCCGCTTGATGCGGCCTCGTGTCCTTTCCTAGTGCAGGACGCAGAAAAACGGACTGAAACCGGGTGCGAATTCAGCCTTCGGCGCAATCTCACTGTCGGCCCGGTCATGTGGGTGTATGGGCGTCAATCCCCCATCCCTCGATCAGCTCCGCCTTGAGTCCGACGCCCTTAAACTCATCCCAGGACATGGGGCTTGGAACGCTAACGCGATAGGTCACGATCCGGGTGGATGGATTGGATCGCTGATCGTTTGCACGGAGATCAATGAGCATGTGGGAGTGGCGTCAGCGAGGCGTGTGGGGCACCGAGAGAATGAGGACGGAGCTGCGAACGCGGTTCTTGCGCTACGCACGAACCTACAGGAGCCAGAGTGGTCTCATGCACTTTGAAAGCGCCAATGAGGCGTCCCCTAACCTCTACGTATACTTCGCGGGGCGGCACGCCGGCTACGTCCACGAATGGCAGCAGAGAGGTAGCACCGTCATGGTCGGGCACTTTGCTGTGGCGAAGGATCTGGAGGGGAAGGGATTTGGCGAGCCGCTGCTAAGGGGCTTCGCTGAGTCAGTTCAGCGCGAACTCGGGGTTACCCGGATCGTTTTTCGTGTTCGCAAGTTCTCGTCAGCATATGGACAGCTGTTCCTACGGGTGGGGGCAGCTGCTACCGGACGCACGGTCGATGGCATCCCGGAGTGGGAATGGTGCTTGCCTACGCACTAGGTGTCGCAGCTGTTGAGACATGGCTGGGGCATCGTAGCCGCCCCGTTCGGAAGTGACGTCATGGCCTTCAGTGCTGAAAACTTGAATCTGCTGGAAAAGGTTCGCGATTTTCGCGTATGCCTTGCGTTGTTGGCGTTTGCGGCGCTCTTGGATGTGTTCTTGGTGGCGGTCTCGGGATCCAACCTGTGGACCTTTAAATGGAACGATGTCACCTCGCGCCCGGGTGTGTGGCTGCTGTTGGTGCTTGCTTACAGCGTGATCATGACCCTGGGTGCCGCCGCTATCGCAACGTTGGTAATGGTCGTGCTGGGACCGATTGTGCGCAAGATTCAGAGCTGGCTTGACGTCTCAGTTGTGCAGGAGAACCCCGACCCCCAGCGCTATGTCCATCAATGGGAAGCCGAGAAGGCCTTGGCTCATATGGACGAGTCGGTTCGCCCAAAGACAGTGGAGAAGCAGCTCGCGGAGCGCGCGGCTGAGGTAGGGCGCTGGCACGCCTTGGTGGGAGCGAGTTGGGTTGGCGTGGCATTGGTGGCGCTGGACTGGAACATCGCCGGCTCGGGCATCGCAGCCCTTGCCCAATGGCATCCATGGGCGCCTTGGCTTGTATTGGCGGTCCCCGCATGGGCGTGCGCTTACCACATGTGCGTTGGTGTCCCGGGCCACGACTTCATCGATTGGCCTGAGCATGCGAAAGGCCTAGCTCGCAACCAGTCCGGTGCTTTCGTTCCTATGCCGTCCGCGTGAGTCGCGATCTGGGTCCGTTCCCTCGTGACCGGAGAGGGATCCTTTTCTCCTGCCCTTGGATAAACGACACAAACCAGGTTGAGCCTGAAGTCGTTGGTGGTCTGTGTGCGTTGCCATTCATTGAAGGCAGCACCCGGCCAGTCGTGGATGGGTTGGCTGATCTGGTCGTGAGGTGCCAAATGAACCTTGGCCTTGGACGTGTCGAGCGAAGGCCCGTGTGGCCTGATGGGGGCTTACAGAAGCGCGCGCAATCCCTGGCGGCAGTCTGGACCACCACCTTCCCACCCCCAGCCGCTTCTGAACCAAGGCCCGGAACGCTTCGGGAGAGGGGGCTTGCCCCTGGCGCTTGTGGCGACCTTGGTTGCACCTGGCATGTGCGGCCACCACGTTCCCGATTACATCCCGGCCCCCATCTTGCCGAGCCACGAGGTGCTCAGCGGTACACTGAAATGCCCGGGACCTGCTGGGCTTTATGCCGAGCTCTGAAGGAGACGCGAGCCACATCGGCAGGCCGCAGTAATAGCAGTGGCCGGACTGGGCATGGAAGGCAGACGTGCGAAGGGATTTGAGGCGCTTGGTCGTCATGGATGGCTCCGGAATCGAAAGGATTCCCGCGCCCCCATTGGGTGGACCTCGGGCACCCGGAGCCTACTGGCATGCGGGCACAACACCGACGCTTCTGCGACCGGCGTCTATTTTATAGCCGAGGGTGATCGCCGAAACAACTACTAGCTGAGCATCTCGGCATTTGAAGGCTGTGCTGCTGATGCGCCCGAGTCTAAGAACAGTGCCAGGCATGAGCGATTTGGGCGGAAGCAAACGATGCGCGGTTCCTTGCCGCTGCTTGCTGCCTTTGAAATCAACCTTGCTGCCCTGTTGGGCAATGCAGTGGTTGCTGACCGATCCGGCCCAACTGCGGAGGGCTGCGCGAGCGGACTGGACAGGGTTAATTTCGTGTCCGGGCCCAGTGCCCGCTCCAGCCATGGACCACCTTCAGCTCTTTTGGGGATCATTTTTGTCCCGTTGGCCCAGATAACCTTCTTGGTCCGTGCTTTCGCCACCGTTCAAGTCTAGGGCGGATGATCGAGCTAATGCACTGACTTGGTCACTCAGCACACTGAGGGCCGCTGTTGGTGCTGGGAGGGTGGTCGTGCCAAAACGGTTGCATGGTGGCAACCGCCTATGCCAAACACCGACGTGGCCGTGCCTGCGGTGGTCCAGCCGATCACGGGGCAGCTCTCGTCGCCCGGTGAGCCCTTCCAGGCCTGGCCGCCCTCGATGGCCACCCCGGCCCTGTTTGAGGCGGGCCGGCTGCAGGCCAATCGGCTCAACGAGCGCATCGGGCGAAAGGTGGCATGGGGAAGGTTGCTGCTGGGTTCCTTCAGCGAGGTCAGTCGGTGATCAAAGACCTCGGAGCGCTCTAGGAAGCGGAAGCGCCTTAAGGCTGGCCAGGGCGTACCGTTCAACTGTCATCGCCGACTTTAATGGTGCGCCCACACGTATGACCTACCGGGGCGTCGCCCAGCACCAGTGCATGTTCCAAGTCAGTGCCATGCTCACCTCAACCGATGGTGGACAAACGAAAGATACATGTGCTCTCCAATTTCGATAGTTGGTCGCTATCGGGCGACAAATCCTGTCTCCTAGATGGATGTCTGTTGTCTGAAATGGTGCTATTTGTGGTCAAAAGCGGACATTTGCCCGCTAAGTGAGCCCATTTCTGCGAATTAGCTGCATAAATGGGGCGCATTAAGGTTGTTCTTCGTGGGGCCGATCACTCGCTCGCCGACGCTGTCGGCCAGGAGCGTGCTCCTCCCCCCATGAGAGGTATGAATGTGAAGAATTTCTTGATGCGGTACAGGGTCGGCACCCGATTGGGTGCGGCCTTCGTGGTGTTGATCGCGGTGGCGATGTCGATCGTGGCATCTGGCCTTTGGGCGCTGTCTCGCGCCGAGACCAGCATGGACACCATCGTGAAAGAGAGCATGGAGCGCATCCGTCTCTCCAAGACGATGGCTAGTGCAAACATGCAGATCAGCATTTCATTGCGCGAGCTGATCATGCTGCAGGACAAGAAGATCCAAGCATCCCTGCTGAAAGAGATCGGAGAGCAAAGGGCCATCTATGACAAGGCCCGCGACGCTCTGTATGCGACGCCTGCCGACGAAGAGGGAAAAAAGATTCGTGCAGTGATCACCGAGAAGCGGCTTGCGGCTCGCCGGGTCAACGATGCGGTCGTCGAAGCTGCGACGCACGGCGACGTGTCGACGGCAACGAAGCTGCTTAGTGAAGGAGACGCCCTGCTCGACGAATGGCAGGCGGCCATCTTCGCCAACGCTGAGCTTCAGGAGCGTTTGGCTGACGCGAGCTACCAAGACGCTCAGGCCGTTGCAGCAAGCGCCCGGAAGATGTTGGTCGCCGCTGGGGTCTTGGCGGTCCTGCTCAGCATCGCATTGGCAATCACCATCACGAGAAGCCTGACCATACCATTGGGCGAGGCGACCAAAACCGCAACCGCCATTGCGTCGGGCAACGTTGAAAACGTTATCAAGGTGGAAGGCCGAGACGAGACTTCTGCCTTGCTTGAAAGCATGCGATCGATGCAGGAGCGCATCAAGGGCCTGATTGCGGATCAAAAGGCAATGGCGTCCGCCCAGGCCGAAGGCCGGACGTCGCACCGCATCGATGAGTCTCGCCATCCAGGTGCCTTTGGTGAACTGGTCGGCGACACGAACGGCATGGTGGAGCGCTCCAACGCAGTAACTTCGCAGATCGTAGGCATTGCCCAGCACTATGCCGTCGGGGACATGAGCGCTCGCATGCCGCTGCTGCCAGGCGATCAGGCCGCCATTACCGAGGCCATGGAGACTACGCGGACTAACATGCTGGCCATCAACGAGGAGATTCGCCGGCTGGTCCAAGCCGCTGCGGCGGGAGACTTCTCTCAGCGCGGCGCCGCAGATGGCTTCAGTCACAGCTTCCGCGAGATGATCGACAACCTCAACCAGATGTTCGATGTCAGTGATAAGAGCCTGTCGGACATCGCACGACTGTTGGAGGCCGTCGCTCAAGGCGATCTGACTTACCGCGTTTCTGGCGAGTTTGGCGGCGTGTTCGCGACGATGCGCGATGCAGCGAACTCCTCCTCTGAGCAGCTGGGCCGGATCGTTCGGGGCATTCAAGACGGGGCTGGCGTCATCCGCGTGTCCGCCTCAGAAGTGAGCAAGGGTAGTGCGGACCTCTCCCGTCGCACCGAGCAGCAGGCCGCCAATCTGGAAGAGACGGCCGCATCGATGGAAGAGCTGACGTCGACCGTGCGCCAGAATGCCGATCATGCCATTCAAGCCTCGAGGCTTGCGTCTGACGCCGGCGACTTGGCCCTTCAGGGCGGGCGAGCCGTTGATCGCGTGATGGAGAAGATGGTGAAGGTTGAGGCCTCGTCCCAGCGCATCGCCGATATCACCACCGTCATCGATGGCATCGCTTTCCAGACAAACATTTTGGCACTCAATGCCGCAGTGGAGGCGGCCAGGGCCGGCGACCAAGGCCGAGGCTTTGCGGTGGTAGCAAGCGAAGTGCGAACGCTGGCACAGCGCAGTGCAGAGGCAGCCAAGGAAATCAAGCAGTTGATTGATCGTTCGGTTCAGGACGTGGTGGACAGCTCCAATGAAGTCCGTGAGACGGGGTCGACGATCCACCAAGTGGTGGGGAGCGTCCAGCGTGTCCGCGACATGATCACGGAGATATCGGCGGCCTCTCAAGAGCAAACCGCGGGCATCGAACAGGTCAATCAGGCCGTGATGCAGATGGATGAGGTGACCCAGCAGAACGCTGCTCTGGTTGAAGAGGCTTCCGCCGCGGCTGGAGCGGTAGAAGAGCAGGCCGTTGGGCTGGCCCAAGCCGTTGCCTTCTTTAAGGTCAACGCAGAATTCCGCCCCCGCTTGGTTCACGCCAGCTGAGTTCATCCCGCTGGGCACCGGGTGGCCAGCGGGTCCTATCCATGAGGAACCAATGCGCAAGCCTTCCGCCAGGTGGCGATTTACACGTCGGGCTCTTCATCTATCAGCCCCATACCTTCTGGGCACTGCGGTCGTCCTCGTCACCCTTGGGGCGGCCCAGCTGGCAGTAACCCAACGCGCCAAAGTCGACCTGGCGGACTACACGACCGGGCTGCTGGCGCATGCGGAGGATGTGGCTCGTGCAAGCGTCGATGGTCTCAACAGGGTGCTGCGGATCGGCGCAGAGCCCTGTGGCCCCAGAGACTTGGCCGAGTTGCGGCTGATCGCTTTTCACTCCCGCTACATCAAAGACGTTGGGCGGGTTATCAGCGGCCGGCTGCTTTGCACCGCAATGTGGGGCCGCCTGCCGACGCCCGTTAAGCTCGGTCCACCTCACCGCGTCGTGCGCGGCTATTCGCTCTGGCGGAGCGTGCCTGCTCCCGGGGACGACCGAATCAAGGTCGACCTAGCGTCTTACGGTAGTGCCATCGTCACGACGGCGCCCACCGCGTTTGACCGGGTCTCCATGCCGCTTGGCAGCATAGGCGCGCTGGTGATCAGTCGTGACGGGAAGCATCACTTCCAAACCTTTGGAGATGCGTTTGACCTGACATTGGGCAAGGACGGCTTGGCCGCGCCCTTGGCCGGTCACATATCAACTCGGGCGTGTAGCAACGAGTTCGATATCTGCGTTGTGTCTCAGGCACAGGCTGGCAGCCTGTGGGATCAGCCTTCATGGACCATCGCTTCCATACTCGCCCTCGCTTTGGTGGGGGGAGGGGGCTTGGGCGCGTTGCTGAAGGTCTCTCAGGGACGAAGACGAGCGCTTCATCGCATGCTTGCAAGGGCGATCAGGCACGGCGATATCGATTTGGTCTATCAGCCACTGCGGCGCTTGTCAGATCGGCGAATGGTGGGCGTGGAGGCTTTGGCGCGATGGCGTACCCTGGCCGGCGTTGACGTGCCGCCGGATACCTTCGTGCCCATGGCGGAGGAACAGGGGCTCGGAACGGCGCTGGCGAAGCTGGTGATCGTCAAGAGCCTGGAAGAGATGGGGCCTCGTCTACGACGCGGGGACGGCTTCTACGCCAGCATCAATCTGTCCGCTCAGGACATTTTGGACAGCGAGCTGAGACATTTCCTGAGCGAGCAAACCGAAGCTTTCGGTGTTTCGCCAGCCGACGTAGTGTTGGAGTTTACGGAGCGGTCAACGGCATCACAGCAGGATCTTGCCGATGCGCTGGGGCAACTGGACCAAGCAGGTTTTCGCGTGTATCTGGATGACTTTGGGACGGGGTATTCCAACTTTGCCTACCTGGCAGACTTGCCCTTGGCAGGACTGAAGATGGACCGTCGTTTTACCAGGGCTATGGGCACCCTTTCACCGGCAAGCTACGCCGTCGAAGCCATTTGTGCGATGGCCAAGGCGTTGAGTCTGCCTCTTGTTGCCGAAGGGGTTGAGACCGAGATGCAGGCCTTGGCGATGCACCGGCTCGTTCCCGAGGCGGTTGGCCAAGGCTGGTTGCTAGGAAAGCCATGCAAGGCCGACTCGCTACCCGACGACATGCTTGGGCTCACCAGCAATGGCAGTCCAGCGCCCGCCTGATGAAATCAGAGGCGTGCTGGTCTCAGAGGCTTGCGCGCAAAGGAACGGAAAGAGATACGAAGTGACCATCCCTGATAAAGCATTGTCCTCTAATGGCCATTCCAAGCCGCTCTACCACCTGCTTGCACAGTCGCTCGCAAGTGACATTGAGAGCGGGGCCTTCGCCGTCGGCAGCACGCTGCCGTCAGAAAAGAGCCTCACCTCAATCCATGGAGTCAGTCGTCAGACCGTCCGCCAGGCCCTTGCACTGCTGAGATCGCAGGGGCTGATCGCGTCCAGGCCTGGCGTGGGGTCCATCGTGCTGCCCGCACCCCAGGGAGCGGAGGCCTTCGCTCCGATCACGTCCGCGGAAGACCTTCGCGACTTTCTTGGAAAGACCGAACTGCACCAGGTCTCCCTGGGCCCTATCACCGTCAACGAGCGCCTTTCCGAGGTTCTGGAATGCCGAAGGGGCATCCAGCTCTCGGAGGCATGCTTCTTGCGGCGGCGCCCTCAGGCCCCTTTGCCAATGAGCGTCTTGCGGATCTATCTGCCGCCCCAGTATGCGGCAGCCCAGATCACGCCCGACGTCGCTCGTGGGCCGATCTATCAGAACCTGGAGCGTATGTTCGGGATTGCTGTGACAGAGGTCCGCCAAGATGTGACGGCGACGGTCCTCGACCAGGACACCGCGCGGCTGCTACAGGCAGCGCCAGGCGATCCGGCGCTCCAAGTGGTTCGCTTCTACTACTCGGCGACGGGCAAGCCGGTGGAGGTCACCGTTGGTCATTACCCCAGTTCCCGTTATCGGCAAAGCGTGCGCTATGCGCTCCCACCCTCGGGGTGATCACCGCCGCAGCCCTGGGGGAAAAGCCGTGGTCCTCAAGGCCATCTTGATATGAGCGCGGTGCCTGTCTTGTCGGGTGCAACGGGCAGCGGCAATACATGTCTGGGGAATCCCACGGGCTTGGTCTGATTCTCCAACCTGCAGCGATCAAGTTCGTGGTGGGCAATCTATACTAGGCTCGTGGGATCACTGATCCCCCCTTCTTGGTGCCAACATCGGCGCACAGGGAGGCGCAGTTCGAGTCCTGGTTTGGGTTGCAGGCTTCCCTGGTGGTCGATGCGTATGTCATCACTAAGGAGCTGAATATGACTTCAAACACACACATTGATTACGTTGTTCCACACGCAGAAGACGAAGGGCGCACGGATGCTTGCAAGGGTCCGGATGCAGTGTTCGACGGTCAGCAAGCCAAGGAAAGGAGCGAGGCGCACGGATGGCGCTTCGGTTTGTCCGTCCGTGGGTGGTTCAGAAGTGTCCTGTGGTCTGGTTGGTTGGTGGCGTGCCTCTCGCGGAGCCCAGTTGGGGAAGAGCTGCAACCCAAGTTGAAGGACGAATGCGCTTCACTGTGATGTCGTATCCAAGGGGAGGCTGGAAGGTTCGAATCCTTCTCTCCGCGCCAATTCACGAGGATGTCCGTCTTGGGTAGCCTCCGGCCATCGCGTCGCTTCTGAGCGCCGGGGCCAAAACAAGTGCTCAGCCTGGCCAGCCAGGCTGTGGAGAGGCCCGGTAGCGTGTCGCGCTTGGCCTCGCCCAGGCAACCGCGACACGTCTCCTCAAGGCTGGTCGCTCATGCTCAAAGATTCCAATCCCCTCAGAACTCAGACTCCGCACGACGACTACTCCTTCCTGCGGGACGTCCTGGCCGACGGGGGATCCATTGACCGCGTGTTGACGGCGGCTTGGGCCGTCGAGCGGGAACTGAAGGAGGCGCCCGAATCCGACGAGGTACGCAGGGCACAGGATCTGGCCGCCATGCTCGGCTATGGGCTGTCCTCCATTGATTACGTCGAGCTCGACAAGAAGCTTGACGCGCTGAGGCGGGATTTCGATGACAAGGCGGCCGAGGGCATGCCCTTGTGTGATCGCGTTGATCGCTGGGCGACCATCGTCCTTTCCGCCGTCTCGACGTTGGAGAGCTGCTGCGAGTATGACCCGGGCCCGATTCCTAATCAGACGGGCATTCAGCGGTTCCAGTTCCTACTGGCCTTCCCATGGCTGTCCGAGCTCCAGAGGCTGAGCGACGCGCGCCAGGACCGCGAGGCATACGACGTCCGATCGAAACGCTGCGAAGCAATCGCGAGGATTCTTCGGGACAACCTCGCCGAGGGAAGAGCTCGAGCGCACTCGATGGTGCTACGCCGGTTCCGGAACGATGTGGTCGTTGATAGGCAGCTGAACAACTATCAGATTGTCGAGGGGAAAACGGGGGCATACGTGGAAGCTCTCGGGGAACTGGACGCGATCAGCGCCGACGAAGTCGATCATGCGATCGATCGCCTTTCTATGTGGAGTTCTTACACCGCAGGGTGGTGGAACCGATTCAATCAGACCCTCGACCACGCCTACGCAACCCATGCGAGGTGCTTGGTCGCCGACCCCCAGTTTTGGCGTGAGCAGATGCAGCCGTCGCTCGAGACCGAGTAAGGCAGCGCCTCGCCTAGCACAATCTAATTCTCGAAATGACCCTAAAAGAAACCACCAAGCTGGAAAGCTGCCCCTGCCGACGTTGCAGGCATGTCACCAATCATGAGGTGATCCATGAACACACCGAGCAGGGCGAAGTCCCCGACGACATTGCACTGAACTGGACGCACGAGTATCAGACCGTCCGCTGCCTGGGCTGCGGCACTGTTGCCTTCCGCATGGCCACTGGCACGAATGAAAACGTGGCGGAGGTGCGCCAAGGTGAGTGGGAATACGTGCCAGACGTTGAGATCTTTCCCACTCCCAACTTGGGCAGGGCAGCGCTGGAGTCCTCCCATCTGTTGCCAACCAAGGTCGAGCGCATCTACACGGAGACTCTGGCCTGTCTCAATGCGTCCAACCCGGTGCTCAGCGGCATTGGTATCCGCGCAATCGTGGAGACGGTCTGCAAAGACCAAGGTGCGGTTGGCAGAGACCTCTATCACAAGATCAACGATCTCAAGGATCGTCGGGGATTGACCGATGCTGGCGCCGCCATCCTTCACAACCTGCGCGTCCTGGGCAACAACGCTGCACATGAAGTCGCACCGCACAGCGTTGAGGAGTTGACATTGGCCCTTGAGGTCATCGATCACTTGCTGCTCGGCGTCTACGTCCTGCCCAAGCTGGCCAAGCGGACCTACGGCAGCGAAGAGGACGAGGACGAGTCCGAGCCTCAGCCACAAGAGCCTGTGTAGCGGCGTGTGTTGGGCTGGCCGAGGTGCCAGTCACTTAGGTTCGTTGAGGAGCCGCGCGGGGAGGGCGCTTTGGCTCCCTCTGCGGTTTGTCACCCTCTTGAGCCGTTATACGAGGTAGTTGTGCAGCAGTTCGGCGTATTCAAAGTTCAGAACTTGGCCATCTGTGACCATCCGGATGCGGCCACGCCTCCCATCCAGGCCGAGAAGATGCAGTGCTTGAAATGCTTCACGTTCCTGGATGCCACCAAGAGTGCAACGCTCGGCATCTGTGGAGCGCTGGAACTGAAGTGCTCCGCCTGCGGCGTGCGTCAAATCGTCAGCAGAGCGGCGTTCTCCAAGACGAACTGAGACCAGTGGCCCCAACATGGGGCCACTTTGCCAAGAGCGCTAGCTTTCTTACTCCGAGCGAGCTGGCTCGGATTGTGGCGCTTCCAACCCCGCGTCCATGCGCAGGATACGCCGCAGTTCCAGAACGGCCTCTGGTGTCTGCTGCACGCTGTGACCACTCACGATGACCTTTTCCGAAGCAGCGCTGGCCAGGTGTGCGCTTCGGTAGGGAACGAAGCCATCCGTTGCGGTGGCCAAGTTCGTTGGGTTCTTCACAGCAATGATGGAGTGGTAGACCACGTCCGGGGAGATCGGAAGCTCGGCGATGTCTTTTACAAAGGGGTCGCTTTCCTTGAGGTTGTCAATGCTCACTGGGAGGCGGCCCGATACGGCCGCCATGACGGCCGCGCTGGCACTGTAACGTGTGGAGAGCCCTTGAGGGATCGAGGACAGCCGGGAGACGATCGCGGCAAGCACGCCTTCCGCAGATGGCGTTCCCAAGTGCGGGGTGGCGATGAAGACTGCCCGTCGCACTTCAGGCATCGGATCGAACTCCAGGAGTGGGGCCAGCTCCTCGCGCACTTTACTGGCGTCGTCACCCTTGCTCCTGAGCTCCTGCAGGGTCTGGTCAAGCAGATGAGTGCCATTGCTTGAAGAAACCATTAGCCGTGTCAACAGCCCGCCCATGCTGTGCCCAACCACGACCATTCCATGAGAGGCCTTTGCGGCACCGGAAGGATCCATGTCCTTCAGTGTCTTCAGGACGGTCTCCCGGATCGCTTGATGGTTGTAGGGAAGCGGCAGGTTGGTGGGGTAATACATCAGCCAGACCTGGTAACGGGCCCTGAGATCATCGTCGCCAAGCACATCATTAGCAGTATTGACCCACGCCTCAGGGCTGCTGGCCAAGCCATGCAACATCAGAACCACTCGCCGGTTTGGGTCGAACGGCTGCAGCATGTAGAGGTGCGGCTTGTCCAAGCTCTTGTCCATGTCCAAGAGCGTGCGGATGGCCTCGGTGGCGAAGTTGGAGCGTGCCAACCATACGCCGTAGCCGGCAGTGAAGTTGGCGGCCAGGGGCACGTTCTCTCCCTTGATGGCGGCCGCGCTCTCCAACAGTGGATCGAACGCCCTGAGGGTCGCCGAACGTGACGCAAGCACCTGCTGCACGTCATCGCCGTGGAAGTCCAACAAGCACGTGACGTTGGGGGTTGGCATCGCGCTATAGCCCCCGGCCAACGGAAAGTCCGACACGAGCGACCGTTGAGGACTGGACGTACCTGGGGGCAGTGCGGCCACCATTTCCGCTCCAAAGCCATCGCGGCGGTAGGCATTCCGGATCCCGCCGAACCCAATACTGGAGGCAGCCAGAAGTTCTCTGGGGATGGGAACGTCACCAATCTCGCGCAGGCCCGACATGTCGAGCTTCAGGCTCCAACCTGCTGGCGTGGGGAGGCTCTCACTCGTCAGATTGGAGTGTTCTCCCCGCCGATAGCGTCGGAACAGGCTTGCTGTGACGTTCTCCACGGCGTAGTTGTAATAGTCCCGAATTTGGGTATCGCGATCGCGGGGCGCCAAGCGTGAGGCATTCTGCTGGAAGACCAGGAAGTAGGCGTAGGAGTAGCGGGCGGCCTTCAACCAAGCGTCCATCGTCCGATCACTGTCCGGCGACGTTCGGGACAGCTCGGCGGCGTGGGCAACCCACAGCTCCGCCGCGGCGGCCAACGAGTCTGCGGACTTGATTTCCTCCGACCCGGTGAGGGTGCCAGAGCAGGGCTCGGGCGCCGACAAGCAGGCCTTCGTGTCCAAGGAAAGCAGGCCCATCTCCTGCCGCGTGGCGGGGCTGAGTTCCCCGGTGCTCAGGATGTCGCCCCGACGTTGCTCGAAGTAGCGCTCTGGGGACACGTTCTTGATTTTGACCATGGCGCAACCGCTCAAAAGTGCGGCGCACAGCACAGCGGCGACGCGAATGGTGTTCTGCGCCATCAGCGCGCATCCTCCGGCCGGATACGAAGGCTGAACAGCCAGTCGTATAGGGCTGGAATGAGGCCCAACGTCACGAGGGTTCCCAGTGCCAAGCCCCCGATCATGGTGATCGCCATGCCAGTCCACAGCGGGCCGGCGAACAGCATCAAGGGCACCAGGCCGACGATGCAGGTGAGCTTGGTCATGAGGATCGGGCGGAGCCGCTTCACCGCCGCCGATACGACCGCCTCGCGCCTTGGCAGCCCCTCTTCAAGCTCAGCCTCAATGCGCTCCAGCAGCAGGACTGCGTTGTTGACGATGATGCCGGCCAACGCAAGCAACCCAAACGTGGCCATGAAGCCGAACGGGTAGCCGGTGACCAACAGTGCCAACGAGGCGCCGATGAGGACAAACGGAATGCTGGCGATGACGATGAACGCCTTGCGGAACGAGTTGAACTGCCAAACGAACAGCAGAAGGATGGCGCCGAGCGCGTGCGGCATGAAGCCCAGCAAGGCGTCGTTGGCCTCCGCCGCATCCTCCATCTCGCCTCCCAGCTCAATTCGGTAACCGGGCGGCAGCTTGATGGCTGCGATCTCGGGCTTGAGGGCGGCAACAATTTCGCTGGTGGTCATCCCGGGGTTCTTGCCCGTGACTGTCAGCGACCGCATCAAGTTGCGGCGCACGATCGTGGACGGCTCACTGGACGCTTCGACCGTGGCAATCGCGCCCAACGGCAATGCCTTTCCAGACGCGCTGGAATAGACCAAGGTGTCCTCGGGACGAGCCGTCGGTGCTCGCTCGCTGGCAGTGGAGCGCAGGATGACGGGCGTGGCCGTGCCATCGCTGTGGAGGCGGGTGGCCTCGGCGCCGCTGTAGCGGTAGCGCAGCGACTCGGCGATATCGTTGTTGCTCACGCCCGCCGCTTTCGAATTGGCCGCGTTTACCTTGATGGTGTAGCTAGGGGTGCGCTTTCCCCAATCGTCGTAGACATCCTGCGTGCCGCCGAGCGTCGCGAGTTTAGCGCTCACTTCCTCACCGATGCGGCGCAGTTCATCCTCGTCTGGCCCATAGATCCGATAGACGGCCACGCCGGCTTCCGTTGTGCCGAGGGAAAACCGTTTGGGATCGGCACGCACCGTTGGATAGGCAGCCAGAACGTGCTCCCGGGCACGGCGGATCACAGCATCGATATCCGTCCCCTGGGCAACGCTCACGGTGAAGTAGCCCACGTTGGACGCAGGAAGCGGCGGTGTCAGGCCCAGCACGATCCGCGGTCCGCCGTCGGCAACGTAGCCGATGCTCTCAGTGACTTCCGGGTTCTGCTTTCTGTCAGCAAACCAAGCGCTGAGTTCTGTAACCACTTTTCTGGTTTCAGTCGATGCCGCGCCTGGCTCCAGCGTGACTGGCATCTGGAACTGTAGGCGATCCGACTTCGGCAGGAAGTCGTAGGGCAGCGACGTCAGGATGACCAGTGCACCGGCCAGCAGCGCTGCCATCGTCCCCATGAAGACCACTTTGTGGTCCAACACCTTGGCGATGATGCGACTGTAGCCTTTGTAAAGCCGGCTCTGATACTGACCGTCATCCTCAGCGTGGACGTGGACCTTGGCGAATCGGATGCACAGCAGGGGCGTCACTGTGATGCTCAAGATCCAGGAGCCCAGCAGCGTGACGGCCAAGACGATCGCCAGGGATCGCAGGTATTCGTTTGTGGAGGTCTGACCAAAGAAGAACGGGGAGAACGCCAGGATGATCACCAGCGAGGACGTGAGAAGCGGAATGGCCAGCGTCCTTCCAGCGTCCACGCAGGCGCTTATCCGCTCCTGGCCATGTGCAAGGCGGCGCTCAATGTCTTCGGCAATGACAATGCCGTTGTCGACCAGCAGTCCCAGTGCCAGGATGATGGCGGCGATCGACACCGTTTGGAGTTCCACGCCGAGCGCGCGCATTGCCACCAACGAGCCAAGGATGGTCAGCGGGACAATAGCTCCAACGATGAGCCCGGTCCTCCAGCCTAGGAAAAGCATGACGACCGCCATGACGATGACCACGGTCTCCCCCATGACGTGGTGCATCTTGCCCATTTCGCGTTCCACCACGTCCGGCTGGAACGTCACCACGTGCTGCTCGAAGCCGACCGGCAGGGCCGACTGGGTGCGATCCAACGCTGCACGCAAGTCCTTGCCGAAGGTTTCTATGCTGTAGCCCTTGGCCATAGAGACGGCCACGACGATGGCAGGCTTCCCTTTGTAGAGCGCGCCTCCCTCCGGCGGGTCCGGTGGCAGAATCCGAACATCGGCCAGATCCCCCAGCCGGATGACTTGGCTCTCCTTGGCATTGGGCACGCTGACCAACACGTCGGCCAGATCGTGGGCGCTGCGGACCTGGCTGTCGGCAGAAAGGGTCAGCGAGAGACCGGCGGCAATGGCTTCCCCGCCCGGCGAAAGAACATTCTTGTCCCTGAGTTGATCGATGATCCCGTTGGGGGTGGCGCCGGTCGAGGCCAGCTTGGACCTGTCGAAGTCCACGTAAACCCGGTCTTCCTGCAGTCCGTACATGGTCACCCGCTCGACGCCCGGCAGACGATAGAGCTCTTCCCGCATGGCGCGCAGCGGTCCCATCATTTCGCTTGTGCTGAATCCGGGGGCGGTCACCGCAATGGAGGCCACGGCGACGCGTCCGAAGTCGTCGTCCACCAGTGGCCCTTGAGTGCCCGGCGGCAGTTCGGCGCTGGCCTCAGCTGCCTTGGCGCGCACACGCTGCCAAAGGGTGGGCAAATCATCGACGCTGTCCTGCGCCGTCAATTGGATCAGGGCACTGCCAGGACGGATGGTCGACACGACTCGCTTGATGCCGGCCACCTCTCGCAGCCGCTCCTCCAGCGGCTTGGCAATGCGCTCTTCCACTTCCTCGCTGGGCAGGCCCGGCAGGGCAGCGGACACGAGCGCTTCACGGATGGTGACGGACGGTTCTTCTTGAGAAGGAAAGCCAAAGAAGGTGAAGATGCCGCCGAACAGAAGCAGCAGGCAGGCGAACACCGTCAGACGGCTGGATTTTATCGCCGACTGGGTAAGGTTCATCGGGTTTCCCCTTGTTCGAGCTGGGACTGGCTTTTGTAAGGCCGAACCTTCTGACCATCCGTGAGGTAGCTGGCCCCCGCCGTGACGATCACAGCGTCTTCGGCCAACCCTCCGAGGATTTCGACTTGGCTTCCCTGGTAGCTGCCGACGCGAACGCGAACTTTCTTCACGGTCTGATGAGCCGCGGAGAAAACAAAGACATCCGCCGCGCCGGCGGTGCTGCTGGGGACGAGGCTTGAGAGCGGCACCGTCAGGGCCTTGTTCGCGTTGTCGACCTGAACCAATACGTGAATCAGTGAGCCGGGAAGCAGGGGCGCGCCACCGTCCGCAGCTTCCAGGAGAACCGGCACAGTTCCTGCGGTCGATTCGTGCTGTGCAACCGAACGCAGAGTCAGTGGGACCAGCACGTTGCCGTCCTGCCGTGCGGATGCTGTGGCCCCCGCCTGGAGGGCCTTGGCGAGGTGGGCCGGTACGTCGGCTGCAACTTCCGTCTGCCCGCTGCCCTGCACGTCCAGAATCGCTTGGCCTGCGGTGACGTCAACGGTCGGTTCGCTGTGGCGAGCGATGACTTGCCCGTCAAATGGCGCTCGGATGACGCTGTGATCGACCGCGCGCTGAGCCAGGGTCACATCGGCCTGAGCACTATTGAGTTCCGCCTTGGACGCTTCCAAGGCGGCGCGAGCCTGAGTCAAGCTGACCTGCGCAACGGCACCGTCCTTGAACATCGCTTCTTGTTGGTTGAACTGAAGCTGGCGTTCGGCCAGCGCTGCGCGGGCCGCGTTCAGTTGGGCGCTGGCCCGGGCGAACTGTTGCTGGACGGGAAGTGGGTCCAAGACTGCGAGAACTTGGCCTTTGGCAATCGCGTCGCCGATATCGACATGGATTGCTTTGATCCGTCCCGCCTGCTCAAAACTGAGCTGCGCCCTGGAGGACCGGCGAACCGTGCCGATGAACTCAGCCGAGGTGCGTGACCCTCGCTCTGCCGTTTCAACCTTCACGCTTCGGACCGGCGCGGGCGGCGTGGGCTCTTGGCTGCAGGCGGACAGCCCGGCGAGGGAGAGGGCGAGAAGGGCGCGCATCGATAGCGGTGGGAGGAAGGCCATTTTCTGTCTCAGTAGGTGTAGGTGAGGGCCACGTTCCCGAAGACGCTGTTGCGCCGCTCAATGATGGAGCTGCCGCTCACGTCGTGCGCGTAGCGCATCGCATTGATCTGCGCGATGCCCATCCAACGGTCGCCGAACTTGTGCTCCCAGCGAACGCCGGCGGCGTAGGCATTGATGCCCGAGTCGGCAGAGAACGCCCGGCGTCCGGTAGCGTCCGCCTGAGCGATGCTGACCCCGTAGTAGGCTTGGTTGAAATCCCGATCGCCGCCGTGCACATCTGCTGTGAGAAACACGTCGTTGGCATCGCCGTTGAAGAGCTTTGCTTCCGCCCCCACGCGGTAGCGAAGACGGTGCGCCGAAGATCGCAGGGCGTATTCCGCTTCCGCTGAGACATTGAAGCGATCGCCCAAGGGTTGAACCAGCATGGTCTTCGTGGTGACCGAGCCTGGAACGCGGCCCATGCCCTTCAAGGAATCTGAGCCAGGGCGCCATGAGCTGTCCCTCTCCAAGCGGCCCAAGTCGTAGTAGATCGACTGGGAGAGATAGAGGCCATTGCCAAACTGATACTGCAGGCCCGCCCCGCGGGTCGAGTCGGCGAAGAGGATGCCCCGCTGAACGGACAGCACGGGGACAAGGATCGCTTGGCTCTCATCCGAGCCCGCGTAGAGCGGGCCGTAGAGCACGCCGGCCCCAAAAGTGGCCTCCATCTTGTCGCCCCACAGGCCGCCGGCGTGAGCGGCCGGTGCCGCCAGAAGCACGGCCAATCCAAGCAGGACGGTTGATTTGGTCTTGGTGATCATATTGGAAACCTCAGTGGGAGTCGGAAGGGGAGGGACGGGCAGGAGCCGTGGCATAGAACGCGTGCGACAGAGCGATCCGGGAAAGGGCAAAGTCCTGCTGAGCAGCGACGCGGTCGGCCGTGGCATTGGCCGCGTCAATCTCGGCCTGCGGTCGGTCCATGGCGTCTTGCAGGCCTGCATCAATTCGTTGGATCAGTCGGCCCGTCTTCCCGACCGCAGCGAGCTCCTTCTTGCGAGCTGCGGTGTAGGCCTGCTCGGCCTGGCTTCGGCTGCCAAGGGCATCGGCGACATCGACAAACGCGCGTTGGACGGCCTTCTCGTACTGCACGACCCCTTGCTTTTGACGGATCCATGCGAGATCCAGCGCCTGCTTGTTCCGACCGAAGTCGAAAATGGGAAGCCGCAGGCTGGGGGTGAACGTCCAAGCTTTCGAGGCAGAGAAGAGGCCACCCAAACTCTCGCTGGCCGAGCCAAGGGAGGTGGTGAGTTGGATGGACGGGAAGAAGGCCGCGCGTGCGGCGCCGATGTCAGCGTGAGCTGCTTGCAACTGGGCTTCTGCCTCAAGCACCTCGGGGCGCTGGTAGAGCACGGAAGAATCCAAACCACCGTAACGGACCGCGTCACCCGAGCCGTCGACGAATAGCGACAGGTTTGGTTTTGGCAGCGCTGAGTCAAATCCAACCAGAAATCGCAGGGCCCGCTCTTGGGCCTTTGATGCCTCTGCAGCCTTGGCCGCGTTTGCATCCGCTTGTGCAGCCAAGCTCTCCGCGTCGCGAAGATCGTCGGAGGCGATCATGCCAAGCGCTTGTCGGCGCTCTGCAAGGCGGAGCTGTTCTCGAGCGCTGCTGGCTACTACCCCGGCCTGGGCTTCGGCTTCTTTGGCCGCAGAGTAGAGGACGTAGGCGCGAAGCGTTTCGCCAATGAGCGCTCCCCGGGCCGCGTCGCGGCCGTGCTGAGAAGCTTCCCACCGGAGCCCGTCGGCAGCGGCAAGCGACCTGAGGCGCCCAAAGAAGTCAGGATCGAACTCTGACAGTCCGACGGTCGCCATGGACAGATCCTGCTGGTAGCGCTCGTCCAACGCTGGATCGCCGAATCGCTGTTTGCTTTTGACGATTTGCCCATCCAGCCGTGGCAATCGTGCACTGTTGCTCTGACCGGCCTGCGCTCGCGCGAGTCGCACGTTGAGCTCTGCAAGCCGGTAGTCGGGGCTGCGACACAGCGCCGCATTGATCATGGTGTCCAACTGGCCGCCCTTGACCGTCGCCCGGACAAAACCAATGTCTTCCCCGCGCATCCGCTCCGAGCAACGCGCTCCGTTGGTAGGCGAAACAGTCGTAGAGTTGAGCTGTTCGGGAACGACGGCGGCGGGACGGACGTATCGGGGGGACAAAGAGCACCCTGCCAACGCAGCCATCCCTAAGACAGCTGCCGAACTCACCAGAGCTGGTCTGAACCAGCGGAAGGCCGAGCAAGTAATCACGGATTAACCAACGTTCGCCAGAGAAGTGCGGGAAGCTTGAAGGCCTCTCCTCAAGGTTCTTTGTGCTCTTTGTTGAGATTCGATCAAGCCTCAAAAAAAAGCGCAGCTTCCTCAGCTGCGAGCGTCGTTTCTGAACCGACATGCTGAAGATCGTGACGATCTGCAACGTCTTGGTGGCAGACGCGCCGGTGTAGTGGTAAGAATGGCGCGCCGTTTCGACGGTTTCCGCCCAAATATCAAGATTTCATCAATGACTTTTTCGGATTCTATGAATTCGGCTCCCATCCCCTCGAACGACAAGCGCGTCCTGGTCGTTGAGGACGACGCGGACGGCGCCAGTATCCTGGAGGCCTACCTTCGCAAGGAGGGTTTTTTTGTGGCGGTGGCCCACGATGGCCTGCAGGCCTTGGAGCTTTTCGCGCAGTGGCGTCCCCACTTAGTCCTACTGGATATCATGCTGCCGAAGATGAGCGGCATTGACGTGCTGTCGGCCATTCGCAAAGCGGGGGACACGCCCGTGATCATGGTGACCGCCGTCGGGGACGAGCCGGACAAGCTAGGTGCCCTGCGATACGGAGCAGACGACTACGTGGTCAAGCCCTACAGCCCTCGCGAGGTTGTGGCTCGGGTTCATGCCGTGCTGCGCCGGGTGGTGCCTGGTCGAGGAAAGGAAAAGGTCCTCCAGCACGGGCGGCTCACCGTAGACGGAGAGGCCGTAAGGGTGCTGGTTGAAGCGGAAGCCTCGGGGTCTCCGTCCGTCGTCGAGCTGACTCCCACCGAATTCAACATCCTTTATGCACTCCTGCGCACCCCCTTCAAGGCCTTCACACGCGCAGAGCTGCTGGAAGGGGTTGCCGCCACCAGCGATTCGCTGAATCGCGTGGTCGACACGCATGTCCACAACATTCGCAAGAAGCTCGAGCACCACGGGATTACCGGTGTTCTGGTGACGGTGCGCGGCGTGGGATACCGGTTCCAATGAAGCTTGACCGCCGAGCGCCCAGCTCGCTATGGACTTGGGTCGGCCTTCGAATGAGCGGGCTGGCCGTGGGGGCAGTGAGCTGCGTAGCGCTTGGGATGTGGCTGCATTTCCAGCTGAAGGATGAGCGCATCCTCAGCACGCTACCGCCCCAGGTTCAGCAAGAAGTGCGGCGGCTTGTGGCAGATCCGCATTTGGATGAAGCGCGGCTATGGGCGCTGTTCCAAGCCAATTACGCCATCGAGAACTTCTTGCCGGGCCTGCGAAATCCCGATTGGTTCACCCTTCTCGCGTTGCTGGTGACATCCGTTCCTTTCATCTTCGTCTTTGGCTTCATGATGTCTCGCCCGCTATCGCGCCAATTCAGCTCAGTGGCAAAAGCGGCGAGGCAGGTGGCCGAGGGGGACTTCTCGGCGCGGGCAGCGGTGAGTCCGCATGCCCCCCAGGAGCTGGCCGGCCTGGCCGACGATTTCAACGAGATGTCATCTCGCCTGGAGCAGTATGAGCGGGAGATCAGGGACTCCAGTGCGATGCTGGCCCACGAGCTCAGGACCCCGTTGAACGCTGCGATGGGGCGCATTCAAGGGATGGTGGACGATGTTTTTCCGCACTCCAATGATCAACTCTTGCTGGTTCACCGGCAGCTGGACCAGATCAATCGCATCGTTGGCGACCTCCATCTGCTGTCGATGGCGCGGGCTGGGGCCCTGAGCTTGGAAGAAGAGCGGTTTGTGCTCGCAGATCTGGTGCTCGAGCGCATTCAGTGGGTGGAACTGGAACTCCAAGCTGCTGGGGTTGCATGCCAGTTGGATCTGGACGCCGGCATCGAGGTCCAGGCCGACCGGCTGCGGATGGGCCAAGTGGTGACCATCGTGGTGGACAACCTGCTGCGGTATGCATCCAGCGGCGGCGTCATGGACGTATCGCTCAGGCAGGAGGGGACGCGGGTGACGCTCATTGTTGGCGACCGTGGCCCAGGGGTCGACGAGGCCGACCTCCCGCGTGTCCAGGACCGCTTTTGGAGGGCGGATCGGTCCAGGGCCCGGCACTCGGGTGGCTCCGGACTTGGCCTCTCCATTGCGGGCGCCATATGCGCTGCTCACGGTGGCGTGCTGACAGTCCGGAATCGCATGGAGGGAGGCTTGGAGGTGGTGGTCTCGATCAACCGAGACCGGGCCCACTGAGCGGGGCAGTGCCAGAGGGCGGTGCGAAGGTTCAGCCCATGTCGCAGCTTCAGCGTGACCATCGAGGCGGTCGCAGAAGTGCATAGCGTCGGCTTCCCGAAACCTAGGCTCTTCAGGTAGGTGCTGAAGTGGTTGAGCGTCGCTTGGCTGTAGCGCTGGTTCGATTCACCCGTCTTGCGGTTCAAGCCGGCGGTCAGGTGGGGGAACAATCGAGAAGGCTTGCGTGAATAGTGGTGGTGACCAATCGCAGTCATTACCGTGTTGAACGCCAGCAGGACGATTCGCTTGGGATCCACGAACCCGCGGTGGATGGCGTAGGCCGCCTTGGCCACCATCATGGAAGTCTTGCCCGAGCCGGCCGAAGCCACCACCTGCACGCGGTTGTCGAAGCACGCGTCGGCCCTTGCCTGTTCTGGGGTGAGCGGTTTGCTCTCCACCCTGTCCAGCAATTCTTTGCAGGCCACCAATTCGCGTTCCATGTGGGCGGCGTTGAGCGCGGCCCAAGCCGGACGGTGGTCGGCTTCCCAAGCGGCCAGCGAGCGTGCGATCGCCTGGGCAGCTGGTCCCAACCGGACCGCCACGCCCGGTTTCTTCAGGCGCGATCGGAGGGCGGCTGGATCAACCGTGGGGCGGGCAGCGAGAAAGTCCTCCTGCTGCTCGTGGGTGAACCAGCGGCGCTGCTCGAAGCAGGCTCGCTCTTGTTCTGCCTTGTGGTCCAGCCACGCGTCTATCGTGCGCTGCACGCCTTGGAGGAACGCCACGTCCTCCCGCAGGCGCTTCTCCCTCAACACCACGTTCAGCGCTTGAACCAAGGCGGCGCCCTGGGCGTTGGGCAACCCGTCGGCCTTCACTTCCCCGTGCCGCCCCGGATGAAATGTGATGTCAGTCCAGAAGGTGCCGGCATTGATGTAGTAAGTGGCCTCGTCTTCGACGTTGAGCCGTGGGTGCGACCGTCCAGCGCCAAGACGAGCTCCAGGCCCTCCAAGCGCAAGCGCCAATCCGACGAACCCGTTACGTGCCGGCCGACCCACGACGCGGCCCATTCCCTTGCAATCATCCAACAGTAATGTGACAAGCCGACCACGTCATGATACGTCGTGTCTGCGGCTGTGTTTGCCCGCATTTGTCAGCGCGGAACGCCAAGCAGGTTTGGCTGTTTTGCAGGCGCATCACGGCGCATCGCAATGCATGATTAACAACCGAGATGGAAGTACTGATGTACGATCGGCCAATGATGGCTGATCAGTAGCGCCATCAAGAACAGGGATCGTTGGGAGAGTATGGTGGGACAAAAAAAGGTTGCACTGTTTGCCGCGCTGGGCACGGTTGTTCTCTTGGGCGGCATCACGATGGTGACTGTATCGAGCGCCGAACAGGGCGGAAGCGCTACTGATGAAGCCCCTCGGGTGCGTGCTGAGAACGTTGGGGGTCTACCCTCCGCTTCTTCCAGCAAGGGATGGAAGTCTGGCCCTTCGGGGGACTCCAGTTTTCCTCGGAATGGTCTTCCTCAGAGCGCGTTGGTGTCTTACGAGGCCACTTACAGGTACGTACGGCGGTGCGAAGCGCGTCGGCAGTTCGAAGATTTTTTTGAGAACCAGAGGATTGATCCGAATTCCGTTCGGTCAAAGCCAGAAAAGCTGATGCAGCTCGACCCAGATGTTCGAGCAAGGTACCTCGAGCGCGTTGCCATGCTGGAGGAGCGGAGAGAGGAGTGTGCTGGTTGGGAGCGGGAAGCTACCCGGGAGCAGGCCTCGCAGCAGATCTACCTCTCGGCGCTTGAAAATGCCCTGGCCGGCGACAGAATGGCGGCCGCCTGCTTTGTCGTGGCCCCTTGGGCGGTGCCGGACGAAAGCTCGCCGGCCTTTCAGCGCCTTTCCGAAATCTACTCTACAAACGCGCCCGCCCTCGTGGAGAGCGGAATCGAGCTTGGGAGCTGGCCGATGGTTCGCGCCGCCGCATCCGCGCTCAACTCTGAGGCAGGCATGACTTCGCGCCTCTCTCTGGGAGCGCAGAAAGCCTATGAAATCTCAAGGCTTATGCAGTTGGGGAGCGAAGACGCAGCAATGTCGCAAACGTTTGGCTACGATGCTGCCCGCTACGGCGCTCAAATCTCCGATCCAGCCATTCTGAAGCGGCTGGATGAGGACGCCGGACGCAAGTTTCAGTCCCAGTTCCACGGAACTTACTCGGAATCTACCTCATTCACCAAGTTGTGCGACTAGCAGCATTGATGAAGTGAACTCAAAACTGTCATTCATGGAGGAGTACGATGAGAATTCTTACTGATCAAGAGTTGGACGAGGTGTTCGGAGGTGATTCAAGCGTGGGGCTCACGCTGAATCGGGTCACCGTGCATGGTCCAACCTTCAGCACGTTCAATGTCGGCGGCTATTTCAGCTATGGCCCGGGCTACTCTGAGAGTAGCGGGGGGCAATCAGGCGGATCATCAGGCTCTGGATATGGCGTTGTTCACCATGCCGTTGACCCCTCGACGCTTCCGCGTGCAGACAAGATGGAGTGCAAGGTGGCCGCAGTGGCGGAGCCGGGTCATGCAGACACTGCGAACGTTCGCGTGGTAATCGTTAATGCGCACGCAAACAAGCAGATCGGACAGGAGACCTATGAGTTCAGAAGCGACAGCCCTGAGGTTCCTGATGGCTACCAGCGGATCAGAGGCGCCTTATACGTAGATCCTAACTCCTACCAGCCCGACGGCTCATACACCCGTGCCAACGCAATGCTGTTTGTTGATGCATTCAAGGCGACGCCCGATGGGACGCGTTCCCATCGGTACTACAACGACGCAGGTGAACTTCAGGAACAGGGACGGCCGCTGGGTGCATTGACCGCGGAGGAGAATGCGATCTTCGTCGCGGCTCATGAGTATCAGCACGCTTACCAGGCGCGGTATCCGCAGTTGTTTGTCGGGCTTGACAAAGAGGCCGATGCGGAGACTTATGGGCTGAAAGCCCTTGACCGCTACCGGGCGGGTACCAAGGGCAACTGCGACTAAGCGAGCCGACTGTCAGGCGATAAGGTCAAGCTCCAAGGAAGGATTTTGAAATGGAGGAAATGGCTGGCGCGAGGCGTGCTTATGCCGCCTTGCGTGTCATTGAGGAAGCTTGTGGCATGGCGATGGACGTGGCGCCAGGATTTGACGGAGCCGAGCGTGTCCACGCAGCAGCAGGCTTTATTGCGCGCGCGTTCCCCTGCACATGGATAAGCGCTTGGCGCAACAGATCGCGTTCGATCGATGAAATTTGGAGCGCCGCAATCCAATGTGCCTCGCAGGGCGCATCGTTCGATGGATTCCTGTCGACCTTCTGTGGATCGGCCGTGGGCAGAGGTATGCGCCACGCGGATGCAAGAAGAGCGCCGCTCATCTTCGTGGCAGCAGTACTTTATTGGCGGCTCAACCAAAGCGGCCGACAGAACCTGGACCCCACCAGTCAACTGTACATCCTAGAAGTGATCGCCGACGCGTCGGGCGTTGAAGCTCAGGACGCCTTCCTGAAGCACGATTGTGTCGATCAAGCTCTCGGAGAGCGCTTGGGGGATCGCTACCAGTGCCTAGATATGGAGTCGAAGGTGCGCTGTCACGCTGCTGTCGATGCCGTGGCCGAGCGCTCAAGGGTTAGCCGCATTTCTATTGTTTTCGATGAAGAAATGCGGCCCCGCTCCAGCTCGGAACTTGAGGAGCTGGTAAGGACAGGGGTTGTACCTGGGCGAGCCTGTGGTGATCACAACCAACAGGCCAGAGAAGGTTGGGTGTGTGTCGGAGCCTTCGCGCTTTCCTTTCTGACAGTCCTCGTCATTGCAGCTTCGCTCCCTGTGGCGAAAGATTCGGTGCTGTGGGTCATCTTTGCGTTCCCTTTGATTCTGGAGACTTGCTATTGGCTGGCTGAACAACTTCAGGCTTGGCGCATCGGGCCCTACTCAGCTGTCCGGTACGACTACTCACTTTCCGGTGTGGAGGATCCCGTGTGGGTTGCAGTTCCGGTGCTTCTGCATGGCGAGGAACAGTTGATCCAGCTTGAGCGAACCCTGTTGTGGAACGTCAGAAGTGTAAATGACGACGGAGTCCGCTTCGTCTTGCTAACTGACTTGGCCGATTCGCCGGAGGAGCCGTCTGGAGAGGAAGACGCGGCAACGGTCGAGCGGATTGCCGCTATGGTTGAGCGGGTGAACGAGGCTGCAGGAGCGCGGTACCGGCGCCCCGTCTACTTCGCCCACCGTCGCCGCATGTTCGTTTCGAGCGAGGGGGCCTGGATGGGGGAGGGGCGAAAGCTAGGCAAGATTCACCTCCTGCATCGGGCGATCATCGATGGGGAAGAACCGTTCAGTTCTACTTCTCCGAGTTTCTATGAGGATATTTCTCGCTGCCGATATCTCTTTGTTTGCGATGAAGACACGCAGATAGGTCGGGACTGCATTCAAAGGCTTGCGGGGGTCCTCGCCCATCCTTGGAATGAAATTTCCCGGGAAACGCGTGAAATGGGCGGGGGGCACGGAATGGCGGTGCCTTCTGGTCATATAGCTGATGCATCCGTGACGCCGTGGCGGTTTCCTCAGGTCTGTGTCGGGGATGCTGCCAATCCGCATAAGCCAGCGCCTCGTTGGAGGGATCCCAAGAACGATACGACCGGGCAGTGCCTCTACACGGGAAAAGGGCTCTACGATCCCCGCACCTATCGTCTGCTGTGCGATGAGCAAGTGGCCAGTGAGGCTTTGAGTCACGACACGATTGAATCCTTCATGCTCCGTCCGACCTATGTAGACGATGCAGCAATTTTCGAGTCATTCCCGCGGTCGCCCGCTTCTTTGGCGCGCAGAGATGAAAGATGGGCCCGAGGCGACATGCTCAATCTGCTGCGCTTTCCCCGCCTGGCAAAATCAGATCGGGTGCATCGCAAGCTTCTTGCATCGATAACGGTCTGCCAGCAGACGCTCGGTTGGCTTGGTGGTTTTCTTGGATTCCCGCTGATACTCGTGAGCTTGTGGCGACCAGACCCGACGAGTCAGCTGAGTCTGCTCGCCATACTTCTTTTTCCCGGCGCAATCCGCCTGGTTTGGCGCGCGGTGGCTAACTCCCCCAATGTCGGCATCAGTCATACGCTTCGGTTGTTGGTAATGGGTGGCATGTTTCTGTTACTCGCAACGGCAATCCGCGTATGCAGAGCCCCGCGAACATTCTTGGTAACCGGCGCAGCTTGGGGGCGCGCGATCATGGCTTGGGTGACGAATAGAGGGGGACTTCTATGGTCACCAGCTAGCAAGGTTTCCAACGGAAGTAAGCTCGGCTTTTCGTGGGCCGAGGTCGCTACTTTCGCGGTCTCCTTTGCAAGCATGCTTCTGTTGCCAGCCTCGTCGCTCACCTGGGTCGCTCTTGTAGTCTTTTGTGGATGGCTGGTGCTGCCAGCCGAACGTCTCCTGCTGATCAAGAAAGATGATTTTCACAAACGCTCCGTCTGACCACTACTTTTCCTACTCGCAACGAATTGGGGAGATATTCGATGTGGCTTCCCGATCTCGTTGGCACGCGCGGGCCTCTCTTCTCTCTTTGCGTGTATGGATTTTTCCCGCAGTAGAGCTCTCGCAAGTCAGCGTGTTCTACGATAGCCACGGGCGCGCGGTTGGCTACTTTACTTGGGCCTATCTATCCGATCAGGCAAGAGAACGGCTGCTGACGGATCCGCATTGCTTGTTTGACCGGCATGACTGGTCGAGCGGAGAGCACTTTTGGATCATGGATTTTGCCGCCGTCGACGGTAGTCTGCGCGCTATCGCCGGGTACATTCGGAAGGTGGTTCTTCCGAATGTCGGAGCGCTAAACTATTTGGTCCGTCGTTCTGACGGCAGCATCCGTCGGTTCCGCACTGTCCATCTGGGCGCGAAGGCGACGGCATTTGGAAAGTCATGCGATTCTTGAGAGCAGAAGCGGCGCGGGATGATCGCGCAACATTGGCTTGGATCAATCCAGACGCGGCCGAGATACTCGCTGAGGCCGGCCTGACGATGCGATCAGACTCTTCTGTTGATTCGTTCGTTATGAGTCGTTTTGCACGGCGGCTTTGTCCGTCTGGCGAGGATGAGGTTCTGGTCGATCTCTACGGCAGTTCCGGGACGACACGTTTCGGAGGGAGTGGTAGAGCAGGTGTCGTGAACGGGATGCAAGTAAAAGGCATCGGTCCTACCGAACTCGTCGCCGAAAGCGCTGACTGGCATCACTCCCATGGCGGGATGTTCTTGGAAGAAGCGCTGCGGGAGGCCATCTTCTCTGAGTTGGCTCATCGTGAGTTTCCACTGGGGGCCGTGCGTACCGTCGCTGTGATCGAAACCGGCGATGGCATTGTCGACCGCCACGGTGTACGTCACAGGGGAGCACTGTTGGTCCGGCCCTTTGTCGCGCGGGCATGCCACTTGGAGCGCGCTTTGGGCTTCCGGCAAGGCAACCAGCGCTATCAAAGCACGGCTCATCTAAGGGACATTGGCCGCGTCTTAGATTGGATGAAGGAACTTGAATTCGGATCTCAGGATTGCGTTGACTCCTTCGCCAGGAAGGCGGGTGTGCAAATCGCGCATGCGCACGTTGCGCGGTGGTTTCATGGTGGGTGGTACTCATCGGTGATGGGTATGGATGGGCGTCTTGTGGACTTTGGGTCATCCCGCAAGCTCTCCAACTGGAAGCGCCGGTCCTATGAAACCTATGGGCCATGCTTTGGGGATGAACTCGATTTCGCTCAAACAACCATCGGTTCGCTTGGTGCTCACATTCGGCATTACGCGGGCCGATACGTCGAGGTGAAAGCGTCGGTTCAGGCGCTTATGCATAGCTACAGGGCTCAGGTTCTAGATGAGCTGGAGCGTGCGCTGGCAGACGGATCAGTTGAATCCGAAGCCGCCCATTCTGCCGTAGAGTTCTTCTACAGGTCCTTCCAGTGTTCGCATTCGGAGGATTTCAAGGACAGGTGGCGGTGCTTGGTTGAGCGCCTTAGGGGTATGCACGGGGTAGTCACCCCAGCCGGTTTCAATCAGGGCCGGTCGGGCTTAGGCAATGCGCGCTATCGTCGCGAGCTGGTTCAAGAGGCGCTTTTCAAAGTGCTAGACCAGTCCAGCCAACAAGGGGATGCGTCCCTTACACAACTGGAAGTGGATGGTTGGATAGGGTATGAGGGAAGGGGCAATGCTGTTCAGAGATAATTTTCTCGCCGCACGACGCCTGGTCGGTCTGGGTAGCGTTATCGTCCAGCCACAACGAGCCGCGTTGCTGGCCTCGTTCGTTATGCTCTCGCTGATTGTCGTAGCCGTTTGCGCTGCCGCGAGTGTGAAATACACCCGATATGACAGATTCACCGGATACGCTTCGGAATCCGTTCAGCGTGCCGTGGTGTCGTCCCCTTTTTCGCAGGGGGCGAGGGTCGACGAGGTCTATGTCAGTTTGGGGGACGTGGTCGTGCCTGGGCAGCCGATTGCGCTTCTTTCTGGTTCGGGTAGGGCGCTTGGTGAGCGGCCCGAGTCGTTCAATGCGTTTGTTTACCCGCTCCAAGACCCTGCGGACAAGCAGGGGGAGACCTTTGTCCTGTCCAGCACACTTCGTGGTGCTGTGGATCGTCTGCAGGTGCGGCCCGGCGCGGTGGCCTCGTTTGCGCAACCGATCGCGGTGCTCAGGGGCAGTTCAGAGGGAATAAGGCTTCAGGCCCTCGTTCCCTCGCATTCCATCACCGAAGTGGCTGTTGGCAGCGAAGTCTATCTGAAATTCGATGCTGTCCAAGCGAGTGACATGGAAGCGATCAAAACACGTGTGCGCAGCATTTCCAGAGCGCCCTTGGGCCCGGCCGAACTTGCCGCAACCTTTGGAGCGGCGACCTCTCCAGAGCCTATGTTTCTGGTGGACCTCGATTCGGGCGTGCTGTCTGAACATCCAGTGCGAAAGCTCATTCGGCCTGGAGTTGGTTTCCGAATGACAGTGCCAGCCGAGCGAAAATCCTTGCTGCGATGGCTGACTGGCTACAAGGACGAAAAGGCATGAGCCAGAAGTATGTTTTTGGTTGGTCGAAGAGTATTAGGACGGTTCTTCAGGCAGAGGCTTCCGAATGCGGCCCGGCCTGCCTGGCGATGCTCCTGGAGTTCTATGGACATGCAACGAGCTTGAGAGAGCTTCGCGAGACAATGCGTAGTTCGTCTCGCGGAACAGCGCTGAAATCTCTGCTCGAAGCGGCTGATCAGTTCGGACTCCAAGCTCGTGCGATCAGGATGGAATGCGATGAAGCAAAATCGCTTCGACTGCCGGCTATCATTCATCTGGATGGCGACCACTTCGTGGTTCTGGAGCGCGTATCGCGTTCAGGCTGGGTGATTCATGACCCTGCCAGGGGGAAACGAAGAGTGGGACGCCGGGAGATTGATGAGCGATTCACTGGGATTGCCATCGAGATTCTTGCATCCGACCGCGTCGTACCGAAGGCAAGGGCTAACGAGGGAACGCTTGCGCTGGTGCGGAGACTAGGGCGCCTCAAGGGGTTCAAGACAAGCTTCATCGCGGTCTTGACGTTCTCGGCCGTTCTGGAGATAACCGCCCTGTTCGGGCCTTTGTTTTTGCAAATGGTAGTTGACACCGTTTTGGTTAGCGAAGATGTCAATCTTCTGCTGATCGTATGTGGATGCTACCTGTTCCTTTCTGTTTTTCAGACAGTTTCAACTGCGTTTCGCAGCTGGGCGATCTCGGTCCTTGGCTCTTCGTTGAGCGTTGGCTGGATCACCAACACTTTCCGTCGGTTGATAAAACAGCCGGATCGTTACTTCGAGGGGCGCAGCACGGGTGACCTCAGTTCTCGCTTCGGTGGTTTGAGCTACCTTCAGTCCGCTGTGTCCACCGAGGCCATTGCTGCATCATTGGATGGCGCGTTGGCAATATTTACTCTCCTGGTGTTGTTCATTTATAGCAAACAGATGGCACTGGTGGTGTGTGCCGGTTGCGCTATCTACCTCGGGATCAAGCTTCTGTCTTTCAGGGTGTTAGCAGACGCGAACGTGGATGCGATTACTCAAGAGGCGCGAAAGGAGACAATGTTCATTGAGTCCATCGCTGCCCAAGGAACACTGCGGCTGAACAACCGCCAGTCCATGCAGGCCGCACGGTTTGTAGATCGGGTGTCGAACTATCAGCGCAGCGCTCTAAGATTGGCTTCGGTGCAGCTCGTCTTTTCATCGGCCAGCACACTTACAACCTCCGGTATACGGATAGCCACGATCTTCCTCGGCGCCAAGCTCATCATGAACGGAGGACTCACCGCAGGCATGCTGATCGCATTTCTCGCTTACTGCGATCAGTTTACGGGTCGATCTGCACGGCTGATCGATTACGCCGTCAACTGGCGAATTCTCAAGGTTCACGCTGATCGCGTTAGGGAAATTGTGGACTCTCCGCAGGAGACGAACGTTCTGCGCACCCGTCTCCCCGTCCCTGCTGATACGACAATTTGTTTGGAGCATGTAGGATTCGCTTACAGTCCGACCGACGATCCCATACTTAAGTACGTGGATTTTGCAGTGCGCCCTGGTGACTGTGTGGCCCTAACCGGGCAGTCGGGTTCGGGTAAGAGTACGGTCGTCAAATTGCTTGCTGGAACGGTGAGCCCGACTCAGGGCAGCCTTCTCTTAGGGGGGCTGAAGTACGAGCAACTGGGAAAGGCCCGAGTTCGGGAGATCGTGTCGTTTGTTGTTCAGGATGACGAGCTTCTGCAAGGCAGTGTTGAGGAGAATGTATCCTTCTTTGACCCCTCTCTGGACACAGAGTTGGTTCGTGATTGTTGCGAGATCGCATGTGTGCATGAAGACATCATAAAGATGCCTATGCAGTATCAGACCCAGCTTGGAAGTGGCAGGGTGTCCATCTCCGGCGGGCAGCGTCAGCGAATCATGATAGCAAGGGCGCTCTACCGCAGGCCCAAGGTGCTGGTGTTGGATGAGTCGACAAGCCATCTGGATATTCAAACGGAGGCGCGACTGCTTACCAATTTACGCGCTCTTGGCCTGACCATCATCCTTGTGGCGCATCGCTTGGAAACGATCAATTTCGCCGATCGCATCCTCTATCTGAAGGATGGCGTGCTACCCGGACGCAGCGCTCCGGTAAAAGTTGATGAAGAGATCTCCTTGCCTGAGCCTATAGAGGGCTAGCGCAGCGAGTCGGACTTAGACATTGAGAGCGACCGGTAGGTGTCTCTCCCTCTTTCTGCCCAAAGTTGCTACTGCCTCCTTAAGATGCGCCTTCGCCGCGCTTCAGGATGAGCTTCGGCGATGCGCACTACCGTGGACGCTATGCTGCCAGACGTTAGGGCCCGGCGAGGCTTACTTCCCTACCGTCAACTCTACCTTGCGAGCGCCCGGGCATCTGGGAATGAAGGCGACCTGCGCCAACAGGCGGAAGCGTAGGAGACTCGCGATTTGCGGCATATCTTGACGAGAGTTTGGGGTCATAGGGATTCAATGCTGCCCTTCAGATACACTTCGGTCTCTCCATCGACGACGCCAAGCTTATGGTCACCGAGCTGGCCTGCTACGCGTACCTGCTTGGAGGGATTTCTCGTCGGCTACGACCTAATCGTTGCCCAGGTTCGCCCTGGCAACCATGGCTGGAGCACTGGCATGACCACCCTGGGCGCGGTGTTGGCCGCAGTGCTGGATGCAGCGGTCTTGGCTGCTGTCCTGGGCTTGGCTGGCATCTCCTGGGTCAACGCCCGGCACGCCAGCGGGGACCTTCGTGAGCGTTACCGTTGGCGGGCCCAATCTTGGCCGGTTTGGCATCGACCTGGGTGCTCACCTTGGCGGGGCTGTCCACGGGAGGCGACCACCTTACGTGCAAATTGCCGTTCGCGTGCCACGGGAGCTGAAAGACCGGCTTGAACAAACGGCAACGCGGAAGGGGCGGCACGTCATCGAGTTGGTGCGGCTGTTACTGCGAGGAGATCTGGGCCAGCCACGGGCGACCTCTGCTGGCAGCCGGTAGGAAAAGTGGGCAACATTCTCGGGCGACGTCGGGCCAAGCCCATTCGGTGGAACTGGTCATACAGCGCTGACAGCGTCTGAAGCACCTCCAAGCGCCGCCGCCGCGGGGAGTTGGCCCACCGCTGAGTCACCCTGTCGAGGAACTCTGCTTTCAGCACACGTGCCAGTGGGCGCGTGTCCTGTCTTGAAGGTGATGGGTGGGACCGATCAGCGCCTTAGCTAGAGCGCATTGGCCGTCCGTGGCAACCGGTCTCAGACCTTCCCATGCGCCCGCGTGCGTGCC
The DNA here is from genome assembly GCF_001431665.1 of Stenotrophomonas beteli. Taxonomy (GTDB): domain Bacteria; phylum Pseudomonadota; class Gammaproteobacteria; order Xanthomonadales; family Xanthomonadaceae; genus Stenotrophomonas; species Stenotrophomonas beteli. The sequence goes on along the minus strand of NZ_LLXV01000021.1, from coordinate 33,968 downwards.
GACAAAGGGCCTGGGCGTTGATTCGCCTTTGATCTTTGACCTGCGCTTTGGACTACTTGATCAAGAACTCGCTGGGCTCTTTCCCCTTCTGGACCAGCGCAGCAAGCCACCTTGGTTGGCGGCCACGGCCGGACCACGTTTCGCTAGGGTTGGCCGGATTGCGGTACTTAGGGGCGACCTTGCTGCCGGCGGACTTCGCGGGTTTGCGGCCGGTGCGCTTCCTGGAGGTCTCAGAAGAGGCCGTTGAAACCGCCCCGTAAAGCTCCTCAATCGTGTAGCCATGCTCTTTGACGTATTGGTTGATCTTGGCTCGCATGGCGGCAGCCTTAGGCCGGGTCAGCACCTTGGTTTGTTGCTTTTCTGCCTGAGCGATCAGGGCCTTGAGTTCTTTGGCCGACAGGCCGCTGACATCGATGGTCATCTGTTTGATCCAAGCGTCGAGGGCTTCAGTGTAATTCCAAATGGAATCCGATGCGAAGCCACGCGGTGACCATGAGTGATGCTCAGCGCGTATCATCTGGTAGCACACTCACCTCGGTAAATGTCATGAATAGCGGAGATTTCGACGACGCGAGCATCCTCGGTTTGAAGACGAAGCGCGCTTGGACAGATAAGGGAGAGTCGTTCTCACCAAGGGACATCAATGATTCCGAGAAGCGCCGCCAGATGCGGCTGAGCTGCGGGCTATGGGACGACGATCTTAATGACCTCATCATCGTTCCAGAGGGCCAGAGCAACGGCACTCGCAAGCCAGCTAGGGCTCACTTCAAACTAAGGTCCGGGGAACCCAGGACGCCAATCCACCGCGACAGCGCCGACCCGACCCACAATGATGCAGTGAACGAACTTCAGAGTCGTCTAGCGGCCGACGGCACTTCACTGCAGATCATGTCCAAGGGGCGGGATGCCAATAGGAAGCACATTCGCACGCAACTCTGGGCTCAGCATTCCTTGAGCAAATATACGTGGCACAAAGAGCCAGGCACGCGGCTACTGATGGAATGTGGCGACTTTATTCAGCCGGACATCGTGGGCGTCGACACCACGCGGATGAATAGGACCGCTCGCAATCCGATGGTCATCATTGAAGTCGTCCATCACCACTGGCCTGAGAGGGTGACGTTCTTGCATCTGAAGACATTATCTAAAATGAACTGCATCGTCGTCTTCTATTTTGTCAAGAAAGGGCTTAGTGAGAACAGTTTCGCGAACGCACTGAAGCTGGATGGGGTGAAAAATACGCTAACCGCCGCCACCTTTCTAGTTGGAGGAAATTTTATGCACGAAGGAGAGGTGGTGCAAGATTCGATCAACTCAGACGATGATTACATTAAGTTCAAAGAATTAGCAGGGGCGGCAGCTGAAAAGTCGTTCAATGAACAGGCGGCGAAAGGCAAGGGCAACGCGAAAGGCAAAGCCAACGCTAAAGCCAAAGCCAAAGCAATGGCTGAGGCCCAGGCCAACGGCAACGTCAAGTGATCTGCGGTCTCGCCCCGTTCGTGCTGGCGTGGCGGCCGTTCCTCTTCAAAATGAGGGCCTCGAGATCGCCTAGCTCAAACAGCAGATCGGCCGCCCGACGGGCTGCATTGAAATTATTGCTAACTTCAATCTCCTCAGTTTCGCTCCAGCTTTCACTCATCCTGCTCGGGTGTAAATCAGATGCTGTGCACCGGTAAACCTCGGTCGTCAGTAGGGCGAAGGAAGCGCCTACCCTCGCGAGTGCCATGCGAGTGTAATACTCGTATTCGCCAGCAACGTTTGCCTCGATCCATTTCCAGTCGACCTCAGACTCCGCTTCGTCATGAATTCTCGCCTCTAAAGTCACTCCGGCTTGCCAGAACACATGGTGAGCCGTTGAGGAATCGGTTGGCTGCGCGATGTAATTTTTCGACCATGAGGCTAGGTCCATCAACTGGGAAGGACTCAAATGGCCGTCGATCTCAGCGAGCGCCCGCTCTCGGTCTGCTCGGTGAACCGAGAGGCCAGCCTTGGCTCCCAACACGAGTGCGGGCACCAAGTCAGGGGGCAGATCGATGAACTCACATGTGGGGTTTTGCATAGGACGCGCGCCGGTTAACGACACGGTTTATGCCACGCATTTGCGCACTGTCAACCGGAGGGGCGTTTCCCTTGATTAGGGCGTGAGCTTGAGCGCGAGGCGTTGCACAATGCGGAGCAAGGAGGGCCAGTGTGGAAGCGCTGCTCCGGTAGCTAGGCCTGTGGCCGGGCGCCACTTCTTGCCGGCCCGAATTGACCGACAAGGCAGTTGGCCTATCACATCTTTATGGCCTCCCTCCTACCCATTTCCGAACGCTCCACAGGCGTCTCGTTCGCAACGGTGTCTTGGTTTCAATCGCGTGCCCTTTTTGGGGAGAGGCGGGACGGCGCTTGCCGCGCCATCCCAGAGCGTCTTAGTGCCGTCGACACCTACCTGATGGACGTCCATTGCTCTTCCAAATGCCTGCATCGTTGGCAAATCTCGATGAGCGGGTCCCCGGTGGTTGTGGGGACGCTTACATCGCTGGGCGACAACGACGGTCAGGTGCTGCGTCGGTGCCCCCTTCGGGTCCTTCACTTCCTGCTTTCCCGCGTTGGAGGGGCTTGGGCACACGTTCCGGCCTTATGGATGGAACTTGGTCGGGTCCCGCAACTGTTCCGCAAACTGCCCGCACTCGTAGCGCGGCAGTTCCACGTTGGGCTGATATAACTGCAGGGCGCTGATCTGCTTGCTCCGGGTCACCTGCGGTTTCTTGTGGAGGTAGTGCTTGCGCAACACCTGGACCCGATCCCGTGGATCGGTGCTGTGGCCGGTTACCAGCGCAATCTCCCTCTCCGGAACATCGTTCACATCAAGCTCTGTCGCCAGGGTGTGCCGGAAGGCGTGGAAGCCGATCCCTTTGGCGAACCCAAGACTCTTCAAGTAGCGGCCGAAATCCACCACGAATTGCTGGCTGTAGCGCGCGTTGGTCTCCCCGGTCTTGCGGTTCACGCCGGCAGAGAGGAGGGGGAACAGCCGCGGGTGGCCAGTCGCCCTCATGTCTTCGACGAACTCGAGGAAACCGGCGTCCAACAGGGGCTTGGCGATGGGGACGATGCGCATGCAGCCGGCTCCCTTCATGCTTTGCCGGCTCCGCCGTTGGCGCTTCGGATCCGAGGCGAGGTCTTCATCGATGGTCTTTTGGAAGGCGATGCACCATATGCCGCGCTCCTGGAGGATGTCGGTCAGCTTCAGCTGGCACACCTCATTGACGCGAGCGCCCGTGTAGAGGCCAATCATCGGTGCCCACCAGTGCTGCGGCTTTCTCGCCCAAGGGATGAAGGTGGCCGGGTCGAAGATGGCCTGCAGGTCTCCGTCCTCGAACAGGCGGATGGCCTTGTCGGGATCGATGGCGTGATCTTCTTTTGGTTTGCGGAAGGCCTTCATGGGCGAGGACGCGATGGCTTGCCCGTTGACCAGGTGGTTGAAGAAAGCTACCAGGAAGCGGCGGTGGCGCTCTTCGGTGGCCGGAGCCAAGGGCGGTACGTCCTGCTCCTTCCCCAAAGTGATCGCGTCATCGAAGCTGAGGCGTTTCAGCAAGGGATCCGACAACAGGTTCTTCGGAGCCCGGCGCAGCAGCTGCCATAATGCTTGGATATGCTTGTAATCCACGCGGCAGGCCGAAATGTTGCCGCAGGTCAGCAGGAGAAGTTTCAGGGTCCGCTCGGTAGCGAGCACTGTCTTGGGATCCAGCTGCCGGCGGCGCATGTCCGCGAGGTGATCATCGATCTCTTTGGCCAAGGGACGAGCCGGTGTACCCATGGGCAGTTGCTGGGGATACCGGGTTCCGTTCTTCAGCGCGCTCTTGCGGCCGATTTCGTCCAGCGCTGTCAGGATGCATTCCTGAAGATTGATTGCAGCTTCTCGACCTTGAATCGTAGCTCGTTCAATCCGGAAACGACCAATGTGGATGCCCTCCAGATGAAGGGTGCCAAAGGGTGCGGCAATGTAATCGGTGAGGGCTGCGGAGGGTAGAGCGGTCATTGGTTCACTTCCATCTGGGGGATGGAAGTACGGATAAAACAGGCCGCAAATTCGTCAACCGGGTTGATACAAAAATTTTCGCCCCACTCAACACCCCTAGACGTTGCTCCGGCTGCGAGGGTGCCCGCACCAACCCGCTAAATCAGTTATCTCCGTGAAGTCCTTTAAAACAAGGGATTTCGAGCGATTTCCAAGCAATCAATAGCAGTCAATTGCGTTCTCAGTGCAACGACCACCAGTGGCTGTTCCAGCGGCTGCTCTCAACAAAAGCGAGGACTGTTTGTGGCGATCGAAAGTGTGAGCGAAGCGACCTTCGAGGAAGCCGTTACCCGCGAAAAAAAGACGGTCCTCGTTGACTTCTGGGCGCCGTGGTGCCGGCCCTGCACGTTGCTAGCGCCGGTGCTCGAACAAGTCAGTTGCAGGCATGAAGGTCGATTGAAGGTCGTCAAAGTGAACATCGACGAAAATCAGGCGTTGGCAGTCGCATTTGGGATCCGTACGATTCCCACCATGGTGGTGTTCCGTGGCGGTGAGCGGGCGGGCGTGATCTCTGGAGCGATGCCGGCAGCACAACTGGAGTATGAGCTGCGCAAGCTGGTGCCTGACCTTGCCTGAGGCGCGCATCTTGGGGCTCCTATGGCGCTTGGCGCCGACCGCGTTCGCTGTGGGCGAACAACGGGTAGGGGGACAAGGTGATCACTGGGGAAGCGCGCAACGTGCTAGTTGCCAGGTGAATCACGCCATCCCAGGCGGTAGCCCAGGCCGCGGGTGGTTTCGATAACGCCTGTTCCCAGCTTGCGGCGAATGTTGTGAATGTGAACATTGAGGGTGTTGCTTCCCACGTTCGATCCCATCCCAAACACGCGCTCGGCCAGCACCTCAGGCAACACCCAGCGCCCATCGTTGCTCGACAGGTGGGTGAGGAGGTCCACTTCCCGGCGAGACAAGGTGACCGGTGCCCCGTCCAGCCACGCCAACCCGCTGGCAGGTTCCAATCGAAGGGGGCCGGCGTGGATCGCCTGCGTCGTTCGCCCCATCGTACGCCTCACCAACGCATGGATGCGCGCGGCCAGCTCGCGCAAGTCAAACGGCTTGGTGAGGTAGTCGTCAGCGCCATTGTGAAGGGCGTTTACCCTCGCCTCGATGGAGTCACGTGCAGAGAGAACCAGCACAGGAAGCTCCGGTTCAAAGGCGCGGACCTCATCCAGAAACTCAAGGCCGTCTTTATCCGGCAGTCCAAGATCGAGCACGATCGCGTGAAAGGTCTCCTCGCGATGGGCTTCGGCTGCTTTGACCGCAGTCATCACGTGCTTTGAAGAAATGCCATGCATGGCAAGCCCTGAGGCGATTCCCTCGCCAATCCGCTGGTCGTCTTCTACCAAGAGTACTCGCATGGTTCTTATCCAGAAGCGTGGAAGCCGGCGTGAGCCAGCGCTGAGTCAAGCCTAGCGCCCCTGGCTTAAGCGTGGCTTTAGTTTGCACATGCACTCTCGTGGCGATTGAGCACGCCCGTGCTTGATGTAGATTGCCGACGAGGATTGCAATGACCCGACCCGTTAAGCTTGCTCTGGCCACCACGCTGCTCGCCAGCCTTTCCTTTCTTCCAGGATGCTCCGAAGCCGCCCCGCCTTCCCGACCAGGCGTCCTCAAGACTCTCGAGGCCCAAGGCTTGACCATCGTTGGAGGGTTTCAGTCTGCACCCGACGTGCAGGCGTTTGCTGGAGCAGCGGGCGGTCGCCCCGTGGCGGTCTACGTATTGAAGGATGGGAGTGCAATCGTTGGCACCCGAGTGGGGGCAGATGGGGCTGCAATAGACGAGGCCCAACTGTCCAAGCTGGTCACTGGTCCCATGGGGGCAAAGGCGTGGTCGGACCTGGCCCAAGCCGCTTGGATTCAAGACGGAAAGCCCGACGCCCCCAAGATCCTCTACGTGTTCACCGACGCCAATTGCCCCTACTGCCACCAGTTCTGGGAGGCAGCCCGACCGTGGGTAAACTCGGGGAAGGTTCAGCTCCGGCACGTGATGGTGGGCGTCATCCGAGCGGACAGCCCGGCCAAGGCCGCTGCGATCATGACAGCCAAAGACCCTTCGGCAGCCTTGCTGCATAACGAACTGAACCAGGCTCGAGGCGGAATACCCGCGCTCGCCTCCATTCCACCGGAGGTGGCCAAGAAGCTTCAAGAAAACCACGCGCTCATGGAGTCACTTGGGTTCAGTGGGACGCCGGGGATCGTGGGCAAGCAGACCAACGGTGAGCTGCAAAAGGTGAACGGCATGCCCCGCGCTGGCGCGCTCGAAGCGTTGCTGGGCCCTCGCTGATCGGCTCGAGGACCTGGGTCAGGGCGGGGTAGGAATGGACACTTCCACCCTTAGACCGCCCTGGTGCCTGGCGTGGAAGGACACCCGTCCGCCGAAAGGTTCAAGCACCGCGCGGACAATGGAAATGCCAAGACCGGCGCCCGCAGTGCCCCTCAGTTCCTGATCCCCACGCCAGAACCGACGGCCGATGGACGTCATCTGGGTCGGGGTCAGCCCGGGGCCGCGATCGGCAATGTGTAGGGTGCAGTAGCCACCCTCTGCGCTTGCCCTCATCGACACTTCTATCGGGCCCTTCGAATACTTCAGCGCGTTGTCCAGCAGATTGCGCACCGCCGTCTGGAGCAGAGCCAAGGGAACGTTCGTTTTCGCATCGGCCAGTGGGTAGTTGAGCGAAATGCGGGACCACGCCTTCTGATCCAGCTGCTCCCACGCAAGCATCAATGCATCTGCCGTGGAAGTGCAGGGCTCTGTGCCAGCCGGGTCCGTCTCTGATCGCGCCAGATCCAGCAATTGCTGGAGGGTTCGAGAGAGTTGCTTGACCCCTTGATCTGCAAAGGCGAGCGACCGCTCCCGCTCTGCGCCCTGTGCGGCGCGTGCAACCTGCAGATGTGTGTCGATTACCGTCAGCGGGGTGCGCAGCTCATGGGCCGCGGCGTCGGTGAACGCGCGTTGCCCGCTCACCGTTGTGGCGAGCCGCTGTAGAAGCCCGTTCATTGCATCGAGCACCGGAGTGAGCTCGCCAGGGCACGGAACGATCTCAACCGGGGCCAGGCTCGTTGCGGTGCGGGAGCGGAGCTGGTCAGAGAGCGCGTTCAGGGGGGACAGCCCCCGATCAATGGCCAGCCACAGCATGGCAAGGCCGCCTAAAACAGCGATAAGAAAAGGAACCCCCGCAGCCGCCAGGAGTTCTCTGGATAGCCCCATACGCTGCTCTACCCGATCTGCAGTAGTAACCTGGTAATCGGGCGTTCGCAGCACGTACAAGCGCCATTGCTGGCCGTCCACCGCTCTGGTCGACAAGCCTTGGGGCAGCTCCAGTGGGGCGATGGAGCCATTGAACACCTCCGGAAGCTCCGGATGCCTCAAGGAACGGATCTCACACGCGATTCCCTTAAGTCCAGCATCGGCCAGCGCTTTGGAAAAGTCGGTGGGCTCAGTCGTCAACTCGATGTCAGATTGCTGGAGAAGTCCGCTCACCATTTGTGCGGACATCTCCAGGCGCCCGTCGAGTGTTTCTTGGACCCGCTGGTTGACCGAGCGGATCATCCAGAAGGCCGCCAGGGACCACAGCAGCAGCAGGGACAGTCCCGCGATGAGGACCGCGCGACTTCTCAAGCTCAGTGCGCATCTTGCAGGCGTGTCCAACAACTGGGGGCTCCCGGAGGCGATTTGACGGGTCAGAATTCTGACGGCCAAGTCGGCCCCTTGCCAAGCGCGTGGGCACCTATGGTGGGTCGGGTGACTTAATTGAAAATTAAGTCGCTCAAATTTCTCAACCGAATCAAGCGGTGCAGTTCGATGCACTCATTTGTCGCATTGCATGTCATTGGATTGACGCCGTTGTCCTTTGGTAGGGGGTAGGAAAGTTCCTATTGCACAAAGGTAGTGGTGGGCGTCTAATGCCGCCGAACTTTTTTGTCGAGGCAATGTCGAAATGGCTCATCCTGATTTCTACGTTTCTGCAGTGAAGTACAACAGCGATAGCTCGCACATTGCGAAGCTGCGCGTCCATGTGGTTGACCAAATCACTGGGCGATTCAAGTCTGACACTTACCGCGATCTGACGCGCCCTGAAGTCATCGAGATGATTGAGGGGAAAAAGACGTTCATTACCATCGTTAAGAAGACTGACGGGGGCTGGGGGCGAGGCGCCAATCTTGAGATCACGTCGGTGAAGACCGATTACCTCAAGACCGTGCGCGACGAGTCAACGAAAGACAACCTGGAAAACTTGCCGACCTTCTGACCGCACCATTGCGGGTCCAGAGCTGCCACTGAGAGGCGGCTGTTGCGCAGCCTCTCAGTGGGCAGTAGTCGGAACTTCGATGTGTAGGTAGTGCACGCCGTCTTCCTCCAGCGATGCGGCCAGGCAACCTCCCAAAAGTTCCGCGCTTCCATCGGAGTGGTATATGCCGAAGGAGCTGGCGATGCCGGCTCCACCGAGGAATGGGGCGATGGCGTCAAGTTGAGCCTTGCTTAAGCCTTCCACGCGGGCTGTGCCAACGTGCGGTGAATAAATTTCAAGCCAGTACATTGGTTGCTGTGCCCGGTCAGTGGAGTGGTGGCTTTCTAACAGAGAAGTGGAAGGCGTCAAGGGTGTCGTACAGAGACAAGCTCACGTTGGGTTCCGTTGGAGGCCAGCGAGGAATCTTTCTCCAGTGCAACAAGTCGGAGAAAAAGTCTGTCGTCCGCAGGTATTTCCCGGATGGCAGGCTGCAATGGATGAGTGAGAAGGTGCAGTCCAGGCACACCGACGGAACGCCAAAGCACCTCCACATTCCTATCTTGGAAGAGGGCATCTACGAGGTACTCGGTCAGCCCAAACTCAGCGGGTTCTACGCGCTATACCTCAATGGCAAGGGATACATGTCCTACTGTCCGCTGGACCGCAAAGCGGCCGCCGCGGTCCTGGCGAAGATCGGGTCCGATGGGCTGCGTGCGGCCCTGGTAGCCGTTGGCAAGTCGGTCTATTGACCCGCGCAGGTCTGTCTAGGATTGCATGAAGGTCTAAAGGACGAGTCGGGGCTGGCTTTAGTTTGAATGTAGTGGGCGCGTCTAGCATTGGGTTCCATGCGAGGAGAAGCCAAAGCGGCCGGTTTCCAATGGCGGCTTCAAGGCGCATGGGCCGTCTTTAATGCAAGACCCTCAATAGAAGATCCTCCCCTGATGGCAGTTACCGCCACCGGGCCGGAGCTTAACGTCTCAACATTGCTCAGATGGGCAACCTTAGCCAACAGGGGGCTAAACGTGGCAGACAGCATCGAAGTGGATTTCCTGGGGGTAGAAACCTCCAAGAGCGGTGACGCCATTGGCGTGCGTTACGAACTGAATGGGCGCACTCGAGTCCATGTGGTTGATGGTGGGTACCTGGAGACCGGTGATCGCTTGGTTGAACACATCGCCAAGCACTACGGGACCGGCAAGGTTGATTCGGTGGTGCTGACGCATCCGGACAGTGATCACGCCAACGGCCTGCGCAAGGTCCTTGAGCGTTGCGAAGTGGGGGAGCTTTGGATGCATCGCCCTTGGCTCTACGCGCAAGAGCTTCTCCCCCGGTTTGAGACTTACAACTCCGTGGACGCGCTGCGTAATCGCCTGCGTATGCTGTATCCGGGGCCGGCGGCGCTGGAAGAGCTCGCGCTTGAGAAGAACATCCCTATCCGTGATCCGTTCCAGGGGGCGTTCATTGGCGACTTCTTGGTGCTGGCCCCCACCCGTGCCCGCTACCTGGACCTTGTGGTTGCATCCGATCGCACACCAGAGGCCGCCAAGGATCGCACGCTGGTCGAGGCGTCTCTTGAGGGCTTGGCAGCGTTGGCCAAGGCGGCCAAAACTTTGGTTCAGGGCCTGTGGGGACAGGAGTTCTTCCCCGTTGGCGGTACGAGTGAAGAGAACGAAATGAGCGTGGTCCAGACCATCCTCATCAATGGTAAGCGCGTGCTCCTGACCGGTGACACCGGGCGTGACGGCCTCAAAGAGGCTGCCGACTACTTGGAGGCGACGGGTGGGGCACTGCCAGGCGTTTGGGGCTTCCAGGTGCCGCATCATGGCGGGCGTCGAAACGTCAACACGGAGGTCCTCAACCGTTGGCTGGGCGAACCGCTCAAGACGCAGGAGGAGGGCACCAAATTTATCGCCGTTTGCAGCTCTGCGAAGGCAGACACGGCGCACCCTCGGAAGGTCGTGGTGCGGGCAATGATTCACCGCGGGGCGCATTTTTCCGCCACGGAAGGTCGGGATCTCTTGCTGTCCACGGGCATCTCGCGCAACGGTTGGGGAGGCATCGAACAGACGCCGTATCCGCCCGACTATGAGAAGGACTGAGGGAGCAGTGACTGAGATGTCCAATCCCATTGCTCTAGGTCAGTTGCTTGCCCAAGTGTCGGATCCTTATGATCGCAACGCTAGGTTGGCCCCCGGCCTCATCGTACTGATGCCCTTGACCGTGTCCTTCATCGCGGCGTTTCGAGACGAGCTCGACGCTATGCAGGTTGTGGCGACCGTCATTGCGACCTTCTGCGCGCCGTTATTGCTCTCCAGCGTGGTGCGCTTTCAGGGTAAGAAGCTTGAAGAGAAGTTGGTCAGGAAGTGGGGAGGCATGCCCTCTACCATCCTTCTTCGGCACCGGAATGAGCGATTGAACCCTGTCACGAAGGCTGGGTATCACAAGGCGATCCAGGAGAAGCTGAAAGCAGAGCTGCCGTCGGCTGCCAAAGAAAGGGGCAGTCCGGGCAAGGCCGACCATGCTTACGAGGACGCTGTTGCGAAGCTGCGCGAGAGAACGAGAGGTACGGAAGCGTTGGTGTTCAAGGAGAACATCTCCTACGGCTTCTTCCGTAACATGTCGGCGCTGCGCCCGTTTGGCGTGGCGACGTCTGCCGCCGGCGTGCTCGTGGGCCTGCTCATGACCGGGGCGTTGACCCTCAATCCGCTTGCCTTTGCTGGGTCATCGCTGCTGCACCCAGGCTTTGAGGGCGGCACGACGTTGCTGGTTTCGGGCGTATTGCTCTTCCTGTGGTGTACCAGCTTCAGTCATGACCGCGTCGAGAGCGCGGCCTACGCCTACGCCGAGAGGCTTTTGACGGCCTTTGATCGTCTTCCGAGCAGCTCCCCGCCTTGACGGGGGCTGCTTCAGCGCGTTGCTGACCGAACTGGCGCAATGGCCCTACGTTTGCGTAAGGGGCATTGCCTTTGGGCAGACGGCCAAGTGCGGGAGCACGCCGACTGGCGCGGTCCAGCCGATGCGGATGCCATTCAAATGGGCGGTAGGATGGTGTGCCGTTGCTCGGGCGAGACCCGGAGGACTGGCGATAGCGCTGCCAAGCGGGAGAACGCCCCAGCCGGTGTGAGTCCAGCCAGCGGCGTCATACGCGTGCACTCCCGCGGGGCGGGGGTGGGAGACCCCGTACTTTCCGTGCGCATTACCGGGACCAAAGGAATAAGCCAGTCGGGCATAGTCGGGCGCCGGCGAGGGCACCGGCGCGCCGGGGCCATGGACGCGGGCCCCGTGGTGGGTGGCCACCAAACCCGTGACGGGACGTTTCAGGGCCCCTGGAACGTTGTGGTAACTGGCATCACCCGGCAACAGCCAGCGCTTGCCTTCGTGCTCGGCGATCAGCGCCAGTCCTGACTCGTTGCGGTCACTGGCAGGCCCTTTGCAACGAACGAGCTTGATTCCAGAGCCTAGTTGGACAGTGGCCGAAGTACTGAGCAGATGCGTTTTTCCTCCCGCAGTCCAAATGTTCATGAGGAACACAATGTGTTTGATGGTTGCTGGGATGGGGGCAATCCAGGTGCGTGTCAGAAGCCCTGTATCAATGGTGGCTCCGGCCCAATGGTCTGCGTCCCAATGGGAAAGGACGACAACAGGGTCCTCGCACTGGCAGAAGCTGATGTTCGGTGGCCGCGTCGGAGCATTGCGATAGACGCCGCAGCCCACGTCAAAGTAGATGCGTGCAACGCCTTCGCGGCACAGCAATGCATTGGCCGATCCCTGGCCCACGTCGAGCACCGCTAGTTCCTCGATGTGCAGGGGCGTAGGCGGTGTGTGCGGCACCGGAGGTTGGTTTGGCACAAGCGTGAGGCTGTTCAGCTGCTGACTTCTGCGGTTCATCAGTGGAAGGCGCACGGCGTCAAACGCGACGGTCTGGGCCGGGGAAAAGAGCGTTGGATACAGTTCCCCGCGCAGTGGGCCTTCAGCGGAAAGATCAATGCGCAGCCAGTGCCTGGTCCTTGCCCTAAACCGGCGATTTGCCTCATCCAAGAACATGGTCAGCTGCAGGTGGAACAGCGGTGCACGCTGAGCGAATGCTTTGCATACGTCGACGCTTGCGGCGTTCTTGCTCAGCCCATGGTCCTCGCTGAATTTAGCGAACCACTCCGCGTCCACCCCGTCCAAGCCAACCAAGGCCAGCCCTTCGCCCAAGGGTTCGATGAAATCCACTTGCGCGTAAAGGCCTTTCGGGCGGGGGTGCTCCGGTGCGTGGACAGAGAAGTGCGGGTTCAATGGAAACTCCATGTAAGCCAATTGCATTGAAGGACGACGCACGCCCGCGGTTGGGATGCTGCGGGGATCTGGCTGCGATGCTCACTTAATGAGCGGCAGTCAAGCTATGCACCGCGAGTGTGCCACGGGAACGTTATCGACCGGATCCCCAGGGGGCTTGAGCCACGGCAGTGGCGTCACCTCCGGCAAGCTCTGCTTACCACCCCGCAAGGAGTTGATCGTTGAACAGCCTCGGCCCCTTCTCCATCGACGTGTTGACCTTGATGCTCTCCGCCACGGCCGCTTGGTGGGTGGCGCGCAAGTGGCGCAGGCGCCAAAACCCCGAGGAGGCCAAACGGGCGGCAGGGATCGTGGTGGATGCGATCGGGGCAGGACTTCTGGCTGCTCGCCTCGGATTCGTGGTGCAGAACTGGCAGGACTACGCGCCCCATCCTTGGTCGATCGTGACATTGGGTGACGGCGGCTATTCTTGGGCCTGGGGATTACTGGCGGGGGCGTTGGTGGCCGCTTGGTTGGCGCGGGGCAAGGCCGGGGTCAGGAACAGAGCGCTCGCAGGCCTCGCCTTCGGCAGCGTGGCTTGGTTGGCCATGAGCTTCTCGTTGGATTGGATGAGCCGCGCTGCGCCGGGGCTAGAGGCTGTTCATGGGAATCCTTCGGGACCGGCAGTGCCGACCCTGTCGGCCGCGGTCGGGCGTCCAGTGGTGGTTAACCTGTGGGCCGCGTGGTGCCCGCCCTGTCGCCGCGAGATGCCCGCCTTTGCAGAAGCCGAAGCGCAGCTGCCCGGCGTCGTGTTTGCCATGGTGAACCAGGGGGACGAACCCGCGACCGCACTGGCGTTCGTCCAGGACAACCAGCTCGTGTTTGACCACACGTATACCGACCCGTCGTCCGAGACCATGCTCCGCTTCGGCGCGCGGGTGATGCCGACGACCCTCTTCTTTGACAGTCAGGGCAGGATGGTGGATATGCATGTGGGGGAAATGACCCTTGCCGGGCTGAAGGCAAAGGTGCGCCAGCACTTTGGTTCCGAGTCCAGCAAAGGGCCGCTAGAGTAGGCAAGGGCTCACTGAGCCAGAATGCAAGATCGGCGGCCCGCTCGGAATGCGGAGATCGCACAGCTGCGGCGGGGATCGGCTGGAAGAGCAGATGTTCGGTATCACCAACAGGGGCGAAAGGATGATGGGGAATCATTTGGGGGAAGGGGCCAACCGCTGCGTGGGCCGGCCAGGCAGTGATAGCCTTACAGAACTGTCGCATGCGCTGCGAGTAACACCCGCCACGCTGCTCGGGTCCACGGAAGCAATGGTTGTGGCGTTGCACGCTTTCCATGGGCTCAATGGGGTTGAACAGCACCACGTGGTGGAAGCAATTCGGAAGTGGAACGACCTGCGTGCTTTGGGTGGTTCACTGTGTGGCGCATCGGTAGGGGGACGATAGGATGATCATCGCAGCACGGACGGTCTTTGATCCTTGGCTTGAATGCTGGCGTGTGTACGTCTTGGCCTGCAGCGATGGGAAGTCCGTCAATTGGAGAAAGGCTCCACCCGTTGCGAGGGATGGCGCTTTCTTTGCGATTGCCTCGCGCGACCGCGAAGAGCTTGAGGACACGTGTCGCCTGATGAACGAACAGGCCGCGCTTCAGATCGACGCCCTGGCGTCCGATGAGCAGCGGGTGTCACTCCGACTGAAGGCCGAGAAGGCGCTACAGGCCGCCAGACGTCTGGCTGAAGAAGAGGGCTTGATGCTTGCTCAGGCACAAGCGCGCAAAGCGAGAACCGTTTTCAATGAGGCTGATTTGGTTCTATCCGCCAAGGCGGAGGAGTATCGCGATCTGATTGTAGAGAAGTTGCGTGAGCACGCTTACGTGAAAATCATCTCCGTGCGGAGAGACAGCCGTCATCTGATCTTTGTAAGGCTAGAGGACGGGAGTTGGTCCGATCCAATGTGGGCCAATCGTAAGCTCCTAGTTGCATGCTACCGCGCGAGAATCGCCAATGGGTTTGATCTCAGTTCCTTGAGTCACTGGGGAAAGACCAAGGCCAAGATTCGCCAGATCTTGTTGCCCAGAGCGGCTCAGCTCCTCCAGTTGGAAGGTGTCAAACGACTCTTGGCCGATGCGCTTGCGAGGGGGCAGCGGGCTGTGGTCATGGGCTCGTTTGTTTTCTGGTATGAGAGCTTCAACAACGTTGGATGGCTGGTGAAGGAGCGTGCGGCGGACGGCACTGGAGGCGATACCGACGCTGTTTGGAGAGAGGGGAAGATCGTCTCAAAAAACCACGGTCGGATCGTGGTTCTTCCTTACACGAAGGACAATGGAGAGAACGTCAACGGTCATACGAAGAATTCAGCGCATGACGGGAAGGCCAAGCCCCGGCACCCCGACGACGTGGTGGAGATTCCCTTTGAAGAACTCAAGGGCGATCTCATGATCAGCCTGTTTGGGGAGCTGCAGTATGAGTAGCCCTGTGCAGTCGGAGTGCAACAGGGCGGGGGCCGGCACGCACGCTGCGTCGAACACGAATGGCGTCTGGATGATTAAGCGACAGACCGAGCGGCAGTTATGAATTGCAGCCTGCGGCTTTAGATCGGCCAGCCAGTTGGACTAAGGATATATGGGAAACTTCCTGGACCGATGCCGCATTCATCAAGGCCTTGGCGCGCTCCGGCGAGGTGTGTTTCCCCCCGGCTGCTCTCCCGTGGCGGCCATTGCGTAGCCGTGGGCTTGCTCATTGAGGTGCTCAATGAGATTGGACGACGGGTTGGGTGATGGATGAGCGTTCCCATCAAGCTCGATGAATTCGGTGTCCTTTGAAAAGGTTTTCCTGAACTTCTCAATTTCAACAGCATGTATAAGTTGAGCCAACCGGGGGCATCATCGCCCAGGGGTGTTGATGCGCCCACTGCCAGGACGTGAATAAGCTCGCATGTCGCTTCATTGCGAACCAGCGGCCTGCGATGTCGGTTCCGATAAAGCACTTCAGCGCTCCTTTTTAGTGGCCCCGCAATAGGCCCCTTGCCAGTGGCGTTGAGAAGCTTGAGGAGCGCTGCGTCGGCGGACGGCTTCATTGTTTTGTAATCGATAATGATGTCCTCTGCTTGGCTTAGCGGGATACAGAAAAATGAGGTGGGGCCATACGCGCAGTAGTGAATCCAGTCGATGTCGCTCGTCGCCACCGATCCTGCAATGTTCTCAGCGTGAACCAGAAGTCTTAAGGCTTGAGGTTCAGGAAGCATGACCGGCTCATCAGAATTAACGTCTTCACGATAAGGCGCAATCCTGTGAATGTTGACCGTGTTGTTACACGCGGCCAGTTTGGCCTGGAAAACGCCGGCACGGGCGAAGTTCTCACCGAACGTGATCATTAACGAAAAATCGGCGCCGGTAGAGCCTTCGCTCCTAACGTCAGAGCCATACTTGCTGTGTTGCGCCCACGATAGCCCTGGCCCATGGGTCGACTCAAGGCAATGCGCTACCCAGTCGATGGAGTTAATGAAAGCCCCCAGAAGCATTGATGTGATCTCTTCTTCCTGCTGAGGCTGTTGTGCATGCGCTTGGAGGATGCGGAAAGCCGCTATCTGTAATGCTGCGGCAAGCGGTGTCGGTCGAACAAGTTGGTGGACTGGTCCAATAACCGCTGAAATAAGGTGCTCAACTCTGGCGCTAATGCTGTCATCTGGACAGTCCTCGGTCACGCTTTGCATTCCTTTTTCGCTTTTGCAGAAGAGTCGGGTGCTGCAAGCGAGCATGCTTCAGTGCGTGACGAATTTCAAATCCTGCGATGGACCCCTCCCTGGCGGCCCATGCTATGGCCTCTTCTTTCCAGTTCTGGGGGAAGCAAAGAGAGCCCGTTTGTCGAAACATTACGCCAGGCAATGTCTTTCTTCTTCCGTCGATCCAGGCATTGAAGGCTGAGAGGTCGGTTGCGCCCAACGTTAAAGCCCGCTCTACGATGGCTCTTGCTAAGACTGCATCAAATGCCAAGCCACGTGCCTTCCTATCCCAGTACTGTACGGCTGCGTCAATCGAAGAAAAGTACTTTCTTGGGCAGGTCTCGTTGGTAGGTCCGGTTTCCCAGCGCTCTCTCTTTCTTTCATTGCATCGAATCAGACGTATTCCATACCGGCCCAGGTGGGCATTTGCTTCTTTGTACCTCATTGCCTGACTCCTTGTGGGGTGTCTGGCCTATTTAGCTGGAGCGCAGGTTTTGTCAATTGTCTGTGCTGGGAATGCCGCTGCTCACACTTGTGCTGAGTTCATGGATAAGGCCGCTCCTCGGTATCACGGCCGAAATCCACCAAGGCGCGAGAGGTTCGGGGCGGTGCGGTCGCAATCATTCCGGATATCAAAAGCTGGTGAGCGGTTCTCTTGTCTGGCTCATCTGGACATTCCTTTAGCACCTTGCTTGCAGGCGGGTACTTGGAGGAACTCTTGGAAGCGATCGAGGGGGGGAGTCGCTGCTTCCGTCACTTTGCTGCCGGCGGTGGCGGGTGGCCGATGGCCGGCTTGGATCAGTTGATCGACGGCCGCTAGGAAGGGTTCCACCGGCCGGACCAGCGTGGCTCGGGCAAATGCCGAATGTGCGCTGCGCTGGTGCTGATGGACTTGGTGGTTCGAGCGAAGGTTCGGCCGTTCGTCGAGCAGCCGCCCGCGCAACGTTCATCCAATGACTCCAATACGCGGGCCCAGGCGGATCAGCCGATTGGCAAAGGCAGCCACGTTGCGCAGCTCGAAGCGGTGCTTTCCGCCAGCCCTTGGCGCAGCCAGCCGAGGGCTACCGATCCTGAGAGGGCGTGGCTGCAACGCCAGCCCTCTGAAGGTCCCGTCGTGCCATGAGTCAAGCGAGCGTGCTGGGAAGCCGCGGTTCCAGCGGTATGCGGAAACCGCGTTGAGTCAGGCCACCGACTTGGCACTCATTTGATCAGAAAATCGCTCGCTGACTTGCCCTTTTCAACCAACGCCGCCAGCCATCTCGGTTGCCGGCCTCGCCCCGACCAAGTCTCATTTGGGTTGGCCGGGTTTCGGTACTTGGGCGCTACTTTGCTGCCGCCCGACCTCGCCGGCTTCCGGCCTGATGGCTTCTTGGTCCTTCCTGAAGCTGGACTTGAAAGATCTCCGTAGAGCTCCTCAATCGTGTAACCGTGGTCTTTGACGTACTTGTTGATCTTTGCCCGCATGGCCGCAGCCTTGGGGCGTGTCATTACTTTGGCCTGCTGCTTTTCCGCTTGGGCAATCAGTGATTTGAGTTCTTTGGCCGAGAGGCCGTTGACGTTTATGACCACGGGGCGATCCTTGATTAGACTGGCCTAGCGTAGTTGTAAAGGCGGATGGAAGCGAATTGTTGGGCATGGTGCCCGTCGCAGAATCCAACTGGGTCGTGGAGTCGGGGGCTGTGAGATTGGGCGCAGGGAGGGGGCCGGATATCCAATCGCGCCCTAGCGCCGGATCTGCCACAGGAGCGACAGGGCGTCAGTGGACAGCGTTGGGCGGTCCAAGTGGTGCCCGTAGCTCGATCCCTTCAGTCTTGATGGTCCGCAGTGCCTTTTGATCGCTGTCATACCAAGCGATTACCTCGCTGCTGGTGATGATGATCTCCCCCCTCCCAAGCAAGTGCTCCCCTCTCCAGATCTCGGTCAGCTTGGAGGGGCTGCCTGTCCTGAGCTGGTCAGAAACCCTTGCCGCTTTCGCTGAGCCAAATCGCTCGCCAGCGATGCCAGGAATGGTGGAGGCAATGGAAAGGAGAGCAGCTGCGCAGACGCCCGTGACCGCCACTCCGATGAGCGTAAAAAACACAACGATGGGCTGTCGCACCCAATAGGATCGCCGCATCAGCCAATCCCTCAGCCTTGTATCAGGCTTTGTTGGCGCCCCGGTGATGACAAGGAAGCCAGTGGCGAGGAGGAGAAGGGTGACAACCTTTGGCCACGGCACATCCTTGAAAAGCTCGGAGCCTTCCGAGGCCACGACGTAGACCCCATGTATGACCTTGGCATCGACTGGCTGAGGGAAGGAGGTTGGCTCAAGCCCCAGCTGGGTCAGGTAGTTGGTCTGGGATACATCCCCCGCAAAATGGAGGAGAAATCCCAAAATTGTGGCGATCGCGAGCAGGCTGCCGGCTGCAGCTGCAATGGCGCTGCCCGCACCCGAACCGGCGCGTGGCTTGCTATCTGCCCCTGTTTCGTTCGTCCTGGCCGCATTGTAGGCCTGACCTTGTTGCCGGAGGTGGCCTTCTGCAACTTGGCGCTGCTTCTTTCTCACTGTGGGACCTTAAGCGAACAGGGGATTTTTAACGAATTTCCAGTGCGTAGCCTAGCGTAGTAGGCAAAGGGGCACCTCCGGACTTTGCAGTCTTGCTGCCGAAACGCCGCGTGCCTAATATGATGGCGCGGTGGTCGGTGGCGCTTGCATGTGGCCTTCGCAAATGGAGGGGCCGGACTGGGCTCGGCTCATATCTGGATGACAACTAGGGGACGCATGAGCGACATGGAAGAGCGATTTGCAGAGATTGAACGGCGTTTGGCCTTGCTCGAGGCAAGACATGCCGTGCCGGCAGCAGGGGCCACTGACAATTCCTCCGGAACGCGTCAGGCAGAAGAATCCGTGGTGTCGATTGCGGTCTCGAACAAGCGATACGACCACGGTGACTACGAGGACCACATTTGGTTTGATTGCGTTTACACGCTTTCCGAAGAGTCCAAGCCCACCCGTGCAGTCAAGGGAGCCATTGAGTTCATGGACTTGTTCGGTGAAGTGAAGTTCCGGCTGAATGTGACCGTGAACTCTCCCATGAATCCGGGTCGGCCTCTTGCCAACCCTGGCATTGGATTCACCTTCAATCAGTTCATGCCCGAGCACCAATGGATGCTGACCACCGATCTCCTTGACATGAAGATCAAATTCGTCGCCTCCAACATGATCTACAGCGACGGTACATCCCAGGTCTTGGCTTGACGTTGTTTGCCCGTAATCAAGTCCGATGCCTTTAGTTGTTTGGCAGGGTCGCAGGGGGCGATTGGCTTCGCCTCACTGCACTTGGAATGGTGGCGGCCTGGTCGCAAATGCCATGTTGGTATCTACAGAGGAAAACAAGCAGTGCTGGGTCTTGTCGTCGACATGGGCGTGGATGGCAACTGAGGGCATGATTGACCGGTGAGCGCTTGACCGGTGTTATCGATCATGTAGCGTTCCGCGGGGAGAGTGAATTTGGACGTGAACAAGGTTGCATGGGATCTCACGGACAAGGCGCACAATGGCGGTTGGCTGCTCCGCTTGTTTGGACTTGTCCTGGTAGCGGATGTGATCTTCACGCTGTTGCTGGGCAGTGGCATTTGGGAGGGGAGGTCAGCCTCGGGCGATCAACCGTTCGTGTACTTGGCGGTGATCCTCGTCTACGGCGCAGTGGTGCAGGTCCTTGGTCCTAGCACTTGGATTGTCGCGCTGGAGCTGCTGAATTGGATCACAGGTCTCATACAGTCTTGGCTGCACGTGTCTCCCAGGCCGCGCCAACCCAGCCGACAGCGCCATGTGACCCGAGTCGACGCAGAACGCTGGCTGGCTCAGGAGCCCGACGCAGCCCGTCGGGAGCCGGTGGAGCGCCAAATCACTGAGCGGCGGAGAGCTCTGAAGCGCTGGCAGTCTGTTGTCCAGGCAGGGTGGGTCGGGGTGGTACTGGTGATCGCCGACGGGTACTTGCCCAGTTCGACCCTCAGCCAGCTCACGAGTTGGAATGCATGGACCCCCTGGGTGCTGGGTTTGCTGTCAGGGCTACCTTGTCTGATTCACCTTTGGGTTGGGCCCCCTGGGCACGACATGATCGAGCTGCCTTCGCTGGCAGCTGAGATCCGGTCCAAGGCATCCAAGGGCGCGTTAGCGTCTGCACGGGCATCAAACCGAAGGAGCATGGGAGTCTAGGCTCCGGCTGAAGGGAATCCGGTTCAAGCGCGTGTGCCTCAACTGAGGCCACGGCCGACGTGATGGCAATCCGCTATAGTGACTTGTGTTTTCCTAAAGGATCTGGGGGCCAATGCGCATGGAAGAGGATAATGAGTCGAAGTGGGCGAATCTCAAGACGAAGCGGGCTTGGAACAGCGCAGGTGAGTCGTTCAGTCCAGATGACATTGAAAACCCTGAAAAACTAGACGCCATGCGCGCCAACGAGCCGTTATGGGATGACGACCTAAACGAGCTGGTCATCTTTCCCAAGGGGGAGGCTAGGGCGGGACGAAAAGCCACCCGCGCGCATTTCAAGCTTAAAGCGGGGCAGCCACGGACGATCCTCAACAAAGACAGCGCTGATCCTGCGCACAACGATGCGATCAAAAGTCTCCACGATTCTCTGACTGAACTTGGTGCTAGGGCGGAGATCTACGCAGTAGCGTGGGGCACGAACAACAAGCGCGCCGACTTTAAATTGTGGGAGGAGCACGTCGCGAGCGATTACGTATGGCACTGCGATCCGGGCACCAGAATGTTGATGGCTCCAGGCCTATTCATCCAGCCAGACATCGTCGGCTTTGATTCCAAAAGGATGAATCGGACGGCTCGCAATCCCGGGGTGATCATTGAGGTCGTGCATCATCACTGGCCTGACCTCGAGACTTGGAAATATCTAAGGAGTCTGTCCGCGCTGAACTACATCGTGGTTTTCTACTTCGTGAACCATGCTTCTGGGCGCAACAACTACGCTAGCAAAATGGAGCGCTCGGGTACGGTCAATAGAGTTGTTGCAAGTCACTACCTTAAGGACGGTCAATTCTACAGTATGGGTAGGGTTGTGGGGAGCAGTGGTGATGAGGATATTTTTTATCAAAAGTGCGGGCGGATCGGGTTGGATTACGCCAAGCAGGCTTTTAAAAGCCAAGGGGTTCCGTCCAAGAAATAGCGTTGCTCTGTTGGCCTCAGCATCTCTCAAGCTCGAGGTGGCCGTCCGAAGAGCCGTTCATTTGATTGTGCACTGCTAACAAGTTCGACCGCGCGCCTCATGGCCTCGAGGTCGTTGCTCATTCGGATGCTCTCAAGCTCAATGAAGTCCTCCGATTGAGCCTGGTTCAGTGCGGGAGGGGGAGTGAGCGCTTCTGGTGTGATGCATCGGTAGACGTCAGATGCAACAACTTGGAATAGCGACCCGGCGGTCTCTATTCTGAAGCTGGCGATATACAGATGTGTTGTGGATCGGTAAGCATGGATGGTTTGCCATGGCGAATGAATGGGTTTGCCAGTCTGGAGGCGCAATTGCATGCCAACACCATGGGCGAGGATTGACTCATGAACGGCGGACAGATCGCCAGTTTGACTAAAGAAGGTCGCAGTCCAGCGTACTAGGTCTTCCAGTTGCGCCGGGGTGAGTTCGGTGCCCAGATTAGCGCAAGCCTCTTTCCAGTCACGCGTGGGTGTGAACCGGATGGCATTGGCGCCGAGAACGAGCGCATCCACCAAGTGTGGCTGGATATCGATGAATGTGCATTCGTGGGGAGACATGGTTTGATCGCAGGAAGAACTGTGGTGGTTATGGCAGTTCCTTGTCGATTGTCAACCCGACGCAATCCCCGATGCGCAATGAGGAGTGGAGCTTTCAAGGATAGAACTTGCCCGGGTGGCTAAGCTGCTTTGCAAACTGCCCCCTCTGGTAGATCGGCAATTCCACTGGTGGTGCGTAGCGGCTCAGAAGGTCGATCTGTTTCCTGCGAGCGAGCTCGGGCTTCTTGTGGAAGTAGGCCTCATGCAACACCGGGACCTTCTTGCTGATGCTGTGGCCGGTCAGCAAGGCAATGTCTTCGTCGGGCACGCCCTTGTGGTGGAGCTCTGTGGCGATGGTGTGCCGAAACGCATGCAGCCCAATACCTTTCCCGAAGCCCAGGCCCTTCAGGTAGGTGCTGAACTGGTTGAGCGCCGCTTGGCTGTAGCGTTGGTTCGATTCACCCGTCTTGCGGTTCACGCCGGCGGTCAGGTGGGGGAACAACCGGGGATGACCGCATGCCCGGATATCGGCCACGAAATCGAGGAAGCCCGCATTGAGCACTGGGGTGGGGATGGGGAGGGTGCGAATGGCTGCCTTCCCTTTCAGGCGCTGACGGCTTCGGTTGCGGGTCTTGTGCGCCAGGTCGGGATCGACGGTCTTCTGGATCCGGATGCACCAGACGCCGGCCTCTTGCACCACGTCTGCCAGTTTGAGCTGGGCGATCTCGTTGATGCGCGCCCCCGTGCAGAGCCCGAGGATGGGGAGCCACCAGCGGTGGGGGTATTTACAGGCCCATGGAACATAGGTCTGCGGGTCGAAAATGCGCTTGAGCTCTGCATCGTCAAACAGACGCTCGGGCCTATTCGGATCCACGACCAGGTCCTTCTTGATCTCGTCGAAGGCGACCATCGGAGAGGCACCGATGGCCTTCGATTTCTCAAGCTTCTTGAAGAAGGTCGACAGGAAGCGCCTGTGCTTCTCAAGCGTGGCCGGGGCTGGTGGGGACACGTTGAGTTGCTTTCCGCGCGCGACCGCTTGGTCGTAGGTGAACCTGCGGTACTCAGGATCGGAGAGCAGGCGGTCTGGGGCCCAGCGAATGAGGTCCCACAACTTGTAGATGTGAGCGTGGTCGATGCGGGTGACAGGGATGTCCCCGCACGTCATTAGAAGCAGCCGAAGGGTGCGAGAGGTTGCTTCGACTGTCTCTCTGGCCAGGCAGCTGTAGTCGCCGCGATTGCGGATGTAGTCGTCAATCTCTACGGAGAGTGTTCGTCCAGGTGTGCCCACGGGCAGCGGTTCGGGATACCGGGTGCCGTTCTTGGTCGAGCGTGCGCGGCGGGTGCGCTCATAGGCGGCGTTGAGAATCTCCTGGGCCTGGATCGCGGCCTCTCGGCCGGTGACCACCAGCTTTCCTATCCGAAACCTGCCGACGCGGATGTCAAACATCTCCAGCGAGCCGTTGGGATCGTCCAGGTAGGATTGGAGGGGGCTTGGGGGTTGAGTCAACGGCATTGCGGGCTTCCATCGTTTCGATGGAAGTACAGATAAACCAGCCTCAGCAATCGTCAATGGAAATGCGCCGGCCGCGTACCGACCGTAGGCATCTATTGTCAGCCCCCATTACTGCTTCTTCAGGAAAAGAAAATTACGCAGGAAGTGGATGACTTCAGTTCTTGGAAATCAAAGGCTTGCATGGAAAAGTATGGTATGCAATCGCAGTCATTACCGTACTGTTTAATTTATATAAGCTAACAGCGACATTTGGATTGTTATGTTAGTTCTGTACGGATGATAAACGTTGCGGAGAATTGAGGGCTGAGAAATCACCTTGGAGGCGGAGCTGTGGCGCAACGAGTCTGTCCATTGTTTGTGATTGCGATCCTCTTCGCGCCGCTGGGAGCCAGCGGTGGGGCGCCCACTAACCCCGAGCTGCGCGCGGGACCTCCCGCTGACCACTGAGGGTGAGGAGAGGGTGCTCAGTGCTGTCGATGCGGCGCACACCGCTCGGCTGAAGGCGATCGCTGCGGCCCATGGCTGGCCGACCGTGGCGCAGGTGGGCCAGGACGGGGCGGACGCGGCCTGGCTGGTAGCCCAGTATGCCGACAAGGATCCGCCCTTCCAGCGCTCTGTCGCGGAAGCCATGCAACCCTTGGTGGCCAGAGGGCAGGACAGAACATGAAATCACGCCTATCTTTGGGGCCGCATCGAAACGGACTGCGTTGCGATCGAGGTCTAGGCTGCTGGCATTTTCGAGTGGGTCTACGTCGCTACCCTGGTCCAGTGCTTCGGACGCGTCCACCGAACGAGATTTGCGGGTCCGCAGGAGCTCTTGAAGGTGCGGATCGCAGGCCGAGCCTTGCGCAGGCAGCATAATCTGCGTCTACAATGCGCTGAATAGGGATGGGGGGGCTATCCATGGACCAGCAAGTCGAAGCAGCGTGTACTGCTCTGGATGAATTTACTTCTGCGGTGGAGCGGACGTTTAATGGCGTGACCAATCCGCTCCAGCAGCAGATCGGTTGGATGGCGCCTGCACTCACGCCACAGGAGATTGCCGCCGTTCCGGCGCGGTTGGCTCAGCGTATCAGGGATGCGGATCTCGCTTTCGATGAGACTGACCCCGACGAGCAAGATCAAGCGGACTTGATCGCCAGCCTTCCCACCCAGCTCACCATACTGACTAGCAATCTGGGCAATCTTTCGGGCGGTAACATAGGTCAGGCAGGTTGGGCGTACTTTGAGACGTTCAATCAGTGGGAGCGCACTCTTTTTCCAACTGGCGTGTGGGCCGAGCCCGATCCAGAGACGCTGCCAGGTCGGCTGCGGCGTCAGCTGAAGCTGACCAAGAAGGCATTGGATGCCATTGTTGTGGATCGAGAGGCTCTCCAAGACCAGTTGGACGAGATCAGGCAGGGGGCTCAGCTGATCGGGGATCTTCCGGTCGATGCTGAGATGATTGCTAACGCACGCAAGGACGTTGCAGCAGCACATCAGTCTGCAGTTGAGGCAGCGTCGAAGTCGAAAGCCGCAGCAGATGGTGCTGCGTCGTCTTTCACCCGGATGGAGGCGTTAGAGGTTGAAGCCAAGAGGGTACTGGACGGGATCGAGGCCGTGTATCGCGCCACGACCAGTCATGCGCTCGCTGAGGCTTTCAATAGCAGGGCTAACGCGCTTCGGGTATCGGTTAGGTGGTGGGTCGGCCTTTTGATCGGTGCACTCGGCGCTGGCGCGTACCTTGGCTACCTCAGAGTCCAAGCAATCTCCGAACTCACAAAGGACCCGACAAGCCAGCAGTTCATGTCATTGATCTGGGTTCAGGTCGCCCTTGGGACGCTTTCCCTTGCCGCGCCACTGTGGGTGGCTTGGCTGGCTACGCGTCAAATAGCGCAGCGCTTTCGCCTAGCGGAAGACTACTCATTTAAAGCGTCCCTTGCGACGGCCTATGAGGGCTACCGTCGCGAAGCCTCACGAATCGATCCGGAATTTGAAAAGGACCTATTTGGGTCGGCGCTCCGCCACCTTGACCAAGAGCCGTTGCGTTTCATGGCGGAGACTGATCATGGAAGCCCTTATGCGGAGTTTTTCGCGTCGCCAATGTTCCGTGAAGCTCTGAAAAAGGTTCCAAGCCTGTCTGAAGACCTTAAGGACGTAGTGCTAAGGGCTGTCAGGCGAACTGAGAGTCCTAACAAGTTTAGGTCAAAGGACCCGCCTCACGGGCCTCGCACGGCGGACGATGATCAGCAATGAGGCGAGTTAAAAGATCGCGAGCAATAGCCACACTCATCAGCAGGTGAGCTCATCTCCCGTGGAGCAGCGCATTGCCTTCAGGCAATTTAAACCACGGAGAAACATGATGAGTGGACAGAAGGCTGCCCCGAGAGGTAAAGCCCCTGGCGGCGGTAGCGTCCGAGGGCAAGAGCACCCGCTGCAATGGGGCTTGATGCGCGGCAGAGCAGATCCGCCGCAATTCTATACCGCTTAATTTCTGTAAGCTAACAGCGCCCTTTGGATTGTTTGGTTTAGTTCTGTAGGAATGGTAAACGACGCCGTGAAATCGTGGCTGAGAAATTGCTTGGGAAGCGGAGCCGTGGCGCAACTACTCGGTCGATCCTCGTCGCGTCGCTAGGTGCAACTGGTGGGACGCCCACTGACCCAGGACTTCGCGGCGAGATCATCAGGCGGTCCGGACCTTCGGCTGCCCACAGAGGGCGAAGAGAGCGTGCTCAGTGCCGCCGACGCGGTGCACATCGCTCGCCTAAGGCGAGCGTTGCTGCCCGAGGCCGGCCTACCGTGGCAGGTGGGCGAGGACGGGACAGACGTATGATGCAGGGCTTATCGGGTCACTAGGGCTAGTCGGCTCGCGCTCCCCTCCAGTGCCCTGCAGGTGGCATGCTTGGATGAGGATTTATTAGGAAGCTATCTGAATGGAATACGAGCGTGTCGTAGGTCTGAGAGATGAGCTGTTGGATCGTTTCGAGTTGCGGCCGAGACCTGTCCCGGAAATGCGCTTCTCACGAGGTGGTGCGAGGTCTCGTTGGAGGGCGCCGCGTGCGCAGATCGCACTCGGCATAGCGCCAGGAGCGCGGCAGGGCGACTTTTATCTGGCTGTGCGCCCGCAAGGCGAGCAGTCTGTGATTCCGCAAATCGTTGGCGAGATTACTGAGATATGTAAAGGCGAGGTTGATATCCAGCCTATGGAGATTCTTAGGCCGGAAGGTGCTGCTTGGTTGAGGGGGAAGAGCAGGCCCATGCGTGTGGGTGTAAGTATCTCTAACATAAAGGGAGCCGCAGGGACCCTTGGATTGTTTGTCGAGTCCGAAGAGATGGACGGACAATTCATTTTATCCAACAATCATGTCCTTCTGGATCCTGCCGGGCGGGGCGAGTGTAGGATTATTCAACCTGGTCGCAATGATCTAATTAAGTCAGCTGATGTAGTTGCTGATCTTGTCCTATGGAAAGATGTGGTCGATGCTGCAATTGCCAGGATAAGAGATCCCGAATCCGGGCATGTCAACAATATTCCTGGGCTTGGATCAATCACTCAAGTTTCTAATGTTCCTGGATTATTTTCGGGGGTCGCAAAGATTGGAAGAACCACCGGTCTAACCTACGGCCGAATACTGGGTAAAGGAATTTGCGCCGTGAGTGTTGCGTGGGACGGGGGTGTTGCTTTTTTTGATGATTGCATTGAGGTTGGGGCTTTCCCGCGGAAGTTCTCGAATGGCGGAGATAGCGGTTCAGTTATATGTGATTTGAAGGGAGGGGCGTTTGGTCATCTTTTCTGTGGTGGATGGCGGAGGCGCTTTGGTGTGCGGGTTTTGAAGGTTACTTATGCTACGCCATTGACAACGGTGTTTTCTGAGTTAAAGCTGAGGCTATTGTAGGGAGTGGGGGGCTTATGAATGTTGATCCTGAGGTTCAATCGATCGATGGCTCGATAGGGGAGCTCTACGACCGGGTATCCAAGTTGGCGCAAATTTCTGGGATCGGGCTAACATGGCATTGGCGTCTCGGGCGTCGAGCTTTTTTGGTGAATGTCTTTAAGAGGGTTCCGCAAGGTTTGCCGCGGTCATACCGAGGAATTCCAATTGTCTATCGTGCAATTGGAAAGATCGTGCCTGAGCGGTTGTGATTCGTGGTCAGGCACTTGGTGTTACCAGGCTGAGGGGCGAGAGGGTGCCCTGGTCATGGCTCCAATGGTGATGCTGAACGAGGATCTGCAACCTAGACTAGGCCATGGGCTTGAGTAACCCGTTTGGGGTTTGGGTGGCAATGCCTGGGGCTGAGGGCGTAATTGGCAACTGGGACTATCGGCTCGCACCAATTGACGACCTGGTGCACTATCCGAACTCGCAAGCGAGCCATGCAATCGCCTCTTCGAAGTCCAGCTTCAACGATGCATACGAGCGTCTCAGAAGGCGTGGAGGAAGTACGCCGTCCCACTTCTGCGTGACCAAGTTGTTTGCAGAGTGAAGAAGCGTCTCTGGCGATGGTAATGGCATCTTCGCCACCCGCCCGAGCACCTTGATGACATCATCGAGACTCCTAGCTCCCTTGGAGATTTCCACGCCCAGCCTACCGGCCTGAGAAGTGAATCCCTGGGCGTTCAGGAGGCAGGCGATGGCTTCATTTGCGGAGTCCCCCAGCCATGTGAGCAGCAAGGCATCGGTACCTTGGTCGAGGAGAACCTTGCCGTCCAAGCGCAATTGACGGTAGGCGCTTTGCGCCTCCTGCAGGAAGCGAGAAGCAGTGGGGTCCAGGAAGTCTGGTTTTATCTCTTGCTGATACAGTCCACGCATCTTTTGACGGACCTGGGTGTGGACCTGCCCGCCCGTTCCATTGAAAAGAGGCGGGGTGCCGCCTTTCGCCGCAGCCACGTAGATCGTTTTTTGGGCGTCATCGATCTGCTCGACGAGCCAAGTGCGACCGCCAAACAAGATACGCTGGCCGACGGTCACCAGTTGGGACACGGGGAGCGTGCCTAGTGCCTTGCCGGCGGCCACGATCCGGAACTCTTCGTCGACGCTGAAAGCGGCGTAGAAGGTGTAGTGGTTGACCAACTTGTCGCCGACCGGGCCGTGGAGCAGCAAGCCGGAGCCATCTTGAATCAGAACCTGTTCTTGGCCAAGGTGGCGAAGTAACTCTGCGAACGCGTCTTGGGACAGGCCGTGGAACGGTCCTTGATCTGCGCAGAGCAGCTGATACGCTTGAGCTGCCTTAAGTCCGCCGTATTGGGCAATGGAAGAAAGCAACTGCTGAACGAGCGTCGAAAGGTGTAGGCCGTTGACCGAAGGCGGTTCAAACCACCTCTCCAGCAGCAGCATGACGCACGCAGTGGACTGAACTGTGTCCAGTCGAAGCCTTGTCTTCAACGTCGACTCAGCGTCGATTGCATCCTCGATAACGTAGCCGCGCAACACTGCTGGCTCTCCAGGGCGGCGCCCGGAGCGACCAAGGCGTTGGCGAAGGCTGGCCACGGAAGGTGGTGGGCCAATTTGCGCGATGCTTTTCACCGCTCCGATATCGATGCCTAGTTCCAGGGTGTTCGTGCAAATTGCGCTTGCTGGACGACCCTTTTGCTTCAGAGCGGCTTCCGTGTCCGTGCGTATTTCCTTGGACAGACTCCCATGATGTGGCCAGAACTCTCTCGGCCGGCCGTCCTGTTCGCTCAGCAGGTTGAGGAGGTGGGTGTAGCGTTCAACCTCCCTTCGGCTATTGGGGAAGATCAGATTGTTCGTCCCTGAAAGGACTCGGTAGAGGTGCTCGGCCAGCGCAGCGGGAGCAGCCTGATTCTCGTCGGACCCGGCGTCAGGTGCGGGTTGTTCGTAGCCCTTGATGATCAGTTGGAGATCATTTCCGGCTGATGAGGCGTTGACCAGCGCGGGGGCAGCCCCAACACCCGGGCGTAGGAAAGCCCCAGCGCTCGAAAAGTCACCCAAGGTTGCCGACAGGCCCAGGCGGGGATTCCGCCGCCGTAATAGCACGTCGATCCGGTGCATCAACGATTGGAGCTGCTTTCCGCGCTCGCTTCCAATGAACGCATGGAGTTCGTCCACGACAACGTAGAGGAGCTTTGAGAACGCGGCGGCCATGGAGGTTCCGCGGTTGCAGAGCATCGCCTCCAAGGACTCCGGCGTGATCAGGAGCACGCCACGGGGGTGTTTAAAGAATCGCTGCTTGGTCGAGCCCGATATGTCTCCGTGCCAAGGCCACACGGGGACTTCAAGGTCCTCGCAAAGCCGCTGCAGCCGTTCAAATTGGTCGTTGATGAGCGCCTTTAGAGGGCTGATGTAGACAATCAGGCCCTCCTCGTCGGTGTTCAGAAGGTACGTGAGCGCAGGAAGAAAAGCGGCCTCGGTTTTTCCCGAGGCGGTGCTGGCGGCGATGATCACGTCACGGTCGGCGGTCAGGACGAGGGGAATCGCCAATTCCTGGACCTCACGCAGCGCCTCCCATTGTTCGGTCCAGAGGTAGCGCTGGATTCGAGGGTGCAGCGATTGGAAGGCGCTGGAGGCAGTCATCGTTAGAGCCTGAACGACGCCAGCTCGTCGTCCTCTTGAACGACCAATTCGCCGTCGCCCCCGTGGTCAGCTGCCACCTCGACCGATCCAATCAGGTCCTGCCAGCCCACGCCCGGGTTCTGCTCCAAGACGGCCAAGAGGTTGATAAACGCGGTGATCGTCGTGCGCGGGGTGCGGAAGAAGCTATCGCCGATTCGATTGGCGCAGTGGGTCATGAACTGGTGAATGGCATCGTCGGGCAAGAGATACTTGCCCGTGTCGCCGGCAGCGTAGACATGGCGAATCTTGGTGAGCAGGACGTAAAAATCTTCGGCCGTCAGGCTCGACAGTCGAACCACAGGGCCGCTGAAATCCACCAGTCCGTTGGTGGCAAAGGTATTCTGGGCCAGGCGGCTCTGAAGAGCTTCATAGCTGTAGACGCCGCGGCGGGTATCCATCAGGAAGTCCGGGGTGCCGCCCAGAACAAAGCCAAGGCCAACCGCAGAGCCCTGCAGGGAGTCGTTTAGCATGCGCAGGAGCTGCTCGTAGTTTGCATTCCGGGCCTGGGCGTTGGCCAATTTGTAGAGGTTGACCAGTTCGTCCAGGCAGACCAGTAGGCCGCTATAGCCCGCCAGTCGAACAAAGCGGCCCATGAGCTTGAGCTGGTCGTAGACCGATGCGTCGTCGACGATGGTTCGGACGCCCAGCGCTGCACGCGCATCCGTACGGGTGGAAAATTCGCCACGCAACCAACGAATGGCATCGGACTTGAGCTGCTCGTTGCCTTGCTCGAACCCTCTCCAATAAGCGGCGATCACGTCGGCAAAGTCATAGCCGTTCACCAGTTCGCTCAGCTGCTCGAGCTTCGCGCGAATGACCTCCTCGGTGGATACGCCTTGCGACTTGGATTCGGCCACTGCGGTCGAAATGAACTTCTCGACCACCCCGGGCAGGGCGCCTCCGTCGGGCTTGGTCCGAGTGGCCAAGTTCCGCATGAGCTCCGCGTAGAGCGACCGGGCCTGCCCCCCTGAAGCATGCAACCGCCTGTCGGGATTCAGATCCGCGCTGGCCACGACGAGCTTTCGCTCCATTGCAATGGCGCGAACGAGGTTCAAGAAAAAGGTCTTGCCTGCGCCGTACTCACCCACCACCAGGCGGAAGGACGAGCCGCCATCGGCGAGCCGATCGATGTCACTGACCAGGGTTTGCACTTCACGGGCGCGCCCGACTTGGATCAAATGCTGACCGGCGCGTGGAACGACGCCGGCGCGCAGCGACTGGATCACCGTGTCGCGGTCCCTGGAACGGATTGGGCTGCTCATTGCTCGATCTTCTCAATGAATTCGGGGTTGATCTCCAACGGGTCGTCGCCGTCGGAGAAGGGGATGTCGTAAGCGTCGAACGACGCGTCGTTGATTTGTTCAAGCGCGCCGTCGAGCATCAGCTCCATGTCTGCCGCGCCATCTTCCAGTTCGGCACGGGTCCAAACCGGGCGCGACAGCATCAGCCGCAACAACGCGCTGTGTGCTTGATCAAGCCCTAGCAACTGACCAGCACTCTCCACCTCGGCACCCACCGCTTCCGCCGGCGCGTGATCAGGGGGAGTCGCTTCCTCGTCGGTGAAAATGTTGGCGAGCAACGCGGAGACTTGGGCTGTGTCCCGCTGAAGAGCAGCGATCCGGTCGGGATCGAGTTGGAAGGCGCCAGACGCAGCCTTGGGCAATGCGCTTGGGGCTTTGGACGGGCGTGGGGCATGGACGTCGCTGAACACACGAGTGGGATCCACGCCCAGCGCTTTGTAGACGCGCTCCAAGAACCGGACCTCCTCTGGAGAGACCATTCCGTCGACCTGGGCGAGGGTGGCCATGGACCCGGCGATGGCGTCCTTGATGTCCTCGCTGAGCGGATCCAGCTTCTTGCGCAACGTAGGCAAGGAAAGCGGTGCCATCGCCAAGAGATCAAGGTGCGCGCGCAGCCGCCGCCGGTCACCCTCGCTGAGGTGCGTCCAGTTCTCGATTTCGCGTGAAAGGTGCTCGAGCTCGTGGGTGCTGAACGCGCCATCAGATTGGGCAACCGTTGAGCCCAGCTGCAGGGTCAACTGGGCGGTCTGATAGGCCTGGGCGTCGGTCTTGTGGCTTTGGTCTGGGAGCATGGCGAACAGAACGATCGGATCGTTTTCACCAGGCACGCGCGCTCCCTCCAGCACGTTGGGTTCGATCCCAACCCCGGATTGCTCCAATGCCCGGGCGAGATCCCGAATTCTGTCTTTGGCCAATGGACCGCCGACGAGGCCAAACTTGCCCAAGAGGTCGGACTGCCGAAGCGACAGGTTTCCTGCTTGGGCATCTGAAGCGATTTGGGCAAGCACCTGTTGCATGGAGATTGGCCAGATCTCCGGTGGAAGAAGCAAGAGGCCTTCCAGAGATTCCCTGGCCTCCGGCGTCTTGCCAACCAGACGGCTAAACGACGCAAGGTCTTCGGTGCACTGCACGACAAGCTCTTGAAGCGCCTTCAACGGTCGCCGCAACGCGGTGACATCGGGGATGTCACCAAACGTTCGGGTCCCGGCCTCGGTTCGATCGAGCACCGGGTTGAAGGGGCGGTGCGTGAACTTAAGCTTGGTGCGGTTCTTTGGCAGTACAAGGCCTGGGCCGAACGTCTCCTGATATCGCAGCGCGAAAAGCCGATCAAACTCTTCTGCGCAACGCTTCGCGGCGGTTCGCATCGGAATCTCGGGATT
Organism: Stenotrophomonas beteli; assembly: GCF_001431665.1. Classification (GTDB taxonomy): domain Bacteria; phylum Pseudomonadota; class Gammaproteobacteria; order Xanthomonadales; family Xanthomonadaceae; genus Stenotrophomonas; species Stenotrophomonas beteli. The sequence continues at coordinate 1,203 of NZ_LLXV01000021.1, read as the reverse complement.
GAGGCGCACCCAAGCCGTGGCCAGGGTGGCCGGCACGGGAGCGCGATCCAATGAGCACTGACCCAAGGCCAAGCGGATGTAGAAGGGCAGTTCGTAACTTCGCTCGAACGTGGGGAGCGGGGCGTTGTAGATCTGGTCGCCTGCCTCCGACAAAGCCATCCAGTCGAGCAGGCTGTTGACATGCCCGTGGATGTGCGGATGCACGGCAGCATAGGCAGAGGACAAGCGGCGAAGCATTGCCTCAATAGCGGGCCAGTCTTGTTTGGAAGCCGGATCGCTCACCGAGTCCAGCAAGACGCGACGCTCCAGCCCAAACATGAACAATCGGACGTATTGGATCGCGCAGCCGGGATCGGTGCGGTCCGAAGCAAGCCACTTCAAGTAGGCGTGCCGTTCCGCCGGTTCAAAGTCTGCGTAACCACCCCAGTAGCGCGTCGTGGATCGGTAGTCCCCGTATCGACCGACACCAAGAACGCCGTTGACCAAGCTGGGCTCTTGCTCGCGCGTGCCAGGTGTGGCCAGCCGCGGGCCTGTGTAGAACAGACCACCCCGGATGACGATGCCCGCGATCTCGATCTCATCGTGGGGGCCAAGCCAGCGGGTTTTGTCCCAGCCCTCGGGAGGGCGGGGCACCGCGTATTGCTTGGCCGGCGCTTCGGAGTCCATGGCCACCTGCCGGAGCTCGTCGGGCAGGGAGGCAGGCGAAGCACGCGATGGAAGTGGGGGCGGCGTCGTCATTGCACTTGCGTCGTTGAGTCCATTGATCGTCAAGGGAGGCGCAGAGCGCTCTGGCGCCCTCATGTTCGGTGGCGGGTGTGCTCGCCCATCACCGGTGCCCGTCAAAGGGGCACCCGGGGTAACTCCTGCGTTCGTGGCGGGCTGGGCCAGGGGCTCGGCCAGCTCACCTTGCGAACTCACGGCCAAGCGCTGGGTCACGGCACGCTTCGCCGCAGCGAGGTTGCCCGGGCGCGCGCGCTCAATGTCTTCCACGTCGGGTTGGTGGGGGTAAGGGGTCGAAGGGTTTGGGGAGCCCACGGCCGTCAGCACCCGCGCGGCGGACTCGATGGCGAGGCGCATGCTCACCGCAGCCTTGGCCTCTTCCAAGTTCCCAGGACGGGAGGGTGAAACAGCCTCGGCCGGCCCTCGGTTCGACTCCTGCGCGGGGGCCAGTGGCGGGTGGGGCACGGAATCGATGGGCCGAGC
>NZ_LLXV01000020.1 GCF_001431665.1 Stenotrophomonas beteli | reverse complement strand
CCCACGGAATGCCCGCTTTTGCCGTTGCCGTTGCTGTTGATTCAGCCGGTGCAGGGCTGCAAGCCCTGCCGCAGACCCTTCACACCACTGGGATGCTGTGCTGCCCCAGGCTCCGGTACGGCGGCGTGGACATCACCATCTCCGCCAGCGAATAGGCCAGCTCACGCTCGGCCATCACCGTGCCATCGGCACCATGCTCCAGCAGATGCTTCACCTCGGCATCGCTGTGCGCACGTGCCAGCAGGGTCAGGTCCGGGTTGATCGCACGCAGCTTGGCCAGCGCTTCACCGGCTTCCAGCGGCTGCGGGATCGCCAGCACCGCGATCTTCGCCCGCTCCGGATGCGCCTCGGCCAGCACCCGGTCGGCCGCCGCACTGCCGCGGATCGCCGCCAGGCCCTTGGCGTGCGCTTCCTCGACGTGTTCCTTGTTGTCATCGATCACCAGCACCGGCACGCCACGGTCGCGCAGCACCTGCGCCAGTTCGCTGCCGACCCGGCCATAGCCGATCACGATGGCGTGGTCATGCAGATCGCGCGACGGGCCGATGGCTTCAGGCGGCTCGGCTGCCTGCGGGGACTGCTCCTGCTTGGCCTGCCAACGGTCGAGCAGGCCGAACACCAGCGGGTTGAGCATGATCGACACCAGCGCACCGGCCAGCACCAGCGACTGGCCTTCCTTCGGCAGGATCTGCAGCGCCACGCCGAGGCCGGCGATGATGAAGGCGAACTCGCCGATCTGCGCCAGGCTGGCCGAGATGGTCAACGCGGTGCTGGTGGGATGGCCGAAGGCCCGCACGATGAAGAACGCGGCGGCCGACTTGCCGAACATGATGATGGCGACCGTCGCCAGCACCTGCCACGGGTGCTGCACGAGGATGTTGGGGTCGAACAACATGCCGACCGAGACGAAGAACAGCACCGCGAAGGCATCGCGCAGCGGCAGCGAATCATGCGCGGCCTTGTGGCTCAGTTCCGATTCGTTGAGCAGCATGCCGGCGAAGAACGCGCCCAGCGCGAACGAGACGCCGAACAACATGGCCGAACCGAATGCCACGCCCAGCGCGATCGCCAGCACGGACAGGGTGAACAGCTCGCGCGAACCAGTACCGGCGATGCGCTCCAGGATCCATGGAATGACCCGGCGCCCGACCACCAGCATCACCGCCACGAACAGGCCCAGCTGCACGAAGGTCCAGCCGATGTCGGCCAGCACGCTGCCCAGCGAGTGCGACTCCTTGGCCGCATCGGGGCCGAACACGCCGGCCATCACCGGCATCATCACCAGTGCCAGCACGCAGGCCAGGTCTTCCACGATCAGCCAGCCGACCGCGATCTTGCCGCGCATCGTCTCCAGCAGGCGGCGTTCCTCCATCGCCCGCAGCAGCACCACGGTACTGGCGGTGGCCAGCGAGAAACCGAAGATGACGCCATGGATGGCCGGCCAGCCCATCAGCGAGGCCACGCCCCAGCCGAGCAGGGTGGCCACCGCGATCTGGCCGATGGCGCCGGGAATGGCGATCGCCTTGACCGCCATCAGGTCCTTCAGCGAGAAGTGCAGGCCGACGCCGAACATCAGCAGCATCACGCCCAGTTCGGCCAGCTGGTTGGCCAGCGCCTGGTCGGCGACGAAGCCGGGGGTGAACGGGCCTACGCAGATGCCAGCAACCAGGTAACCGACCAGGGGAGACAAACGAAGCTTGTTGGCCAGCGCGCCGAAGATGAAGGCGAGCCCCAGGCCAACGGCCACGATGTTGATCAGGTCGGTGTCATGGTGCATCGGCACTCGCAGGAAATCGGGGGTATCCCGATTTTCACCGATGAGGCCAGATACGGCAAACCTTAAATGCGAATGGGGTCAGAGCCCTTTTCCAGCAGGAAAAGGGCTCTGACCCCACCGGGTATGCCGGCCAGCGGCCGGCACTACCGCTTACCAGGTGTACTTGACCCGCCCGTACACATACGCGCCATTGAAGCCGAACGGCGAGTAGTTGCTGTACGGCAGCATGCCGAAGGTGGAGTTCTGCAGGTCTTCGGTGCGGTCCGGATACTTGTCCAGCAGGTTGTCGGCGCCCACGGTCAGGGTCCAGTTGCTGCTCGGCTTGTAGCTGGCCGAGGCATCCACCACCCAGGCGTCGCCGTAGGTCTGGTCACGCAGCGCGGTGGCCGAGTTGCGCACGGTGAACTTGCCGTAGCGGGTTGCGGCCAGGCCCAGTTCCCAGTGGTCCGAACGCCAGGTGCCGCTCAGGATCGCCTTGTCGCGCGGGTAGCTGTCCTCGATGCGGCCGATCTCATCGCGGCCGATCAGCGACTGGGTCAGGCCCAGGGTGCCGAACACCGCCGGGGTGCCGCCGACGCGGCGTACTTCGGTGTCGTTGTAGCTGTACGCTGCGGTCAGCTCCAGGCTGCTGGCGCTGAACGGCACGGTGTAGCTGGAGACGAAGTCCACACCACGGGTGCGCGTATCCAGGCCGTTGGTGAAGTACGAGAACGCGGTCACCTGTGGCAGGCCCAGGGTGCCCAGCAGCGCGCTGGTGGCGGCATTGGTGGTGATGCTGGACGACAGCGCGATGCGGTCATCAATGTCGATCTGGTACGCATCGACGGTGATGTACAGGCGGTCGACCGGCTGCAGCACCAGGCCCAGGCTGTAGGAGGTGGAGGTCTCGGCCTTCAGCGGCGAGGCGCCCAGCGCCTGCGCGGCCTGGCTGGTGGTCGGGAAGGTGCCACGCTCGACGAACACGCCATTGAGGAACTGGCTGGTCACCGCCTGGTAGCCCTGCTGCGCCAGCGACGGTGCACGGAAGCCGCTGGAGGCGGTTGCCCGCAGCGCGACCTTGTCGGTGAACGCGTAGCGCGCCGACAGCTTGCCGGAGAAGCGGTCGCCGAAGTCCGAGTAGTCTTCGTAGCGGCCGGTGATGCCGGCCGAGAACTTCTCGGTCAGGTCCGCTTCCAGGCCGGCGTAGACCGCGTAGTTGTGGCGGTCGGCGTGCACCTCATTGGTGGGGGTGAAACCGCCGAAGCCCTGCGCGCCACTGCCGGTATACGAGTTCAGTTCGCCGGGGTTCTGGTCCCACTTCTCCTTGCGGTACTCGCCACCGAAGGACAGCGTGACCGGATAAGCCAGGCCCCAGTCCAGCGACTTGGTCAGGTCAGCATTGAAGATGTCCTGCTGGTACTTCAGCGTGCCGTCGTAGAACGAGCGCGGGCTGGTCGCGCCCAGGCTGTAGTTGATGCTGTTGCGGGTGTGGAAGTCCAGGGTGTTCTCGCCGTGGTTCAGGCTCAGGTCCCAGGTCCAGCCGTTGTCGGTGTTGCCCTTGACCCCGGCCAGCAGCGAGCGGTCCTTGGAATACTGGTTGATTTCCGGCACGTAGCCGTCCGGGTAGGTCTGTGCCAGCAGCGCGCTCTGCCCGCTGTGGTTGCGCGAACGGTAGAAGGCGAACGAGGTGATGTCGCGGTTGCTGAGCAGCGCGCTGGCGTAGCCGGTCACGTGGTCGCTGAAGTCGAAGCTGGCGTTGGCCGAGGCCGCGGTGGCATCCACGCGCGGGTCGCCGACGATGAAGGTCTTCTGGCCGATGCTGGGGAAGTTGCCGGTGTTCGGCGTGGTGCCGCGGTATGGGCCGGCGCGGTTGCTTTCGTCCTGCTGGCTGATCTGGCCGGCCACGTGCACGCGGCCACGGCCGTTGCCGAACTCGACGCCGGTATCGCCGGAGAGCTGGTACTTGTTGCCGTCGCCGGCCGAGTACTGGCCGTAGTCCACTGCCAGGCTGCCGCCGCTGCCGCTGCCCTTGAGCACGATGTTGATGACGCCGGCGATGGCGTCCGAGCCGTACTGCGCCGAGGCGCCGTCGCGCAGCACTTCCACCCGCTCGATGGCGGCGATCGGGATCGCGTTGATGTCCACCGCCGAGGAACCACGGCCGATGCTGCCGTTGACGTTGATCATCGCCGAAGTGTGGCGGCGCTTGCCGTTGACCAGCACCAGCACCTGGTCCGGCGACAGGCCGCGCAGCTGCGCCGGGCGCACGCCACTGGTGCCGTCGGTCAGGGCCGGGCGCGGAAAGTTCAGCGAGGGCAGGGCGCGCGACAGCGCGGTGGCCAGTTCGCTGGTACCGGTCGACTGCAGCACTTCGGGGGTGATGATGTCGATCGGCGACTGCGATTCGGCGACCGTGCGGTCGGCCACGCGGGTGCCGGTGACGATCACCGTATCCAGGGTATTGGCAGCGGTGCCGGCCTGCTGGGCAGCGGCAACGAACGAAGAGCCACCGAGTGCGACAGCGACGGCGGCGGCGATCAGGCTGGTCTTGCGGGTCATCGGGATGGGGCTCCGGTTGGCGGGGGGGGCACCGGAATCGACATCACGGGGGTGAGGCGGACGGCGGTTGTTGCGGTGCGCAATACAGGAATTAACGGGATATTCAGTGCCTGTCAAATGCCGGTCATCGGAAAAAACGTTGCAGCAGCAACCATTTAGCCGTGACCGGCACTGACCGGGGGAGGGGGCCCGGGACGCGCGCGGTGAGGACGTGGGAGAGAGGAACGTCGGCCGCCGCGCATCCCGGGGCGCGTCAAGTATTCGTTAACGCTAGAATTGCGTCGCAGGAACAGTGCTTACCAGCACATTCCATCCGGTTATATGGACCCCACCCCCGATGATCTCCCTTCGTAATTTCGCCTTGCGCCGCGGCGAGCGGCTGCTGTTGTCCAATGTCGACCTGACCCTGCACGCCGGCTACCGGGTGGGTGTGGTCGGCCGCAACGGTGCTGGCAAGTCCAGCCTGTTCGCGGCGGTGAAGGGCGAACTGGAGGCCGACAAGGGTGACGTCGACCTGCCCGGCAAGGTCCGTATCGCCAGCGTCGCCCAGGAAACGCCGTCACTGCCGGACCCGGCGCTGAGCTTCGTGCTGGGCGGTGACATCGAGGTGGCCGCGGTGCTGGCCGCCGAGGCCGACGCGACCGCCCGCGAGGACTGGGAGGCGGTGGCCGAAGCGCACACCAAGATGGCCGAGCTCAATGCCTACGACGCCGAAGCGCGCGCCGGCAAGCTGCTGCACGGCCTCGGCTTCCCGGCCGAGACGCATCACCGTGCGGTGTCCTCGTTCTCCGGTGGCTGGCGCGTGCGCCTGAACCTGGCCCGTGCGCTGATGATGCCCAGCGACCTGCTGCTGCTGGACGAACCGACCAACCACCTGGACCTGGACGCGGTGTACTGGCTGGAACAGTGGCTGCTGAAGTACCCGGGCACCCTGCTGCTGATCTCGCATGACCGCGAGTTCCTCGACAACGTCGCCACCCACACCCTGCACCTGCACGGCGGCGGCGCCAAGCTCTACCCGGGCGGCTACACCGATTTCGAGCGCCAGCGCGCCGAGCAGCTGCGCCAGCAGCAGATCGCGCACGAGAAGGAACAGGCCGAGCGCGCCCACCTGCAGAGCTTCATCGACCGCTTCAAGGCGCAGGCCAGCAAGGCCGCGCAGGCGCAGAGCCGCATGAAGCGCCTGGCCAAGCTGGCCGGCACCGAAGCGGTGCGCGCCGAACGCGAGTTCCGCATCGAGTTCGCGCCGCCGGCCAAGCTGCCGTTCTCGCTGATCCGCCTCAACCACGTCGAGGCCGGCTACGGCAAGGATGCGGTGATCCTGCACAACGTCGGCTTCGGCCTGGAAGCGGGCCAGCGCATCGGCCTGCTCGGCCCGAACGGTGCCGGTAAGACCACGCTGGTGAAGACCCTGGTGGGCGAACTGGCGCCGATCGTCGGCGAGCGCATGGCGCACCCGGACCTGAAGATCGGCTACTTCGCCCAGCACACGGTGGAGTCGCTGCACGAAGGCCAGTCGCCGATGGAACACTTCCGCGAGATCGCCCCGGACGCACCGAACCAGTCGTTCCGCGATTTCCTCGGCAAGTGGAACTTCCCGGGCGATCGTGCATTCGAGCCGGTCGATGGCTTCTCCGGTGGCGAGCGCGCACGCCTGGCGCTGGCGCTGATCGCCTGGCAGCAGCCGAACGTGCTGCTGCTGGACGAACCGACCAACCACCTTGACCTGGAAATGCGCGAAGCCCTGGCCGAAGCGCTGGCCACCTTTGAAGGCGCGATCGTGATGGTTTCGCATGACCGCCACCTGATCGGCCTGGTCTGCGATACCTACTGGCGCGTGGCCGATGGCGTGGTCGAACCGTTCGACGGTGACCTGGACGCGTACGCCGCGTGGCTGCGCACCCGCCCGCAGGCGCAGGGCACCAAGGCGCGCATGGAGCAGGTGGAAGAGCCGGTGGTGGTCAAGACCGCGCCGGTGGCGCAGGTGGTGCAGAAGAAGCCGGTGAACCCGCACAAGCTGGCCGCCGCCGAAGCGAAGGTGGCCGAACTGGAGAGCGCGCTGGCCGAGCTCGACCGCCAGCTGGCCGATCCGGCCAACTACGCCGATGCCACCCGCATGGCCGTGCTCGGCCGTGACCGCGAAACCGCCACCGCGCAGCTGGAAAAAGCCGAAGCCGCGTGGATGGAGCTGCTGGAGTCCTGATCACGCAAAAAAAAGGGGACGGAGGGGATCAAGTCGTTTGTGCCCCAAACGACTTGATCCCCTCCGTCCCCTTTTTCATCCCTGCGCCTGCAGCCATTCGCGGAAACGCCTGGCCGGCTCGCGCTCGGCGCGCGAGCGCAGCCGCGTCAACCAGTAGCGGCCCAGATCCAGCGTGATGGCGAACGGCTGCAGCAGGCGGCCCTCGGCCAGTTCCTGCTCGAACATGCGCAGCGGCAGCAACGCGACGCCAGCGCCGCCGATCGCGGCCATCGCCACCGTCAACGACGAATCGAACACCGGTCCGCGTGCCTCCACGCCGCTGACGCCTGCCGCCTGCAGCCAGCGCGGCCATTCATCGCTGCGGTAGGAACGCAGCAACGGCAGCGCACCCAGATCGCGTGGCTGCTTCAGCCGTCGCGCCAGCGCCGGCGCACACAGCGGCGCGAACGGTGCGTCCAGGATGGCCGCGCAGTCCTGGCCCTGCCAGTCGCCATCGCCGAAGCGGATCGCCAGGTCCAGCCCTTCGCCGGCCAGGTCGATGCGGTTGTTGTGGGTCTGCAGGCGCAGCTCGATATCCGGGTGCGCGGCTTCGAACGCAGCCAACCGTGGCAGCAGCCAGCCGGTGGCGAAGGTGCCGACCACGCCCAGGGTCAGCACTTCGCGTGCCGGGCCGCCGGTGTAGCGCGCGATGCTGGCCGAAATACGCTCGAACGATTCGCTGAGCACCGGATACAGGGCGGCGCCTTCATCGGTCAGGGCCACACCGCGCGGCAGGCGATGGAACAGGCGGATGCCGAGCCGGTCCTCCAGGCCGCGGATCTGGTGGCTCAGCGCGGCTTGGCTGACGCACAGCTCCAGCGCGGCGCGGGTGAAATTCTGGTGGCGCGCGGCGGCCTCGAAGGCGCGCAGGGCGTTCAACGGCAGGGTGGGGTGCAGCATGGTGCAGTCGTGAGCTGGGGTGATGGCTGATCCTAGCGTGCCAACGGGTGATTCCGGGAAATTAAGGGGTTGAATGCGTCAGGCATGAGATCAGCTAATGTCTGAGGCTGATTTTTTGCGCTGGTCGCCTCCCCGGGGCGATGCCAATAATCGATCGGTCCCCAGGAGAATCCCTATGCTCGCTCGTCGCCGATTCCTGCAGTTCAGTGGTGCCGCCGTTGCTTCCTCGCTTGCGCTGCCGTTGCTGGCACGCGCGGCAGGCAAGCCCACCGCCTCCACCGCCACCGACGCTGCGATCGCCGCCGCCACTGATTTCGCCGCGTTGGAAAAGGCCTGCGCCGGCCGTCTTGGCGTGACCCTGCTCGATACCGCCAGCGGCCGCCGTGCCGGCCATCGCCAGGACGAGCGTTTCCCCATGTGCAGCACCTTCAAGAGCGTGCTGGCCGCCACCGTGCTCAGCCAGGCCGAGCGCGCGCCCGCGCTGCTCGACCGGCGCGTGCCGGTACGCGAGGCCGACCTGCTCTCGCACGCACCGGTCACCCGACGCCACGCCGGCAAGGACATGACCGTGCGCGATCTGTGCCGGGCCACGATCATCACCAGCGACAACACCGCGGCCAATCTGCTGTTCGGCGTGGTCGGCGGCCCGCCGGCGGTCACCGCCTTCCTGCGCGCCAGCGGCGATGCGGTAAGCCGCAGTGACCGCCTGGAGCCGGAAATGAACCGCTTCGCCGAAGGCGACCCGCGCGACACCACCACGCCGGCGGCGATGGCCGGCTCGCTGCAGCGCGTGGTGTTGGGGCCGGTGCTGCAACCGGCATCGCGGCAGCAGCTGGCCGACTGGCTGATCGACAATGAAACCGGCGATGCATGCCTGCGCGCGGGCCTGGGAAAGCGCTGGCGGGTGGGTGACAAGACCGGCAGCAATGGCGAAGACGCGCGCAACGACATCGCCGTGCTTTGGCCGCGTGCCGGCGGGGCGCCCTGGGTACTGACCGCGTATCTGCGCGCCGGGCAGATCAGCTACGAGCAGCAGGCCGCCGTACTGGCCCAGGTGGGGCGGATCGCTGATCGGCTGATCGGTTGAGGTAACCGGGAGCCATTCGTTGGCGGCTTGCCGGATCGGTCATGGACGCGCATCCTGCGCGCGTTCCAACCCCACGGAAGACCCCCCATGAGCCATGAACTGATCTACCTGCTGCTGATCTTCGCGCTGCTGGTGATCCCACGCGCATTGCAGCGTTTCAGCCTGCCTGCGCCGTTGACCTGCCTGTTGTTCGGCATCATCGGCATGCTCTGGCTGGGTGATCAGGCACATGACGCGGTGATCGGGCTGCTGGCCACCCTGGGCATTTCCTCGCTGTTCCTGTTTGCCGGCCTGGAAGTGGACCTGCAGGCGCTGCGCCGGGGCATGTGGCCGCTGCTGGCGCATCTGGTGATCCGCACCGGCACCCTGTTCGGTGTGGGCTGGCTGGCCTGGCGCTATGCGGGGCTGCCCTGGCAGGCGGCCGGCCTGCTGGCCCTGGCGCTGCTGACTCCCTCCACCGGTTTCATCATGGATTCGCTGTCGCGGCTGGGCCTGAGCGAGGACGAGCGGTTCTGGGTCACCAGCAAGGCCATCGCCGGCGAACTGCTGGCGCTGGCGGCGTTGTTCATCGTGCTGCAGGCCGGCGATCCGGGCCACATGGCGTTGTCCAGCCTGGCCCTGCTGGCGATGATGATCGGCCTGCCGCTGCTGTTCATCGCCTTGGGCCGCTGGGTGGCGCCGCACGCGCCCGGTTCGGAGTTCTCGCTGCTGGTGATGGTGGGCATGGTGGCGGCCTACATCACCTACCTGCTGGGCGTGTATTACCTGGTGGGTGCGTTCATCGCCGGGCTGGTCGCGCGCCTGCTGCACCAGCGCATGCCGCTGCTGGCCTCGCACGAGAACCTGCACGCGCTGCGCCTGTTCGCCTCGTTCTTCGTACCCTTCTATTTCTTCAATGCCGGCACCAAGGTGCCCAGCGAAGCACTCAGCTTCGAGGCGCTGGGGCTGGGCATCGTGATCACGCTGGTGGTGCTGCCGCTGCGCATCGGCGTGGTCTGGCTGCAGCGCCGGGTGATGTTCGGCGAAAGCTTCCGCAGCAGCCTGCGGGTGTCGCTGGCACTGGCGCCAACGCTGATCTTCACCCTGGTGCTGGCGGCGATCATGCGCGAGCGCTTCCAGATCCCGGCGGTACTGTTCGGCGCGCTGCTGCTGTATGCCGCGCTGACCACGCTGCTGCCGTCGCTGGTGTTCCGTACCCCGTTCGATGTCGATCCGGTGGAGCAGGAACCGACGGGCGAGGGCGCTGCTGCCCCGGTGGCGGCCACCGAAACGCTGCCGGAACCGCACATCGCCGAACGCTGAGCGGTTGCCGCGTGCGGTTTGCGCCCGTCGGCCATGGCCGTTAGGGTTGGGGCATGAAACTGCCTGCCGTTGTCACCGCTTCCGCCCTCCTGCTCACCCTTGCTGCGTGTTCGCAGCGCTCCGATACGGTCGCCCATGATCTGGCGACCGCACCGGCCGATGCCTTCATGGCCGCCATCGCCGCGCACTGCGGGCAGGCCTATGAAGGCAAGGTGGTGCAGGACACGCCCGCGCCGACCGGCAAGGATCCCTTCGCCGGCCAGCGGCTGGTCATGCATGTGCGCGGCTGCGCAGACCCTGCCCACGAGCTGCGCATCCCGTTCCATGTGGGCGATGACCACTCGCGTACCTGGGTGCTGACCCGCACCCCGACCGGCCTGCGGCTGAAGCACGACCATCGCCACCAGGATGGCAGCGCCGACGCGATCACCCTGTATGGCGGCGACAGCACCCCCCCGGGAACCGCCGGGCGCCAGCAGTTCCCGGCCGATGCCGATTCGGTGGCGATGTTCCGCAGGGCCGACATGCTGGCCTCCACCCACAACACCTGGGCGATGGAGATCGATCCGGACCAGAGCTTCGTCTACGAGCTGACGCGTCCGGACGGCCGCCGTTTCCGCGTGCAGTTCGACCTGGCCAAGCCGGTCGACCTACCACCCCCGCCATGGGGCGACGACACAGCACCCGCGCCGTGATCCCGGGGTCGGATCCCTCCTGCGGAGGGCTCTGACCCCGACCCTGCACTCATCGCGTGCCGAAGCGTGCCCGGCAGCCATTGCTGACCCACACCTGGCCGCGTGAATAGCCCCAGCTGCGGCCTTCCTGGCAGGCGCTGCCGGACAGCTGCTGCTGTAGCACCGGGCGGCCCTGGCGCTCATCCCAGTCGCAGTTCTGCGTGCGGTTGTTGTTGCTGCTGCAGGTGATCGAGTAATTGCTGTTGCCACCGCCCCAGCCGCCACCGCCGCCGCCCCAGCCGCGGGCTTCGGTGAACTCGGCGCGGCAACCATTGCTGACCCATACCGCACCGTTGCGCACGCCCCAGGTGCGGCCCTCGTCGCAGGGGCTGCCGGACAGCTGGCGCACCAGGCGCGCATTGCGCCACCCGACCGGGCAGCTGCGCTCGCGGTTGTTCTGGCTCTCGCAGCGGATCGTCTGGCCCGAACCGCCGTTGTTGCCGCCCCAGCCGCCGCCGTTGCCACCGCCCCAGCCGCCACGGGCCTCGACGAACTCGGCCCGGCAGCCGTTGGTGACCCAGATGCTGCCGTTGCGGCTGCCCCAGGTGCGGCCTTCCTCGCAGGCCGAGCCGGACAGCTGGCGGACCAGCTGCGCATTGCGCCAGCCGGTGGTGCAGACCCGTTCGCGGTTGCTCTGGCTTTCGCAGCGGACCACGCCGTTCTGCGCGTGTGCGGCGGGCGCGGGCAGAGCGGCGCTGGCAAGGCAGCCCAGGCTGAGGGTCACGGCCAGGCTGGCCAGGGACGGCATGTTCATGGCAAAACCCCATACGGTAGGTGGTGCGCGACTATAAGGACCAGACGGATAAAGCCGGTGTGACTGAGCACATTTGCCCCGGCCGGGGCCTCGGCCGCAGAATACGGGGCTTTCCGGTCCCCTTCGGTGCCGGCGTTCTCCAGCGGAGCTTTCCCCCCATGCGTACCCACTTCTGCGGCCTGGTCGACGAGACCCTGATTGGCCAGACTGTCACCCTCGCCGGCTGGACCGACGTGGCCCGTAACCAGGGCGGCGTGTGCTTCATCGATCTTCGCGATCATGAAGGCATCGTGCAGGTGACGGTGGAGGTGGACAACGCCGAGGTGTTCGCCGTGGCCGCCTCGCTGGGTTATGAGGACGTGCTGCAGGTGGAAGGCGTCGTGCGCGCGCGCCACGCGGTGAATGACAAGATCGCCACCGGCAAGGTGGAAGTGATCGCCACCGCCATCACCGTGCTGAACAAGGCCGCGCCGCTGCCGTTCCACGCCCACGAGAACCCGGGCGAAGACACCCGCCTGAAGTACCGATACCTGGACCTGCGCCGCCCGGAAATGCAGCGCATGCAGCGCACCCGCATCAAGCTGGTGCAGGCCCTGCGCCGCCACCTGGACGCGCGCGGCTTCCAGGACATCGAAACCCCGATCCTGACCAAGGCCACCCCGGAAGGCGCGCGCGACTTCCTGGTGCCGGCGCGCATGCACCCGGGCGAGTTCTACGCCCTGCCGCAGAGCCCGCAGCTGTTCAAGCAGATCCTGATGGTGGCCGGCTTCGACCGCTACTACCAGATCGCGCGCTGCTTCCGCGACGAAGCGCTGCGCGCCGACCGCCAGCTGGAATTCACCCAGCTGGACATGGAGTTCGCCTTCGTGCGCGAGCGCGACGTGCAGGATTTCGTTGAGGACATGATCCGCGCCATCTTCAAGGAAGTGGTCGACGTCGAGCTGACCGCCAGCTTCCCGCGCATGACCTGGGCCGAGGCGATGCGTCGTTACGGTTCGGACAAGCCGGACCTGCGCATCGCGCTGGAACTGGTGGACGTGGCCGAGCTGGTCAAGGACAGCGAGTTCGCTGTGTTCACCGGCCCGGCCAACGATGCCGAAGGCCGCGTCGCCGCGCTGCGCATCCCCGGCGGCGCGTCGCTGAGCCGCAAGCAGATCGACGAGTACGCCGCGCATGCCGCCAAGTACGGCGCCAAGGGCCTGGCCTACATCAAGATCGCCGACAACGGCGAAGTCAGTTCGCCGATCCAGAAGTTCTTCAGCGAAGAGCGGTTCGCCGCGCTGGTCGCCCATGTCGGCGCCGGCAACGGCGACATCGTGTTCTTTGGCGCGGGTGGCTACAACAAGGTCTCCGACTTCATGGGCGCGCTGCGCCTGAAGGCCGGCAAGGACTTCGGCCTGGTCGCCGATGGCTGGGCGCCGCTGTGGGTCACCGACTTCCCGATGTTCGAGTGGGACGAGGAAGAACAGCGCTACGTCGCCCTGCATCACCCCTTCACCGCACCGGCCGTGGACGACATCGCCGACCTGCGCGCCAACGCCCGCACCGCCGTCTCGCGCGGCTACGACATGGTGCTCAACGGTAACGAGATCGGCGGCGGTTCGATCCGTATCCATCGTCCGGACATGCAGAGCGCGGTGTTCGAGCTGCTGGGCATCGGCGCCGAAGAGGCCCGCGCCAAGTTCGGCTTCCTGCTCGACGCGCTGAACTACGGCGCGCCGCCGCACGGTGGCATCGCCTTCGGCATCGACCGCATCGCCGCGCTGATGGCCGGCACCGAGTCGATCCGCGACGTCATCCCGTTCCCGAAGACCACCGGTGCACAGGATCTGATGACCGACGCGCCGTCGCCGATCGTCGACGCGCAGCTGGCCGAAGTGCACATCCAGGTTCGCCCCAAGACCAACTGATCAGGAGATCCAGGCAATGACCGAGTTTGCGTTTTCGCTGGAGTGGGAAAAGCTGGGCAATGAAGGCTCCGAGGCCAACCTGGTCACCGAGCGTGCACGCGTGTTCGGTGGTTGGCTGGTCCGCGTCGGTACCAACCCGGCGGCGATGGCCCTGACCTTCGTCGCCGACGGCGAAGGCCGTTGGGACGGTGAGGACTTCGGCGTCGAGGATTATGAGGACGACGAAGAGGAAGAGTACGACGAGGACGAGGAAGGCGAAGAAGAGGAAGAGGACGAGGACGAAGAGGAATACGAGGACGAGGAAGACGAAGCCGCGCAAGCCCCGGAAAAGGCTTGACCCGCGCTTCGCGCTGACGTCAACTTCCTGCATGTATTCGATCCGCCGCGCCACCGTGGACGACGCGCCGACCCTGTCGGCGCTGGCCGCGCGCACGTTCACTGAAACCTTCGGCCATCTGTACCCGCCGCAGGACCTGCAGGCTTTCCTCGACGAGGCCTACACGGTCGAGCGCCAGCGCACGATCCTGGCCCACCCGGACTACGCGGTGTGGCTGCTGGAACTGGATGGGGAGGCGGTCGGCCATGCCGCCGCCGGCCCCTGCGGGCTGCCGCATCCGGACGTCAAACCGGGTGATGGCGAGCTCAAGCGCCTGTACCTGATAAAGACCCAGCAGAGCTGCGGCTGGGGCAGTCGGCTGCTGGAGACCGCGCTGGCCTGGCTGGAGCACGCAGGCCCGCGCACGCTGTGGCTGGGGGTGTGGTCGGAGAACTTCGGCGCGCAGCGCTTCTATGCACGCTATGGTTTCGAGAAGGCCGGCGAGTACCTGTTCCCGGTCGGCGAGACCAACGATCTCGAATTCATCCTGCGCCGCGCACCGCGCGCGACCTGACGTTCACCGCCGCTTGCTGCGCGCGCGTGTTCAATCATCGTACGTTCCTGCCCCGCTGACCGCCAGGCTGTTTGCATGACTCCCCCCGTACTGCTGCTGCATGGCATCTGGAATGCCCGTGCCTGGGTCGGGCCACTGGCCTGGCGCCTGCGCGCGCGTGGTTTCCAGGTGCATGCGTTCGGTTACTCCTCGGTTTTCGGTGGCCCTGACGTGGCCGTGCCACAGCTGCTGGAGCGGCTGGCCGATGCTGGGCCGTTGTCGCTGGTCGGCCACAGCCTGGGGGGCTTGCTGGCCCTGGAAGCATTGCGGCGCAACCCGCAGCTGCCGGTGCAGCGCGTGGTCTGCCTGGGCTCGCCGCTGCGCGGCAGTGGTACCGCACGCTCGTTGTCCGAGCACGGCTGGGGCCTGGCATTGGGCCGCAGCAGCGAACTGCTGCTCGATGGCCTGCCGGACTGGCAGGGCAGGGCCGAGGTCGGCCTGATCGCCGGCTCGGTGCCGCACGGACTGGGCAGCCTGCTGGGCGCCATCGACGATGCCTCCGATGGCACCGTGGCGCTGGCCGAGACCCGCCTGCCAGGACTGGCCGACCATTGCGTGGTGCGTACCAGCCACAGTGGCCTGGTGGTGTCGCCCGATGCCGCACGGCAGACCGCGCATTTCCTGCGCCACGGCCAGTTCGACCACAGCCGCGACGCGGCGGCGGCATAAGGGCAGGGGGAGGCGGGGCCGCCCTGTAGAGCCGAGCCCATGCTCGGCTGCATTCGGTCGGGCCCATCGAGCCGAGCATTGGCTCGGCT
>NZ_LLXV01000019.1 GCF_001431665.1 Stenotrophomonas beteli | reverse complement strand
CGTTCCTGGCCGGTGCCGATGGCGGATGGATCAACGGCCAGGTCCTGCGTGCCAACGGCGGAATGGTGTAGATCGCACAGATGGCATCCACGCATGGCGCGACACCCTTGTAGAGCCGAGCCCATGCTCGGCTGCTCTTCGCGCGAAGGCCAGACGCAGCCGAGCGTGGGCTCGGCTCTACAGTCGGGTCAGGCGCTACGGGCCTCGCGGCGCCGGTGTACCCAGTAGTACAGCGTGGGCAACACCAGCAGGGTCAGCAGCATCGCCGACAGCAGGCCGCCGATCACCACCACCGCCAGCGGCTTCTGGGTCTCGGCGCCGATCGCATGCGAGGTCGCCATCGGCAGCAGGCCGAACATCGCCAGCAGCGCGGTCATCAGCACCGTGCGCAGGCGCTGCAGCGAGCCCTGCACCACGGATTGCAGCAGGTCCATGCCCTGCTCGCGCAGCTGGGCGAAGCGACTGAGCATCACCACCCCGTTCAGTACCGCCTGCCCGAACAACGCGATGAACCCGATCGCCGCCGACACCGACAGAGGGATGCCGGTCAACCACAAGGCCAGGATGCCGCCGATCATCGCCAGCGGCACGTTGGCCAGGATCAGCGCCGCGCTGCTGATGTCCTTGAAGGCGTCGAACAGCAGCACGAAGATGATCAGCACCGACAGCGGAATCACCCAGCCCAGCCGCTTCATCGCCCGCTGCTGGTTCTCGAACTCGCCCGACCACTCCAGCCGGTAACCTTCCGGCAGCTGCACGCGGGCCTCCACGCGCTTGCGCATGTCAGCCACCACGCTGCCCATGTCACGCCCGGCGATGAAGATGCTCACCGCCTTCACCCGCTGCGCGTTCTCGCGCGAGATGTTGATCGCGCCGCTGGCCATGCGGAAGTCGGCCACGTCGGACAGTGTCACGGTGTGGCCATCGCCGGTTCCGACGGGCACGGTGCGCAACCGCTGCAGGTCGCGGTCGGCGTCGTCCAGGCGCAGCGTGATCGGGAACCTGCGGTCACCTTCCCACAGTTCGCCGACCTGGCGCCCGCCCAGTGCGGTCTCGATCACCTCGTCGATGTCGCGCACGTTCAGGCCATAGCGCGCAGCACGGTCGCGATCGATCTGGATCTGCAGCTGCGGCAATGAGCCGTCGCGGTCGATGAAGGCACTCTCTACGCCCTCCACCCCACGCACCTGGCCCAGGATCGCCTGCGCCTGCCGGTTCAGCACGTCCAGATCCGACCCGCTGACCTTGATCACCACCTGGCCCTTGATCTGCGAGATGCTCTCCAGGATGTTGTCGCGCACCGGCTGCGAGATCGAGAACTCCGGCCCCGGAATGCGCTGCTCCAGCATGCGCTGCAGATCGCTTACCAGCTGCCGCTTGTCCACGCCCTTCGGCCATTCCTTCTCGGGTTTCAGTGCCACCAGCGCCTCGATCTGGTTGGCGCCCTTGGCGTCGGAGCCATCTTCCGGGCGCCCCAGCTTGGCCACTACCGTCGATACCTGCGGGAAGGTGCCGACCAGCTCACGGATGCGCCGCGACTGCTGCTGCGCTTCGGCCAGGCTGGTGCTCGGATCAAGCGTGGCCGTCAGCCAGATCGATCCTTCGTCCAGCTCGGGCAGGAACTCCGAACCCAGCCGCGTCCCCAGTGCCAGCGTGCCGAGCAGCAGTACCACCGCGGTCAGCACCACCGCGCGCGGGCGGGCCAGTGCGCGCTCCAGGACCGGCCGGTACCAGCCGGTCAGGCGGTCCATCAGCGGATTGCCGTCGCGCATTCGATCGCGCCGCAGCCACCCGTAGCAGAACAACGGCACCACGGTCAGCGCCAGGATCAACGCACCAATCAATGCCGAGGTCACCGAGTACGCCATCGGCGCGAACATGCGGCCTTCCTGGCGCTGCAGGGTGAAGATCGGGATATGCGCGGCGATGATGATCAGCATCGAGAAGAACGTCGGACGGCCCACTTCCGACGCTGCCGAAAGAATGGTCGAGAACCGTGTCTTCCGGTCTGCCGCAGGGGGCAGCTTCGACAATCGCGAGACGATGTGCTCGGTCACGATCACCGCGCCGTCGATGATGATGCCGAAGTCCATCGCGCCCAGCGACAGCAGGTTGGCCGGCACGCCCCACAGATGCAGGCCGAGGAAGGTCGACAGCAGCGCCAGCGGCATCATCGCCGCCACGATCAGCGCGGCACGGGCGTTGTACAGGAACAGCCACAGCACCAGGAACACCAGCACCGCGCCTTCCAGCAGGTTGCTGAAGACGGTTCTCAGCGTGGTCGAGACCAGCCACGAGCGGTCGTAGAACGGCTCGATGCTGACCCCGGCCGGAAGCTGGTTCGCTTCGATCTCGGCGATGCGCGCATGCAGGGCATCGAGCACGTCGGACGGGTTCTCGCCCTTGCGCATCAGCACCATGCCGAACACCGCATCGTCGTTGTCGTCCTGGCCGACCAGGCCCTGCCGGGGCAGGCCGGTGTCGGCGATCCCGGCCAGGTCGCGCACCAGGATCGGCGTGCCACTGCGCTGGGCCACCACCACGTTGCCGATGTCGGCCGGCGAACGCATCAGGCCCACGCCGCGGATCAGGAACTGTTGCTGGCCGCGTTCGACATAACCGCCACCCGCATTCGAGCTGCCCTTCTGCAGCGCCTCGGCGAACTCACCCAGGCTGATGCCGCGGTCACGCAGCTTGTCCAGGTCCGGCTTGACCTGGAACGTACGCGCGAAGCCGCCGAAACTGATCACATCGGCTACGCCCGGCACGGTGCGCAGGCTGCGCTCCATCGTCCATTCCTGCACGGTGCGCAGCTGGGTCGGCGTCAGGTGCGGGCCTTTCAGCACATACCGGTAGATCTCGCCCACCGCCGAGCTCATCGCCTCCAGCTCCGGCGTCACCCCTTCCGGCAGCTCCACGCCCTGCAGGCGCTCCAGCACCTGCTGGCGAGCAAAGTAGTCATCAGCCTTGTCATCGAAGGTCAGGATGATCATCGACAAGCCGAACTGCGTATGCGAGAACACCCGTACCGAATGCGGGATGCCGGACAACGCCACTTCCAGCGGCATCGTCACCTCGCGCTCCACCTCTTCGGCGGCACGGCCCGGGTGCAGCGATACCACCGTGACCTGGGTATCGGATACATCCGGGAAGGCTTCGACCGGCAGCACGCGGAACGTGGCAATGCCAGCACCGATGAACAGCAGCAGCGCCAACATCACCATCAGCGGCTGGCGCAGGCAATAGGCAATCAGGCGATCGATCATGGGGCGGCGTGCCCTGTGCCGGTGCCGGCGGCTGCCGGCGCGCTGTCCGCCAGCTGCTGCAGCAGCAGGCCGCCCTCGACCACCACTTTGGCCCCCTCAGCCAGCCCTTCCCGCACCCACAGGCGGCCATCGCCCAGCTCCTCGGCATGGACGGCGTGACGCACGAAGCGACCTTTGCCCTCTTCGACGAACACCACCTGTTTGCCGTCGATCAGCAGCACCGCGGCATCCGGCAGCGAGACACCGCCCTCGGCCGGCAATGCAACCTGCGCACGCACGTACTGGCCCGCTTTGAAACCCCGTGCACGGTTGTCCAGCTCGGCACGCGCCTGCACCACCCGGCGCTCGCTGTCGACGAAGTCATCCACGTGCTGCAACGTGGCCTGCAAAGGCTGGCCGTCGGCAGCGCTCAGGCTGACGTGCATGCCGGCCTTCAGGCGTCCGGCCAAGGCCTCGGGAATGTCCAGCTGCAACCACAGGCGGTCCGGATCGCCAATCACCGCCAACGGCTGTTCGCTGTCGGGGCTGACCGCCATGCCCGGACTCATCCGGCGCTCCACCAGCACGCCATCGATCGGCGCGCGCAGCGGCAGGCGCTGGTCGACGCGCTGGCCGTTGCCATAGGCCCTTGCGAACGCGGTTGCACGCGCATGATCGGCCTGGCTGCCGGCGAAGTTGGCCTCGGCCTCGTCCAGTTCGCGGCCCGACGCCACACCCGCCGCATGCAGCTCGCGGGTGCGCTCCAGCTCCTTGCGCGCCTGCTGCAGCTCGGCGCGGCCACGCACGCCGTCGGCCTGGGCCTGGCCGAACTCGGGCGAGGTGATCCAGGCAATCACTTGGCCGGCCTTCACTTTCTGGCCCGGCTGCGCCTCGATGCGCGCCACCTGCCCCGGCAACGGCGTGCGCAGTGCACTGGAACGGGTCTCGTCCCAGACCACCCTGCCCGGCAGCTGCAGGCTGGCGCTGGCGCCGGCGGTCACCGCCTCGCTGCGCAGCACGTCCAGCTGGCGGCTGCCGGCAGGAAACTGGATCTGGCCGGCACTGATCTGCGGCGCATCCTCGGTGTAGGACGCCGGCTCACGGCCGCAGCCGCCCAGCAGGGCCAGCGCCAGTAGGGTCGGCAGCACGGCGTGGCGCGCCCTCAGGCGATGGGCGACGGTGGACTTCATCGGGACTCTCCTTCAGCAACGGATGTGGCGGCTTCCCAGCGCGCCAGGGCAATGGCATGGTCGGCGCGCGCCTCGATCAGCGCGGCCTCGAAGTCGCGCCAGCTGCGGCGTGCATCCAGCAGATCGGTCAGGCTGGCGGCGCCGCGCCGGTACGCCAGTTCGATGCCCTGCACCGCCTTGCGTGCGGCGTCGGACTGCAGCCCCTCGTAGTCGCTGCGACGCTGCGCGGCCGACTGCGCGCTGGCCTGCAACCGGTCAAGTTCGGCGCGCGCCTCGCGCTGTAGCACCTGCAGTTCCAGCGCGGCAATGTCACGGTCGGCCTCGGCACGCTGGATCGCACCGCGTGCGCGTGACGGGCCGCCGAGCGGGATGGTCAGCGATACCCCCCAGGTGACGCCGCTGATGTCAGTCGGCTCACGTTCGGCTTCCACGCCCAGCTGGATGTCGCGATGGCGCTCGCTGCGTGCCAGTGCCACGCCGGTATCGGCAGCGGCCAGGCGCGAGCGCGCCGCACGCAGGTCGGCGCGCTGCTGCGGGTCGAACACGCGCGTATCGGCGATGTTGCCTGGATCTGGCCACGGATCATCGGCACTGAGCTCATGGCTGTCATCACGGCCAAGCAGCAGGGCCAATGCATGCCGCGCATCGCGCAGGTCCAGCGCTGCCTCGCGCGCCGCATCGGCCACGGCGAGGTCGTCCACCGCCAGTCGCGCACGATCCACCGGTGCCATCGCCCCGCTGGCGACCTGCTTTTCAGCGGCGGCCAGCTGCTCGGCCGAGCTCTGCCGGTTGGCCTCGGCGATCCGCACCCGCTCCTGTGCGCCCTTCAGTCCGAAATAGGCTTCATGCAGCGCCACCTGCTGGCGGCGTCGCGTGTCGAGCATCTCCAGCCCGGCCACCTGCAGCAACGCCTCAGCCTGGCGGATGCGCAGCGCACGCTTGCCGCCGCGTTCCCAGGTGAACCCCAGGCCCAGCGTGCTGTCCATCCGCTTGTCCTGCCAGCGCCCCGGGCCGATGCCATGCGCGGGGCTGATCTTGCTGCTGCCGATCGACAGCTCGGCCGCTGGCCGCAACGCGGCGGTCTGTGCATCGCCCTGCACGCCGCGCAGCTCCAATGCCGCCGCGCGCAGGTCCGGATTGTGCGCTTCCATGGCACGCTGCGCTTCCGCCAGCGACAACGCTGAAGCCACGGGCGCGAACAGGAGAGCGGCCAGCGCGGCCGCAAGACGAGGGGAGAAATTCATGCGCGTCACGGTAAGGTGACGCACTTGCGCCAAACTTGCCCCAACCTTGCACGAAGCTTGCAATGCGAATCCTGCTGATCGAAGACGACGCCGCACTGGCCGATGGACTGATCCGCGCCCTGCAGGGTGCCGGTCATCTGTGCGACCACCTTTCGCGTGGACTGCACGCGCCGGCGGCACTGGCCAGCGCGTCGTATGACGTGATGGTGCTGGACCTTTCATTGCCCGACGTCGATGGCCTGGACCTGCTCTCGCGCCTGCGCAATGACGGCGTCACCCTGCCGGTGCTGATCCTGACCGCGCGCGACGGTGTGGAGGACCGCATCCTCGGCCTCGACCGGGGTGGCGACGATTACCTGGCCAAGCCATTTGCACTGGGTGAGCTGGAGGCGCGCCTGCGTGCGCTGTCACGCCGCCGCAGCGACGCACCGGCGCAGAAGCGGCTGGGCCGGTTGTGCTTCGACAGCATCCGCAATGAAGTGCAGGTGGAAGGCCAGCGCATCGAACTGACCGCGCGCGAGCTGTCGCTGGTCGAGGCACTGATGCAGCATCCCGGCCGCACCGTCACCAAGCAGCGCCTGTTCGACGCGCTGTACAGCTGGGACCACGAGGCCAACCTGTCGGTGATCGAAGTGCATGTCAGCCGCCTGCGCCGCAAGCTGGAGCAGGCACGCGCTGGCGTCGGCATCCGCATGCTGCGTGGCCTGGGGTATCGGCTGGAGGCCGGGGGTGACTGAGCGCGTGCACAGCCTGCGGGGCCTGCTGCTGCGCCGCCTGTGGCTGCCCTTGCTGGTGCTGCTGCTGTGCAGCGCAGTCGGTTCATTCGCGCTGGCCCGCTTCTACGCCGGCCAGGTCTATGACCGCTGGCTGCTGGACTCGGCGATGTCGTTGTCCGAGCTGGTGAAGGTGCAGGACGGGCGTGCCTCGATCGAGATCACGCCCGCGGTGTCACGCATGTTCACCTGGGATACCGCCGACGAAGTGCATGGCGAAGTGGTCGACGCCGCGGGCGAGCGCCTGTATGGCGACCTGCCCGAAGCGCTGCCCCGCCCCGTGATCGCTGCCGGCAGCGACGATGCCGTCTACTACGACGCGCGCCTGCGCGGGCAGCCGGTGCGCATGGTGGAAGTGGTGGTCAGCGCCGGGCCAGGCCACGATATCCGTCTGCGCGTAGCCGAGACGCTTCGAAAGCGCCACCGGCTGGAGCGCAAGCTGCTGCTGACCAGCATCCCGTTCCAGGCCGCGATCCTGGCGCTGGCCGCGTGGCTGGCCTGGTCCGGTACCGGCGCGGCTGCGCGCCACGCCAACCAGGTGGCGCGGCGGCTGGCCAGCCCACGCCCCGACCCGCTGGCGCCGCTGGAACCGGCGCAGGAGGCGCCGCGCGAACTGTGGCCGGCGGTGGAGGCCTACAACGCCCTGCTGCAGCGCTTGGATGCGATGCAGGCGGCGCAACGGCGCTTTGTCAGCAATGCCGCGCACCAGCTGCGCACGCCGCTGGCAGCCATGCAGATCGAGCTGGAAAGTTCATTGCGCCAGCATGATCCGCAGGCGCAGCAGCTGGCGCTGTCCGGCACGCTGGCCGGGCTGGCGCGCTTGCAGCATCTGGTCAACCAGCTGCTGATGCTCAGCCGCTCGGAAGATCCGCATGGCAGCGCACTGCCGCTGCAGCCGCTGGACCTGGCCGCGCTGGCACGGGGCGTGGTCGAGCGCTGTGCCGACCGCGCATTGGCAGCGGGCGTGGACCTGGGCTACGACGGACCCGACGACGGCGTGCAGGTACAGGGCGATCCACAGCTGTTGCGCGAGGCACTGGGCAACCTGCTGGACAACGCGCTGCGCTACGGCGCCGCGCCCGGTGTGATCACCCTCGGCGTTCGGCAGGACGCTGACGGCGTGCAGGTATGGGTTGACGATGACGGCGCCGGCATCGCCGAAGCCGAGCGCAGCCGTGTCACGGAACGTTTCTACCGGGCCAGCAGCGAAGGCAATGGCTGCGGCTTGGGACTGGCGATCGTGGCCGAGATCGCGCAGCGGCATGGCGCGACCCTGATGATTGATACCGCCCCGATTGGTGGTGCGCGGGTGGGGTTGCGGTTTCGCTGACCTTTGTCGAATTGCCCTTGTAGAGCCGAGCCCATGCTCGGCTCAGGCACCGTGCCAAAAGCAGCCGAGCATGGGCTCGGCTCTACAGGTTCCAGGTCAGCCGTGAAACGTGCGCATCACCGGCTCATCGAATAGGGCGCCTGCGCGCCCTGCCCCGGCCACGCCTTGTTCGGCTCGGCCTGCATGCTGAAGCGCAGCTCGCCACCGGCCAGGATCTCGTCATGGCGCAGGAAGGTGCGCTGCAGCGGTTTGCCATTGAGACGCACGCTGCCGACGTAGGTGTGCTTGTCTTCCAGCCCCTCGGCCACGATGGTGAACGTTTTGCCGTTGGGCAGGCGCATCGCGGTCTTGGGCAGGAACGGACGGCCCAGGATGTACTCGCCCGAGCCCGGCGCCACCGGGTAGAAGCCCAGCGCGGTGAACACATACCACGCCGACATCTGGCCGACGTCATCGTTGCCGGCCAGGCCATCGGGGCGGTCGGCATACTGCGTGTCCATGATCTGCTTCAACCGCGCCTGGGTGCGCCACGGTTGGCCGGCGTACGAGTACAGGTAGGCCACGTGATGGCTGGGCTCGTTACCGTGCGCATACCAGCCGATCAGGCCGGTGATGTCTTCCATGTGCTCGAAGATCGATGGATCCACCTTGGCATTGAACACCTCGTCCAGGCGCGCGAGCAGCTTGTCGCTGCCCCCGTGCGCGGCGGCCAGCCCGGCGACGTCCTGCGGCACGTACCACGAGTACTGCCAGGCGTTGCCCTCGGTGTAGTCGGTGCCGTAGCCGCTGGCGCTGGGGTCGAACGGCGTACGGAAGCTGCCATCGCGCTTGCGCGCGCGCATGAAGCCGGTGTCCTTGTCGAACGCATTGCGCCAGTTGCCGGCGCGCTTGTCGAAGGTCGCCGCGATATCGGCCTTGCCCATCGCCTGCGCCATGCGTGCGATGGTCCAGTCATCGAACGCGTACTCCAGTGTCTTGCTGGCCGCTTCGCCCTCTTCATCGATCGGCACGTAGCCCAGCTCGCGGTACTGCGCGATGCCGTCATAGGGGCCGTAGTTGGCGGTCTCGACCATCGCCTTCAATGCCCTGTCGGCATCGAAGCCACGAATGCCCTTCACGTAGGCATCGGCGATCACCGGCACGGCGTGGTAGCCGATCATGCACCAGTCTTCCAGGCCATGGAACGACCACACCGGCAGCATGCCGTACGGGCTGTGCTCGTGGTGGGCGAGCATGGAATTGATGAAGTCGCTGTTGCGCTTCTCGGGCTGCACCAGCGTCAGCAGCGGGTGCAGCGCGCGGTAGGTGTCCCACAGCGAGAACGTCGAATAGTTGGTGAAGCCGTCGGCCTTGTGCACCGCGTTGTCCGAACCGCGATACTGGCCATCGGCATCCATGAACAGCGTCGGCCCCAGCATCGTGTGGTACAGCGCGGTATAGGCACTGCGGCGAGCATGTTCCGGCGCGTCGATGTCCAGCACGGACAGTGCCTGCGTCCACTCCTGCTTCGCCTGTGCACGCACGCGATCGAAATCGAAGTCGGCCACTTCCGCATCCAGGTTGGCGATGGCACCGGCTTCACTGACCGGCGAGATGGCCACCTTCACCACCAGCGGTGCATCCAGCTTGCCGAATGCGAACGTGCCGACCAGCTGACGGCCCTCGATCTGTGCGCGCTGGGACGGATCCTTCTCGCCCGGCGGCGGGAAGCCCTTGTAGACGATGTCCTGCTCGGTGTTGTGCAATTCATGCCCGGCCAGCGGGCGCGAGAAACGCATCGCGAAGTACAGCTGGCGGCCCGGCGCCCAGCCGCGGGTTTCGCGGAAGCCGGTGACCGTGCCGTCAGCACGCACCCGCACCCGCGACCACAACACCTTGCCCGGGTAGTCGTACATGCTGGTGCGCATGTCCAGCAGCACCTTGGCGTCGGTGCCCTTCGGGAAGGCGTAGCGATGCACACCCACGCGGGTACTGGTGGTCAGCTCGGCACGCACCTTGTAATCGTCCAACGTGACCGCGTAGTAGCCCGGCTCGGCCTTCTCGTCAGCGTGTCGGAAGCGCGAGGCATAACCGCTGCGCGGCTTTTCCGGATCACCCCGCTCCAGGCCGGGATTGCCGGTGAACGGCATCAGCAGGATGTCGCCCAGGTCCGAATGGCCCGTGCCGGAAAAATGCGTGTGCGAGAAACCGACGATGCTGCTGTCGTCATAGCGATAGCCCGCTGCCCAGCCATAGGCCTTTTCGCGCGGCTGGATGCGCGTGTCCGGGCTGAGCTGGACCATGCCGAACGGCAGCGTGGCGCCCGGGTAGGTGTGGCCTTCCCCGCCGGTGCCGATGAAGGGGTCCACCGAGGCATAGGCCTTGTCGGCGGCGGTTCGGGCCGGGGCCGCAGTGGCCAGGCCGGAAGCGAACATCGCCGTAGCGGCGACAGCGATCAGGAGACGACGGTCCAGCGTGGGCATCGGCATTTGGATCGATTCAGGTGATAGTCAGATCCTAGCACCGGGCCTGTCGCGCCGCATGCTGCAGTGCGACTGCCCGGCTTCCCATGCCCAGTTCAATCTTCAATCGGGAAGCGCGGTCTGCAACGACGTCAGATCCGCACGATCCAGCGGCCTTACCACCCGCGCAACCTCTTCTCCATCGTGCAGCAGCACCACCGTCGGCCACAGCTTTACCTTGAACGCTCGCCCCAATGGCCTTCCCTTGCCATCCTCGATCTTCCAGTGCGGCAGATCGTTCGCTTCGACAAAGGCCTGCAAGGCGGGCTGCGCGGCCTGGCAATGGCCACACCAGGGTGCACCGAACTCGAGGAGCTGCCAGCCGACCTGCGCCTCCACATCCGAGCGGTCGGGCTCCGCCGACAGGTGATCGCGCATGAAAGGCATCCGCGCTACGCCGCCAGCGCCTTCTGGATGTCCGCCAGCGGTGCGTTGGTCAGGTCCTTGGCAATATCGCCCAGCAGGCGGGCCTGGGTTTCCTTGTGCAGCAGCGGGCGGATGCGACCCAGCGTGGTCGGATCCGCGATCAACACCAGATGTGCATAGCGGTTCTTCAACGCATCCTCATTGAGCTGTTCCGCCACCTGCTTGGCGAACGTGGCCTCATTGAGCTGCGAGACCGACATATCCTTCGGCACTGCACCCGCAGGCCCCTGCCCGGATACACCCTGTTCGCTGATGTCCTGCAGGCGCAGTTCGCCTTCCTGCTTCAAGGTCAACTGGTGGTTGCTGCCCACGTTGGTGAACACCCGTGCCGAACCACCGTCGGCAACCACGATCAGGGTTCCTTCGGGAATCATCCGCGCCATTGCATCCTCCATCAATCCGAAAAGTGGGTGTGCGCTCCACCTTATGCACGCCGATGTCACCAGCGCGCGCACAGGATGTGATCCCGTCATCGCAATCTGCAATCAGCGCTAAATTTGTCCGCATGCCTGCCGCTATGGCCTCCATCATCGCGAGGAACCTCTGTGTACGCTGGCTCACTGTTCCACGTCTGCTTTGCTACCAGCCTGGCGATCGCCGGCTGCATCCATCAGTTCCTGCTGGGCCAACCGCTGTTCGCATTGGCCATCATGTTCTCCGTACTGACGATGATCGGCGCGGCACTGGTCACGCGCCGGCTGGCGCTTCCCGGCGCACTGGCCATGGCCTGCACCGTGTTCGGGTTGATGGCCAAATCGGCCTGAGGCATCTGAACAGGCAGCGTGGAACAGAGCGTGCAGATCAGCCCGCTTCGCTGCACGCTCACGCCGTTGCCGTTAAGATGAAGGAATGATCGACACGACCCACTACGTGACGGGCGCACCTGTTACGTGGGAAGCACTGCCGACCGGCGCTTCGCTTGCCACGATGGCTCCCGCCCTGCCGTTCCACCGCCTCGCGCTGGATCCTGGCGGATGACGCCCGCAGACGCTCTGCCTGCATTCCCACGCTGATGTGACCGCTGGCCGCTGATTGCGCGGCTGCGGCGCTCTGTTTCCGCATGTCCACCGTTACGGCGGTGCGTTGTCGTGCGCGTGGCGCCGTGCGTGCGCACATTCCCTCTGCCCCCGATGCCCCTGCGCCACCTGCGCCTGCATCGCCGTTTCCGATTTCCGGGACCTACCTCACCGCTCATTTCCCCTCTTCTGCCTACAAGGGAGCCCCCATGCAGGACACCCCCGATGCACATGCCCATTTCGGCTGGTTCAAGCGCCGCCGCCACCTGAAGGTCGATGAGATCACCGTCGTCGACAAGCCCATGCTCAAGCGCGCCGTCGGCGCCGCTGCACTCGGCAATGCCATGGAGTGGTTCGACTTCGGTGTCTACGGCTATCTGGCCGTCACCATCGGACAGGTGTTCTTCCCGTCCAGCAACCCCACCGCGCAGGTGATCGCTGCGTTCGCCACCTTCACCGTGGCGTTCCTGGTGCGGCCGCTGGGCGGCCTGGTGTTCGGCCCACTGGGTGATCGCTACGGCCGCCAGAAGGTGCTGGCATTCACCATGATCCTGATGGCGCTGGGTACCTTTTCGATCGGCCTGATTCCCGCCTATGAGCGCATCGGCATCTGGGCGCCGGTGCTGTTGCTGCTGGCGCGCGTTCTTCAGGGCTTCTCCACCGGCGGCGAGTACGGCGGCGCGGCCACCTTCATCGCCGAGTATTCCACCGACCGCAACCGCGGCCTGATGGGCAGCTGGCTGGAGTTCGGCACGCTGGGCGGCTACATCGCCGGCGCCGGTACCGTCACCGCGCTGCACATGCTGCTGAGCAGCGCGCAGATGCTGGACTGGGGCTGGCGCATTCCGTTCCTGGTGGCCGGCCCGCTGGGCCTGCTCGGCCTGTACATGCGCATGAAGCTGGAGGAAACCCCGGCATTCCGCGCCTTCGCCGAAGAAGCCGAGAAGCGTGAGCACGAGCGGCCGGGGCTGGGCGCGCTGTTCCAGGTGCATGGCCGCCAGCTGCTGGTGTGCATGGGCCTGGTGCTGGTGTTCAACGTGACCGATTACATGCTGCTGACCTACATGCCCAGCTACCTCAGCGTCACCATGGGCTATGCCGAGAGCAAGGGCCTGCTGCTGATCATCATCGTGATGCTGGTGATGATGCCGCTGAACATCGTGGGCGGGTTGTTCAGTGACCGGCTGGGCCGCCGCCCGATGATCATCGGTGCGTGCATCGCGCTGCTGGTGCTGGCCATTCCGTGCCTGCTGCTGGTCGGCAGCGGCAATGACGGGCTGATCTTCCTCGGCCTGATGCTGCTGGGGCTGGCGCTGGTGTGCTTCACCAGCTCGATGCCGTCCACGCTGCCGGCGTTGTTCTACACCCCGGTGCGCTACAGCGCGCTGTCGATCGCCTTCAATGTGTCGGTGTCGCTGTTCGGTGGTACCACGCCGCTGGTGACCGCGTGGTTGGTGGAGCGTACCGGCGACCCGCTGGTGCCGGCCTATTACCTGATGGGCGCGGCGGTGATCGGCCTGGTGACCATGCTGTTCGTGAAGGAGACCGCCGGCCTGCCGCTGCGCGGTTCACCGCCGGCGGTCGGCAGCGAAAGGGAAGCGGCTGCGCTGTTGAAGAGCGATGCGCCGGTGACGGTGGACCCGACCTTGCCCCCGCTGCCGGAGGCTTCCGGACCCGAGCCGGTGAAGCCGGCGTTGTAGAGCCGGGCCCGCGCTCGGCTGCTGTTCGGGGAATCAGCCGAGCCCAGGCGCGGCTCCACAACGTACGCGCCCTCAATCGCGCGGGCTGTTCAATTCCATCGCACGCATCACGATCGGCTTGGCCCAGCCCGGTGTGTGCAGCAGGTCGGTGACCGCAATGGGGTACTGCAGTTCGCCTGCGGCCATGGCCAGTACCGGCAGCGGTACCGCGCCGCCGTGCGCATCGGCCGCGGCGCTGTTGTCGTAGACATGCAGCTCGGCCAGGTGCGGCAGCAGTTCCAGCAGGTTCGCGCGCGCCGAATCGAAGCGCGCGTGGATCTTCTCCACTGGAATGTCATGGCCACCGGCGGCGACCCGCGCGGCAACGCGGGCGATATGCAGCTCGACGTTGGCCAGGCCACAGAACCAGATGGCCACGTGGTGGTGGTCGCAGGCCTCGCGCAGCAGGCGCGGGATGGTGTTGCCCCCCAACGTGGTCTCGAAGGCGAAGTCGGTGCCCTCGGCCATGGCCTGGCGCAGGCGGCGGGTGCCTTCCTGCCAGGCCTCGGCGTTGGCCTCCGGCAGCGGCCAGCCGGCGTCGACCAGGCGGCGGGTGAAGGAATCCGGGTTGAACCAGCCCAGCCCTTCGGCGTCCAGCCAGGTGCCCAGCAGCGAACTCTTGCCGGCGCCATTGACGCCGGCCAGCGCCAGGATGCGTCCCATCGATCAGAGCGGACGGCCGAGGGTGACTTTGCGGCCGCGCCGGATCGGCTGGCCCAGTACCTTGCCCAGCCCTTCCCCGCGCTGCAGCCCGGCCAGGGTCTGGTCGAACTCGCTGCGCAGGCGCAGCAGTTCCTCGCTGCGCTCATCGGCATCGCCGCCAGCAGCCTTGGCCAGCAGCTCCTGATAGGTGCGGATATCCACGATCACCGCTTCGGGGTGATTGTGGTTGGTGATGACCAGCGCCTGCTTCTCGCGCACAGTGCGCATCAGGCTCGGCCAGCCCCGGGTCTTCACCGACGAGGCAGGGGCCTTTTCCAGGCCAGGCAGGTCCAGCGGCAGGGTCATGGCACGGCTCCAGGCAGGATGGATGAGCACCACTATACCCAATTTGGCCAAATTGGAGATAAATCCCGTTTTACCCAGGCGGCGCGGTGCCCGGGGCGTCGGTCTGCAGCAGACTGTCGCGCTCGCGCAGCGGGAAGCGGATCCAGGCATCCAGCCCCTGTGGGCCAAAGCGCAGCTCGCCGCTGCCAGCCAGCTCGTACGGCACGCGCTGCTCGATCAGCGCCCGGCCAAGGCCACGCTGCCGGGGCAGCTGCCAGCCCTCGACCTCGGCGTGGCGCTCGCACCAGTGCAGGCCCAGCCAGGGCTGCCCGTCCTGGACCTGCAGGTCCCAGGTCACTTCGATCCGGCCGTCTTCATGGGTCAGTGCGCCATGCCGGAGCGCGTTGGTGGCCAGCTCATGGATCGCCAGGGACAGTACTTCGGCCGCCTTGGGCGGCAGCAGCACGTCCTCACCCTGCAGGCGGTAGGGGGCTGCCGCCGGCGCCTGTGCCGCGATCTCCTCGTCGAGCATGCCACGCAGGCAGACCCCGGCGTTGGCGCCACGGGTCAGCAGGCTCTGCGTACGCGCCAGCGACATCAGCCGCCCGCACAGCCGTTCAGCATACTCATCCACGCTGCCGACCGACTCGCGGGTACGCCAGGCAATGGCATGGATGGTCGACATGATGTTGCGCACGCGGTGCTGCAACTCGGCCAGCAGCACCGATTGACGCTCGGTGGCACGCTTGAGGTCGTCGATATCCACGGCGATGGCAAATACCCCCGTCACCTCGCCGTCTGCATCGCGCAACGGCGCGGCGGCCACGCGGGTCCAGCGGGCGCGCCCGTCGTCATGGATGAACTGGAACTCCAGCCCCGGCACCACCGTCTCCCCCCGCAAGGCCCTGGCGATGGCGAAATCCCTGGGTTCAATGCGCGAGCCGTCGGGGTGCCACCCCTGCCAGCGGTCCTGGTTGGGCTGATCCGTGGAGGGCACCTTGCCGGTAGGAAGGTAGGTACGCATCTGGTCGTTGGACAGCTGCAGGCGCCCCTCGGCGTCGACAATGCAGACGCCCACCGGCAGCACCTTGAAGGCCAATGCCAGGCGACGGTCCGCCTCGCGACGCTTCTGCTCCTCGCGTTCGCGTGCCGATTGGGCCACGTGCGCCGCTGTCGTCTCGAACATGGTCACCAGCACGCCGCTGATGCGCCCCTCGTCGCCGCGGATCGGGCTGTAGGTAATGGTGAACCAGACATCTTCCAGCCGCCCGCGGCGCGCCAACGGATAGAGTTTGTCTTCGTAAGTGAGGGTTTCGCCCTGCCACACACGCTGGTAGATCGGCCCGTTGATATGCCACACCTCAGGCCAGCACTCACGGGTCGGCTGGCCGAGCCCGCCGGGATGCTTGTCGGCCAGGATCTCGGCATAGCCATCGTTGTACAGCTGCACCAGCTGCTCGCCCCACAGCACGATCATCGGGAAGCCGTGGGCCAGCATCAGGTCGACGGTGGCGCGCAGGTGCGGCGGCCATCGTTCAAACGCTCCCAGAGGGGTGGATGCCCAGTCATGGTGGGCAATGCGCGCCGCCATGCCATCGTGGCGCGCATGCGGGTGCGGTGCAGGCGGCATTGCGCCACGCACCCCGGTGGCATGGATGCCTTCAGGACGGCGCGACATACCGCGCAATCAGGCGATGCCCGCAGAGACCTGCGGCGTCGCCACCAGCCCGGCCAGCTGCTGCACCAGGGCTTCGATGTGATAGGGCTTGGTACAGCGCGGCACGCCGACGAAGCGGCTGGGCAGGTTGTCGTCGTAACCGGAGGTCAGCAGGAAGGGCGTCCCCGCCTCGGTCAGCCGGTCGGCCAGCGGATAGACCTGCTCACCGCCCAGGTTGATGTCCAGCAATGCCACATCGATGGGATGGGTATCGACCAGCTGTCCCAGCGCCTGCAGGTCACCAGCGGGCCCCACCACCTGTGCCCCTTTCAACTCCAGATAATCGACCAGGAACATCGCGATGGCGAATTCATCCTCCGCCACCAGTACACGCAGCCCTTTCAGGCCTTCTGGTTTATTGCCCGCTTCCAGCACGACCGGCGCTCCTCGATTCGATGCACGCGGCCCAGTTCTGCCGCAACGCCCGCAGGATGCGCGAACCGGGCTACAAGAGCGCGTGATGATCGATGAAGACTGCGACCGCGATCCGTTCACCCCGGCATTGCAGCAGTGCGTTCAGAAGGCCCGTTCCCATTTCAGGCTGAACAGGCTGCGATCGTGGCTGTACAGCCAGCCGACGTTGCTGTCGATGCGCGCATAGCGCAGGCTCAGGCTGGGCACCAGCCCGGCCACGGCCAGGCGCTCGCTGCGGACGATGGCGATCAGGTTCTGCTCGTCATCCCGCCTGCGCGCCTCCAGCAACGCGCTCCAGGCGCCGTAGTCGCGGTGGCGCAGCGACACGAACACCGTGGCCGTGGTGCCGGGCCACTGCCGGG
This sequence comes from Stenotrophomonas beteli, assembly GCF_001431665.1. GTDB lineage: Bacteria > Pseudomonadota > Gammaproteobacteria > Xanthomonadales > Xanthomonadaceae > Stenotrophomonas > Stenotrophomonas beteli. The sequence goes on along the minus strand of NZ_LLXV01000019.1, from coordinate 142,206 downwards.
CCGCGCCCAGCCGCAGGCCGCGCTGGCGGTGGCCGTTGGCCGGGTCGGCAGCGCTGCTGCCGGTCAGGTCCACGCCCGCGAACAGGGTCCAGCGCGGGTTGAGCGCGCGGAACCAGGTGGCATACAGCGCCGCCAGTTCGCCATCGTAGTTGTCGGCCAGGCCCGGCCGCCGGTAGCGCTGGCGCTTCCAGTCGGCCTCCAGCTTGAGCAGACTGCGCGCGTCCAGCGCGTACTGCCATTCGCCGTGCATGCCACTGCCGCCCTGCAGGGCGTGGCTGCCCAGCGCCTGGTAGTCATAGCTCGGCGCCAGCTGCAGGGTGTGCCGTGCACTGCGCCAGCTGTAGCCGGCCTGCACGCTGGCGTTGAGCTCGTTGTATGCGCTGTAGCCACGCCAGGCCTGGCCGAGCGCCAGCCCACGCACGTACAGCCCATGATGGCCGGCCAACGCCCAGCGCCGTTCCAGGTTGGCGTCGTAGTCCAGGCCGATGGCGCGCTGCGCTCCGGGCAGCGTGCGTTCGATCAGGCAGGTGTCGCCGACACCGAACAGGCAGGTGCGGCTGGCCGAACTGCGGTTGATGTTGTCGCTCCATGCAGGCCCGGCGGCGACCGCACCCTTCCAGCGCCTGCGTGCCTGCAACGCATCAAGATAGCTGTCCACGCGTGCGCGCACACCCGCGGTGGCCGGATCGTTGCTGTCGATACCGGCCTTGATTGCACCGAACAATGCCACCGCCTCGCGGTCGCGCTGGTCTTCGGCATAGACACGCGCCAGTTCAAGGCGGGCCGGCAGGAAGTCCGGCTGCGCTGCCAGCAGCGCTTCGTGCTCCTGTGCGGCGCGCGAATGGTCACCGGCCGCGCGCGCCAGCGCACCCTGCGCATAGTGGCGCAGCAGCGGATCGTGCCCCGGAAGCTCGATGTATTCAGCCAGGAACGCCGCAGCGGCCGGCCACTGCTGGTGCTGCAACGACAGGTACAGCGCCTGGCCGAGATCATCGACGGTGCGCTCCACCCGCACGGTCTGGCCATCGATGGTGAGCGTCGGCCGTTGCGATTCGGCCTGTTGCAGGCGCTGCTGGTCCTGCTGCTGGTGGCGCAGTTCGCTGCCCTGTTCGAGCACGCGGCGCAGATCGTCCTGCTGGGCGCGCACGTCGGTGGCAACCAGCAGCAGGATCACAAGGAAAATGGGGGGGCGCATGGTCGATCCGTGGCGGTGCATGCAGCGGGCCGAAGCAGGGACTGGCGGATCGCGGCTTGTCCCTGCCCTGCCCCGTCAGGGGCGTGGCAATCAGTTCTTGGTGCCGCCGAAGGCGGTGTCGTACTGGCTGTTGCCGGCGAACGTAGCGATACCGGCCAGGGTGGCAGCGTTGGCGCCGAAGAACTGGCCCTGGCTGTTGCCGGTGACCGAACCGTTGGCCACGGCGGTGCCGGCGAAGGACGCATCGGCGCTGTTGATGTTGGCGCTGATCGCCAGGGTCTGGCCAGCACCGGTCAGGCCGCCGGTCAGCTTGCCGGTAGCGAAGTTCGCGGCGAAGGTACCGCTGAGCAGGTTGCTGCCGTTGAACCTGTTCAGGCCGGCCACCGCGTAGGTGGCGGTGCCGCTGGGCAGCGTGGTGCCAGTGCGGTCGCCAGCGAAGTACACCTGGTGGTTGTTGAAGCCACCCGCGGCGCCATCCTTGGACCATTCACCGAACCACACATCGCCACTGCCCACCTTGACGAAGTTGAAGTGGCCCATGCCGGCATGGTTGCCCGGCGTGCCGGTGATCGGCATGGCCAGCGTACGCACGGTCACGTTGCCCACGGTGGTGGGCGCCGAGTACGCGGCCAGGCCCTGGAAATCGACCGGCTTGCCGTTGGAGACGGTGCCGACACCGATGCCGGCCTTGCCTGCACTGTGCGGGCCGCCGTTGACTTCGGAAGCACCGACCTTGACGTACAGCTGCGCATCGGTGGCCGGGCTGGCCACACCGACGATGTCGGCGGCCTGGGCGGCACCGGCCAGGGCGAAGGTGGCGGCCATGGCCAGTACGGAACGGGAGATCATCTTCATGGAACTACTCCTTGGGTTGAGGGAACGACGGGTACAACAACAGAACAGGTGATCAGAAGCGCGCAGTGACACCGAGCTTCAGCGTGCGCCCCGGCGCCGGCAGCGTGGAGCGCGTGGCCGGGTCGACGTAGTAGCGGTTGCCGAGGTTGATGCCGACCAGCTCGACGCTGGCGTGGTCATTGAAGCGCCAGCGCGCGTAGGCATCGACGGTGGTGATGTTTCCCCAGGTGAACGGCACGTTCTGCCAGACCAGGCCACCACTGCCGGCGTACAGGCGGTCACGATAGGCTTGCAGGTCCGGGTTCTGGTGGCGCTGGTAATGCACGATGCGGCTGCCCAGCTCCAGGCGCTCATTGAACAGCCGGGTGCCCAGCGACGCGTTCACCGACAACCTTGGAATGGCCTGGGTCAGCAGGTAGCCACTGACGAAGCCGTCCTGCACGCAGTTGGGCACCTTGCCGGCCAGCGCATCGAGCTGCACCGCCATGCTTTCGTCGCACACCTTGTTTTCCAGCGTGCGGCTGATGCCCAGGTCGGTGAAGACGCGGCGGTTGTCGAACCGCGCCTGCAGCTCCACGCCGCGGATGCGCTGCTTGTCCAGGTTGTCGAACAGGAAATTGCCGTCGCGCTCGATCACGTTGCGTGTCCTGTGCACGTAGTAGGCCAGCTTCACGTCGGCATCGGCGGTGTTGCCGAACAGCCCCGACAGCTCGTGCACATAGCCCACTTCGTAGTTGTAGGCATGCTCGGGCTTGAGCGGATACAGCGGGTTCAGGCTGCTGGAGAACGCAATGGTGCTCTCGAACATGCTGGGGAAACGCATCGCCTCGCTGTAACGGACATAGGCGCGGGCGTGAGGCGAGAAATGCGCGGTGGCCGAGAAGGTCGGCAGCCAGGCATGGTCGCGCCTGCGCTCATTGCGCCCGGACACCGCCTGCGGCCGCCCGCTCTGGATGCTGCACAGGATCTGCGCACCCTGTACCGGCAACAGCCCGGGAATGGCCGCCACCTCGCCATTCAGGCAGGGATTGCTGGCACGGCGGTAGTTGCCGTCCGCATCCGGCAGCCACGGAATGCCGTGCTCCACCGCCACCGGCGTCTCATACCTGCTCAGCAGGCCCTTCAACAGGTCATCAACGATGAAGCCCATGCCGATGCTGTCCCAGAACGCGCGCTGCGACTCGATGGCGTCGATCTCGCCCTGCAGGCTGGCCGGGCGTTCGGGCAGTTCGTTGACCCGGTAGCGGGCTTCCTTGGGAAACACCGGGGTGGTCATCAGCTCGGGATGTTCCTGCAGGAAATCATCGAAGGCCCAATAGCGCGCGTAGCGCACGCCGGCGCTCAGGGACAGGAAATCCACCGGCCGCCAGTCCAGCACCAGGTAGCCCTCGCCTTCCTGGCGGCGCCCGGCGCGCGGGTACATGCGCCAGCCATCGCTGACCCCGAAGTACGGGTCTGCCGAGCGCAGTTGCTCGAACTGCCAGTTGCCGCCCACGGTCAGGTCCAGGGTGGAATGCACCGCGAAACGGTTGCTCAGGGTCAGGCCGGTGCGGTCGTTGCGAGCATTGGCCAGCGCGGTATTGCGCAGGATCGGGCTGCTGCCGGGGTTCGCGTCGGGATTGCTGGCAAAGTTGGGAAAGCCGCCGGCGGTGTAGGTATCGCTGGTGGTTTCGGTGCGCCACAGGTTGGCACGCAGGTCCAGCCAGCGGCTGCCGGCGGGCTGCCAGTGGTATTCCAGGTTCCAGGCATCGGCATCGACGCGGCTCAGCGGCCACTGGATGCGGCCGTAGTCGGGCGCGGACAGGATGCGCGATGGCATGATCTCGCCGTAGTGCGAGAGCGTGCGCCGCCAGGTGGCGCGCAGCTGCTGGTCGTCGTTGATCTGCCAGGTTGCCTTCAGCAGCCACGATTCCTGTTCGCTGGAGGTGTTGGGCACTTCGTCGCCGGGCTTGAAGTAGCGCGCCAGCGTGGTGATGTAGTCCAGGCCCTTGTACTCGAACTGCTCGCGCGGATCCTGGTCGTAGTACGCCGCGCCCCGGGTTCCGGAAAAGTAGTTGCCGCGCTTGCGCCAGGCATAGGCGGCCATCAGGTCCACGTGTTCGCCACGCAGGCCCAGCGCCAGGCGCCAGGCCTGGTCTTCCCCGGCGAACACATGGGTTTCAGAACCGCGCGACTTCACCGGCACCAGCAGCGTGCTGTCGGCATACGGTGCCGAGGGCGAGCCCTGCGGGAACCTGGGCACCGTGCGGTAGTCCTCGCCGGTATGCAGCCGCGGCAGGCGTGGCGCCACCGCATTGCTGCTGCCTTCGATCTTCAGCTCCCCGCCGAAGCGCTCACCCGCTTCCACGATGTCATCGACGTCGATGGTCTTGATCACCAGCGCGCCACCGATCCCGCTGTGCACGTCGCGCACCAGGCCTGGCCCCTTGATGACCTGGATGCCACCTATCAGGTTGGGATCGATGTAGTTGCGGTTGCTGACGCCGTTGTAGCCACGCCACACGGTCAACGCCTGCTCGCCACCGTCGATGCTGACCGGCACCCGCCCCGGCCCCTGGATGCCGCGGATGTTGATGTCCAGCGCGCCGCTGTTGCGCGCATCGCCGCTGAACACACCGACCAGATCCTTGACCACGTCGGCCGGATTGGAGCCGCGGTAGCGCTCCACCCGGTCGCGCCCCGAATACGCGGTGGTCATGTCCAGCGCGAACACATCATCGTAGCCGCGCCGATCGCGGGCCTCGCCCCCTTCCGAAGTCAGGCGACCGGCCACGTCCAGTGTCTCGGTCACCCGCGCCCCTTCCCCTTCACCCGCCTCCGCTGCGGCACGCAGGTTCCAGGTGCCGTCCAGGCCGCGCTGTGCGCGCACGCCGCTGCCGCGCAGCAGCTGCTGCAGGGCCTGCATCTGGCTGTACTCGCCGTTCACCGCGCTGGAGCGACGGCCCTCCACCAGGTCACTGCGGAACACCACCTGCGCATCGGCCTGGCGGCCGAACGCACGCACCGCATCGGCCAAGGGCTGTTCGGGAATGGCGTACGTGCGCAACGGCGCGACAACCGACGGTTGCGCCTGCGCGCTCGGCACCCAGGCCATCGGCAGCAGTGCGGTGGAGATGGCCAGGGCCAGAACAGTGGCGCGACGGTGACAGGCAGATGCCGTGGACGGCATGGACAGGAACTCCTCAAGCGGGGCGGGACCACCGGCACATCCGATGCCGGCAGTGTGTCTGGCTCGAGGAGAAACGCTGTTTCGCTCTGGCTATACCTCTATAGACAGCGGGGTGCGACGACTGCCCACGGTTTTTTCATTTTTTTCATGCGGCCGGCTCATGCATGCTCCGCAGGTCCTTCACCACACCAGCAACGCACCACCAGGCAAGCGCTGCACGCGCAGTCCCGCCTGCGCGGCCACGGCGTCGATGGCCGCGTCCGCTTGCTGCAGATGGAACAGGCCACTGACCCGCACGCGGGCGCCCTGCCCGCCCAGCACCCAGACCGGTGCACGGCGGTAGCGGCCGAGGTCGGTGATGGCCTGTGCAGCGGGCAGATCGTCGATGGCCACCTCACCACGGCGCCACGGCGCCATCGCCTCCGGGTCGACCTGCCGCAGCGGCTGCAGCCAACGCCCGTCACGGAACGCGCCCGCCTGCCCGGCACGCAGGCGCTGCATGCTGCCGTCGCCGGGGCGTGCATCAACCACGCCCTCGCTGACCTGGGTGGTGATCGTGGCACCCTGCATCGACACGCTGAACGCGGTGCCAACATCACGGATCTGGCCACCGCCGGCCTCGACCTGGAACGGCCGCTGCTCATGCACCACCTGGAACCAGGCCTGCCCGCGCAGCAGGCGCACGCGCCGCTGCTGATCGTCGAACTCGAGCGCCAACGCGGTGCCGGCATCGAGTACCGCGGTGCTGCCGTCGTCCAGCTGCACCACGCGCGGCGCATCACTGCTGCGCAGGTCACTGCGCGCCAGCATCAGCGCCTGCGGCGCGGCCGCGACCATCAGCACCACCACCGCTGCGCTGGCCAGCAGCCACGGCAGCCGGCGGCGCGGTGCGATCAGACGCAGCCCCTGCCGATCTGCGGTCACCTCTGGCAGCGCGGCCAGCACCTCCGGCCCGGCAGCGTCCAACCGCTGCCAGAAAGCCTGCTGCTGGCGCCAGGCCAGCGCATGGCGGCGGTCGGCCTGCAGCCAGCGCAGCAGGGCTCGTTGCTGGCGTTCCGGCAGCGGGCCTGCACTGCACCGTATCACCCAGCGCAACGCCTGCCTGGCCTGACGCGGCGAGGGTTCGGACGTGGTCATGGTTGTGGCCTGCCGCACCACGAAGGGGTGCGCTTTCCAGTTGTGACAACGGCGGGCGCGATCTGCCCACGGCAATCGCCGCTCATCGGCGCATTCCCTGCTGTTGTTGCTGGATCAGCAGCGCCGCGCGCAGCACATGCTTGCCGACCAGGCTCTTGGAGATTCCCAGTCGGGTGGCGATCTCGCGCTCGCTCAGGCCCAGGTAACGGTTGAGCACGAAGCACTCGCGCACCTGCGCCGGCAAGGCGAGGATGGTCTGGGTGATCTCGCGCAGCTGCGCCTGGTCCAGTGCCTGCGCCTCGCCATCGCGACTGGCCCCGGCCATGTCGACGGCGTACTCGGCCATGGCACGCCGCTCGCGGGCGTCGGACTGGCTGCGGTTGAGCGCGTGGTGATAGGCCATCCGGTACAGATAACCGCGCGGCTCCAGGATCGGTGGATCACCGGGCACGCTGCTGGCCTTCAGGTACAGGTTCTGCAGGGTGTCCTCGGTACTGGCGGGGTCGAGGTAGCGCGCGATGAAGCGGGACAACGCACGGCGCTCGCGGATCAGCAGCTCGACCAGCGCCAGGGCATTGGGAGACATAGGTGCCAAGGCCGGACCGGGGAATGATGGGCGTGATGGCGACGGTCCGGACGTGGATTGTGGGCTGCACGGCCGCAGGCGGCAAGCCACGGCCCCGGCATCATCCACGCATGGTGTGGATGGAAGACCTAGGGTTCCTCCAGCGCCTCGAAACGCTCGGCGAGGTAATCGATCAACGCGCGCACCGCTGGCAACAGGCCGCGTCGCGACGGGAACACCGCGTGCACGATGCCATGCTTCGGCACCCACTCCGGCAGCACCGGCACCAGTGCGCCACGGGCCAGCTCGTCGCTGATCATCATCCGCGGCAGCATCAGCAGGCCCACCCCGGCCACCGCGGCGGTGCGCAGCGCGATCATGTCATCGCTGACCAGCCGTGGGCGGTGGTGCACGCTGGCCAGCACATCGTCCGGGCCGGTGTATTCCCAGGCATGCTGCTGGCTGGGCGATGCCAGATCGACGGTCGGCATCATCGCCAGATCGGCCGGCACCTGCGGCGTGCCCAGCCGCTGCAGCAGCGCCGGACTGGCACAGGTGCACCAGACCCGGCGCGCCAGCACGCGTACCACCAGGTCACTGTCCTCCAGTGGCGGCGGCCGCACCCGGATCGCCACGTCCACACCCTCGCCCACCACGTCCACGCGGCGGTTGGTGGCGTCCAGCTGCACCGTCACCTGCGGGTACAGGGCCAGGAAGTCGGCCAGCATCGTGCCGATGCGCGCATGCAGGATCGCGATCGGGCATGCCAGGCGGATGGTGCCGCGCGGCTCGGCGCGTGACATCGCAATCGCTTCTTCGGCCGCTTCGGCCTCGACCAGCATGGCCTTGCAATGGCGGTAGTAGTCCTGGCCGACTTCGGTGACCGAGAAACGCCGGGTCGAGCGCTGGATCAGGCGCACGCCCAACCGTTCTTCCAGCAGCGCGATGCGCCGGCTCAGTTTCGACTTCGGCATGGCCAGCGCCCGCCCAGCCTGCGAGAAGCCGCCGTGCTCGACCACCATGGCGAAGTAGAACAGATCGTTGAGGTCACAACGGCGGATATCTGCGATGAACACGGGGCGGTCTCCTGCGGCCCACGGCCTGCGAGCATTGTTCACCAGATAGGACTATGACGGCAAATATTGGCGTCTACTGGGCCAATTGTCACGGCGATATCGTCTTCGCAACGAAGAACAGCGGCCGGCAGCCCCGGCCAGGAGATCGCCATGAAGCGTGTCACCGGTACCTACAGTGCCCCCCGCCCGCACTGGGTGGGCGACGGATTCCCCGCCCGCTCGATGTTTTCCTACAACACCCACGGCCAGCACCTCAGCCCGTTCCTGCTGCTGGACTACGCCGGCCCCTACACCTTCGCGCCCAGCGATACGCCGCGTGGTGTCGGCCAGCATCCGCACCGTGGTTTCGAGACGGTCACCATCGTGTACGAGGGCGAGGTCGCGCATCGCGATTCGACCGGCGCCGGCGGCACCATCGGCCCGGGTGACGTGCAGTGGATGACCGCGGCCTCCGGCATCCTCCACGAGGAATTCCACACGCCGGAATTCAGCAGGCGCGGCGGCACGCTGGACATGGTGCAGCTGTGGGTGAACCTGCCGGCGCAGGACAAGATGGGTGCACCGGGCTACCAGACCCTGCTCGACGCAGAGATTCCCTCGGTGGATCTGCCCGATGGCGCCGGCCGCGTGCGGGTCATCGCCGGTCGCTTCGACGGCCACGCCGGCCCCGCCCGGACGCACACGCCGATGGATGTCTGGGACATCCGCCTGCAGCAGGGCCACCACGCCGAACTGCCGGTGGCCGATGGCCGCACGCTGGCGCTGGTGGTGCTGAAGGGCACGGTGCGGATCAACGACGGCCAGCCGGTCGGCGAGGCACAGCTGGTCACCTTCGACCGCAGCGGCGAGGACGTGTTCGTCGACGCCGACAGCGACGCCACCGTGCTGCTGCTCAGCGGTGAACCGATCGACGAGCCGGTGGTGGGCTATGGCCCGTTCGTGATGAACAGCCAGGCCGAGATCGCGCAGGCGGTCAACGACTTCAACAGCGGCCGCTTCGGCCAGATCGCGCACTGATCGTTTCAATGCGGCGGGCATTGGCCCGCCACACCTTCCGGGCCATCGCCCACCTTCTCCAGGAGACTGACCATGAGTACCCCCGCCAACTTCAAAGGTGCCCGCCCGGTGATCGATCCGGACAATGCCGCGATGCTGCTGATCGACCATCAGAGCGGCCTGTTCCAGACCATCGGTGACATGCCGTTCACCCGCGTGCGCGCCCACGCCACTGCGCTGGCCAGGATGGCCACGCTGGCGAAGATGCCGGTGATCACCACCGCCTCTGTCCCGCAGGGCCCGAACGGCCCGCTGATCCCGGAGATCCACGACGCGGCCCCGCATGCCCAGTACGTGGCGCGCAAGGGCGAGATCAACGCCTGGGACAATCCCGAGTTCGTCGCTGCGGTGAAGGCCACCGGCCGCAGGCAGCTGATCATTGCCGGCACCATCACCAGCGTGTGCATGGCGTTCCCGTCGATCGCCGCCGTTGCCGATGGTTACCAGGTGTTCGCGGTCATCGACGCGTCGGGCACCTACTCGAAGATGGCCGAAGAGATCACCCTGGCCCGGGTGGTGCAGGCCGGCGTGGTGCCGATGGACACCGCCGCGGTGGCCTCGGAGATCCAGCGCACCTGGAACCGCGACGATGCCCAGCAGTGGGCCGAGGTCTACACCAGGATTTTCCCGAACTACCAGCTGCTGATCGAAAGCTACCTGAAGGCACAGGACGTGCAGAAGAACCACGAACAGCTGGATTCTCAGCGCAGCTGAGCTGCCCCGGTTGACCGCCGATCCTCGGCACTTCCCCGAACAGGAGACCCAGCATGTCCAGTGAACCGATCCGCGACCCGGCCAGCGATCATCTGCTGACCCCGCAGAATTCCGCCTTCATCATCATCGACTATCAGCCGGTGCAGGTGAACTCCATCGCCTCGATGGACCGCCAGCTGCTGGTCAACAACATCGTCGGCACCGCCAAAGCCGCTGTGGCTTACGGCCTGCCGATCGTGCATTCGACGGTGAACGTCAAGACCGGCCTGAACAAGCCGCCGATTCCGCAGCTGCGCAAGGTGCTGGGTGGCTACCCGACCTACGACCGCACCACCATCAACGCCTGGGAAGACGTCGAGTTCCGCAGCGCGGTGGAGGCCACCGGCCGCCGCAAGTTGATCATGACCGCGCTGTGGACCGAGGCGTGCCTGACTTTCCCGGCCCTGGATGCGTTGAAGGAAGGCTATGAGGTGTACGTGGTGGTCGACGCCGTCGGCGGCACCTCGCTGGCCGCGCACGATGCGGCGCTGCGCCGCATCGAACAGGCCGGTGGCCAGCTGATCAGCGTCCCGCAGCTGTTCTGCGAGCTGCAGCGCGACTGGGCCCGTTCGGAAACGGTGCCGGCCTTCATGAGCCTCTTCATTGAAACCGGTGGTACGGCGGGCATCCAGTTCTCGTACGATCGTACCGAGTGATTGGGTGGCGGCGCCGGTACTGGCTGGCGCCGCCTTTTGGAGCAGTCGAGCATGGCTCGACTCTACAGTGGGTTTGGTCGAGCATGGCCCGGCCCTATAGTGGGGCTGGCCGAGCACGGCTCGACGCCATGGACAGATGGAGAATGTGATGGCCTACGCACGCATTGTTTCGACCGGCGACAACTACCTGCACCACATCAGCAATGGCGGCTTCGACGTGGATGCCGATGAACCCGCCTCGCTGGGTGGCCAGGGCAAGGGCTTCGCGCCGTTCGACCTGTACCTGGCCTCGCTGGCGGCCTGCACCGCCATCACCCTGCGCATGTACGCGCAGCGAAAAGGCTGGGAACTGGGTGAGTTCCATGCGGAGCTGCGCTCGGACCGTGACGAGGATGGAAGTTTCCATGTGCACCGCGTACTACGTTCCAGCGCCGAGCTGAGCGATGCGCAGTGGCAACGGTTGCTGGAGGTGGTGGAAAAGACGCCGGTGACGCTGGTGATGCGCGAAGGCGCACGCATCACCAGTGAGCGTGGAGGTGCAGCATAACCCCATCCACGCATGGCGTGGATCTACGGTAGAGCCGAGCCCATGCTCGGCGCTACGGACGGCTCAGCGCCGTGAATGCAGCACGGTGCGCTGGCGCATCGCGTTGAATTCCTGCTCCACCTGCTGGATGTCCTCGGCCTGGAAGCCGGCCGCATCCAGCAGCTGGCCAGCGGCGGCCGCAGCCAGCGGGTCATCGTCGCGCTGGCGCCAGCACCGCGCCGGCAGGAAGTAGCCCACTTCGCTGCGCCCGCGCATGATCACCACCGGCCGTCCCGCATACAGCAGGAACTCCGCCAGGTGCTGGCGCAGGCCCTCCACCGAGACATAGGCCGGCCCGATGCCCAGCATCTGGCTGGACGGTTCGGAACTTTCGAACAGCTTGCGACGGCTCATCCACTCCTCCTTATATGCAACGCGTGGTCTCCTTTCCCTAGACGGGCGCATCGCTGCGCCCCCGCCACGCACTCCGTGAACCGCATCACGCCGCCACTCAGAAGCCGGTATTGAACTCCAGCTGGAAGACATCGATCGACAACGGCGCACCGGACACTTCCTTGGCCGCCATCCACTTGCCGCTGATCCAGCTGCGCGCATCCAGCGCGTAGGCACCACCCACGTAGTAGCCGCGGGCATTGGTACCGCCGAGGTGGAAGTTCGGGTCGTTGTAGGCGTCCGGCAGCGCATCGGCCTCGATGCGCTTGTAGCCCAGCAGCGCCTGCCACTGGCCCTTCTCCTTCAGGTCGGTGGCGCCGAAGGTGGCCTGCAGCATCCACGCGGTATCGCCACTGCGGAAGGTGTCGATGCTGGCCGCACCGCCGGCACCGTAGTTGTTGACGATGCCATTGTTGGCGCGGTTGAACATCGCCTGCTTGTCATAGGCAAGGTTGCGGATGTAGTCGCCGTCCAGGCGCAGTCCGATGCCCTGCACCAGCTGCGTATCCCAGCGCAGGTTCAGCGTGGCCAGGCGGAATGCCGAGGCCAGGCCGACGTACTGCGGGGTGGGCGTGTTGGCCGGATCCAGCGGGTTGCGCGCGATGTCGCGGATCAGCATCAGCGTGTTGCCCTTCTGCATGAACGCCGGCCGCGACCAGTCGGTATCGCAACCGTCGGCGCCGGCATACAGCAGGCACGGCGAGGACAGCCGGCCACTGATGTTCTTGAAATCGTAGTAGCCCACCGCGGCGCGCAGGGCATTGCCCTCGCTGAAGCGCCAGTTCACGCCCACCTGCGCGCCCGAGAGCCACTTGTTCTCGTTGGGCGTCTTCACCTGGTTGCGGTTCGGCGCATTGTCGGAGGTGTACTCCAGCGGTACCACGGCCAGAGTGCCGAACAGGCCGAGATCACCGCCGTCGACGTCGTACGTCAGGTTGGCGGCCAGGCCATCAACGTTCAGGTCGTTGGAGAACAGCGTGTCGCTGCTCCAGAACGGATTGCCGAAGCGACCGCCGCGCACCGTCACCCAGCCGGCCGGGCTGTAGGCCAGCCAGGCCTGGTCCAGCCACACGTCCTTCTTGCTCAGGCCGCCACCGAGCTGTTCGGTGGTCGACACCGGGCCATTGTTGCTGCCGCTGGCCAGCCGCACGCCGGCGGATGTGTGCTGGCCGATGGTCGCCTCGATGCCCAGGCGGGCGCGGATGCGCCACAGGTTGCGGCGGTCCTGGCGGGTATTGAGCAGCGGTGGCAGTTGCAGGTTGGTGTTGGTGTTGGTGTCGAAACCGTTGCCGGAATTGATCGACGACCAGTTGCTCACGATGTCGCTGTTGCGTTCGGAGAAGAAGCGCGACTCGCTGCGCACGCGCATGTCACCGGTGACCTTGATGCGCTTGGTCCATTCGGCCACTTCGTTCGGTGCCGCCCAGCCCTCGGACTTCGCCTGCGCCATCACCTCCTGGCGCACTTCATCGCGGATGCCGTCGCGCACGCTCTGCGGCACATAGGGTACACGCACGTCGCCGGCTTCCAGGGCGACACCGCCACTGGCGGCAGCACCGCCGGTGGCCACCGCGCGCTGCGCGGCAGCGGCTTCTGCCTCGGCCTGCAGCAGCAATGCCTGGCCGTCTTCGGGCTTCAATGCGCCGCTGGCAATCAGGCCCTTGATCAGCTTGACCATGGTGGTTTCAGCGGCCATCGCACCGGCCGGCGCGGCCAGGCTGAGCAGCACGGCGCAGCACAGCAGCGCCCGTCGGGCCGGCCGCAGGCGGCGGGAATCGGTTCGTGCGCGGTCGTGGTCGTTCATCACGGTTCTCATCCAAAGAAGGAAAATCACGGAAGTCGGGAATCAGGCGCCGGGACGGCGGCCCTGGATCAACACGCGGGCGGGAAAATCAAGCGACGGTGGCGGCGCCTGGTCGACCTTGCCGATGCGGCGCAGTGCGTCGAGCACGGCCGCGTCGGCCTCCTCGTTGCCGCTGCCGCGCACCAGCTCGACCCTCTCCAGCCGGCCATCCGCGCCCAGCCAGACATTCACCTGCAGCTGGAACGCCAGGCGCTTGACCTTGTCGTCGCGCGAAATCGCCTGCTGCATCAAGTAGCCGAGATAGCGCCCATAGGTGGCATTGCCGGCACCGCCACGGCCGACGCCGGACGAGCCGCCACCGCTGCCTGACTGGATGCCGAAGTTGTCACCCCCGGCCTGCGCGTCGGCATTCATCGTCACCGGGTCGGCGTTGTCCGGGGTTGGCGCCGGCTCTTCGGCCGGCGTCGGCTGATCCAGCGGCTCCGGCTCGGGAATGGTCTCTTCCGGCGGCGTTTCGGGTTCCGGCGGCTTTTCCGGTGGTGGCGGTGGCGGCGGAGGGGGCGGCGGCAGCGCCAGCATCGGCGGCTGCACCACCGGCCGACGGGTACTGGCAGTGTCCCTGAACAGCATCCACCACACGGCGATGCCGAGCACCAGCAACGCGGCCAGCACCAGCGCGACGGTCACCAGCAACTGGCGGCCGCGCATGCCGGGCTCCGGCCGAGGGGGTTGATGGGCCGTCATGCCTCAGCCCTGCGCCTTGCCGGTGACCAGGCCGACCTGGGCCAGCTCCAGCCGCCGCAGCAGGTCCAGCACCTCGACCACGCGGGCGTACTGCACCTGCGCATCACCGCGCACGATCACCGGGAAATCCGGCGTGGTCGCGCGCTCAGTGCGCAGGCGGTCTTCCAGTTCGGCCATCGTCACCGGGTAGGCATCCAGGAACACCTGTCCACTGGGGTCGATGGTGATCGCCTTGGTCTTCGGCTTCTCCAGCGCGACGCTGTTGCTGGCCTTCGGCAGGTTGACCTCGATGCCGGGGATGGAGGCGTTGCTGGTCAGGATGAAGATCACCAGCACCACCAGCAGCACGTCGACGAAGGGCGTCACGTTGATGCCCTTCTCGCGCTTCTTGATGCCGAACTTCGCCTTCTGGCCCATGGCGCGCCCCTCAGCCCTGGACCGCGGCCGGGCCGCGCCCGTCCTGCTCTTCGGCCAAGCGCGCGGCGAACTCGTCGATGAACACCGCCATGTCCGCGCCGATCGCTTCGGCACGCGCGCCCAGGTAGTTGTAGCCGAACAGCGCCGGGATCGCGACGCCGAGGCCGGCTGCGGTGCACAGCAGTGCCGCGGCCATGCCCGGCGCCACCGAGTTGATGTCCACCGCGCCGGCCATCGCCGCCACCACGAACACCAGCATGATGCCGATCACGGTGCCGAACAGGCCCACGTACGGCGCACCTTCGATGGTGGTCGACAGCCAGTTCATGCGGCGAGCCATCGCTTCCTGCTCGCGCACCATCACTGCATCCATCGAGGCACGGATCGCGGCGATGGTGGCCCCGCTCAGGTAGCCGCTGTTGCCGTCTCGCTGATGGCGCTGCTGCATCTCATCGATTGCCACCTGGTAGATGCGCCACAGCGAGCCATCATGCATGGCGGCCGGCGCTTTGCCCTGGCGGTCCATGTCGGACAGGGTGCGCAGCGGCACGCCGGACAGCTTGCCGAAGCTCTCAGTGAACACCGCATTGGCCTTGCTGGTACGACCGAAGTGGCGGCTCTTGGCGATCATGATCGCCCACGACAGCAGCATCATCAGGCCGAGAATGGCGACCACCACCCAGGCATCGAACGGCATCGCCTTGAGGATGAAGGCGAAGTGGCTCTGCCCGGCGGATTGCTCGTCGGCGCCGTAGCTGATCAGGCGCGAGTCGGCGCCCTGAGCGGTGGCATCGGCCAGCAGCAGGGCGGCCGGACGTGCCACGCGTGAGATACGCAACTCATCCAGCGCGCCTTCGAAGCTGGCCAGCGGCTGCGCCGCGCCCGGCGCATCGGCGCCCACCACCGGCGCGGTGGCCAGCGCCGGCAGCTCGCCGCTCAGCTGGGCGACCACGCGGCCATTGAGGTAGAGCTGAACCGCGCCCTTGTCCGCCGTCAGCGCCACATGCGCCCACTGCCCTTCCGGAATCGGCTGCGCCGGCGTACTGCGCTGGCCATTGAGCTGCACGAACGGCACCCGGTTTTCGATGCCCAGCACCAGTTCGGAAGCACCGTCACGACGGGCATAGATCGCCTGTGCAGCGTTGTTGCTGCCTGGCTTGATCCAGGCCGAAACAGTGAGCGGCGCGCCCGCCTCCTGCACAAGCGACGCGCTGGCCGGCAGCGGCAGCGGCGCGGTGCCCAGCTGCACGCCGCGACCGATCACCGAGCCTTCCGCCGGGGGAGCCACGGCACCGGCGTTGTTGCCGTAGGCGGTGGTATCACGCGCCGGGGCGTTGGCTTCGGCGAAGTGATAGACCAGCGTGTAGTCCGGATCGAATACCTGCTGGCCGTTGCCACTGGCTGGCGCCTTCTCGTTGCCGTAGTACATCCAGATCGTCTGCGGTGCCGCAGCGCTGACCGCCGGCACGTCCACCCAGACCAGGGCAAGGCCAAGCTTGGGATCGAACTGTTCGATCTGGTGGGCCAGCACGGTGCGGCCATCACCCGAGACAAACCGGAGGTCGTTGCCCGCGTCCTGGGTGCCGTCGAAACCGAAGTTGCCGGTATGCAGGCGCAGCAGCAGCGGCGTGCGGCCCGGGTCACCGGCGAGGCCTGCACCCTGCGGGCCGGCGTCGACGGTGATCGGCTTGCGGTACTTCCATTCGGCCTGCCACCAATTGGCATCGGCCGCAGCGGCCGGCAGCGCAACCAGCGCGGCCAGCAGCAACAACACTCGGGAAAGCAAACGGTCCATGCGAAGGGTCTCCGGAGAACGCATGTTCAAGGAAAGGTTCAGTAGCTGGTGCTGATGTTGAAATGCAGGCGCGGGTCGTCCTTGCGCGTGACCGGGCCATCGGCGTAGGGCCAGGCGTAGTCCAGGCGCAGTTGCAGGTGTTCACCCAGGCGCAGCTGCGCGCCCAGGCCGACCGAGGCCAAGTTGTACTTGTCACGCTGTTCAGGCAGCGGTTGGCGCAGGCGCAGGTAAGCCGCGTCGGCGAAGCTGTAGACACGCAGGTCGGTGCCGCTCCACAGCGACCACGCAGGCGTGCGCCATTCCAGGCTGGCCAGGCCGCCGTAATCGCCGATCGCCTCGGCCGACAGATAGCCGCGCACGGTGTACATGCCGCCGGCGGCGAACTGCTCGGCCGATACCAGCGGCGCGTCGGTCACCTGCAGCGAGCCACGCGCGTACCACTGCCAGTCGTTGCCGAAGGTGTGGGTGTTGGCCACGTCGGCCTTGAAGGCCACGAAGCTCGGGTCGGCCCAGTAGCGCTTCTGGCCGAACGCGGTGGCGTCGCTGCCGTAACCGAACAGGCGGCGGGTACCGGCCACCAGCTGGGTGTTGATGCTCAGCTGATCCTGCTCACCCTGGCGCACGCCGACGAACGCCAGGGTAATTGGCGCGTACTTCAGCGGTGTCTTCAGGCTGTCCTTGCCCATCTGCGTGTCTTCCTCGGTGTCCTTGAAATCCACACCGAGGCTGAGCTGGCGCCACCACTGGCTGCTGCCGGCAAGGCGGTAGTTGAGCTTGAGGCCGATCGAATGGCCGTTGCCGATCACGTTGGTGCCGGTGCCGGTACCGACCTGTCCGCCCGCGTTCAGCACGCGACTGTCGGACGTGTAGCCGGAGGCTTCCAGGCTCCACGGCGTGCCTTCGAACGGCATCGTGTACGAGGCCGACAACACCTTGGCCTGCTTGGTATCTTCCGGCGCCAGGTACACGCCGAGGTTGGCGCTGTGCCCGCGCTTCCACAGGTTGTCGTAGGCCAGCGACGCACTCAGGCGCAGCTTCTCGGTGTCGGCACTGTGGTCGTTGTTGAGTGACGCGCTGGCACGCCACGGCGACTTCTCCTCGACCTGCAGGTCCACATCCATCGTGCCCGGCACCTGGCCTTCGCGCACCAGCGGCATCACCTGGCGACGCCCGCCTTCGTTCAGTGCGGTCAGTTCCTTCTGCGCCTGGTCGAAGTCAGGCACCTTGCCCTCGGCCAGCGCCGGTACACGTTCTCGGATGCGTTCGGGCGATTCGTGCTTCGTGCCCACCACCCGCAGCTGGCCGATCGGTGTCTGCTGTACCTTCAGCAGCACTACGCCACCACTGACCTGCTGCTCGGGCAGCTCCACGTAGACCGACTGGTAGCCCGCCTGCTGGTACAGCGCATTGACAGCATCGCGTGCCTTTTCGACATCTGCCAGGGTCTTTCCCGGGCCGAGGAAGGGCTCGACGGCGCGCTCGATCTGGCGCGGATCGAGCACGGTATTGCCGCGCACGATGTACTCATTGATGTTTACGCTGGGCGCAGGCGCTGCCTCCTGAGCGAACAACGGCAGCGGCAGCGCCACCAGGGCCAGCATCAACGGATGCAGGCGCAGCGGAGGACGGACGGCTCGGCACGGAACAGGATTCATCGAAGGCATCGCGTCGTATCGAAGGGAGTGGCCAGGGAGCGGCGCGTGGATCTACCAACAGGACGTGTACATCGCGTCAAAACCGCCAACACTTTTGTGACAGCACTGTCATCTCTGCCAGCGCCGCAACGCGCGCAGGCGGACCCTGCCTCCGCCACACGTCTTCATTGCAGAACGTCGATAGCCGCGGGAAATTCGAGATGCGTGGATCATTGATGGCGGGCCTGCGCGCTGCCCTACCCCTGGCCCTGCTGCTGGCGCAGCCACCGGCGCGCGCTGACGCCACCGCGAAGAAGCAGGACGATGCTGCGCCCTGCATCGAAGTGCAGGTCAATGGCGAGCGTGTTCCGGCCTGGGATTGCCTGCAGCGCAAACTTGCACCGGCACCGAAAGCAACGAAGCCATCGGCACTGCCGGAGGCCGAACGACTGATGCGACAGCCCGGCAATGAGCGGATGCAGTACAACCTGGAAGGCACGCGGCAGCGCATGGGTGATGCCTTCGGGCGCTCGGTGGTGCCGCAGCGACCTGCGCGCTGAGCCTGCCTGGCCCTGGAGCCGAGCCCACGCTCGGCTCCTCCTGCGTGTCCTTCAACACTCATGCAAAGGCAGCCGAGCGTGGGCTCGGCGCTACGGTGAGCCACCCGTCGGGGAGGCCGGTACGATGCCATCGGTCGGCACCGGCGGCAGCGCGGGAACCGGCAGGCTGCGCGACTGCCCGGCCTGTGCCAGTTCCACCGTGCTGGCACCGACGCTGGCCAGGACCGTAGACGGTCCCAGCCGTTGTCCTGGCGCGTAGGCCTCGGCGGGCCGGCCATCCACCGAAAGCAGCGCCAGCGGTTCATGTTCGCCGGCCACCACGCCCAGCACGGTAACGTCGGTGCGCACCGCGCCCGGTGAAAGCAGCCGCACCAGCGGCACGCTTGCAGCGGCATCGAAGGCGGGCCGCGCGGGCAGGCCGGGGTGAGCTTCGCTGGCGGCAACCGCCGGCACCGGGCCAGCCAGGGTCACGCCCCAATAGACCACCACCGCCAGCAGCAGCGTGGCTGCCAACAGAGTCAACACCCGATTGCGATCCCAGCGCCCGCCATCCATGTTCCGCACCATCGCCACCTTCGTGTGCACCCACGCTAGCAGCCGCCGCTGACGCTTTTGTTTCATCATGGACGCGTACGCTGCGAAGCGTCGGCAAGGACAGGAGGCGATGTCGATGCAGCGCATTCCGCGCGGCTTCACCCTGCTGGAACTGATGGTGGTGCTGGTGATCATCGGCATCTGCACGGCCGGTATCGGCCTGGGGCTGGGCAGCCTGCTCGACCCCGCCCGCCAGCTGCGGCAGGAGGCGGAACGTCTGGCGCAGCGCCTGCAGGTGGCGCGCGACGAGGCCCGCATCGATGGCAGGACGCTGCGCTGGCAGGCCGATGCCTCCGGCTATCGGTTCAGCCGTCGCGACGGCGCCCACTGGGTGGACGTGCAGCGCGATGACCTGCTGCGGCCACAACGCTGGCAGGCGGCAGGCGTCACGGTACAGCCCGCCACCGCCATCGAACTGAGCCCGGAATGGATCGGGGTTTCCTGGGAACTGGCGCTGTCGCTGGAAGGTCGCAACGTGCGTCTTCGTGATGATGGCAGCGGACAGTTGCAGGTCGTGCAATGAAGCGGAACACGTGCGGATTCACCCTGATTGAAGTACTGATCGCGCTGGCGATCGTGTCGATCGCGCTGGCCGCAGTGATGCGCGCGGTGGCCGTGGCCACCGACGATCAATCGCGCCTGCGGGATCGCCGCCTCGCGCTGCTGTGCGCACAGGATCGCTGGCAGGAACTGCGCCTTTCCGGGCATGCGCCGCAGCAGGGGCGACAGCGCTGCGTGCAGGGGCGCGGCAGCTTCCTGGTGCTGCAACAGCTCGGGGCGGGCGCGGATGGGCAACCGCAGCTGGAACTGAGCGTGGTTGCCGAGGATGCGCCGGCGCAGGCGCTGGCACGGATGCAACTGCCATGGACATCATCGCCATGAAACGCCCGGCCGGCGGGTTCACCCTGATCGAGGTGATGATCGCGATCACCATCATGGGCATCCTGGCGCTGATCTGCTGGCGCGCGCTGGACAGCGTGGCCAGCAGCGATCAGCGCCTGCGCCAGGCCGATGCCGAGACCACCACCGCGCTGCGGGTAGTGCAACAGTTCCAGCGCGATATCGAAATGCGCGCGGACGATGCGCTGATGAATGGCGCAGTGCGCCCGGCCGATCAACCGCAGCGGCTGCTGCCTCCTTCGCTGGTAAGCGAGCGGCATCCGGACGGCAGCTTCGCGCTGGAAATCACCCGCAGCGTCGGCAGCGATGGACCGCACTGGCAGCGGGTACGCTGGTGGCGGCAGGG
This sequence comes from Stenotrophomonas beteli, assembly GCF_001431665.1. GTDB lineage: Bacteria > Pseudomonadota > Gammaproteobacteria > Xanthomonadales > Xanthomonadaceae > Stenotrophomonas > Stenotrophomonas beteli. The sequence continues at coordinate 121,971 of NZ_LLXV01000019.1, read as the reverse complement.
CAGTACGCTGTGGCGGGCCAGTGGTGCGTCATCGGACCGGTATCCGCTGCCAGCGCCGGAACTGTCGAAGGGCATCGCAGTGGCACGTGAGGTTCAGCGGTTCGAGGTGCGGGCGTGGCAACCGGGTGCCGGGTGGGCGATGTTGCCGGGCGACGGCGAGGTGCTGCCGGCCACCGGACTGGAACTGCGGTTGGGCCTGCGCGATGGACGTGGGCCGTTGAGCTACCGGCGGGTGCTGGCGCTTTAGGGCGCTTGCCCGCAACGCACCCACGCACGGTGCGGATCTACTACCGAGAGGCTTCTGCTGCCGAGCCTGCCCTGGTGGGTGCCGACCTTGGTCGGCACTGGAGCTGGCAACGCCATCCACGCATGGCGTGGAACTGCTTCCGACCCAGGTCGGCAACGACCGGGGACATTCGCTCGCCGCTCCCGCCGCCGGGCGCACTCCTGCACCCGGCGGCGCCGTGTGGGTGGTCCTCACCGCCGATGGCCACTCCCTGCCCTCCGTGCCGTCCTGGCTGGGGCCGCTGCCGTTCCGTGGCGGCTGGCCCGATGCTGTTCGTTCTTCCGGACCCGTCGCATCCACGCATGGCGTGGATCTACTGCCGAGCGCGATCAGCAGCGATTGATGCCGACCGAGGTCGGCATCTTCCAGGGCATGGATTGCCTACCGGCGCTGCGTGCCCTCATCGCGACCTGCCTGCGGGAACTGGAAGGCACTGTTGGCGTCGTAGCCGCCGTTGGCGGTGTTGCCACGCGCCGGCGGGTTGATGCTGCTGGTGCCACTGCCGAAGCCGAGAATCTGCACGCTGATCACCGACGGCTGGTTGCGCCGTGCATCATCCTGGCTCTTGCGCATCACGTCCTGCGCGGCCTGGCTTGCGCTGTTCGCTGCCGCGCTGGCCGAGGCCAGCGCATTGACGTTGACCGACGCCAGCACAGGCAGGCCCTTGCTCTCGCCCTGCACCTGGATGTTGGCCGCGTTCAGCACCTGCAGCGCGGCCAGGTTGATGTTGCCCGAGACACGGATACCCGCTTCGCCCGCATCGATGGTGCCCAGCGGCGCGATCAGGTCGACGTCTCCCGGTCGCACTTCGGCAATGGGGTTCAACGTCGCGATGCCTGCACCACTGGCCGGCGCCTGCGGCGACAGGAGCACATTGCCCCAGCCGTCATAGACGCGGCGCGGGGGCGTGTACAACAAGGTGGTCTGCGAACCACGGCCGGCATTGATGTCACCCTGCTCCGACCAGGCCAGGATGTCACCGCCGAACGTTGTCATCACCCGCGACAGGCCCAGCAGCACGCTGTCCTGGCTGAACAGCCGGATGTCACCCTGGCCCTGGGTCACCAGCCCGGCACTGGCCGGCGGCACCACGCCCTGCACACCCACCACGATCTGTCCGCCCGGCGCCATCAGCTCGATGTTGCCGCCGGCTTCGGTACGCACGCCGGAGCCTCCGTACATCAGGATGTCGCCGGTGCGCTGGATCGTCGCCCCCGTCGCATCCTTGTCCGGCATCAGCGTGGCGATGGCCTCGCGGCCGCGCAGGTAAGAACCAACGCGTGGCCCATTCCGATCGTTGTACTCGCGCCCACCTTCACGCAGTTCGGCGTAGTAGACCTGGCGCAGGAAGATGCGCTGCTGTTCCTTCGGCAACCGGTCGAACACCACGATTGCTTCGGTGCCCTCGACGGCCAGACCGAAGCGCTGCTGCAGCCACTGCCTCAACTCCTTGTCGTAGATCTTCACCGCCTTGCCCGGCTGCGCAGCCAACGACTGCGAGGGATCGGCGAGGTTGGCCGGATCCAGGTAGTGCGTGCGCAGTGCATCAAAATCAATGCCCTGGTTGCCGGCAGTCACTGCGATGCTGGCGCCGGGACGGGCATCGCCTTGCACGACGCCGCCCAGGCTCACGATGCTTCCGGCCTCTTCCTGGCGCAGCTGCCGGCCCGCACTCACTTCGACGTTGCCGGGGCCGGCCACCGTCAGGTTGCTGCGGATGATGTCCCGGCCCGCTTCGATCCCGCTGATATCGGTACCGCTGGTGTTGAGCGCGGTGACATCGGCGCCGATCACATCGCGACCGGCGCGCAGCTGTACCGCTGAGCCCGCTTCGTACCAGTCGAATACGGTACGCGCGCCGTTCTCGGCATTGCGCGACAGTTGCCGCCTGTCGCCGCTTCCCAGCCCGATGATATCGCCGGCCACTGCATAGAACCGGCTGGCCACGGTCGGTGTGGCTGGCAACAGCACGCCGAGCGCGGTGTTGGGACCGAAGGCAAAGTACGGCAGCGTGGTGCCAGGACTGGCGCTTTTCCCGTCCGCGGGTACATTGCTGCGCACGGTTCCCGCGTTTCCGGGGCCTTGCGCGATGAAGCCCGGATTGAATGGGCCGGGGACACGGGCATCACTGCTCGAGCGCACAATCTGAGTGGCCCGGTCGGTAGCCAGGATCGATCCTCCCGCCAATACCTCCAGCCGACCCGACGCCGAGGGCGCCAGCACGATGACGTCCTGGGCATCGGGCACGCTGCCACTGCGCAGACTGGCGAGATTGATGTTCCCGGAGGCCGCGATGGCCGTGAATCGGGAGGGATACAACCAGTAGTTGAGATAGGCATCGCCATTGCTGGGGTTGATCCTGATCACCTCCCTGCCCTGGTTGCTGCCGGTCGTGTGCTGCGTGCCAACCAGGCCCGGCGAGAGATTTCCGCCTGCGGAGAACAGGTCGAGCGCGGTGCGCGGCGTCCACAGCGAGAACCAGCTTGTGCCCGACGCGTGGCCGCCCCCTTCCAGCAGGATATCGTTGAAATTGGCCACGGGAACCCGGCCGGGATCGGCGGCACTACCCAGTACCACATCGCCGCGCGCCTGCACCTGGGCGGTGGAATCGCCCAGCACCAGCACCGGCCCGGCCATCGCAACGGGTGCGTCGGCCACGAACGGATTGTTCAGGCCCAACGTGCCGTAGCTGCTTTGTATCGCGCTGAGACCGCCGATGCGCGCCGCCTGCAGCAGTGTGCTGCCGCGTAGATTGGTCACGGTGCCGTTGAGATCCAGATCCTGCTGGAAACCTTCGGGCTGCTGCGCGCTTGCGCGCAGGCCGGGGTTGACCGCTCCGCCGCTTCGCAGCGTCAGGTCTCCGCCCCCCGTCAGATGCAGTTCACCGTTGCTGACGCGTCCGGTCGACCCGACCGCAGCGACGATCGCGCTGGAATGGGGCGCCGTCAACAATCCCAGAGCATTGCCCATCGGCGCTATCACGCCCGAGTGACGGCCTGCTTCCAGGGACAGATTGCCGCCGCCCAGCGTGCCGAAGCCGGTAAAGCCGACCAGGCGAGGCGTCGCATCCAGTTCAGGGCCCACCGTGCTGTAGGTACCGAAATTGATCCACCAGCTGGTTGCGCTCTGCACGACACCAGTGGTCGTGCCCGATCCCTGGCGCCACAACCAGTTGCCCACCGCGGCGCTGGAATGCCCGGCCTGGTCGCGCTGCGGCGTGCCCGCCTCTGCGCGCGCGCCCCAGGTATCACCGGTGATATCGCGGCCCGCTTGCACGTGCAGATTGCCACCCTGGTCGGGGTACCACGCCTGGTAAGTGGCGATGGCGGCATCGTAGCGGCCGGACGCCTGGACCGGGCCCAGCAGCGCGGTGTTCCTGGGCACTGGGGCCCGCCCAGGGTTGAACTGCGCGTCACGGCCATCACCCAGCGCCGTCGGCGCACCTGCGGTGTACACACCGAAGCCGGACTTCATGCGCACATCCTGCGCGGCCAGCAGCGCCAGGTCACCCTTGCCGGTGCGCAGGACGCTCCAGGCCGGTGCACCCAGGCGCTTGCCATAGGTCGTGACTTCAGTCAGCGTGCCGCCGCCATAGCAGTAGCCCATCGCCGCGCAGATTTCTTCCTCCGACATGCCCATCTCGGCCCCGAGTTCCGTAGCCGGGCGGCCGACCCACGATTCATCGCCCCACCATGCCAGCGAGCCTTCCTTGTCGACCAGGCGCGGGGCCGGACCGCAGTAGGGTCCGGAATCACAGACATCGCTCTCGGTCATGCCAAGCTCCCGAGCGAGATCCGCTACGGGCTTTCCGGCCCACGATTCATCGCCCCATAGATCCAGCGAGCCATCCACGGTGATCACGCGGTCGCCCTTCCATTCGGTCGTCGTGGTCACCGTGCCGATGGTGCTGTAGTGGCTGTCGGCCAGCACGATACTGCCCTCACTGCCCCAGCGCCGGGTACGTGGATCGGCGGCGGTCGTATCAGCACCGGCCACCGCGGTCAGGTCCCACGACGTGGTGCCTTCGGGCAACATGGCCGCCAGCGCCCAGTTGCGGCCCTGGCGCCCGCTGGCGTCGGCTGGCCGCAGCTTCACCGGCGCATCGCCGGCCAGCTCCACCTTGGTCATCGACGGGATGATCGCACCGGCATGCAGGTCCAGCGCGCCTGAAAGCTTCATCGCCATGGGCAGGGCGACGCCGGCCGGCCACATCTGTGCGGCCACCGGCGCCGGTGTGCGCAGGCGGAAGCCGGCGCCCAGGCGCGAACCGGCCTGCAACGCCAGCGCCTGTGCCAGCACGGTACCGGCGGCCATCACCTGTCCGTTGTCTGTGGTCACCGGCGCGCCCAGCACGGTTCCGGCTGGCAGCAGCAGCGGCCCGGACAACACCATCTCCGCCGGTAGTACGGTTCCGGCCGGCAGGGTTGCCGCCTGGAACGGCAGCGCGTAATTCAGCGTGGCACCGGCGCGGAACTCGGTGCCGCGCTGCAGCTGGACACCCTCGCCCGGCACGATCAGGTCACCGCCAAACGCGGTATTCGGTGAACCCGTACTGCGTCCTTCCAGCAACACCCAGCCGTCTTCATCGGGATTGGCAGGCGGTGGCGCGAACCCATCGTTGATGCTGCCGTAGACATTGATGTCACCCTCCGCACGCAGTACCAGCGCGGCCGACTCGCCGAAGCCCCTGCGTGCCGGGTCCATGCGGTTCGACTGCGGCCCATAGCGATAGCCGGAAAGGTCGATATCACCGGCCACCACCAGATCACCGCGCGGGTTGTCACTGCTGGTGCGCGCCACGATCTGCACGCCGGGGCGCAAGCGGTAGCTGCCCAATGCGGCGGTGCGCTGCTGCAGCCCGGCGTTGGCCAGCGCTGCACTCATCCAGAGGCTGTTGTCCGGGTCCACCACCGCATCCAGCCACTGCTGGTTGATCACCTGCGGGCGGTGCCCGTGCACATCCGGGGCGCTGGCCAGCGGCGCCGAATCATAGCTGCGGAAGGCGTTGACCTGGACGTCCCCGGCACCGGCGATACGGAACCCGCCTGCAACGTCGATCGCCGCATCATCGGTCCCTGCACGCGGTACGTTGAGCTTGACACTGCCGCGTGCCCGCCCATCGTTCTGGCCCGCAGCGGTACCCGTGCCCACCGACGTGCCGGCGCGCAGGTCCAGCAATGATGCGGCGCCGAGCTGGATCCCACCATTGGCTGCGGCCAGTTCGATCGTGGCCCGGTTCGGGCTGTCGATGATCCTGCCGTAACTGTCCACCCGCAGGCCGCTGCCATGCGCATCCAGCATGCCATCCACGCGCAGCACATCACGGGCGGAAAGGCGGATGCTGCCGACCTGCTCGCCACTGGCGTCGATGCGGCCATTGACCTGCAGGCTGCCGCCATCAATGCTGATATCGACGTTGCGGGCCTTCACCTCATCGCCAATCACCAGGTCGCCTTCACTCAACTGGAAAGTCCGGCCACCGGTGATGCCGCCGGCCGTGAGGCGCGTGTTCAGCGCGGCGAAGTCCTGCAGCTGGCGCGCGCGCAGCACCAGTTCGCCGCCGTCGTAAGGAACTTCAGTACCGCCGGCGTCGTAGCGTCCGCTGGCACCACCCAGCAGCGTTCCAGCCATGTCAACCCGGCCACCCTGCTGGCCCAGGGCGAACACCGTCAAGCGGCCACCACGGTTGTTGTGGGCAGATACATCGATACGCGAAGCCGCGTCAGCGATGACGTCGCCTTCGCCGGTCGACAGCGTCACGTCGCCGCCCCAGCTGTACTTGTCCACGTCATACAGGCTGACCTTGCGCCCGGCCATGTCCAGCACCGCATTGGCACCCAGCGAGATCCCGTGTCCGGCCACCGCATCGAAGCGGCCGGACGCCAGCGCCAGCCGGGTGTCGATCGCAACGCGTTCGGACTCGATCGACAGCTCCGCACCCAGCCCATCGCTTCCCGCAGTGGCTGCGGCACCGCGCAGCTGCACCGTACCGCCATTGCGGATTGCCAGCTGCGCACCGGCATCACCGGTCAGCAGGGGAGTGACGATGTCCAGCGCGCCGCCGCTGAACTGCCAGCCGCTGCCTGCCAGATAGTCGCCCTGCTGCTGGAACACATCGAGGCTGCCCTTGCCCGAGAACAGCATGCGCTCCGACGCTGCCAGGGTAACGCCGGCAAAGCCGAGCACCTGGCGACCGGCCGCCACAGACGAGTTGGGGCGGGTGAACGGCGCACGCCCCAGTTCCAGCACCCGTGTATTGATCTCCAGCTGCCCTTGGCCGAGCCGGCCCACCATTGCCTCGCCGGGCGGTTGTGCCAGCTCGCCGCCGGGCAGGTCGGTGCCGGCCAATGTCCCATCCCAGACCAGCGTGTCGGCGAAGATGCGCGCGCGGTCGGTGGCGGCAGCATAGCCGTGGATGGCCGGCGCACCCAGCACCAGATTGCGCAGGCTGCTGCGACCGGTCGCGCCATCGCGCGTATCCAGGTCGACACTGCCGAACACGTTGATGGCATCACGCGCGGTCAGGCTGAGCGCCTCCAGTGCGGGAGCGCCGATGGCGGTGTTTCCGCGCAGCAACCGCTGCAGCACCTCCTGGTTCATGGTCATGCCTGCGGGCAGGCCGCCGGCCGCCGACGCCACCGCAATGGCCTCGGTGCTGCCCAGGTTGAGTGCGGACATGCCCAGGCCGAGCTGGCGCGTGCCGTAACTCAGCGAGTCACCCATGTTCAAGGCGCCGTCGGTGACCACGTTGATGCTGCCCGCCGACAGCAAGCGGGTCTGCCCGCTGCAGTCCGCCTCGCAACCGCCGATGTCGATCGCTACCGGCCCGCCGGCACTTCCGCCCTGTGCACTGAGCGCCGTCAGGCGCTGGTTGGACACGGCAAGCAGGCCGCCCGCGACCAGGTAGGGCGCCGTGGGCTGCGCCACGCTCGACGGGCCGGACTGGGACAGCGTGTCGATCGAAACGCCCTGCTCGACCAGGATACCCTTGCCTCCGAACGCGGCCGACAGCAGCACTTCCTGCGCCGTCAGGTTGACGCCATTGCGCACCACGATGTGCTGTGCGCCGCCCTCCAGCGCATAGGTGGTTGCATCGCGCCGCAGCGTGCCGCCGATCAGCATCGTTACCGGACGGAATGCGTTGAGCGTGGTATCGGAAACGGTAGCGCCGCGCCCGCTGCCAGCATCGGCGCCCTCGCTGGCGATTTCCAGCGTTGCGCCATTGGAGACACGCAGATTGACCGAGAGCGTGCCGCCGAGCCCGTCACTGCTGCCGGCGCCAAAGCGGGACAAGCCGTGGAAGGTCGCCGCCGGGGTACCCGACCGTCCCGCGCCTTCACCGAACACCAGGTTGAGGCTTCCGGCATCCACCGTCCGCCAGCGCAGCGCGTCGCCACGCCGCTCGGCCACGCCCTGCGCGAACGCGTTGTAGGAGGTTTCGTTGTAGCCGGCGTGACGGCGAACCGCCTCCGCTGGGGTCAGCACCAGGTCGGTGAGCAACGGCGACACCGCCCCGCCCAGGCCCTGCGCGCGGTGCCCGCTGACGCGCCAGGAGCCGGTGCCGGTCGCCACCGGCGAGACGTTGCCCTGCGCGCTCTCGGCGCCGATCTCGACGCGGAATGCTCCCTTCTGCAACGCGTAGTTCGCCGGCAGCAACGTGTAGGTTCCCGCCGGGAGCCCAGGCACGCCGTGCGGAATGACGATCTCCTGGCCGACACGGGGATCGACGCTGCCGCCACCGGTCGCCAGCGGTGCCTGCACGTCCGCTCGGCCCGGCACGATTGCGTAGACCGAATTGCTCGCGCGACTGAAGCCATAGCGTGGATTGGCATCGGCCAACGAATGCCGCAGGACATCGACCGAGCCACCGCGCCCGGCGACGAACGCAGCGCCGGTCAACTCACCTCCACCGGAAACATCCACGATGCTGCCTGCGGCACCGTTGAAGGTGTTGGCGACGATGTCCACACCGATCGGGGCATCGATCGATCCAGGAAGCAGCACATCGAACTCGGCGCCGTTCCGGCGCCATGTCACACCGTCCACGGTACCGCCAAACGGAAGCGCCAGGCCGGCGCCACTGATCGAGGTCACGCTGCCGCCCAGCAGGTCGACGTGGCTGGCGCGATTGGTGTTTCTTTCACCGCCACCCAGTTGGACGCGGCCCCACGGCGCCTGCACGTTGCCGCCCTGCACCACCGTCGCCGCCACCAGTTCCAGGCGGCCGAATGCCGAATCCGGCGCCGGTTGCGTGGCACTGCCAACGCCGTGGATACGCAATACAGCCTCCGGGTTCTGCCAGGCAGGCTGTCCCGACGGACCGATGTCCGCAACGCCAGCGACGATGCGCCCGCGCGCCCGGGCCGCCGGGTACAGGCGGGCAGCACTGATATCGATCGAACCCGGGGACGACAACGAAGTTTCCTGGGCGCTGCTGGCTGCCGGTGCCAGCAGGCGGATGTCGCCACGGCTGTCCAGGTTGACCTGGTCGAAGCCCGCCAGCCAGGTAACGTCGCGCAGGTCGATCAGGTTCGCCTTCACATCGAAACGATGTTGCTTCCCTTCGTCGAACCGCGCCTCGTCCGGCCGCAGCGTGCCCTCCCCCGCCGGCTGCCACCAGCGTCCCTGCGCAAGGCGCACGTAGGGCGCGCTCAGCAACAGGCGGCTGCCCGCGCTGTTGCCTTCTGCAAACCCCAGGGCGCGCTCATTCATGCCATGGATGCGCAGGCTCTGGTCCATGCGCAGGTTGACATCTCCCTGCGCGCGGATGTCGCCGAACAGGGCCAGGTGATCGAAACCACCGGCCTCGATCTGCTCCACCGACAGGGCCGCGTGGCCGTATTCAAGGCGTGCAGGCAGGTCCGACGACTGCGCGGCTCGCTGGGTCAGCGAAATCAACCGCGGTGCCAGCACCTCCTTGCCGTCTGCCGTTCTGCCGTAGGTGCCACCGCCGAAGGCAACCCCCAGGGTGCCTCCGCGCGCGCCGTCGCCGCCCGCAGCGGCGTCCAGCTCGCCGTGCAGGTACAGGGCATTGCCCGCGCGCAGCACGATACTGCCGCCGTCGCTGTCCACCCGGGTGCGCCCGCTGCCATCGATATCCAGCAGCGCCGAGGCACCGGACGCATCCAGCCGCGCACCGCGTTCCACCACCACGAAGGTGTCGGGTGGCAGGTGGCGCACGTTGTCCTGGTCTTCCCAGTCCAGCGCTCCCCCGATCTCGATCGTTCCGCCCTTGCGCACCAGCCCGTGCAACGTGCCGCGCGCGTCGGGCCGGGAAACCGTATCGCCACTCACATCGAGCAGTGCGCCATCGGCGATCGTCCACTGGCGCTCGCGGCGTGCATCGCCGCGTACGCCTGACGGATCGAATGCCTCATCCAGGCGGATGCGGCCGCCGGCTGCCTTCAGACGACCGGCCACGCTCAGGTTGCCTGCGCTGAACAGTTCGATCGACTGGCCGGGGTCGACCTCGATCCTGGCGCCCTTGCCAATGCGCAGGTCGGCCGTGGACAGCAGATGCCCGGCGCGCAGTGCCAGGCGCGCGCCGCCGCGCTGCGACACACGTCCGCGGGTCGGATCCGACTCATACAACGATGGCATCCAGGCCTCCACCCCCTGCTCGCGGGTCAGGGCCTGCTGCGCACCCCCGGCCAGGCGCAGCGCCGGTTGCTCCACCTGAAGCTGGGTCCCCTCTTCAACCGTCAACCCGTTGTGACCGGCGATGTCATAGGCGGCAAAGCCACTCTTGAACAGCGCGGCCTGCAATCGCAGCGAGGCTGTCGGTGCATCCGTGCCAGGCGCGCCGATGGACACCGCACCGCCTGTTGCCATCGTGAAGTTGCCGCTGCCATTGCCGAGCGCGCTGAAGCGCGCGTCTTTGCCGATACCCAGCCGGCCGCTGCCGTCAGTGGCGACCTCGGTGCTGGCCGCGAACAGGCTCACGCTGCCGCCCTTGCCTACGCGCCCCTTGCCATCGGCATTGATCGCGCCGCCGGCATCGACCAGAATCGCGGCCCCGTCGCCCACCTGGACGTCGTGGCTGCTGTTGAAGCGCACCTGCCCGCCGTCGATCCACGCCTGCGCGGGGCCACCATCCGGCGCGGCAAGCGCGTTGCTCCAGCCGCCGCCCAGATCGATCCGCGCGCCCGCCGCAACATCCACCGCGCCGCGTCCGGAGGACAACAACGCCGTGGGCCCGCCGAGCGTCGCAAGCAGGTTGCCGGCGTCCACCTGCCCGCCGGCAATCTGCACCGTTCCACCGAAGCTGACGCGGCCTGCGGTGAGTCCCAGCCGGCCACCTTCCTGCAAGCTGAGCGTGCCATCCAGCTCGATACGGCCCGCCGAAGCCAGGTCCACCTGCCCCCAACGCTGGGCGCTCAGAACCTCACTGTCCAGCCACACCGTATTGCGCTGTGTTTCCCCGATCGGTGCCTGTAGCGTCCACGACCGGGTGTCGGCCTGGAGCGCTCCGATGCGGATCTGCGAATCGAACACTGCACTTCGGCCGTTGTTGTCGAAACGCCCCAGCCAGAGCTGGGCGTTGCGGGCCGCCGCCGTCTGTGCCTGCGCGTACCCGTCCTGCTCCGGGTCGGGGCGACGCGTCTGCTGCAGGCCCTGGAACGCCACCGTGTCCACCTGCCCCTGCAGGACAGCCGTGGGCGCCGAGATCAGCAGGCGGCCGGCATCGCGTCCCACAGTGTAGCCATTGTCGAAGCGCTGGGTGGGTGCCACCAGCGGATTGCGGAACGATTCGGTCACTCCCCACCGTTCCTGCTTCACTTCATAGCCCTGGTACAGACCGTCGTACAGCATCTCGGCCGGTGCATCATCAAGCCGGTACAACTGCCCGTCGCGGCCACGCAGCCAGCTCTGCTGCACCACGCCGGACTGTACATCCAGGCTGCCACCGGCCAGATTGATGCGCGAACCGGCATGGCTGACCACTTCCTTGCCCGCCAACTGGACGGTGCCGCCCTGCGCCGCCCATTCGCTGATCGAATGCCCCTGATTGTCCAGGTAGCCACCCACTTCCAGCAGGCCGCCGCCGGCATACCAGCGCGTTCCGCCATAGCCACCGGTACCGGCGGCAACTTCGGTCAGCTGGCGGCGGTCGATCCAGACTTCGCTGCTGATCAGCTTGCCGCTGTCCCGGTTGTCCGGCGAATCGCGCAGCTCATTGCCCTGCACCTTCACCTTGACGTTGTTGCTTTCCATCGCCACCTGCACACCCACCGCACCGGAGACATCCACGCGCGCGCCCTCATCCAGATAGCTGCGCCGGCTGGCGTCGGCGATCACCTGGCCGCCGGTGGCCACCGCCAGCGAGCCGGCCTGGAAGTTCACATCGCCGCCGGAGACAACTTCGATGCGGGATTGCTCACGGCGGTCCTGCAGGCGCGAGAGATTGTCGAAGGTGCCACTGTTGCTGGAACCGCGCAGCTTGTCCTGCTCGGCCGATTCCTTGATGAGCGCGTTGCGCTGGGTGTCCAGCGCCGTGCTCTTGCCATCGTCTTCCAGCAGTACTGCCGTGGTCGAGCCGGCGGCCAGGGTCACGCTGCCGGCCGCATCGGACGCCGAGTTCAACAGGTGCACCGTACCGCGCTGGTTCAACGTGGTGGTAGCAACGGCCACTCCAGCCTGCTCGACGGTGCGGCCGGCCAGCGTGACATCGCCTTCGCGCGCCTGGATCAGACCACTGTTGCGAACACTGCCCGCCGTGGTGTCAGCGACGAAGCGCGGGGCAATCTCATTGCCGCGTGTGGTGGACGCGGTGTTCTGGGCGGTTCCCACGCCGCGACGGATCACGAAACTGTCGCCGGCGGCAAGCTGGGCCTGGCCTTTCCGGGTCTCGATCTGGCCTGCGTTCTCCACACTGTGTCCAGCCAGGAGCACGTAGCCACCGCCCCTTGTTGCCGTGGTCGGTTCGTCCGTGGTGATGCGCGCGCCGCGCTCGACCATGACCTTGCCCACGGCGTCGGTCAGCGCCGACGTGTTCGCGTCGGCACTGTACAGGCCGTGCTCACGGAACTGTGCATCGCTGATGCGCGCCGCTGCCGCCACCAGGTTGCGGACATTGACCTGGCTGTTATTGCCGAACACCACGCCGTTGCGATTGGCAACGAATACCGTGCCATTGGCCTTCAGCTGGCCCAGGATCTGGCTGGGCCTTGCAGCGGGATCATTGACCCGGTTCAACACGGCCCAGTCGGGGTTCTGCAGGAAATTCAGCGTGGTGTTGCCACCAATGTTGAAGGTTTCCCAGTTCAGGATCGCTTGGTCGGCGGTCTGCTCGATGTTGACCAGCACCCGCCCGTCGGCGGCCTGCGACTGGATTGCGTCGCGCGCATTGATCCAGCCGCGGGTCAGCGGATTCTCGTCAACCTTCAGGCCATCCTTGCCCAGGCCATCGGCCACTACGAAACCCGCCTCGCGGCGCGCCTGCCGTGCCTGCTCCTGCAGGCGCTGCTGCAGGGCGATGGCCTGCGCAGCCGTGCCCAGGTTGTCGATGGACTGCTGCAGCTTCTGCCGCGCCGCGTCCTGCTGCTGCGCGGGCAGCTGGAACTGGATCGGCACGCCATTGGGCATGCGCCCGCTCTGTGCCGCCGCGCCCTGCGCCGCACCGCGTTCGGCGAACCAGCCGGGGCTGAATGCCTGCTGGGCCTGGGTGGCCGGCGCCACGACGGTACCCAGGGCCAGGGCAACGGCCCAGGCCATCGGGTGGCTGCGCCACGGGATGGCAGAGAAGCGGGCGGTGGGCGAATGCGGGTGCGACATCGGGGACCTCGTCAACCTGATGGGCCGCGTCGGCGGCGGCGAGTACGGATGGGCCTGCGCGACGCACGCCCTGCACCTGATAGACGGTGGCGGCGGCGTGAAGGCGACAGGCGCGTCACTGTCATGCAGCGGACATACGCAGAAGGCGCCGGCATTTCTGCCGGCGCCCTTGTGCGCTTCCTGCAACTACCAAAGCAATCGCGGTTACAGCGGACGGCCGATGCCCGAGCAGGTGCTGGGATTGTTCACGGCACCGGCGTTGGTGGCGGTCGCAAAGCGGGTGCGGATCGCATCACGCCAGGCCTTGGTCAGCGGAATGAACTTGTGCGCGCGGATGGCGGCGTCGTTCGGGCCCTGCTCCACGCCGTTGATCACCGTGCTGCCGTAGTGGCGGGTCAGGAAGCCGCGGACGTTGGCGCCCACGGTGCCGTTCTTGTAGCACTGGCCGAACACGAAGTTGGTGTAGCCCGCGATCGGGTAGCCCGCGTTCGGGTTGCCGAACACCGGCACCCAGTTGGCCGGGTTCTCAGCGGCGGCATCGGTCGGCGGAGCGACGGTTTCCAGGGTCGCCTGCACGCTCACTTCGTCCGGCGAGAAGCCCTTGACCTTGGCGACCTTGGTGGCGTCGGTCAGGCTCGGGATCACGTCCGGGCCGACGTAGCCGATGCGACCATCGGCAGCGTACACGGCGTTGTACACCGAGGTGCCGCCGGTGGCCGGGGCAGCGACGAAGTTCGACGGAACCGTGGTGAACAGGTTGGCGAAGGTCGACTGCACCGAGAAAGCCGGCACGCCATTGGTCAGCTTCAGCGCGGTACCGGAGACGTCGGCCGGCTTGCAGGCGCTGGTCAGGAAGCGGGCCAGCAGCTCGGTGGTACCGCTGCTCTCGCCACGGTAGACCACCTGGATGGCACCGCTGCGGGCGCTGTCGATGCTCGACCAGCTGGTGATCTTGCCGGAGAAGATGCCGCAGATCTGGGTCACCGACAGGTCAACGGCCGAACCGGCCTTGTTGAACGGAATCGTGACCGAGGTGGCCACCGACGGGATCTGCACCAGGGCACCATAGCGGTTGGCATCGCCGGACACATTGTAGGTGCTGTTGTAGGTGCTCAGCTCAGTGCTGCTCAGCACCGAATCGCTACCGGCGAAGTGCACGGTACCGGTGGTGGAGAACAGCGCCGAGTTGTTTTCCAGGAAGGCCTTCTTGCCGGTGCCCGAGCCGGTCACGGCGTAGCTGAAGTTGGCCGGCAGGATGCTGTCAGCCGAACCCTTGTAGAGGTCGGCCGGCAGCGAGGCGCCGCCACCGGTGACGGCGGTCTGCGCCGAAGCGGCACCGGCGGTGGCCAGCAGCGCGGTGGCAACCAGCGCGGCCAGGGTCTTGTACTTGTTCATGATCTTCTCCTGAAGGGTTTACTGCGAAGGGAAACACCAAGGGAGGAACGGTCACTACACGCCTGCTGCCGCCGAGGGCCTCCCAGCCCACTCTGCGGCGACGCGTCCATGCTGGTCCGCGCCGATGACAGGCCGCTTAAGAAACCTGTGGAAGATCGGAAAAAGGTGTGGAGGATTGTGTGGAGAATCGAAGACGCCGACCGGGTAGAGTCGACTGCTAGTCGACTAACGCGCGAAGCGCGGGCCTTGTCGATACACGCAGGAAAAGCAGTCGACTGACAGTCGCCTCTACCCGTGATGCGCTTTGCGCATCACTGCACCAGTTGATTCATCTCCATGATCGGCATCAGCACGGCCAGCACGATCGTCAGCACTACGCCGCCCATCACCAGGATCATGGTGGGTTCCAGCAGCGCAGTGAGCGCCATCGCGCGACGCTCGATCTCGCGCGAGATGGTCTGCGCGGCGCGGTCCAGCAGCGGCGCCAGCGAACCGGTCTTCTCGCCACTGGTCACCAGATGCACCAGGATCGGCGGATACATTTTCTGCACTTTCAACGCCGTGCCCAGTGCCGCACCTTCGCGTACACGCGCCGACACATCATCCGCACAGCGCGCCAGCAATGCGTTGCCCAGGGTTTGTCGCGCCGCCTCCAACGCCCGCAGCAGCGGCACGCCGGCATCCAGCAGGATCGCCAGCGTCGAGGCGAAGCGCGCACTGTTCACGCCCAGCACGAAGCGCCCGATCATCGGCACCCGCAGCAGCAGCGCATCCCAACGCAGGCGCAGCTCGGGCCGGCGCAGGGCCAGCCGCCATGCCATCACCAGCGCCGAGATGCCGAGCCCCACCCACATGCCCCAGCTGCGCACGAACGTGCTGGCCGCCAGCATCACCTGCGTGAGCATCGGCAGGGTCTGCCGCGCCTGCACGAACGCGGTCACCACCTGCGGCACCACGTAACTGAGCAGGAAGATCACGATCGCCACCGACACCAGGCTGATCGCCGCCGGATAGATGAAGGCGGTCAGCACCTTGGCCTGCAGCGCATTGCGTTCTTCGATGTAGTCGGCCAGGCGCTCCATCACCCGTGCCAGGTCGCCGGAGTCTTCGCCTGCTCCCACCAGCGCCCGATAGATCGGCGGGAAATCGCGCGGCCGCGCTGCCAATGCCACAGTCAGGCGCTGTCCGGCGCGCACGTCCGCACGCACGGCCGTCAGCGCCTGCGCAACATGCGGGCGCTCGGCCTGTTCGATCACCGCACTCAATGCGCCTTCCAACGGCAGGCTGGCGGCCAGCAGGCTGGCCAGCTGGCGCGTGGCCCAGGCCAGCTCGCTGGCCGACAGGCGACGCGCGCCCCAGCCCGTACCGGCTCCGCGCGCCACACTCACCTGGACCGGCGTCAGTCCGCGCCCGCGCAGCAGCTGGCGGGCGCCGCGCGGGCTGTCGGCATCCAGCTGCCCTTTTTCAATGCGGCCCTGCGCGTTGGCGGCCTGGTAATCGAACAGGGCCATGGTCGCCTCAGGCGTCGCCAGTGACGCGCAGGATCTCTTCCAGCGTGGTCACCCCGCCGTCGACCCAGCGCTGGCCGTCTTCGCGCAGGTTGCGCATGCCGGCGCGCCGCGCAGCCTCACGCAGCGCAGGCTCGCCCTGCCCTTCGTGGATCAATGCACGCACACGGTCGTCCACCACGAACAGTTCGTGGATACCGGTACGACCGCGATAGCCACTGTTGGCACACGCCGGGCAGCCCACCGCACGCCACACGGTGCGGCCCTCGTCGTCCACCTCGGCACGCCGGCACTGCATGCACAGCCGCCGCACCAGCCGCTGTGCCAGCACGCCGCGCAATGAAGAGGCCAGCAGGAACGGCTCCACCCCCATGTCGGCCAGGCGGGTTACCGCCGAGATCGCATCGTTTGTGTGCAGCGAGGCCAGCACGCCATGCCCGGTCAGCGACGACTGCACCGCAATCTGCGCGGTCTCCAGGTCGCGGATTTCACCGATCATGATGGTGTCCGGGTCCTGGCGCAGGATCGCGCGCAACGCGGTGCCAAAGCTCATGCCGATGCGCGCGTTGACCTGGATCTGGCCGATGCCGGCGAAGTCGTACTCCACCGGGTCCTCCACCGTGAGGATGTTGCTGGTGCTGCTGTCGAGCTGGCCCAGTGCGGCGTACAGCGAGGTGGTCTTGCCGCTGCCGGTCGGCCCGGTGACCAGCACGATGCCGTGCGGCTGCCGGATCAGCCCGGTGAACGTGGCCAGCGTGTCATCGGCCATGCCGAGGCGCTGCAGCTGCAGGCGACCGGCATCCTTTTCCAGCAAGCGCAGCACGGCGCGCTCGCCGTGCGCGGTCGGTACAGTCGATACGCGGATGTCCAACGGGCGGCCGCCCACCCGGATCGCGATGCGTCCATCCTGCGGCAGGCGCTTCTCGGCAATGTCCAGGTGGGCCATGATCTTGATGCGTGATACCAGCGCCGCATGCAGCGCGCGACGCGGCTGCACCATGTCGCGTAGCGTGCCATCGACGCGGTAGCGCACCACCGAATGGGTCTCGAACGGTTCGATGTGCAGGTCGCTGGCGCCATCGCGTGCGGCCTGTGCCAAAAGCGCATTGATCATGCGGATCACCGGCGCGTCGTCCTGTGCATCCAGCAGATCGGTGACCTCCGGCATGTCCTGCATCAGCCGGTCCAGATCGACTTCGCTTTCGGCGGCGCCCACTACGGCAGCGGCATCGCCGCCGTCACGGTACTGCTCACCCAACCGCTGCTGCCAGGTCGCCGCATCCAGCGCCTGGAACGGCAGCGGGCCATGCCGGCGGCGCAGCTCGGCCACGGCCCACGCCGCAGTTTCGGCGGTGCCCAGCAACACGGGCTCGCCGCCCGCCTCGGTCAGCATCACGCCATGGCTTCGCACCCAGGCGTACGGCAGTGGCGGGGGGGCGCTCACGGCCCGATCACCAGTTCCGGCGTGTAGCCCAGCGCGCGCAACTGCTGCAGCGCCGGGTCCAGCGTCGCCGGATCGCGTGGCAATCGCACGCGCAGGCGTTGCCCGCTCTCGCCGGGCGTCGCTTCGGCATAGGCCTGCAGGCCCAGTGCCCGCACCTGTGCCACGCCCTGGCTGGCACGCGCCGGGTCCAGCCCCTGTGCGAACTGCACCAGCTGGGCATCGCCCTCGCCGGCCGGATACAACGCCGCCAGGCTGGTGTTCTGCAGCGGCTGGCCCTGCCCATCGCGCGCGTTGCCCTGGCCGAGCACAGACAAGTCCTGCGGTGGCAGCTGCGGCGCCGACAGCGCAGGCAAGGCCCAGCTCTGTACCGGCTGCGCGCTGGCCTGCGCGTTGCGCATGTAGTCGTAGCGGTCGCGGGTCAGACGCTGGCCGGCGGCGGGGTCGCGCACCACGTGCGGGCGCAGGAACACCATCAGGTTGGTCTTGGCACGCTTGCGGGTATCGCTGCGGAACAACGCGCCCAGCACCGGTATCCTGCCCAGCCCCGGCACCGCATCACGGCCATGGCTGACGCTGTCCTCCAGCAGGCCGCCCAGCACCATGATCTGGCCATCATCCAGCAGCACGCTGGTATCCAGGGCGCGCTTGTTGGTGATGATGCCGGCCGTACTGGTCGCGCTCTGCGCATCGATGCTGCTGACCTCCTGGTAGATGTCCAGCTTCACCGTGCCACCCTCGGAGATCTGCGGGCGAACGCGCAGCTTCAGGCCCACGTCCTCGCGCACGATGGTCTGGAACGGATTGTTGCTGCCGCCGCCACCATCGGTCACGTAGCGGCCGCTGACGAACGGCACGGTCTGCCCGACCATGATGCTGGCCGCTTCGTTGTCCAGCGTCATCAGGTTCGGCGTGGACAGGATGTTGGCGCCGCCCTTGCTCTGCAGCGCGTTGGCCAACGCCTTCATGTTGAGGATCTGGCCGACGCCGGGCAGGTTGATGGTGCCGTCGATCACGCCGATCTTCAGGCCATCCCTGGGCAGCACGTCCAGCGTGGTGCGCGCGGAGGTGTTCAAGCCGCTGCCGCCGGTGGCACCCCCGAAGTGCGTGCCGCCGAAGGTACGCCCATTGCCCAGCATCCATTGCACACCCAGCTCAGCCGCGTCGGTCTGGTTGACCTCCACGATCAGGCTCTCGACCAGCACCTGCGCGCGGCGCTGGTCGAGCTGGTCGATTACCCGCCTCAGGTTGCGGTACACCGGCTCCGGCGCCGAGATCAGCAACGTGTTGGTGGCCACATCGGCCTGCACCGAAATGCCGTTCTGGCTGAAGCTGGTACCACCGGCATCGATCGGGTCACGCCGGTTGGGGTCCAGCCGCTGTGATTCCAGCGCATTCCCTCCCGCCTTGGCCTGTTGCGGTTGCGACGGCTGCGTGGGCGTGGAACGGTTGGTGTCACCCGACAGTGGTGTGATGCCTTCATTGCTGCTCATTGCCGGTGCATCGCTCTGCCCGGCCACCACGCCCCGCAGCACGCCGGCCAACTGGTTGGCCTGGGCATTGCGCAGGTAGACCACATGCAGGTTGCCGGACTCGTCCTGGGCGCGGTCCAGCTTCTCCACCAGCTGCCGCGCCAGCCGCGTGCGACCGGGACTGCTGGAGCGCAGCAGCACGCTGTTGCTGCGTGGGTCGGCCATCACCACCACCTTCTGGCTGGTTTCGGCGCCCTGCGCGTCCAGCAGCGGCGCCACCATCGCCGCGACGTCCACGGCGATGCCCTGCTGCAGCTTCACCACATCGGTATCCATGCCAGCGGGTGTATCGACGCTGGTGATCACCCGCGCGATGCGCTCAAGGTTGTCCGCGTAATCGGTGATCACCAGGGTGTTGTTGCCCGGGTTGGCCGTGATCGGATTGTCCGGGCTGATCATCGGCCTCAGCACCGCCACCAGCGCGCCGGCGTTCTCGTAACGCAGCGCGAAGGTGCGTGTGACGATCTCGCCTCCTGCGCCGCCACCGCCGACGCGTCCACCAAGCAGCTTGGCGTCGGCCTGCGGCACCACCCGGCTGACGCCGCCGTTCTCGACCACGGCGAAGCCGCGCATGCGCAGTGCGCCCAGCAGCAACTGGTAGGCCTGGGTACGGCTGACCGGGCCATCGGAAACCACGGTCATCTTGCCGGTCACCCGTGGATCGACCAGGAACTGGCGCCCGGTGAAGCGCGCTGCCATGCGCAGCACGCCACCGATATCGGTATCGACCAGGTTCAACTGTACCGGCTCATCGTGGGCGTCCTGGGCCAGTGCCGCAGCCGGCGCGTGGGCCATGCCCACCATCAGTGCCAACGCGGTACTGCAGGCAAGGCTGCGCATCGCCTTCATGGATGGTCACCGGTAGCGAGCGCCATCACGATGTTTCCGGAAATCCGTGCCGCCGGCATGTTCGCATCCCCTGTGCGTGTCAATTGCAGCTGCTGCAGCTCGATGGCCGGGTCGGCCAGCAGCGGCAGCAGCCAGTTCCACAACGCGTCGGCGGGCACGGCCTGCACCTGCAGGTGCCAGCGTCCTTGGCGCGCTTCGACGTGCAGGCCATCGGCAAGACCGGCCGCCTTGATTCCATCGCGCAGCCCGGCCAGTGTCGGATGCTGGTCCTGCGCCAGCTGCTGGCGCTCACGGACGCGCAGCAGCGGTGCCAGTGCGCGCGACTGCGCCTGCAGCCGCGGCAGCTCTGCCTGCCAGTGCGCGCGCAGCTTCAGCAGCGGCTCCAGCCACAACAGCCACAGACCCGCCGCCAGCAGCGCCACCACCATCACCCACAGCATCAGCCGGTCGCGCGGTGGCAGGCGCAGCCAGCGCTGCTGCAGGCCCGCCAGTTCCCCGCCCAGTCGCAAGGTACGGGTCGTCACTGTCCAGCTCCGCTCACCCGCAGGCGTCCACCGGCGTCGCGCGCCAACTGCAGGCCCTGCGCCTGCAGCGCCTGCTGCCAGTGCTCAAGCCGCTGGGGATCATCGGCCAATGCCTGGGCAGCAGCATCCAGCTCCATGTCCAGCTGGCCCGATTGGTAGTGCAGGCTACGCACCTGCCCGGCCAGCTCCGGAACCGCCTGCAGCGTGCCGGCTACCTGACGCTGCAGCGGCGGCAACGGCGGCGCCGGCAGTGGCACGGCCAGTGCTCGCCTTGCCTGCAGCACCGGGTCCACCACGTCGGTGATTTCCGGGAAGCGTGCGCTGAACTGGCGTGCCATGTCCTGTTGCAGGACCTCGCCCTCACTTCGCCAACGCGAGAACTGCAGCTGCAGGCCGAGTGCAGCCAGCAGCACTGCCGCCACTGCCAGGCCGATCGCCAGCCGCGGTGCTTGTCGGCCTGTGCCGGGCAGCGGCAATGACCACCCCGGCAGAGGGCCACAGGCCTGCCGTTGATGCGCGAGGGCGGTGGCCGGCAGGCTGTCTGGCCACGTCGGCGGCACACCGTCGATCCACTGCACGGCTTGCACACCGGCCTGTTGCAGGCGCACGGCCAGCGCCTGCATCACCGCACAGGCGTCACGTCCGCCATACCATTGAACGAAACCCCGATCGCGCCCGCTGCGTACCAGCAGGTGCTCGCCGCTGACCTGCAGCGTGGCATGGGCGTCCTGCCAGGGCAGCAGCAGCGGCGTCGGATACAGTGCCTGCAGCCGCAGTGCACACGAAGCCAGCAGCTGCTGCGCCTGCAAAAGCGCCTGCTGACCCAGCCAGGCCACCGGAACCGTGCCGTCCGCCGCCTGCGCACCATGGGCCAGCGCTACCTCCTGCAGGTCATCCAGCAGCATCGCCTCTACCTCACCCTGCAGCGCCGACTGCAGGCGGCGCCCGGACAACGGTGGCAGCTGCAGTTCCAGCAGGATCAGGTCGTTCGGATCGAGGCAGGCATGCACCGCGGCCTGCGGATGCCGCAGGCCGAGCGCCGCCAGCGTGTCGCAACCGTGAGCCAGCACCTCGCCTTTGTGCAGCTGCGCCCAGTCCACCGCACTGTCGGCGCGCAGACGCTCGAGCACCGGCAGGCGCACCCGAAGCTGCACGTTCATGCGCCGATCCTCGTCCACACGCGTTGCACACGCACTCCTTCGTCGCGATACTCGCGCCAGAGCAGCGCGCGAAAATCAACCGCGCTGCCGTCGGCCTGCACCTGGCCGATGGCCAGGAACCACTCGCTATGGATACCCAGGGGAAGCATTGCCATCTGTTCGTTGCTCAGTTGGAGTCGGTTGGCGATGTCGCCACGATTGAGCAGCCAATGGCCAGCGTCACGCTCACCGAGCAGCGCCTGCAGCCGTGCCGGCTCGACCGCAGGCGTCACCGCCTGCAGAACGCTCAGATCGCTGGTGTTGGTGTTGACCAGGGTCTGCGCCGGCAACACCACGGTGCGCCGCGCCAGCGCACGCAACGCCGCCGGATCGGCACCCGGCAGCGCCTGTTCGATCAGCGATTCGCGCGGCAGCGGTGCCTGCGCCTGCATGTCGCCATCGCGCAGGCGCGCCTGGATGTGGTTCGCGGCCGATGCGCAGGCGCCCTGGCCCAGCCCCTGCCCGGCACACAACGCGATGAACGCGCGCCGCGCCTCGGGGTCCGGCCTGCCATGCGCCAGCAGGTTGCGCAGGTTGAACATCGACTGCGCATCGACCAGCTGCAGCTGCACCAGCAACGGCGTCTGCAGCTCCAATGGGCGTGCCCAGCGCCCGCTGCGCACCGTGGTCAGCTGCTCCTTCACATCCTCACGGAGCTGCTGCGCCGCACGCTCCAGCGTTGCGTCCACGGCCATGCGCACCTGTGCGCGCAGCTGCTCGCCACGCAGCGCACGTAGCTGGGCCGACTGCCGGGTCAGCAGCGCCGTGGCCATCACCGCCACCAGTGCTACCACCAGCAGCGCGACGATCACTGCCATGCCCCGTTGACGGGCACTGGAAACAGAACGCATCCGGGCTGACATCGGCCTGCCTCACAGCTGCCAGGAGCCGATGTCCGCGTTTCCGGCATCGCCACCGGGCTTGCTGTCCGCGCCCAGCGAGAACACATCGATGTCGCCATGGGTGCCAGGTATCTGATACTGGTACGGATGGCCCCACGGGTCATTCGGCAGACGATCCAGATAGGGCGTGACCGGCATCGCGCCACCGCCCTGCGGTGGCTTCACCAGCGCCTGCAGGCCCTGCTCGGCACTGGGATAGCGCCCGTTGTCCAGCTTGAACAGTTTCAACGCCTGCATCAGCGCCGCGATGTCCTGGCGCGCCGCGACCACGCGCGCCTGGTCGGGGCGGTCCATCAACCGCGGCACGATCAACGCGGCGAGAATGCCGATGATCACCACCACCACCATGATCTCGATCAGGCTGAAGCCCTGCTGCCGAGCTTTGCGACCACGAACCTGCCTTGCCATTGTTCCGCCCTCGTCATCCTGGAAGAGACCGCTGCGCCATGGTCAGCGGTGCATGTGTCAGTACGATAAACATCCGCCGGAAATCCGCTGCGCGTGTGCCTGTGCAGGCGCAACACGTGCAGCCGGGGCACATGCAGACGCGAACAGGTGCTGCGGCACGCTGGCCAGCGCATCGTCGATGCAGCCGCGCAGCAACGGGTGCGCGCAGGCCTGCAGCAGGCGCACGCATTGCATCGGCGACCACGCTGTTCCATGATCGAGGCCGATGAACATCCGGTAGGCCTGGTGATAGCGCAGGTCGTCATACACGCGCTGAGCACTGTTCAGATCGCGCATGACCACCAGCAGGGCTGCGCGTTGCAGCAGCCGCGCATCGCCCGCATCAAGCGGCAGCAGGCTCATGGCCGCTTCGGGCCAGGGGCGCAGCTGCAGGTCGAGGGTTTTTCGCAGCGCCACCAGCGGGTGCGCACTACCATCCAGTGCCGCCCAACGCGCCGCATCCGCCCAGGCGTCGCTGGACAGCACCCAGACCCACGAGCGCCCATAGCGCTGCACGTTCAACGGCGTGTGCCGTGCCTGCTCCAGTGACTGACTCAGGTGACGATCCAGCTCCAGCATGCTGATCCTGCGACTGTCTGCCATCGGCGCCGCCCGTGCTCCGTGACGCATGGTGCGTCGTACTCTGGAGAAGACGTCAGCAAGGCAGGCGAAGCGACAACGCGCATGCAGCGCTGTGCGCTGCGTGGCGCTTCATCGGCAACGTCATCGCAGCGTCATCTGCCTGCAGGCTTCGCGCTCCAGCCGCGGTGCTTCGCCCCCGCAACGGCGCGCCAGTATCGCCACATCGCTGCGCGCAGCGAACGCGGCCAGCGCATCGGTCATCTCCGCGTCATCGCACCATGATCCCATCGCCGCGCGCAGCGCCGGCAATTGCCAGCTGTCCATCACACCGTGGGTACCGGCCACGAACCAGTGCCAAAGTCGATGGTGCAGCACCTGCTCGTGCAGCTGCGCGAGATCGTCAATGCCATGGACCCCCATCAACAGCAGTGCGCGCGCGAGGACCGCCGGTGACAACGCGCCGGCTTCAGACAGGGGAAGCGCCTGCTGCTGCAGGCGCAGCAGCATCGCCAGCGGGTGCGACTGCGGATCGAAATCCAGCAGCACCGCCTGTTGCCGCCACTGCGCATCGGACACCACGCACACCCAAGGTGAGCCATAGCGATGCACCATCAACGGCCGTCGCTGCGTGGTTTCCAGCAGCGCCGACAGATTGCGACGCAGATCCAGCACACCGATGGTCTCGTTGCGCATCCTTGGCCTCTCCTCGCTTGCAACAGCCCTGCGCGGCGCGCACGGCCAGCGTCTTCATCTATCCAAGGACGGCAATGCCACCCGGAAAGCGACGCAGATCCAGCGACATCGTCAGTCGCAGCTGCTCCAGTGCCGCATCCGGATCATCAATGCGGAAGCGGCCGCTGACCGGCGCACGTGCCAACGCCGATTCTCCCAGCAGTATCTTTCCGCGGCGGTAACGGTTGATCTCCTCCACCACCTCGCGCAGCGGCGCCCGGCGGAACACCAGCATGCCTTCGGTCCAGGCACTCACTTCCGAGGCCACGGCTTCGGCCACCACGCCACTGAGGCGCTCGTCGTACCGGGTCTGCTGGCCCGCCTGCAGCTGCAGGCGGCCCTGCGGGTGCTCGATCCGGGTGCTGCCCTGCAGGCAGGTCACCCGTACCTGGCCGTGGGTGTTGCGCACGTCCAGGCGCACCGCACCTTCATCGGCAATCACGCAGCCCGCCCCCGCGAACAGGGCCAGGCGCAGGCCGGCCCGGGTTTCGATCGCGGCCTGGCCCTGCACCAGCTCGAAGCCGTCGCGCTGCGCGTCAGCGCGACGGCGCAGGCTGCTCTGCGTATCCAGTTCGATCTTCAGCTGCGGCGACGGCGCGATCTGCAGCCGCTCACCGGTACCGGTGTGGAAATCGGCAGCCATCGCCGTCACCGACGGCCACAGCCCCAGCGGAGGGCGAACCGCCGCCACCACCGCCAGGCTGGCCGGTGCGGCAATGGCTGCGCCGAGGAACGCGCGGCGGCTCCAACGCTGCACCTGCGTGGGAGCAACCGGTTGGCGCGCGGTGGCAGGCAGCTGCTCGCCGGCCAGGCGCACCAGCTCCCATTGCCGGCGCGCACGGCCAAACGCTTCGCGATGGCGCGGATCCGCCTCACACCAGGTACGGAACCTGCGCCCGTCGGCGGCGGTCGCCTCGCCCGAGGTCAGCCGCACCACCCACGCGTGCGCCTGACGCTCGACGGCATCCAGCGGGCGTTGCGGGCGATCGTCAGGATCCATGGGGGCTCATGCCGGACCCGCACGCTGCGGGGTTCTGCTCGGCGTCAAAGTGTAGACGGATGCCGTCGCTCAGAACCGCACCTGGCGCCCCTGCCCGTTGCGCTCGGCCAGGTAGTCCTGGGCCGCCTTCAACTCGCGCTGCACCAGCCGCAGCGACACGCCCAGGTGGTCGGCCACATCACGCTGCTGCAGCCCGTCGACACGGATCGCCAGCAGGATGCGGCGGCGACGCTCGGGCATGCGCTGCAGCAGGCCGACCATATCCTCCAGCGCGAAGTCCAGCTCGGCTGCCTGTGCCGGACCCGGCGCGGTGTCGGCCATGTCCATCAGCGCATCCACCTCTTCCAGGCTCAGCAGGCGGTGGTCGGCGCGTTGGCGGTCGATCACGGTATTCATCGCCATGCGCAGCAGATAGGCCGCGGGATTCTGCACCGCATCCAGACGACCACGGCGCGCACTCAGGCGCATCCATGTGTCCTGCAGCGCGTCGCCTGCCAGCTCTTCCGAGCCCAGCTTGCGCACCAGCCGGCGCTTCAGCTCGTCGTAGGCCCCCAGAAGGTGGTCCATCAGGTCAACTGCCCCAGCCGTACTGTTGCTCATGTTCGAATCCTTGAAGTCATGGAAGGGGCGCGCGCGCGCCACAGTCGTGGTCGGTGCCGGAAGGACGGATCTGCAGGGTCACCGGCTGCGTCAGCGCGGCGGCCTCTGTCGCCAGCACCAGGCCCTGCAGCGCCTGCAGCAAGCGTGCATCGCGGCGGGCACTGCCACTGCCGGACAGCAGCTCGGGCTCGCTCACCCGGCCCGCGCCGTCGATGCGGAAGCGCAGCGTCGCGGCGTAGCGGCCGGGCGCGATCTCCGGGTCGTCACAGAACGCCGCACGCAGCCGCTGCTGCAGCCCGCCATAGCGACGCCGACGTTCGGCCTCGGGGAGTTCGGCACCAACACCGGGTTCGGCCGCCGAGGACGTGCCCCGGCGCAGCACCACGCGCTGCGCGCCGATCACCTCGGCCTCGATACCGGAGTCCTGCAGCAGCACCTGCAAGGCAGGCAGCGGCGCCAGGCTGGCGCGCAGCGCATGGCTGCTGCGGCCCGCGGCCAGGTCGCCCGGGTACATCACCGACCACCCACTGATGACACTGAAGCGCTCGACTGCCTGTTCCAGCGGCTGCGCAGGGATGTCGTAGGCATGAACACCGTCCTGTGCGGCAACGGCAAAGGACAGCAGCAGCCACGCGACAATGGCCACCTTCCAAGTTCTGACCGCATGGTGTCCATTCAGCCCCCTGACGTAGAACACATGACCCTCGGCAGCGACAGCAGCTGCTGTGGACGCGTGGCACGACCGGAACCCCGGCCCGCGCGCGACCCGCAAGCGGGCTCAAACCGTACCGGGGCCACATGTCATTGCGATGACCGCCGCCACGGCCGGGCGTCGAGGCAGGCTCCGTGGAGCCAGTCACGCATCAGGAATCAATGAATCGAACAGACCACGCTATCTACGCGCGGGGGTCAGAGCCCGTTGCGAAGCAACGGGATCCGACCCCATGCCGACCCAAACGTGTCGACCAAGGTCGACACCTGCCAGGAGCAGTTCATGCCGTTCCGGCAGATCGCGGGAAACTGTCGAAGGCGGGGTGGGTCTGGTTGCAGGGGTGTCCGCGGCATGGATGCCGCGGCCAAGCCCCCAAGGGTGATTTGCTTGCGAAGCACTGCTTCGCAAGGGCCCGAACGCCCAGCCGCCAGCGGCTGGGCCGGACCGCGGAGCGGGGTTTAGGGCGTCCCCTGCAACCGGACCCACCCCGCCATCCCGCGGGGAATGCACGCTGTTGCTTCGGCTGTTGCTTCGGCTGTTGCTCCTGAGGTTGCCGGCCAGCGACCGGCACTACCCGCGGGCGCCGGGTGCAACCCGGCCGCACCACCATTCCTCAAAGCGGCAGCTGGGTCGTCTGCTTGATCCGCTGCATCGGAATCTCGGTCTTGGTGTTCTGCACCCCGGCAATCCGGTTCAGGTGCTGCATCTGGAACTGCCGGTAGGCATCAAGATCGGCCACCGCCACCCGCAACAGGAAATCGCAGTCACCAGCCATCAGATGGCATTCAAGCACTTCCGGGAAAGACTTGATGCTGTTGATGAAGTGATTGGTGGTGTCCTCGTCCTGCCCGCGCAGCCAAACCCGCACGAATACCGTGAAGCCTCGGCCCACCTTGGCCTCGTTCAGCAGCGCCACATAGCGGTCGATGTAGCCGCCCTCCTCCAGCAACCGCACCCGGCGCAGGCAGGCCGACGGCGACAGCCCGACCAGGCGAGCCAGCTCCAGGTTCTGCAGGCGGCCGTCGCGCTGCAGGGCGTCGAGGATGCGCCGATCGAGGTTGTCGAGCTGGTACTGCATGGAATTTCACCCTGGATGCCTTCAGCCGCATGGAATATCAATCATCCGGAATCAAGTGGCATCAACGCAACCCGATTTCGCGATCAGACCGCTAGCATGGGCCACCCCCGCTACGCTGTGCCGTTCCATGGACGCCCGTACCACCCTCCCCCTGCCCGCCACCTGCGATACCGCGCCGCGTGCCGAATTCCTGCGCGGCCTGCGCGCCGCCGTGCCGGTGATGATCGGCTTCATCCCCTTCGCCCTGGTGCTCGGTGCGCAGGCCGCCCAGAAAGGCCTGAGCGCACTGGAAGTACCGCTGATGACCGGCCTCAACTTCGCTGGCGGCTCGGAGTTCGCCGCCGTCGAACTGTGGACCTCGCCACCGCACATTGCACTGATCGTGGCCATCACCGCGCTGGTCAACAGCCGCCACCTGCTGATGGGCGCCAGCCTGGCCCCGCTGCTGCAGCACCTGCCGCGCCGCCGGGTGCTGCCGGCGCTGTTCTTCATGTGCGACGAAAGCTGGGCGATGGGCGTGGCCGATGCGCGCCGGCGCGCGCTTGGCTTCAGCCTGGCCTATTACCTGGGCGTGTCGGCCGGCCTGTACACGGTCTGGGTGGCCTGCACCGCACTCGGCGCGATCATCGGGCCGCTGCTGGGCGACGTCCACGCCTATGGCTTCGACATGGCCTTCCCCGCCGTGTTCCTGGTGCTGCTGCGCGGCATGTGGCAGGGCATGAAGGCCGCGCGCCCGTGGCTGGTCAGCCTGGCGGTGGCCGCAGCCACCTGCCTGCTGATCCCGGGCGCGTGGTATGTGGCCAGCGGTGCCCTGGCCGGCCTGGCCGCGGCCTGGCTGCTGGCGGAGGACGCAGCATGATCTTCAACGGCCTGATCCACTGGACCTCGGTGCTCACCATCGTGCTGATGGCCGCCGCCACCTACCTGACCCGCATCGTCGGTTTCCTCGCGCTGCGTAACCGCACGTTGAGCAAACGCGCGGTGACGGTGATGGAAGCCGCGCCAGGCTGCGTGCTGATCTCGGTGATCGCCCCGGACTTCGTCGCCGACAAGCCGGCCGACCTGGCCGCACTGGCGATCACCCTGCTGGCCGCCACGCGGCTGTCGATGCTGCCGACGGTGCTGATCGGCGTGGTCTCGGCGGGGGTGTTGCGCTATCTGATGGACTGAGGCCCTCGCCTTTTCAGTAGAGCCGAGCCCACGCTCGGCTTCTCGCAAGCCCGTTTGCCGCATAAGCCGAGCATGGGCTTGTATGTTCCTCCCGGCTCGGCTCTACAGAGAACCTCCCTGCGACACCCGGTCGCAGGCCTTCGCGCCACGCGCTTGACCAATGTCAAACCCACCACCGCCGCGCGGGCGTATTCCTATGCAGGACCCGAACACGCCGGCGCGGCCGGCATCCACAAGGACCCTGCGATGAGCTATACCCCCGACACCGCCCAGCTGCTGAACGCCATGCAGAACGTCATGGTGATCTCCACCACTGACCTGCAGGGCAACATCACCTACGCCAACGACCTGTTCTGCACGCTCACCGGCTTCGCCCGCGAGGAACTGATCGGCCAGCCGCACAGCATCGTGCGCCACCCGGACGTGCCCAAGGCCGTCTACAAGGACATGTGGGACACCATCAAGGCCGGCAAGACCTGGACCGGCATCGTGCCCAACCTCGGCAAGGGCGGCGTGCTCTACGTGGTCGACACCACCGTGCAGCCGCTGTTCGACGCCGATGGCAACATCACCTCGTACATCAGCATCCGCCGCGTGGTGAACGACCTGATGCAGAACTACGACCTGGTCGAGTTCAGCAAGGAAAAGTTCGACGACTTCTACGAGGCCGCGTGAACGCGCTCCCGACCAGTACGCCCTTCAGTCGCCTGCTGGTGGCCTTCGCGTCCGAGTCGGGCAATGCCCGCGCCCTGGCCCAGCGCCTGGGCGTGGACCTGCAGCCGCACGCGCCGCAGGTGCTCCCGTTCAACGACATCGACGTGGCCAGTCTGGGCCACGGCGATGTGCTGCTGGCGATCTCCAGCTCCTTCGGCGATGGAGAACCGCCGGCCAACGGCGAGCAGTTCTTCGAAACACTGCGCCAGACCCCGACGCTGAGCGGCCTGCGCTATGCAGTGTTCGGCCTCGGTGACACCGGCTACCCCAGTTTCTGCGGCTTCACCAAGGCGCTGGATGCTGCGCTGCGCGCGCGCCAGGCGCAGCCACTGCTGCACCGCGTGGACGCCGACCTGGGCTACGAGCAGTTCTTCCAGCAATGGCAGCCGGTGCTTGGCCAGGTGCTGAACGGCAACCTGAGCGCTGGCCAGGACCTGCACCTGCAGGTCACCGCCTATGGCGAAGACAATGCGTTTGCCGCCCCCGTTCTCGAACGGCGCCGCTTGAACAGCAGCGACCCAGCGGCGTGGCATCTGCAGCTGGACATTGCCGGCAGTGGCATGGCCTACCGCGCCGGCGACACCCTGCACGTGGTGCCGGAGAACGACCCTGCCCTGCTGCGGGCATTGGCCGCCTGGTACGGCGACACCGCCGCCGTGGCCGCCCTGCACGACCGCGAGCTGCGCCTGCTGGGCAGGAGCGTGCTGCGCGAACTGGCCAGGCTCAGTGGCAGCGAGGCGCTGAAGGGCCTGCTGAAGGTCAGCCAGAAGCGCGAGCTGGACGCCTACCTGCACGGCCTGGACCTGCTGGACGTGCTGCAGGACCACGCCACGCGGGACAGCGTGCCGCTTGCCCGGCTGCGCGAACTGCTGTCACCGCGGCTGCCGCGCGCCTATTCGATCGCCTCGCACCCGTGCGACGACCAGCTGAGCCTGTGCGTGCGCGAAGTGCGCTACACCCTGCGCGGCCGCGAGCGCTTCGGCACTGCCACCGGCAGCCTGCTGCATGGCGGCGACCATGCCCGTGTGTACTGCCGTTCCAACCCCGGCTTCCACCTGGCCGATACTGGCCAGGCGCCGCTGTTGCTGGTCGGCACCGGCACCGGCATCGCGCCCTTGATGGGCCTGCTGCAGGAGCTGCAGGCCAGTGCCTGCGAACGCGAAGTGCATCTGGTGTTCGGCGAGAAGCACCGCCAGCACGATTACCTGTACCGCGAACAGCTGCAGGACTGGCATGCGCGCGGCGTGCTGGCCGGCCTGCATACCGCGTTCTCGCGCGATGGTGCCGAAAAGGTCTATGTGCAGCACGTGCTGCAGCAGCGCGCCAACGAGGTGCGTGATGTACTCGCCCGCGGCGGGCATGTGTACCTGTGCGGCAACAAGCGCCACCTGGAATGCGCGGTGCGCGAGGCCATCGACGCCGTCGCCGGTGCAGGCCAGTGGGACGCGCTGCGGGGCGAAGGCCGCACGCACTGCGAGTTGTATTGATCTGGCGATCCTGTAGAGCCGAGCCCACGCTCGGCTGCTTTTCGCGACACCGCCAGCGGCAGCCGAGCATGGGCTCGGCTCTACAACCGCAGGTCAATCGCTGACGATGCGGCCGTCCACCATGCGCGCCACCTGCTGGCCGAACATCGCCACATCCTGCGGGTCGTGGCTGATCAACAACAACGGGATGCCGGTCTTGTCCAGCACCGTTTCCAGTTCCTGGCGCAGGTGCTGGCGAAGATCATGGTCCAGTGCGGAAAACGGCTCATCCAGCAGCAACGCCTGCGGCTGCGTCACCAGGGCGCGCGCCAGCGCGGTACGCTGGCGCTGGCCGCCGGATATCTGTGATGGCAGCAGATCCCCCACCGTGTCGATGCGGAATGCGTGCAGCCACTGCTCCACTGCGTCGAAGCGCTGGCCCACGCGCGGATTCAACCAGCCCTTCTGCAGCCCGAACGCCACGTTCTGGCGCACGCTCAAATGCGGGAACAACGCGTAGTCCTGGAACACATAACCCAACCGGCGGCACTGCGGTGGCAGATCCACACCGGCGGCCGCATCGAACAGCGCCTGCCCTCGCACGCGAACATGCCCCCGCCCCGGCCGCAGCAGTCCGGCCACCGCCTTCAGGGTCAGGCTCTTGCCGGCGCCCGAGGGTCCGAACAGCACCACCTGCCGCTGCGTGCACTGCAGCGCGACGTCCAGCACGAATTCCTGGCCTGCGGCCTGCAGGCGACGCTGCACCTGAAGGTCAAGCCACATCGCGCAGCTCCCGGCGACGCCCGCCCACCAGCCGCGCGGCCAGCAACAGGATCACGATGCACACCACCGAGGTCAGGATCACCAGCGCATTGGCCTTGCCATCCTGGCCGGCCTGCACCGCATCGTAGATGGCGATCGACAGCGTCTGCGTCCGGCCGGGAATGCTGCCCGCCACCATCAGCGTCGCGCCGAATTCGCCCATCGCGCGTGCAAACGCCAGCAACAGGCCGGCAAGAATGCCGCGCCACGCCAGCGGCAGCGTGATGCGGAAGAACAGCGCGGCTTCGGACACACCGAGCGTGCGCGCGGCCTGTTCCAGCTGCCCGTCCACTTCTTCGAACGCCGCGCGTGCAGGCTTGAACACCAACGGAAACGACGCCACCGCCGCCGCGATCACCGCGGCCTGCCAGGTGAACACCAGGTTGATGCCAAACCACGACTGCAGCCACGCGCCGACCGGGCCGTTGCGGCCGATCAGCACCAGCAGGTAGTAGCCCAGTACCGTCGGCGGCAGCACCATCGGCAGGGTCAGCAGCGAATCCAGCAGTTCACGGCCAGGAAAGCGCCGACGCGCCAGCAGCGCGCCCAGTGCCACGCCCAGCACCAGATTGATCGCGGTGGCCCAGCCGGCCACCTTCAGCGACAACCCCAGGGCGGTCCAGTCCAGATCCATGCCTCAGGGGGTGCCGAACCCATGTTTGGCCAGGATCGCCTGGCCCTGCGGCGAACGCACGAAGGCAGCGAAGCGCCTGGCCTCTGTGGGCTGCGTACTGGCCCTGGTCACCGCCAGCGGATAGGCGATGCGTCCCGCCACCGGCACCGCGAAGGCACGGCGCACCCGGTCGGGCATCGCCTGTGCATCGGTGGCATAGACGAAGCCGGCGTCCACTTCACCGCGCGCCACGTAATCCAGCGACTGGCGCACGTTCTGCGTGGTGATGATCCTGACCTGCACCGACGGCCACAGGCCTGCCGCTTCCAGCGCGCCCTTGGCATAGCGGCCGACCGGTACGCTGTCCGGGTTGCCCAGCGCGATGCGCTGCACACCGTTGCCGGCCAGATCCTTCAGCGTGCGCGGCGCAGCCCTGGCCTGCGGCGGCACCACCACCCACAGCGCGTTCACTGCGAATACCTGGCGGGTTCCAGCCGCCAGCAGATCCTGCTGCTGGGCCTGCTCCATCGTGGTTTCATCGGCCGAGGCGAACACATCCACCGGCGCACCGCGGCTGATCTGCTGCAGCAGCACGCCGGAGGCGGCGAAGTTGAAATCGACCCTGGTCTCCGGGTGTGCCTTCTCGTAGGCCGCGCCCAGCTCGCGGAAGCTCTCGGTCAGGCTCGACGCGGCCGAAACGGTCAGCGTGGCCGCCCAAGCCGGCACCGTGGCCAGCAGTCCCAGCAACAACAGTCCCGCTCGCATCATGGGTCGGCCCTCGGTTGCCTGATCAGTCCAGTCCGGATTCCCGGGCCACGGCCAACGCCGCCAGCCGTTCGGGTTGCAGCAACAGCATCTCACGTTGATTGACGGCAATCACACCCTCGTCGCTCAACCGCCGCAGCACCCGGCTCACCGTCTCCGGCGCCATCCGCAGGTAGTTGGCGATCTCGGTGCGGGCCATGCTCAGGTTGAAGCGGGTGGCCGAGAATCCACGCCGGGCATAGCGCTGTGAAAGATCCAGCAGGAACGTCGCCATGCGCTCCTCGGTGCGATGGTTGGCCGCCAGCGTGGCCACCTTGCCGATCTCGGCGCTGAGCAGGCTGAACAGCCGCGCCTGCAGCCCCGGCATGCGGGTGGCCAGCAGGCTCAATCGCGGAAACGAGATCCGGCACAGGTAAACGGTATCCAGCGCCACGGCATTGCAGGGGAAGCGCGCGCCGTGGATGGCATTGAGCCCGATCACCTCGCCCGGCAGGCTGAAACCCAGCACCTGTTCGTTGCCCTGGCTGTCATCGACAAAGGTCTTGACCACGCCGGCACGCACCGCGGCGATCGAGTCGAACGGATCGCCCGCACGGAAAAGATAGTCACCGGCCTGGAACGGGCCGACGTGGTCGACCAGCACATGCAGCTCGCCCAGCGCGGTCTTGTCATAGCCCTGCGACGTGCAGGCATCGGAGAACGCGCAGGTGCTGCAGAAGCGCAGCGCATCACCGTCGTCGGCCGCCGCCGGATTGGGCGTGGCGGGCCGGGACGGAGCGGGGACAGAGCGATTCAGGGGCATTGCCGCGACGCAGGAACGAAGGCCCCCATCATACGACAGCGTGCCACCCACCCCTGCACGCACCTACTCCGGTGCGCGCTCTGAACGCCGATGCGGGCCCCGCTGGCGCACGCTGTCGCGCACGTCCACGTCGAACTGGAGCTGCAGCAGGCTGTCGTCATCCAGTGCAATGCCAAAGCCCAGCCCATCGCGGCACGGCAGCCGCCCCGCCAGCGCTTCAACCGCCGCACGCGGCAGCACCAGCCGGCAGAACGTGCCACCGTCGAGCAGCACCGCCTGCTCCCCGGCATGCAGTGACAGCGCGACGCCCCAGCCGCCACTGCCGCCGAAGCGGGTCAGGTTCTCCAGCGACTCACCGGCCAGCAGCCGCGCCAGCTCCTGTTCATCCACGCGCAGGCGCATCGATTGCTGTTGCAGCTGGACTTTCATGGTGCGATGGACTCCCACTCCGACGGGGTATTGCAGTTGAGCAGCAGAGCATGATCCTCCGCGGCCAGAGGCAGCCGGGTCACACCCAGGCGTTCCTGCAACGCGCGCAGTGAACGGCGCGCCATCGGATCTTCAATCAGCTCCTGCAGCACGCGGCGGCAATGATCATCGATCTGCAGCCGCATCGGCAACGGTTCGCCGTCGAACATAGCGCAGGCAGTGTCTTCTGCCAGGCGCAGTCGCTGCAGCAGTGCCGGGCTCAGTTGTGGCGTATCCACCGGCACCACCCACGCCGGCCCGTCAGGCATCTGCATTGCCACGCTGTAGAGTCCGCCCAGTGGTCCGCAGCGCGCAACCCGATCCGGGATGCCGCCAAACGCCGGATAGTCACCGCTCACCCAGACCCGCCTGGCACCGGCCTGCAGCAACAGCCCGCGCATATGTTCCAGCAGCGTGTGCCCCTGCCACGGCAGCAGCGCCTTGTCGCGGCCCATGCGGCTGGACAGGCCGCCAGCCAGCACGATGCCGTTGATGCTCATCGCTGTAGAGCCACGCCAGGCGTGGCTGTGCCGGCCGGGTTCATCGGGAAAGCCCTAGCCACGCATGGCGTGGGTCTACTGCACCCGGCGCCCCCCGAAGGGCGTGGTCAATGCCCGTGGCCATGGGCGTGCGAAGCTTCGCTGTCGGCATGGCACAGGCTGCAACCTTCGCTCCACTGGCTGTCGCCGTCCTCGTAATGCTCCTGCTTCCAGATCGGGCACTGGTGCTTGACCACCTCGATCAACTGCCGACAGGCCCGGAACGCCTCGTCGCGGTGCGGGCTGCCGGCGGCTACCACCACCGCCACATCGCCGATGCCGAGCCGGCCCTTGGCATGCGCCACATACAGCTTCAGCTTCGGCCCGAACGCGGCCTCGACCTCGGCGGCCAGGCGCTTGAACTCGTTCAGCACCAGCGGCTCGAACAGATCGTAAGTGATCCCGGTCACCCGCCGGCCCACATTGACGTCACGCACCTTGCCGATGAACACGTCGATGCCGCCGAAGCCAGGATCGGACACTGCCGCGATGCCCTCGGCCGGATCGATCGCCGCCTGTGCGCGATCCACGACCTTGGCGATGATCATCTCACTCATCGCTCAGCCTCCGCTCACCGGCGGCAGGATCGCCACCCGGCCATCGTCGGGCAGCGCGTCATGGTCGCGCAGCACGCGTTGCTGGTCGGCGAACGCCGAGTAGTCGAGCAGGCCCGCACGGAAATCCGGCCAGCGCACCGGCAGCAGCTCGCGCAGCGCCTGGCGCAGATCGGCCACGGTGCCGCCAACCATCTCCACCGCGATCTCGCGGCTGGCATCCAGATCGGAAAACGCACCGAACAACTGCAGATTCACCTGTCTCATCATGACCCCTGGCTCGCCAGCTGCACCGGATCATGATGCCCCCAACCCTGCACCCGCACCAGCGTGCCGGCGGCCGCCAGGTCGCCCTCGCCTTCCAGCACCACCCAGGCATTGGCCTGCAGCATGGACATCAGACGGAACGACTCCTGCCCGGCCAGCACACGCGCACTCAGCTGGCCCTGCGCATCCACTTCCACCCGCGCCCGCGCGTGGAAGCGCAGGCCGGGCGGCGTGCGCACATCGGCCTGCAGCGGCAACGTCAACACCGGCTCCGGTGCCAGCCCCAGCAGGCGGCGCAGCACCGGTTCGACGAAGAAGCGCTGGCCCACCGCTGCCGACACCGGGTTGCCCGGCAGGCCGAAGTACAGCGTGCCATTGGGCAGCACCGCAAACAGCAACGGCTTGCCCGGGCGGATCGCCACCTTGTGGAACACGATGCGCGCACCCCGGCCGCGCAGCGCGTCGGGAATGAAATCGTAGCGGCCGGCCGACACCGCGCCGGTGCTGATCAGCAGCTGCGCACCGGCAGCCAGCGCTTCATCCAGTACCGCATTGAACGTGGCCACGTCGTCGCCCACCGTGCCCTGCCATACCACTTCGGCACCGGCGGCCTGCAGGCGGCCAACCAGATACGGCCGGTTGCTGTCACGAATCTGGCCGGACTCCAGCGTCTGCGCCGCCTCGGTCACCAGCTCCTTGCCGGTGGCGATCACCGCCGCCTTCGGCCGTGCCACCACCGCCACTTCACCCACGCCGATGGCATGCAGCAGGGTGCGCGCATTGATGTCCAGCACTTGCCCGGCCTGCAGCACGCGCTCGCCGTCGCTCACATCCTCGCCGCGCAGGCGCACGTTCTGGCCCGGCTTTACCGTGCCCTTCAGGGCAATGCGGGTCGGGCGTCCTTCTTCGCTGGCGAGGATCGTCACATTCTCGACCGGCACCACCGTATCCAGCCCAACCGGCATGCGCGCACCGGTCATGATTTCCCAGGCGCCCTCGCCGCCTTCGGCGCCGGCATCGCCTGCTGCCTGCCAGCCCTGCACGGCAAATTCGGTACCGGCTTCGAACGTCGCGCCGTTGGCGCGCAGCGCGAAGCCGTCCATTGCCGAATTGTCGAACGGCGGCAGCGACTGCCCACTGATGATGTCACCGGCCAGAGTGCGGCCGCCGGCCTCATGCAGCGGCAGATGTTCGGCCGGCAGCGGCGTGGCCGCGTCCAGCAGGTGCTGCAAGGCCTCGCTGTAGGCAATCATCAGTGGCCATCCCCCTCGACCA
The DNA here is from genome assembly GCF_001431665.1 of Stenotrophomonas beteli. Lineage (GTDB taxonomy): Bacteria > Pseudomonadota > Gammaproteobacteria > Xanthomonadales > Xanthomonadaceae > Stenotrophomonas > Stenotrophomonas beteli. The sequence goes on along the minus strand of NZ_LLXV01000019.1, from coordinate 84,955 downwards.
TCGCCAATGCGTGGCCGAGCACCGGCGCCAGGATGTCCAGGCACTGCGCCGCCGCCTTCGGGCTGCCGGGCAATGCGAACACCAGCATGTTGCCCAGCTGCACCACCTCGGCGCGGCTCAGCCAGGCCATCGGCGTGTGCTGTGCGCTCAGCGCACGCACCATCTGCGCCAGGCCGTGCACCGGCCGCGCGTTCAAGGAACGCAGCGCCTCCGGGGTCAGGTCACGCGGGCCCAGCCCGGTACCGCCCGTACACAGGCACAGGCGGACGCCCTCGGCGGCCAAGGCCTGCAGGCGGCTGGCCAACGGCTCGATGCCATCGGGCAGCACTTCGGCGGCCACCACCTCGCCGCCCAGCTTCTTCAGCCCGGTCACCAGGGTCGGGCCAGAGATATCTTCATAACTGCCTTCGCTGGCGCGATCGCTCAGCGTGATCACCGCGCAGGCCGCACCTTCCAGCCCCTTCGGCGCACGCGGCTTGAAACGCGCGCGCTCGGCTTCGTCCATGCCATCCGGGTGCAGCCAGACACCACGCTTGCCGCCTTCCTTGAACAGCAGGCGGATGCCTTCGATGCGCAAGGCTGGTTCCACCGGCTTGCTCAGGTCGTACAGGGTCAGCAGCGCCGCGTTGACCCCGGCCAGTGCCTCCATCTCCACGCCGGTGCGCGCCTCGCTTGCGCACTCGCACCACACGCGGATCGCCTGCCGCTCCGGCACCGGCGCGCAGAACACCTGCACCAGTTCCAGCGGCAGCGGGTGGCACAGCGGCATCATCATCGAGGCCATCTTGGCGCCCTGCAGGCCGGCAATCTCTGCCATCACCAGCGCATCGCCCTTGGGCAGGCGACGCTCGACAATCAGCGGATAGGCCACCGCACCGGCATGCAGCTCGCCCACCGCCACCGCACGGCGGCGGCTGATGCGCTTGTTGCGGACATCGGCCATGTGGAAGGCCGCATTCAATTCCCCACTCATCGTGTTGCTCATCCTCCGATGGAGGCCAGGTGCGGGGTCAGCCCGGTCTGGCCCTGGTGCAGTCCATGCCCGGCCGCTTTCAGGCCAAGCTGGGTGGTGATGCGTGCCAGCAGCGCGTCGTGGTCCTCATCGCGCTGCAGCAGCGGGCGCAGCGGCACGCCGAACTCGCCGAACAGGCACAGCCGCAGGTCGCCCTTGGCGGTCACCCGCAGGCGGTTGCAGCCCTTGCAGAAGTCACGCGAATACGGGGCGATGATGCCGATGCTGCCGCGATGCTCCGGGTGCACGAACTCCCGCGCCGGGCCGGCATCGGCCGCGCGCTGGCGCTCGTGCCAGCCAGCGGCCAGCAGCTGTTCGACCACCACGTCGGCGCGCAGGTGGTGGCGCTGGAAATAGGCTTCGTTGTCGCCGGTGCGCATCAGCTCGATGAAGCGCACGCTGAAGGGCCGGTCACGCAGGTAGTCCATCCACTGCGGCAGCTCGTCGTCGTTCAGGCCACGCAGCAGCACCGCGTTGAGCTTGATCGCCGGCAGGCCCAACGCCTGCGCCAGGGCCAGGCCCTGCTGGATCTCCGGCACGCGGTCGTGGCCGGTGATGGTGTGGAAACGCTCGCGTTGCAGGCTGTCCATGCTCACGTTCAGCGCGGTCAGCCCGGCCCGGTGCCAACCCGGCAGGCGCCGCGGCAGCAGTGTGCCGTTGGTGGTGATGGCCACCTTGCGGATGCCCGGCACCGCCGCCACGGTGGCGATGATCTCGTTCAGATCCTTGCGCAGGCTGGGCTCGCCACCGGTCAGGCGGATCTTGCTCATCCCCAGCGCCGCAAAGGCCCGCACCAGGCGGCGGATCTCATCCACCTGCAGGAAGCGCGGGCGGCCATCGGCCTGGTACCCGTCGGGCAGGCAGTAACTGCACCGGAAATTGCAGGCTTCGGTGAGTGACAGGCGCAGGTACGGGAAGCTGCGTCCGAAGCTGTCGGTGAGTTGGCTCATGGCTGTTCCGCCTCCTGGTACCACCGTGCAGCCCTGCCCCTGAACGGGTTGTCGACCCCAACCCGCAGAGTGCGCTGGGGCGCTGAAAGCGTCAACCCGGAAAGCGCGCAGCCAGAATTTGCACCCGCTGTCGCGATAGATCCTCCGCGTCCGTCCCGTTCGCCGTGACAACCTGGACGCCTTCTGATTGCGATGCACGTGTTGAACACACTCGGTCGGCCCTTCCTTTGCCGAAGACTCGAAAGACGGCATGGCTCCGCCATCATGCCGTCGTTGACCTAAGCGGACAGCGGCCCGGTAAGCGCTGCAGCGCAGGCGCAGCGACCTCACGCACCATGACTTCCTGCACAGGGAGTCGGTGTTATACCTCACTACCTTACCAGCACGACCTGTCGCGAGGTCGGCAGGCTGCGGCGCTCCGCTGCAGACCTGACCCATATGAAGGGCTGGCACGCGTCACGGCCCAGGGGAATGGCAATGAAGAGCAGCCGAGTGACGTTGTGGGTGCTGGCCGCGATGATGGCCACTGCAGGCACCGCCCACGCAGGGGAAATCCAGGTGGATCGCGGTGCTTACGCGCTGCAGGCCGAAGAGACGGGGGCCGGCCCGATCACCGTGGTCTTTGAATCCGGCTTCGGGCAGGGCGCGGGCGCCTGGAAGGACGTGGTCGCCGGCCTGGGGGCCAACTACCACAGCATCACCTACGCCCGTGCAGGACTCGGCAAGTCCGGCAGCGACGGCCATGCCAAGCGCATCGATGCGCACCTGGCCGACCTCACGGCCGTGATCGACACGCTCGCACCCGGTCGCCGCGTCGTGCTGGTGGGTCACTCCTACGGCGGCCTGCTGGCCACCGAGTTTGCACGCCGCCATCCGGAGCGCCTGCAGGGCCTGGTGCTGGTGGACCCGGCCACGATGGGGCAGCGCCACGCGTTCCAGCAGGCCGACAGTGCCCGCATGCAGGCAGACGATGCCCAGCTGCGGGCAATGCTGCCGCCGGCCATGGCCGCCGACTACGCCGTGCTGACCGAACAACTGGATGCCCCCGGTGCGGAAACGCCGCGCGCAATGCCGGACGTGCCGGTGGCGCTGCTGACTGCAACGCAGCTGGCTGCCGAACCGCTGTTCTTCGAGGAAACCGCAGCGGGCAAGGCACTCTGGAAGGCACAGCACGCCCTGCTCTTCTCTGGATTCACACGCGGCTCGCACCGCTACCTGGCAACCGGCCACACCCTCCAGCGCGAGGATCCTGCTGCGGTGGTGGCCGCGATTCAATCCGTCGCCGGCACCTTGAAATAGCCGTCCCAGGCGAGGGCTTCCCGGGTTGTTCCCGGCTACTGCCCACGCAGGCGCACCGCAAAGTACCGCGCCGGGGAAAGGCCGAGCGCCTTCTTGAACATGGTGATGAAGGCCGTCACCGACTCGTAGCCCAGCGTCTCGGAAACACGCTGCACCGGTGCACCGCCGGCGAGTTCACGAATGGCGATGAGCAGATGCAGCTGCTGCCGCCAGCGCCCGAACGACAATCCGGTTTCGCGTTCGATGAGCCGGGTCAACGTGCGCTCGCCCAGGGCCAGGCGCGCGGCCCACTGGCCGATGGTGCTGCGGTCAGCCGGATCCGCCGACAGCGCTGCCGCCAAAGCACGCACCTTCGGGTGATCGCTGACCGGCAACGACAGGTGCTCGGCCGGCATCTGCACCAGCTCGTCCAGCAGCACCCGCGCCAGCCGGTCGGTGCGGCTGCCATGCGGGTAGTCCAGCGGCGCGTCGGCCAGGTGCAGGATCATCTCTCGCAGCATCGGCGAGATCGCCAGCGTCACGCACTGCATGGGCAGATCGACGGTGCCGGGTTCGACGAACAGGTAGCACAGGCGCGCGTTGGCAGTGGCGCGATTGCTGTGCGGCATGCCACCCGGAATCCAGACGCCACACTGGGGTGGCACGATCCACAACGCATTGGCCACTTCGCAGGTCACCGCCCCATGCAGCGCCAGAATCAGCTGGCCCTTGCGGTGCTCATGCACGGGAATCTCCGCGTCGTGCTCGGCTACCTGCAGGCGGCTGGCGACCGCCGGGCGATCGGTCTCATCCGGGTCCAGGTCAAAGCCGGGGAGCGAAACGCGAGCCATTCTCACATTGACCGGTTTTAGCGATTGGTTGTCATTGTAGCGAAATTCGACAGGGCGGCCGATCACTAGCATGAGCCGCATGCACTTCCCCACCCCATTCCTTCCCCACGTGTTCCAGGCATTTGCACGGTTGAAGCGCCCTGCCCTCAGGACTGACCAGGAGGCGGCGCTGTTCTCGCTCAAATGCCTGCTCGCGGCGTCGCTTGGGCTGTATGTCTCCCTGCGGATCGGCTTGAACCGCCCTTTCTGGGTGATCGGCACGGTCTATCTGGTGTCGCAACCACTGTCCGGCGCAACGCTCAGCCGCGGCCTGTTCCGCCTGCTCGGTACCGTAGGCGGCGCGGTCGCCACCGTTGCGCTGGTGCCACGTTTCGCCAATGCCCCCCTGGTGCTGAGCGCCGCGCTCGCGGCGTGGATGGCGCTGTGCCTGTATCTGGCGGTGCTCGACCGCACGCCACGCGCTTACGCGTTCCTGCTGGCCGGCTATACCACCAGCCTGATCGGGTTTCCTGCGGTGATGGTGCCGGAAGATGTGTTCACCATCGCCATCACGCGGGTGCAGGAAATCTCCATCGGCATCCTTGCGGCTACGCTGGTACATGGGTTGGTGCTGCCGCGTCGGGTCTCGATGCGCGTGCACGCGCGGGTTGCTGCGGTGCTGGATGATGCGGAACGATGGACACGTGACATGTGCGCCGGTGCGGCGGACACGGTGCTGGCGGCTGATCGCTCGAAGGTGGCGTCGGATCTGCTGGAGCTGCATGTGCTGTCGATCCACCTGCCCTTCGACAGCGCCCATGGCGTGGCCCAGGTGCAGATCCTGCGCGCCCTGCATGACCGGATGCTGGACGCCCTGATGCTGTCCAGCGCTGTGGAAGATTCCATTGCCCGGCTGCGTTCACCACAGATGGATTCAACCGGCTGGCACGCGCTCCTGCAAGCCGGCCTCGCCGCGCAACGGGCCGAACTCGACCTCGCCCACGCCGACTGCCGCGTGCTGCAGGCACACCTGCACACTGCCCGCCCCGACTGGCGCCTGCATGTGCCTGACCGCCTTGCGCGGAAGTTGCAGGGCGCAGTGATTCACCGGGATCACAGGAACGCCGCGCGCAGCGCGCTGGGTGCGTTCGTGGGCATCCTGCTGAGCTGCGTGCTGTGGATCGCCACAGGCTGGTCGGAGGGCGCCACGGCAGTGTCCATCATCGGCACGGCATGCGTCCTGTTCGGCACCCTCGAAGCGCCGGCACCGCATGTCATGCGCTACCTGGTGGGATCGTGCATCGGCGTTGCCGTCGGCCTGCTCTACGGTCTGCTGATCTTCCCCGCGCTGTCCGATTTCGTCGGCCTGATTGCCGCGCTCGCGCCGGTGCTGCTGCTGTGCGGATCGTTCCTGGCCCGGCCGCCGTTCACCATGGCTGCCTTGGGCGTGGTACTGACCTTCCCGCTCATCGCTGGCCTGGGTGCGACCAACACGGTCAACATCGTCGGCGCACTCAACAACAGCGTTGCGTTGTTCGTCGGTACGGCAATGGCACTGTGCAGCATGCAGCTGTTCCAGACCGCCGATGCGGGCCGCAACCGCGCTCGGCTGGAGCGTTCGATCCGTCGGGACATCGCACGGCTCGCCGCCGGGCAAGGGGATGTGACCCGCGCCTGGCTCAGCCGCATGCTGGATCGGATCGGGCTGCTGGCTCTGCGGTTACAGGGTCGTGCCAGCGCCGCACACGACCTGCGGGCGCTGTTTGCGGACCTTCGTGCGGCACGCGCATCCCGCCAGCTCCGCGCGCTGGAAAAGCGGCTGCACAACCCGCAGGTTCGGGCGCTTCATGCGGCGCTGGTCGAGCGCATCGCTGCACATTTCAGGGTTCGCGCCTGCTCGCCGCGCACTGTCGACACCCATCTTCTGGAACTGCTGGACCGCATGCGCGAGGCGGCGACAGCCAGCAGCGGGGTCGATCAAGGGCATCTGCTGCACCTGCTCTGCGGACTGCGCCGCGACCTGCTGGCGCCTCCGCTTACCCATCGGCACGGACCTCATGCTTCCTGACCTTTCCGTTGACGGCGTGCTCGTTCCCGGCCTGCTCGCGGTGGCCCTCGCCGCGCTGGCGCTGTCGGTGACGGCCTCGCGCCTGCTCGCCAGCCTCCGCCTGTACCGGTTGTTCGCCGCGCGGCCCTTGGTGGGCCTGTCCCTGTTCGTGATCCTGGCGGAGCTGATGATCCGGCTCGCGCCCCTGTTCGAGAAATGAGATGAAACACACGCTTGCTGTCATCGGACGCTGGAGCGCAACGCTGGTGGTGTTCGCGCTCGCCGTCGTCGCTGCACTGTCCATCTGGAATCGTTACGAAACCCGGCCGTGGACGCGCGACGGGCGGGTGCGTGCCGACGTGGTGCGCGTGGCGTCGGACATGGGAGGCCTGGTCACCCAGGTGCTGGTGCACGACAACCAGCGGGTGAGCAGCGGCCAGCTGCTGCTGGTGCTTGACCAACCGCGCTTCGCCGCCGCACTGGAGAAGGCCGACGCAGCAGTCAGCAGCGCACGCGCAACGCTGGCGCTGGCCCGCCGCGAATCGACGCGGGACAATGCGCTGGGCAACCTGGTCGCCTCGGAAACCCGCGAACGCAATGCCGCCAAGGTCGATACCGAGTTGGCCGCGCTGGCGCAGGCACGGGCCGAACAGCGCGTAGCCCAGCTCAACGTCCAACGCACCGAAGTGCGCGCGACCACCGACGGCATCATTACCAACCTGGACCTGCACGCGGGCGACTACCTGCAACCCGGTGCGCAGGCGCTGGCGCTGATCGACACCGGCAGCCTGCGTGTCGAAGGCTACTTCGAGGAAACCAAGCTGGGCTGCATCACCGAGGGCGATGCCGCCGTGGCACGGCTGATGGGCGACGACCGGCAGATACACGGGCACGTGGAGACCATCGCGGCCGGCATTGCCGACGATCAACGCTCAAGCACGCACAACCTGCTGCCGGCCGTGGCCCCGACCTACACCTGGGTAAGGCTGGCGCAACGCATCCCGGTACGTATCCGTATCGACGACGCTCCGCCGGATGCACGCCTGATCGTGGGCCGCACTGCGTCTGTGACCATCACGCCCTCGGTACAGGGAGCCTGCAAGTGAGCCTGCGAACAGTACGCGGTGGGTTGCTTGCCCTGCTGCTGCCCATGACCGCCTGCGTGTCCGGCCCTGACTATCAGCTGCCTGCCAATGCGCTCGCTGCCTCCCCCAGAGCGGCAGAGGCGTTCGTCTCGGCCCAGGCACCATCGTTCAGCGCTGCCGAACCACCAGATCGCTGGTGGCAACTGTATGGCGACCCCCAGCTTGACGCGTATGTGCGCGAAGCGCTGGCAGCCAATTCCGATCTGCGCGCGGCCGACGCCAACCTGCGGCGCGCCAGTGCGACCGTGCTGGAGCATCGGGCGCGCGGCTCCATGCAGGCCGACGTGGATGCATCAGGCACGCTCACCCATGCCGGTGGCTACAGCCAGGCGCCAGCCGGGCCGCAATCCTATGCGCTGGGTCTGCACCTGTCCTACCTGCTGGACCTTGCAGGTGGGATCCGGCGCAGCATTGAAGCTGCTGGCGCCGACGCCGAGGCGGTTGCTGCGGTACGCGATCAGGTGCGGGTCGTGGTCGCTGCGGCTGTCACCCGTGCCTATCTGCACGTGTGTTCGAGCAATCGTACGCTTGCTGCAACACAGCAGGTCCTCGCCACGCAGCGCGCCACGCTGGAGACGACCCGGCGACTGGCCCTGGGAGGGCGCGGAACGGAGTTCGATATCAGCCGTGCCGGTGCGGCCGTCAATCGCAGTGCTGCGGCGATACCGCCTCTGGCGGCCGAACGCGAGGCCGGCCTGTTCGAGCTGGCCGCATTGATGGGCAGGCTGCCCGCCGACTATCCCAGGCAAGCGGAAGTGTGCCCGCAGCCCCCGGAGCTGGATCGGCCACTGCCGGTCGGCGACGGTTGGCGACTGCTGCAGCGCCGCCCCGACATTCGTGCCGCAGAGCGCAGCCTGGCGGCGGCCACTGCGATGATCGGCGCAGAGACCGCGGGCCTTTATCCGCAGATCACCCTGGGCGCGTCCCTTGGCACAGCCGGTTCGGCCGGGCAGCTGCTCTCCGCCGACAGTTTCGGGGCGAGCGTTGGCCCGCTGCTGTCATGGCATTGGCCCAACCGCCGTGCGGCGCGAGCCCGCATTGCAGCGGCCGGCGCCAATGCCGACGCCGCGCTCGCCTCCTTTGACAACATCGTGTTGCAGGCACTCCGCCAGACCGAGACGGCACTCTCTGACTGCACGCGGGCGCTTGAACGCGAACGCAGCTTGGCCCAGGCGCGTGAGGACGCCGCCCGGGCCAGCCGGCAGGCCGAGCAGCTTCACCGTTTCGGCCGGATCGATTTCCTTGACGTGCTTTCGGCGCAAGCCACGCTGGCGGATGCCGAGTCCGCGTTGGCCGCCTCGCGCGCGCAACGGGCCGACCGCCAGGTGGATCTTTTCCTGTCGCTGGGCGGAGGCTGGGGCGCAACGGAGGGGGCCCGCTGATCCGTTCCGGGGCAGCGACTGCACATCACGCTGTTCAGAAAAGTGCCGCGCACACCCGTATTCATTCACACTGACTACCCTATATTCCGGCCACGGCGCCGCATGCTGCGGCCATGACGGAGGCATCCCGATGAAGACCACACGTTTGCTTGCCATTGCCTTGACCACCGCCACCGCCCTGGCAGTGGCTCCCGCCTTCGCCGATCCGCCACACCACGCCCGTGGCAATGGCCCACCGCCGCATGCTGGCGGCCCGCACAACCGTGATGCGCCACCGCCGGGCTGGCAGAAGAAGGCCTGGCGGCGTGGTGAGCGCCTGCCGTGGGCCGAAGTGGACCGCCGCTACTGGGTAGACGATTACGCGCGCTATGACCTGCGCGAACCGGGCCGCGACCGGCGTTGGGTGCGTCAGTCCGATAACGAGTACCTGCTGGTGGAGATCGCCACCGGGCTGATCATCGACGCCCTGCATCGCTGAAGCGACCTGCAGCGTCCCCACACGCAGCGATTTGCATCGGTGCAGACACCTTACGACCGGGGCCGCCCCGGTCGGCGGTGTCTGCGCCCACGGCGCCCCGCCCGCCTCTGCGGCCCGCCATGCATGCCCTCCCGCAGTGCGATATACCCGCACATCAGCGCTGTGGCAGAGAGCCCCATCGCCACCAGTATTTCGAATCCCCGTTCACCAAAGCAGGCGGATGGAGATCTCCAGTGGGCACAGCCTGCCGCAGCGCAGGCCCTGCTCGGTTGAAGCCATGGATGAGCACCAGTACGCCCATCAGCCCGCACAACGCCATCAGGGCCAGGCTTGCGATGAAGATGAAAGGTCGATGGATGCGCATTCGCGTATTGCGGTCCTCTACGGTGATCTCAGGCGCGACGTTGCGGGCACGCGATCGGAAGCATCCAGCTCTAGCGACCAGGCTTCGGTATCCAGGCCCAGCAGGTTCTCATACCACCGTCGCTGCGCACAGCGGCTACTGCATCCGCTGCTGGCATAGCGGGCACAGGGAACACCGGCGTGCTCCACCACGTCAGGCGGCCCCAGCGCCCGGAGTACCTCCTTCTTCAACGTCAAACCTCGACAGGCGGGCCTGTTGCAGCGCCCGGCATCCGTGCTAGCGTGCGCCATCAAACTCTCCATGGGGTGCAGGATGCGCAATGGAATGGGACGGAATCTGGTGATCGCCTGCATGGCCCTCGCTGTTGCCCAAGCGGCCGCAACAGCGACCGCAACGCCGGGCGATCGTGGGCAGGATTTCGTGCAGACGCAGGCGATCGCAGTGCGCTGCCAGAAGACTCTACCCGGCCTGAAACTGCAGTTGCAGGAGGGCCGTCAGCACTGGCTGTCGACACTCGACGCCGCACAACTGCAGGCCGCCGAGGCCTATGCCAGCAGCAAGGAAGGCAAGACTCTGGGAAAGAGCGTGGAGCGGGATGCCTCCCGCGCCTTCGGTCGCAATCCCCTGTCCGCCGCAGCGACCTGCGTTGGCCTGCTCGCCGAGTACGGCCCGGCCCAACCGCTGCCTGCCGGCACGGCAATGCCGGCCGACCGGGTGCAGCACTACATGCTGCACTTCGCGCCGATGGCGCTGGCCCGGCTGCAGTGCGCGCGCCTGGAGGGCATCGACGTGGCAGCCCAGCCCGATGGCTCGGAAACCTGGCAGTACCGGGCCTGTGGCCGGACCGAATCCGTTCGCATGGCCCCGCTCGGACAGAGCTGGTCGATGAGCGATGCGGACCGTAATCGCCTGTTCGACGCCCTGACCCGATAGGCCCGACGACATTCCACGGGGACGCAAGGACGATGCTTCCACTCGCCATCTGGACCAGGATGCGATCCATCCCTCCATTGACGGCCTGCACGGCGCTCAGCGCCTGCGGACTGTTGATGGACAGTTCGTTCGACACCCAGCAGCAGGCCATCAACGCCGACATGGTGAACAAGGAATGGATTCCCGATTGGGTACCCCACGAGGTGACCGACCTGCGTGAGGTGCACGACCTCGATTCAAACACCAGCGCGCGGGCGTTCACCAAGCCCCCTGCGATACCACTGCAGTTGCCTGCGGATTGCCAGGCAACCACATTCAACGACAGTGATCCTGTTGCGTTCAATCGATACCGGTGGCCTGGCGACGCGACGCTCAGCGCGTCGTACCGCGTCTTTCGCTGCGCGCCCGCATCCGGAAAATCAGTCTTCGTCGCCATCAACAGGACCGAAGACCGCGTGCTCTTCTGGCGGACCTACGCGCGGTGATGCGCCAGCGCCACCCTATTCCTCCCCAGGACCCCATGATGCCCAACGCACGTGCACGCTTCGTCGCCCTCGCCCTGTTGCTCCCGGCGTGGCTGCCGGCCTACGCCATGCAGAATGCCCCCGCCGACGTCAAGGCGATCGAACTGGTGGTCGAATCGTTCCGCACCTCGCTGATCAACAAGGACAAGCCGACCTACATGGGCCTGTTCTTCTCCGACAAACCGGAAGATATCGGCTGGCAGTTCGTTTCCGAGGATGCGCGCCTACAGGACATCCGCAAGGCCAAGCCCGATGCGATCAAGGCACGGCAGATTCCCACCAACAACTTCATCGCGCTGATCGACGGGGCGGTGGCCTCGCCGAAGCCGAAGGAGGAGACATTCTCCAACACGAAGATCGAGACAGATGGCGATGTGGCTTCGGTGTCGTTCGACTACAGCTTCCACGACGATGGAGTGAAGACCAACTGGGGCAAGGAGATGTGGCAGCTGATCCGGACCGAACAGGGCTGGAAGATCTTCTCGGTAATCTACTCGGTCCGAGATTCACGCAGCCCGGCCGATTGAACGTCGCTTGACGGGGCCAAACCCCGGCCGCGATCCATTCAGCAAGGGCATTGGATTTCGGCAAAGGATCGGGCAGAGTTCGGCCACGCGCAAGGACGCACGCCATGACCCGCCTGCTGATCATTGAAGACAACCCCGAGCTGGTTGCCAACCTGTACGCCTTCTTTGAACCGCTCGGCTATCTGCTGGACGATGCCCGCGACGGTGCCAGCGGCCTGCGCCGGGCCACGCAGAATGACTACGACGCCATCCTGCTGGACCTGATGCTGCCGCGCCTGGACGGCATGACACTGTGCCGGAAGCTGCGCCAGGAGTTCCAGAATCCGGTTCCCATTCTGATGCTGACCGCGCGCGATCCGGTCGAAGACCGTATACAGGGCCTGGAACTGGGAGCGGATGACTACCTGGTCAAGCCGTTCTCGCTGAAGGAACTGGACGCGCGGATCAAGGCCCTGGTGCGAAGGGCCGAGGGCCGCCAGGTCCAGAGCGTGCTCGCCTGGAAGGACCTGCAGGTGGATACGCGCTCGCCGCAGGCCTGGCGGCAAGGTCGCTGCATCGCGCTGACGCCCACTTCGCACAAGCTGCTGATGTGCCTGGTGCGCGCGGCGCCGGCCGTGGTCCGCAAGCAGGAAATGGAATACCTGGTCTGGGGCGACGAGCCTCCGGACAGCGGTGCGTTGCGAACCCACATCCATGAGCTGCGCCTGCAGGTGGACCGCAGCTTCGACAGCGCGTTGATCGCCACCGTGCACAGCGTCGGCTGGCGCATGCAGGCGTGACCCCGGCCGCCCTCTACCGTCGCCTGACCCTGCGCACCCGCATCACGATTTCGTTCGTGCTGCTGATGGCTGGGGCGATGGGCTTGATCGTGCTGGCCGAACAGGTCGACTACGACCAGGTCCGGGCCGCCGTCGTTGCACGCACCCAGGACAGTGAAGTACGTCGCCTGCAGGACGCGCTGGCCCACGGCCAGCGCCCCACCCTGCCCTCCGGCAGCGCGCTGTACGATGCCCGCAACGTACCCGTGGTGCTGCGCCAGTTTGGCCTGGGCTACCACGGCGAAGAGGCGCCCAACGAGTGGCACCTGCGCGTGTTCGACAGTGGCGGGCAACGCTACTACCTGTTGCAGGACGCGGCAGCCTACGCCTACCTGGAACACCTGATCAATGCCTTTGCAGCGCTGGTTATTTCGATCTGCGTGCTCGGCGCTTTCCTGATCGGCCGCAAGGTAGCGTCGCACGTCATCGCGCCCATCACGCAGTTGGCAGATGCCGTTCAGCGCGGGCGCAAGCCCTTTCCCTACCAGGACGCACGCGACGAAATCGGCGTACTGGCCCGCGCCTTTGCCCGGCATAGTGACGAGCTGGAGCGCTTCCTGCACCGCGAACAGTGCTTCAGCGGCGATGCCAGCCATGAGCTGCGCACGCCGCTGGCCATCATCGGCGGTGCTGCGGAAACCCTTGCCTGCCAGCTGCCGTCCGACAGCCATCTGGTTCCCAGCGCGGAGCGCATCCTGCGCACCACCCAGGAGATGCAGCGCCAGCTGTCCTGCCTGCTGCTGCTCTCTCGCGCCCCCAGCGTCGTGCCGCGCAGCAACGTGCCCCTGCGCCCGCTGATCGAATCCTGCATTGAGCGCTGCCAGCCCTGGCTTTCCGGCAAGCCGGTGCGCATTGCGTTTGATGCCCGGCACGACACCGTGCTGGACACCAATGCGGATCTGGCGCACAGCGTGATCTGGAACCTGCTGCGCAACGCCTGCCAGTACACCGAAAGGGGCGAAGTGCGGGTCGCCCTCCACGATACCGCATTCATCGTCGCCGACACGGGCCCCGGCCTGCCGTCCAGTATCGACCCACAGCAGTTCGAGCGTTTCCTGCCCGGCAGTCCGCACAGTGGCGAGGGGCTGGGGCTGTCCATCGTCCAGCGCATCGTCGGCCATCTGGGTTGGAGGATGACGGTGCATTCCTCGCAGCACGGATGCCGGTTCAGCCTGGAGTGGCCGCTCTGACGGTTTCCTGACGAACGCGTGCACATGCTGGGGAATGCTTACTTCACGGCGGAAACCGCATGCAACACCCCAAGGACAGCGGCAAGTACCCGCACGGCAAGACCGGCCTCAGCCGCATCTTCCACACCCTCATCCATTCGCGCGATGGATTCATCGCCACCTTCCGCGGCGAGGCTGCCTTTCGTCAGCTGCTGCTTCTGCATGCGCTGTTGATCATTGCAGCGTTCGTACTGGGCATCAGCACGGTCGAGCGCGCAGTGCTGCTGGCGGTCTGCTTCATCAGCCTGCTGGTGGAACTGCTCAATTCGGCGATCGAAGCGGTGGTTGATCGCATCTCGCTGGAGCAGCATCCGCTGTCCAAGAACGCCAAGGACATGGGCAGCGCCGCGCAGACCACCGCGCTGTTGATGGTCGGCGCGGTGTGGGGCGTGATCCTGCTGGGCTAGCCCGGCAATCCTGACAACTTCCTGATAGAGCCGTTTCGATACTGCGCGCACTCCTGTTCTGCGGAACCTGCTCGTGCGTCAATGCCTCCGTTTTCCTCGGCCCCATCCGATCGTTCTGGTCTGGGCCACCGCACTGTTCTTCACCACGATTGGAAACATCGCCCTCTGGAAAACGCTGTGGGGGCTGATCGACCTCAACAGCCTGCGCAGCGTGCTGTTCCTGGCCAGCCTACCGCTGCTGCTGTTCTGCCTGTTCAATCTACTGCTGACACCGTTGCTGGCGCTGCCGGTGCTGCGCAAGCCCCTCCTGGCGCTACTGGTTGTCACCAGCGCCGCCTGCAGCTACTTCATGCTGCAGTACAACGTGCTGATCGATCGCAGCATGGTGCAGAACGTGTTCGAGACCAACCAGGCCGAACTGAACGCGTATCTCTCGCTGCCGCTGCTGTTGACCCTGCTGGCGCTTGGCGTGATGCCCGCTGCCGGGTTGGCCTGGGTGCGCACTGCCAGCGGAGCGGATTCGATACGGTCACTGCTGGTGTGGCCGGCCAACGTTCTGGCGTCGCTGGCGATGCTGCTGGTGATCGGCTTTGCGTTCTACAAGGACTACTCCTCGCTGCTGCGCAACAACCGCTATCTCCGTGACCAGGTGCTCCCATTGAACGTGGTGCGCCATACACACGGTTATCTGACAGGCCTCTACAGCAACCGCCAGCAACCCTTGCGCCCGATTGGCGCGGACGCACGGCGCGTGCCAGGCCCGCGTCCGAAACTGGTGATCCTGGTCGTCGGCGAGACCGCGCGCGCCCGGAATTTCCAGCTCAACGGCTATCCCCGCGCGACCAACCCACACCTCTCGCGCACGGACGGCGTCATCAGCTTCAGCGATGTTTCCTCCTGCGGCACCGCAACGGCCATCTCGGTTCCGTGCATGTTCTCGCAGATGACCCGCGCCCAGTACGACGACGTCCGCGCAGCAACCGAAGAAAACGTGCTCGACATCCTGCAGCGCACCGGCGTTGGCGTGCTCTGGCGCAACAACAACAATGGCGGCTGCAAGGGCGTATGCGAACGCGTGCCGACCGAGGACATGCCCGCACTGAAGGTGCCCGGCCAGTGCGTCAACGCCGACGGCACCTGCCATGACGACGTGCTGCTGCATCAGCTCGGCGCACGCATCGACGGATTCAACGGTGACGCCCTGATCGTGCTGCACCAGCTCGGCAGCCACGGCCCGACCTACTTCGAGCGCTATCCGGCAGCCTCGCGTGCCTTCAGCCCGACCTGCGACAGCAACCAGATCCAGCACTGCAGCAACGAGGCACTGGTCAACACCTACGACAACACCCTGGTGCATACCGACCACATGCTGGGCCAGGCCATCGACCTGCTGCAGGGCTATTCGGACCGGCGCGACGTTGCGCTGATCTACGTGTCCGACCATGGGGAGTCGCTGGGCGAACGCGGCATGTACCTGCACGGCACGCCTTACATCATCGCACCCCGCGAGCAGACCCAGGTGCCGATGGTGATGTGGTTCTCGCCGGAGTTCAGCCGCAACGCAGGCCTGGACCTGGCCTGCCTGCGCGAGAATGCCCTGCACCGGGCGCACAGCCACGACAACGTCTTCCACTCGCTGCTGGGCCTGTTCGGGGTCAACAGCGCGGTGTACCAGCGCGATCTGGATGTGTTCGCCGGTTGCCGCCCGTCGGCTTCACCGGCTGTGGCCACCTCGCCAGTGAGGCAGCGCCGGTTGATGCCGGTCGCTGCCAGGAACGTGGCGCGTTACTGCGCCGCCAGGGCGAAATCCAGGCCCGCGCACACCGCCGCCACCTGGGCGTCGTTGCATTCCTGCGGGTTGGTGCGCGGACTGTCCGGATAGACTTCGGTGGTGGTGGCAAAGCGTGCATCGGTGAAGCCGGCGCAGGCGCCGATCGAGCGCGACTCGCCCCAGACCACGCCCGGCGACTGCAGCGGCAGGCCGACCAGGTTGCCCTCGGCGTCGGCCGGGGCGATGTGGGTGATGGGCGCCACTGCGGCGATCAGGGCCTTCTGGAACTCGGCCTGCGGATCTTCGCTGTTGCCGATCACATAGAAGCCATCCGGAATGGTGTCGCGCTCGAACGGCTTGCCGTCGCGGGCGCAGCGGGCCGGATCGAACTCGTGCAGGTCGCTGTCGGTGGTCTCGTGCAGGTCCAGGTGCACCAGCAGGTTCGGCTTGCGCTCGGCCACCCAGGCCATCAGGGCGGCGGCCTCTTCGATCTGGCCGCCGTCACGGAAACTGCGGTTGGGGTCGATCGCATCCGGGTTCCAGCGCTGGATGCGCTCGTAACCCCATGGGCTGACGCACGGCGCCACGATCAGGTTCAGCCGGCCCAGGTAACGCTCGGCCTGCTGTTCCAGGAACTGCAGGGCGCCGTGTACGCCGCTGGTCTCGTAGCCATGCACGCCACCGGTGATCAGCGCGGTCGGCAGCGCCGGGTTCCAGTCGTGGTTGACCACGGCGAACAAGGGGTAGTGGTCCGGTGCGTAGTCCAGCTGGCCGTACTGGATCACATCGAAAATGCTGTCGTCCAGGCGCTCAAGGGCGGCCACCACGTCATCGTGGTAGCTGCGCTGGCGCTGCTGGCGGGCCCGCCACTGTGCGCGTTCCGCGTCGCCCCAGGGCTGTCCGGGGGTGCCGATCGGGTAGAACTGCGCAACAGTCATGGGGTACTCCAGGGGTCGAACGGGATGGGTGCAGCCGGACATTCTAAGCCTTGTCGCGCCTGCGGGCGCCCCGCCCCGGCCACGCCTTCATCCAGCCGGGGTCATCTGGTTGTAAAATCAACGGTTTTTGGCCCCTCACCCCTTGATGGCGAACGCAGCGCAGCCGGTCCTGGGTGGACCGGAGTTCCTCCGCCTGCTCGCCCGTCTCAGCGACGGCGCGATGCCGGCCAGCAGTCCCGCCCTGACCGATCGCCTCGGCCAGTGGGTGGACTGGAGCCGTGCCGTGGCCCTGTCCGGGGCGCTGGGCGGACGCCTGCCCGAGCCCGGTGAAGCCGCCGAAGCGGTCGAGGACGTGCTGGCCGACTGCGCCCAGGCGCATGCCAGCCTGCTGGCCTCGATCAACGAGGACGCCGAGGCCGAGCGCCTGCTGGACCTGGCCGAAGCGGCCGCTGTGCCGAATTTCGCCTCGCTGCGCCAGCGCTACCGGGTGCTGCAGCAGGCCATCCAGACCGCCACCGGGCGCCTGCGCGGCCGCCTGCGCGACCAGCTGGTGCAGGCGTCGCCCGACCTGGCTCGGCTGGCCGAAGTAGATGCGGTGATGGAACAGACCCTCACCCCGCGCGAGCACAGCCTGCTGGCCATCGCGCCGACGGTGCTCGGCGCCCGCTTTGAACGCGTGCACGGCCAGCCCGACTGGCGCGCGGCCTTCCGCCACGACATGCGCACGCTGCTGCTCGCCGAGCTGCAGCTGCGCTTCCACCCGATCGAAGGGCTGCAAGACGCCCTGCGCTCCCACTGACCGGAACACCATGTCCAGAACTGCTTTCCATGTCGTTGTATTCCTTGTCGGCCTGCTGGCCGTGTGCTGGATCGGCATTGGCTATGTGTCGGTGCATCCGCTGGGTGCAGCGGTCGCGGCGATCATCGCGGCCTGCTACATCGCCGGCGGCGTGGAGTTGTACCGCTACCGCCAGGCCAGCAACGGCCTGCGCACCGCACTGAACGATCTGTCCAGCGCGAAGGAAAGCCTCGCCCCCTGGCTGGAGCGCGTGCCGGTGGGCCTGCGCAACGCCGTGCGCCTGCGCGTGGAAGGCGAGCGCACTGCCCTGCCCGCACCGGTACTGACCCCGTACCTGGTCGGCCTGCTGGTGCTGCTGGGCATGCTCGGCACCCTGCTGGGCATGATGGACACGCTGCGCGGCACCGGCCTGGCGCTGCAGAGCGCGACCGACATGGCCGCCATCCGCGGCTCGCTGGCCTCGCCGGTGCAGGGCCTGGCGGTGGCATTCGGCACCTCGATCGCAGGCGTGGCCAGCTCGGCCATGCTGGGCCTGCTGGCGGCGCTGCTGCGCCGGGACCGCCTGCAGGCCGTGCAGCAGCTGGACCGGGCCATTGCCGGTGACCTGCATCCGTACTCGCAGGCCTGGCAGCGCGCCGAATCGCTGCGCCTGCTGCAGGCGCAGTCCGCCGCCCTTCCCGGCCTGGTCGACCGCCTGCAGGCAATGACCAGCACCTTTGAACAGCACAGCGCGGCCGCCAATGAGCGCCTGCTGGCCGGCCAGGCTGAATTCCTCACCCAGAGCCAGACGCTCCAGGAGCGGTTGGCACTTTCGCTGCAGCAGTCGCTGCGCGAAGGCGCCGAAGCCAGTGCCACTGCGATCGGCGGTGCGTTGCAGCCGTTGGCCGAGACCACCCTGGCTGGCCTGGCCCGTCACGGCGAAGCACTGCACGCACGCGTCGAACAGGCCGTGCAGCAGCAGCTGGCCGGCCTCAGCGACGGCTTCGAGCGCAGCCGCGTTGCGACCGAGGCCAGCTGGGCCAAGGTCGTCGGCGAACAGACCCAGGCACAGCAGGCGCTGGTGAACGATCTTCGCCAGCACCTGCAGGCCTTCAGCGATGGCCAGGGTGCGCAGGCCGATGCACTGCTCGCCCGCATCGGCGAGCGGCTGCAGGCCGATGCCAACGGCAACGCCGAGGCCTGGCGCGCCGCCGCTGAACACCAGCAGGCACTGAATGCCACGCTGGCCGAGCGCCAGCAGCAGGCCCTGCAGGCCGCCAGTCAGCATCTGGATGAGCGTGCGCAGGCATTGCTGCAGGCGCTGGACGAACGCCACGCCGCCAGCCAGTCACTGCTGCAGGGCCACGAGCAGCAGCGCACGCAGGATTGGCAGGCCGCTCAGGCCGCCGCTGCGGCCGCGCACGCCGAACTGCAGGCCAGCCTGGACCGCCGTGAACAACAGCGCCAGGCGCGTTGGGACGCGGTCAGCGCCGAACTGCGGCAGGCGCACGCCACGCTGCATTCGCAGTTGCAGGCCAGCGATGAGCAGCGCCTGCGACACTGGAGCGACGCATTGCAGGCCGTCTCCCGCGATCTGGCCGCGCAGCAGCAGCAGGTCTGCGACGCGCTGGCCACGACCGCACAGCAGATCGGCGAGAACGGCCGCGCGCAGGCCAGCGCCACCCTCGCCGAAGTGTCCACGCTGCTGCAGACCGCCGCCGCTGCGCCGAAGGCTGCCGCCGACGTCATCAATGAACTGCGCAGCACGCTTTCTGAAAGCCTGGTACGCGACAACGCCATGCTGGAAGAACGCGGCCGCCTGTTGGCCACCGTGCAGACCCTGCTCGATGCGATCAACCATGCCTCGCACGAACAGCGCACGGCGGTGGACGCACTGGTCGGTGGTTCGGCCGCGCTGCTGGAACGCGTTGGCAACCGTTTCACCGACCATATCGCCGCCGAGACCGGCAAGCTGGACAGCATCGCCGCGCAGCTCAGTGGCAGCGCCGGCGACGTAGGCCAGCTGGCCGGTGCCTTCGGTGAAGCCGTCGCGCAGTTCGGCAGCGCCTCCAGCGAGCTGTCCGGCCGACTGGAGCAGATCGGCGGTGCACTGGATGCCTCGCTGGCGCGCAGCGATGAACAGCTGGCCTATTACGTGGCACAGGCGCGCGAGGTGGTCGACCTCAGCCTGCTGTCGCAGAAGCAGGTGATGGAAGAACTGCAGCAGCTGGCCACGCGCCGCGGCAAGGCCGGCAGCGCATGAGCGACGAGCTGGAGGTCGACGGCGGTTCGCACGCCCCGATCTGGGCCGCCTTCGGCGACCTGATGTCGGTGTTGCTGGGCGCGTTCGTGCTGATCCTGGTCGGCGTGGTCGCCGTGCAGCTGGAGCTGTCGCAGCGGCTGGACCAGGAAGTGAAGCAGCGCCAGGCCGAAGCCAAGCGCCTACAGACACTGGAGCAGGCACTGGCTGGCCCGCTGGCCGCCGGTCGCGTGACCTTGGTCGACGGCCGCATCGGCATCAGCGGCAGCGTGTTGTTCGCGCTGAACTCCGACCAGCTGCAGCCGGAAGGCCAGGAGCTGCTGCGCAGCCTGGCCGCACCGCTGGCCGCCTACCTGGGCAGCCGCGAGGAGATCCTGATGGTCAGCGGCTTCACCGATGACGCACCGGTGCGCGAAGGCAACCGCCGCTTCGCCGACAACTGGGAGCTGTCCGCGCAGCGATCACTGACCGTGACCCGCACCCTGATCGCCGATGGCGTACCGGCTGACGCCGTGTTCGCCGCCGCGTTCGGCAGCGAGCAGCCGGTCAGTTCCAATGCCAATGAAGAGGGCCGCGCACGCAACCGTCGCGTCGAGATCGCGCCGATTCCCAAGCCCAAGGCGCCGGATGCCAAGTAAGCCGCCAGCGCTCGAAGGCCTGCGCGCACTGGTGCGCGACCTGGATGCAGGGTCGCGCTCGCTGCCGCATTACCCGCAGCTGCCGATGCTGCAGCAGGTGCAGCGCGAGTGGTCCGAGCAGCGCAGCGAACTGCAGGTGCGCCGCTCGCTGCGTGCCGAGGCCCCGGCCGACGGCGGCCCGCTGAACTCGGCGGTGCTGGTGCAACGCATGCTGGACATGATGCAGGCGACCAGTCCCGGCTACCTGCGGCATTTCATCGACTACGTGGACACCTTGTCCTGGCTGCAGGCGCTGCAGGATGGCGCCGCCAGCGGTGCGGATAGCGCAAAGCCGAAGCGCACGCGCAAGCCGCGCCAGACACCAAAGGGGTAGTGCCGGCCGCTGGCCGGCATCAGAACCAGGCCGGCCATGCATACGGATACTCGCCAATCTGCCCAGCAAGACCGGCGCGTACCGGATTCCCCAGGATGTACAGCGCTTGTCGCGCCAGCGACTCCTCGGCCCTCACTGCATGATCAAAGCAGCCAGGCTGCCACACCGTACATCGACGCCCCGCCAAGCGATTCAGAGCAAGCGCGCTCGACGATTTCATCCGGCGCGCGATGTCTGGAAGGTGAGCTGCGCGCAGCTCGAACATCCAGTGGACGTGATCCGGCATGACGACCCATGCGTGTGACTGTACGAGCCCGCGCTGTTTGATGTAGTGAAACTGGTCGATTGCACATGCTGCAGCTTTGCTTTCCAAGAGCCGGCGACGCTGATGTGTGGTCGTTGTCAGAACGTAGAATTGGCCGATGATCGAGTGTCGGCCCAGGCAGAGGCGCTCGGAGCTCAGCCGCGCAGGGTGGCGCCGCCGTCGACATACAGATCGCTCATCGCCACGTGCCCGGCTTGCTCGGAGAGCAGGAACATCACCGAATGGGCGACATCCTCTGGGGTGGCGAGTTTGCGCAGTGGAATGCCGGCCTTGTAGGTCTCCAGGTTGCCTGCGATCACCCGCTCGGCACCGTGCTCGTCCCGCCACATGCCGGTCTGCATCGGGGTCAGCGTCGAGCCCGGGGCAACGATGTTGCAGCGGATGCCCAGCGGCGCCAGCTCCAGCCCGAGGCACCGTGTGAACATGGTCGCTGCGGCCTTGGATGCGGCATACGCTGCCATGCCATGCCGGGGGACGCCGGCCGCATTGGAACTGACGGTCACGATGGCGCCCTGCCCGCGCGGCGGCATCACCCGCGCGAGCGCACGACCGACATGGAACACGCCATCGGCATTCACTGCGAACACCCGGCGCCAATCATCGTTGCCGGTTTCGGTGACACCGCCCACATGCAGTACGCCGGCCACACTGGCGGCCAGCGTGATCGGCCCGATGCTGGACTCGACCTGATCCACCAGGGCGTCCACCGCGCCGCTGTCGGTTACGTCGAGCGCAAAGGCGTGCACACGCACATCTCCCGTAACAGGCGCTTCGCGATCGGTCGCCACCACGATGCAACCTGCCTCGGCCAACAACCGCACCAGTGCCTCGCCGATGCCGCCCGCGGCACCGGTCACCAATGCCACGCGGCCTTCAAAACCGGTCAACTGCATGCTGCGATCTCCTGTTGCTCGTCCCAGTGGCGCAGCCGCGCCGACAACCACGGCGCCAGCTGCGCCACTGCGTCGCGCCCGGTCAGTTCGGCATGCACGAACGGCAGCTCCAGCGCCTGCACCGCGCGCGCATGTGCACGCCACAGCTCCGACTGCAGCTGCGGCCGCGCCTGGTGATCGCGCCCTGCACGCACGTGTACCAGCGTCCCGTCGAAGGGCCGATGGATGTGTTCGCGTATCAATCGGTTGGTGCCGGTCACCGCGCGCACCACGCCGTCGAGCACCACATCCGGCAGGCTGCCCAGCGCACTGCCGCCGCGGCGCAGGAAGGCCAGGATGCGCTCGCGGCTGTCCAGCTCCGGATGCGCGTCCGGATCATGGCCGGCAATGGCCAGCAGCGCACGCAACGCGGCAATCGGGTCGGGCTCCGGCTCATCCCTCCAGCATTCACTGGGATAGGCATCGAGCAGCACCAGCTCACCCACCTCGCGTCCGATCTCATGCAGGCGCACCGCCATCGCCTGGGCGAGGATGCCGCCGACCGACCAGCCCAGCAGATGCAGCGGCCCCTTCGGCTGCAGCGCGACCACGCGCTGTACGTACTCATTGGCCATCGCCTCGATGCTGCTCGGCAGAGGCAGCCGCGCGTCCAGCGCAGGCGACTGCAGGCCGTACACCGGGCGCACCGGGTGCAGCGCCCGGGCCAGGGTCCGGTAATTCCAGGCGATGCCACCGGCCGGGTGCAGCACGAACAGCGGCGTGGGCCCGGCAGCGTCGGTCGCGGCCAACGCGATCACCGGCCCCAGCGCGTGGTCGGCCAGTGCGGGCGGTTCGGCAACACGAACCGCCAGCGCGGCCACGGTGGGCTGCGCGAACAAGGCACCCAGGCCCAGATCACAGCGCCAGCGCTGTTCGATGGCCAGCAGCAGGTGCACCGCCGACAGCGAGTCGCCGCCGAGGCTGAAGAAGTCCGCATCCACTGCCACGGGCGCATCGCGGCCCAGCGCCTGGGCGAACAGCGCGGCCAGCTCCTGCTCCAGCGGCGTGCGCGGCGCCAGTCCGGCAATCTCGTTCTGCGGCGGCTTCGGCAAGGCATTGCGGTCGAGCTTGCCGTTGGCGGTCACCGGCCAGTGGTCCACACCGACAAATGCCGAGGGCACCATGTAATCCGGCACGCGCATGGCCAGATGGCTGCGCAGCATGACGGGGTCGGCAAGCGCGGTTGGCACGTAGGCCACCAGCCGGGCATCGCCGGGCGCGTCCTGCCGCAGCAGCACTTCCGCGCGCACGATGCCAGGCAGTTCGCGCAGTGCCGCCTCGATCTCGCCCAGCTCGATGCGCAGGCCGCGCAGCTTCACCTGATGGTCGCTGCGGCCCGGGTACTCGACCGAACCATCGGCGCGCCAGCGCGCCACGTCGCCGGTGCGATAGATGCGTTCGCCAGGCAGGAACGGATCGGCGAGGAAGCGCTCGGCGGTCAGGTCGTCGCGACCGAGATAGCCACGTGCCAGTTGCACGCCGCCCAGGTACAGGTCACCGGCTACACCCACCGGCACAGGCTGCATCCGGGCATCCAGCACGTACAGGCGGGTGTTCCAGACCGGGAACCCGATCGGCACCGGCCGCGAGCGATCCTGCGCCGACGCCGGCCAATAGCTGACGTCCACGGCCGCTTCGGTCGGGCCATACAGGTTGTGCAGCTCGGCCTGCACGCGTGTGTGGAAGTGATCGCGCAGCGAGGCGTCCAGCGCCTCGCCACTGGTGAACACCCGGCGCAGCTGCAGCCCCGCCGAGGCCGGCGCAGCGAGGAAGGCATCGAGCATCGACGGCACGAAATGCGCCGTGGTGATGCCATGCCCGCGGATCAGGCGCGCCAGTTCGGTGGGATCACGATGCGCGTCCGGCCCGGCAATCACCAGCGTGGCACCGCACAGCAGCGGCAGGAAGAACTCCCAGACCGAGACATCGAAGGTGGCCGGCGTCTTCTGCAGGATCCGGTCATCGGCGCGGATGCCGTAATGCTCGCGCATCCACAGCAGGCGGTTGACGATGGCGCGGTGCTCGATCACCACACCCTTGGGCTCGCCGGTCGAGCCGGAGGTATAGATCACATAGGCCGCGTCATCGGGTGCCGGGTCGGCCCACGGTGCGGCAAAGCTCAGCGCGGTCCACTGTTCGGGCGCGAGCACCGGTACGCCAGCCATACGCGACGATACGTCCGCCGCAGCCAGTACGCACACCGGCTGCGCCGAGGCAAGAATACGCGCCAGGCGCTCATCGGGATGGGCAAGGTCCAGCGGCAGGTAGGCCGCGCCTGCCCGCAGCACCGCGACCAGCGCGATCACCAGCTCCAGCGAGCGCGGCAACGCCACCGCCACTACGCTGCCCGGGCCGACATCCATCGCCCGCAGCTGTGCCGCCAGCGCGAAACTGCGCGCTTCCAGCGTTGCGTAATCCAAGGCAGCGTCGCCGAGCAACAGCGCAGGCGCGTGCGGGTCCCGATCCATGCCCTGCTGCAGCAATTCAACCAGGGTGGTCTCAGGAAGCGCGTGCGCGGTGGCATTGAAACCCTGCAGCACCTGCTGCGCCTCCACGGGCGTCGCCAGAGGCACCGCGGCAATATCGTCAGCCTGCAGTGCTGCGGACACGAAATGCAGCAACCGCGCCGCGTGGGCCTCGACATCCTCGCGACTGTAAAGCGCGGGATTGGCCTCGATCTCCAGATCCAGCAGGCGCTGGCCGTCGCCACGGAAGCCCAGCGTCAGGTCATCCACCGGCCCGGTGCACAGCACCTCCAGCGTCGCCTGCACACCGGTCAGCGCCAGCGGCCTGTAGAACGGCTGTACATTCACCAGCGGACCATGCAGGCGCTGCTGCGCGCCGACCAGGCCGAGATCACGGCGCAGCTGCTCACCCCGGTAGCGGCCGTGCCT
Organism: Stenotrophomonas beteli; assembly: GCF_001431665.1. Taxonomy (GTDB): domain Bacteria; phylum Pseudomonadota; class Gammaproteobacteria; order Xanthomonadales; family Xanthomonadaceae; genus Stenotrophomonas; species Stenotrophomonas beteli. Next base: position 60,122 of record NZ_LLXV01000019.1, on the reverse strand, counting down.
GCGGCCCTGGCTCAGCTGGCGGCCGAGCCGACGCGTGAACGCCTCGACGCTGCCCTCACCGGCCGCCACGCGCAGCGGCAACACATTCATCACCATCGCCGGTACACGCGCCGACGCGTTGCCGAGCCGCCCCATGTAGGGCACACCCAGCACCACCTCATCGGCAGCGCCCATGCGCCGCAGGTACTCGGCCGCCAGCGCGGCCAGCACATCCGGCCACGGTTGCAGCCAGCTCGCCGAAACCTGCAGCAGACGTTCGCGGAACGCCGCATCCAGCGGCTGCACCCAGCGCAGCGCATCGTGACTGGCGGCCACGGTACCGTACAGGCCGGCCCCGGCCGGTGCGCCCTGCATCTGCTCGCGCCACCACTGCCCCGCCTGCGCACGGCGCGGGTCGATACGGTAGGCAAGATCATCGGCCAGCACGCCCGCAAGCCCCGGAAGCGTATCGCCCCCGCGCCCTGCATAGAGCGCGCAGACCCGGTCGCTGAACAGCGCCATGCCATAGCCATCGGCAGCCAGATGGTGCACGCGCAGGTACCAGACCCAACGCTGTGCCCCCAGGTTGAACAGCGCCTGCTGGCTGATCCGGTCGCGGGTGGGATCGACCGCATTGAGGCGATCGGCCTGCATCAGGCGGCGCACTGTGCACTCCGGATCGGCGTCTGCGGACAGGTCATGCATCGACAACTGCGGCGCATGCGACGGGTCATGCCACTGCAGCGGCTGGCCATCGGCCCCTTCGGCAAAGCGCAGCGCGAGCGCCTGTGCCTCGATGGCGGCCTGGTTGGCGGCCGCCACGAACGCCGGCACGTCCAGCGGACCGTCAATCCACACGGCATGGGCAGTGTTGAAGGACGGATTGTCCGGCGCCAGCCGCTGCGCGAACCACAATCCGGCCTGCGCCTCGGTCAATGCCACCGGCGTGGACAGCGCAATGGCGTTCATGCGCCCTGTGATGCCTGCAGCGTCTGCACCACACTCCACCACTGGCGCAGCGTGGTGTGCTCGGCCAGCTGCGAGAACTCCAGCGGCAGTCCGGTGTTGCTCCACGCCAGTACCAGGCCAAGCATGCGCATTGAATCCAGGTCCAGATCCATCAGGTTGTCGTCGTTACCGATCTCATCCGGCGTGCAGTCCAGCACCCGCGCAACATCGGCGCGCATCCGCTCCAGATCCAGCACCTCACCCGTGGTAGCCATCACAGCACCCCCAGCAGCTGGTCGGTGGTCATCGGCACGCCACAAGTGCGCGCGATCCAATGCAGTGCCTGATCGTGGTCGGCACGCGAGAAATCGGCCACTGCATCGGCGGCGATGAAGGCCTCGATGTCACGCTGGAAGGCTTCCACCGCTGTCGCGGTGCAGCCGATATGGGCGTACACGCCGGTTACCAGCAGCTGGTCACGGCCACGTACCCGCATCAGCGTCTCCAGGTTGCTGCGCTGGAACGCGCTGTAGCGGTGCTTGACCAGCACGTGCTCGCCCGGCTGTGGCGCCAGCACTTCGATGATCGGTTCATGGTCGGCGCTGCGGCGCATGCCCGGGCCCCACAGGTCGGCCTGCAGGCCACGGTCACGGCGATCCTGGTCGCCATGCTGGGCGGTGTAGAACACCGGAATACCGTGCGCGCGGCAATGCGACAGCAGGCGTGCGATGTTGTCCACGGCCGGCCGCAGCGGTGCGTTGCCGGCGTCGAACGCGGCCAGGAAGTAGCGCTGCATGTCATGCACCAGCAGCGCGATCCGATCGCGCTGCGGGCGCCACGGGCCACGCGCCTGCGGCAGTTCGGCGGCGGTCGGCAAGGGATAACCAGTGATACGGGGCAGCGCCATCAGCGCGTTCCTCCTGTCTGTTGCAGATGACGCGCACGCAGCTGCGCGCGCAGTTCGCGGCGGCTGATCTTGCCGACCGCGGTGGTATCGAAGCTGTCGACGAACACGACCTGGTCGGGCACCTTGAACGCCGCCAGGCCGCGCCCGCGCATCCACGCCTTCAGTGCCGGCGCCTTGAACGGTTCGCCCTGCGGAATCACGAAGGCACAGCTGCGCTCGCCCAGGTACTCGTCGGGAATGGAGACCACGGCAGCATCGAACACGCCAGGGTGTGCCAGCAGGTGGTCCTCGATCTCCTCGGCGGAGATCTTCTCGCCGGCACGGTTGATGTGGTCACCGGCGCGGCCCTGCACCACCAGGTAGCCTCCGGGCAGCTGCTGCACACGGTCGCCGGTGCGATAGAAGCCGTCGTCGGTGAACGAGCGCGCATTGGCTACCGCATCGTTGTGATAGCCACGGATGGTGTACGGGCCACGGGTGAGCAGATGCCCCACCTCGCCCTCGGCCACCGGCTGGTCATGGTCATCGACCACGCGGACTTCGTCATCCGGGCTGATCGGCCGGCCCTGGCAGGCCACGATCAATGCTTCCGGATCATCCAGCCGGGTGTAGTTGACCAGGCCTTCGGCCATGCCGAACACCTGCTGCAACGTGCAGCCAAGGCCGTCGATGACCCGCCGCGCGGCCTCCGGCACCAGCTTGGCCCCGCCTACCTGCAGTACCTGCAGGCTGGACAGGTCATGCTTGCTGGTGGTGGCGGCCTGTGCCCACAGCAACGCCAGCGGCGGCACCAGGCCGCAGCAGGTCACCTTCTCGCGGGCGATCAGCGGGAACGCGACATCCGGTCCGGGGCCCGGGCTGAGCACGACGCGGGCGCCGGCATACAGCGCGCCGAAGAAGCCCGGCGAGCTCATCGGGAAATTGTGCGCGGCCGGCAGCGCAACCAGATAGACGCTGTCGCGGTCGATGCCGCAGAGGTCATTGCTGGCGCGGAACGAATAGATGTAGTCGTCGTGGGTGCGCGGAATCAGCTTGGACAGCCCGGTGCTGCCTCCGGAAATCTGCAGGAACGCCACCGACTGCGGGTCCGGATCGGCTGGCAGCTGGCTGCGATCGCCCTGCAGCGCCTCCAGCGCGATGAACTCCGCCGCATCGCCGTCGATCACCACATGGCGAACCGCCGGCACTTCGGCCTGCAGCGCCCGCGCCAGCCCGCGATGATCGAAACCATCGTGCAGCCCGGTGGTGATGTAGGCACTGGCCTCGGCCTTGGTGGCGAAGTGCACCAGCTCGGTGATGCGGTGCGCCGGCAACGCGTAGACCGGCACCAGCCCGGCGCGGAACAGGCCGCAGACTGTGGTGATGAAGCCTGCCGTGTTGCCCAGCTGCACCAGCACCCGCTCCCCCTGCCGCAGGCCGAGCGCCAGCAGGCCGGCACCGATGCGCCCGGCTTCGTGCCAAAGCTGCGCGTAGCTCAGGCGGGCATCACCGGCGACCACCGCGATGTCGTCGGCATAGCGTTCCGCGCGTTCGCGCAGGAACGCCGGAAACGTCTCGCCACGCCAGTGACCGGCCTGGCGATAGTGCGCGGCCAGTTCTTCGGGCCACACCTGCTGCAGTGGCAGGCGGGAGCAATCAGCGGAGGTATTCATTCGGCAGGCTCGATGGTGGCCGCGGATTCATGGACACCCAGCGCATTCAACAGGGCAGCGAACTTGGCCGCGGTTTCGGCCACCTCGGCCGCGGGCTGTGACTCGGCAACGATGCCGGCGCCGGCGTACAGGCGCAGCTGCGTGCCCTGCAGCCGCGCACAGCGGATTGCCACATGCCAGTCGCCGTCGCCTTGTGCATCCAGCCAACCGACCGCGCCGGCATAGAAGCCGCGCGGCACCGGCTCCAGTTCGCGGATACGCTGCAGCGCGGCCGCACGCGGCGTGCCGCACACCGCTGGCGTGGGATGCAGCTGTGCCAACAGCACGGCAGCCGAGGTCCGCGGATCCTTCAGCGTGGCATGGATGCGCGTGCCCAGGTGCCACATGCTGGCTGTGGCGTGCAGCGCGGGACGTGGTTGCGCATCGATGTGGCGGCAGTAGGGTGCCAACCCATCGACAATCGCCTCGACCACGTGCCGGTGCTCATCGTGATCCTTGGCCGAAGCCAGCAGTGCCTGCGCCGCGCGCTCGTCCTCGGCGGCATCGGTGCGGCGACGCGCAGACCCAGCCAGCGGGTGCGACAACAGCTCCGCGCCACGCTTGCGCAGCAGCAGCTCCGGTGTTGCGCCGACCAGCCAGGCCGGTGCGTGCCCCGGTTCGACCGGAAGCGGCACCGCATAGGTCGCCACCGAGGGATCCGCACCCAACCGCGCCAGCAGCACCTCCGGAGACAACGCATGGCGGGTGTGTGCCAGCAGGCTGCGTGCCAGCACTACCTTGCGCAGACCGTGTTCCGGTGCGCGCAGGACCTGCACCGCGGCCGCCACTGCGGCCGCGTAGGCCTGCGGCACAGGCTCGGCGCGCAGGGCACCGTCCAGCGGCGGTGGTGCCTGCGGCTGCAACGGCAACGGCGGCAGCACACGTTCGGGCTGGTACAACGCATCGTCGGCACGCGGCTCGAAGGGCACCGCACCGACCAGCAGGCCCGGCCCGCCGCGCTGTTGTGCAAAGAACGTGCCGGCACGTTCGGCCAGCGTCGCCAGCACCCCAGCGGACAATGCCGTGCGGCAGCCACGCGCATGCACATGCTGGCCGGCGTGCTGCAACAGGAACAGCGAGGCATCTTCCAGGTGCTCCACTGGCGATGGCACAGCCTCCGGCCACCCGACCTGCATCAGGGAATCGTTCATGGGGTCTCCTTCATCCGATGCGCTGCGGCCAGCGCGCACAGCAACAACAGCAGTGCGCCGACCAGCAGGTAAGGCAGGCTCGGCCCGCCGCGATACAACAGCGTGCCGAGCATCGGCCCGGCCACCATGCCCAGGCCCTGCGCGGCCGCCACGGTGCCGGCCGCGGCGCCCTGCTCGTGCGCCTGCACCGCATCGGCGGCCAGCGCCTGGAACGAGGGGAATACGAAACCCATGCCGAATGCAGCCAGCGCGTAGGCCGCAGGCAACTGCCAAGCCTGCTGCACGCCCGCCACCGACGCAAAGCCGATGCCGGAAATGAGGGCGCCAAGGACGATCCAGCGGCGTGGATGTACCTCCAGCTTCATCACCAGCGCCTGCGCCAGGATCAAGCCGGCACCAACCGAGGTCAGCGCAATGCCCGCCATGCGCGCGCCCGCAGCCGCATCCAGGCCCAGCCGATCAATCGCGAAGAAGCCGACCGTGACCTGCGCGATGGTCACCGAGACCATCGCGATGAACGCTGCCAGCTGCGGCAGGCGCAACCGCGAGTCGAGGCGGCTCATCGGTGCGCGGCGCTGTGCGGACGCGCCCACCACGGGCGGTGTAGCCGGCAGCCGCCAGGCCAGCATTGCCAGCGCCAGCAACGGCAGCAGCGCGGCCACGTACAGCGCCAGCGACAGGTTCGTATAGGCCAGCCAACCGGCGGCGGCTGGGCCCAGCACCATCCCCAGTGCGTTGGCGCTGCCCAGGCGGGCCAGGAACTTCGCACGTTGGCCGGTCGGCGCCTTGTCGGCGATCAGCGCGGCTGCGGTAGGAGGCACGGCGGCATAGAACAGGCCGATCAAGCCGCGCGTGCCGACCAGCACCAGCACCGAGACCAGCATCGGCGGCACGGCCTGCAGCGCCACATCAATGAACACCGCCAGCGCGATGTAGACCACGGTGTAGGCGCTCATCGCCAGCATCAGCACGCGCTTGCGGCCGATGCGGTCGCTGAGCTGGCCCCAGGGGCGCGCGGCCAGCATCCACAGCACGCCGGCAGCGGTGACCGACAGGCCGGCATGCCACTCGGACAGGCCGAGCAGGCGGACCACCGGGCCGATCACCGCGACAAAGGACATCATCGCCATGGTGCCGATCAGGGCCGCCAACACCAGCGCCGGCAAGCCGGGAACGACGGGACGTGCGTGCATGGAACACCAGCCGTAGCAGAGAAGGATCCCAGGGCACGCCCGCGTGCCCTGCCCCGCATCCGCCCCGCTCAGGACCGGATGCCACCCTCAAATGATAACGGCTCGTATTTGCATTTGATACCCATTCTCTTGAACGGGCGCGCAACAGCGGGTTCAGCGCATTGCACGCAGCCCCAGCAGGCCTCGGTGCTTGAACCACCACTCCAGCGGCAGCGTCACCAGCGGCGGGATGGCTGCCAGCAGCGCAAGGGCACTGGCCCACCACGGCCAGCGCAGGCGCACCGCCGCGAACAAGGTGACCGCGACGTAGACCAGGAAGGCCACCCCATGCAGCGGCCCGAACAGCTTCACCAGGGCCACGTTGGCCATCGGGCCGTACTTCATCCACATGCCTATCAGCAGGCCGGCCCAGGTCACAGCCTCGATGAAAGCGACCGCGGCGAACAGGCGTCCGGTCGGGTGCAGAGTGGAACGTTGGGTCACGCGGGGCTCCGTCAGCGGGATATCAAATGCGAATGATACGCAGATGCACGCCACATGTAGAGTCGAGCCATGCTCGACTGCTTCTGCACGATATGCCGAATCAACGACAGTCGAGCATGGCTCGACTCTACCGTCGGTGCGCGGCTACCACCGGCAACACCTGCTCACCGATCTCGCGCAGCACTGCATCCATCGGCCGCCCGTTGTCGACCAGGTTGAACATCACGTGCGCCACGCCCTGCGCGTGCACGCGCTGCAGATAATCGCGCAGCCCATCGCGGCCGACCTTCAGGCCCAGTGGCAGCGGTGCCGGAGGCGCCTGCGGGTCGGCCTGAAGATCCAGCAGCATCGACTGCACGAACGGCTTGCCCGGCCCACCGCGCTGCACCAGCGCCTGCTGCCACAGGCCGATACGCCCTTCCTGCGCGGCCTCCTCGCGATGATAGGTAGCCCAGCCTTCGGCCTCGCGCGCGATCCACTGCAGGCTCTGCCGCGCGGTACCCACCACCAGCATCGGAATGCGCGCCGAGGGCGCTGGAAGCACGTCGAAGCCACCGGTTGCCTGCAGTACGGCACCCCGCCCATCGGCCTCCGGTGACAGCGCCGCACGCAGCAGCGACCAGCGCTCGCGGAAGATCGCCGCCCTGCCCTCCAGATCCTCGCCAAACGCAGCGAATTCTTCCGGGCGGTCACCGGAGCCCAGTCCCAGCACGAAGCGTCCACCGCTGATCCGGTCCAGGCTCAAGGCCGACTTCGCCACCTGCAGCGGTTGCCGCAGCGGCAGCACGATGGCCGCACTGCCGACCACGATGCGCTCGGTCGCGGCCGCCAGCATGCCCAGCCACAGGAACGGATCGTCCAGCGCACTTGCTGTCGCGTCTGGTCCCTGTGGCACCATCAGCGGCACATCGCGCGCCCACAACGCAGCGAAGCCAAGATCGTCGGCCAGCCGTGCGATGCGCCGCGCCGCCTGCGGATCGGCCAGCCCCCGCGACTCCACCGGGGTCATCAGGCCCAGGCTCAGGCCCTGCTCTGGAAACAACGCAGCGTAAGCGGGATTGAAATCACTCATGCCGGCAGCTTAGCGTGCAGGCATGCGGTAACGATGACGCACCGCCCACCACCGGAAGAACACTGCATGCCGAGGATCCGCCCCGCCCACGTCGATGACCTGCACGCGATCAGCGCGGTGTGCCTGGCCGCGTTCACTGCGGCGGTGGCGCCCTCGCTCAGCGACGCCGGCGTCGCCACGTTCGGCAGTGTCGCCGCCGCCGATGCGTTCGCTGCACGCCTGCAGGGCGACAACCACATCCTGGTGGCCGAGCAGGACGGCCGCATCGTCGGCGTGGTCGAGCTGAAGGAAGGCCGGCACCTGGCGATGCTGTTCGTCGATCCCGCCTGCCAGGGCCAGGGCGTCGGCCATTCGCTGTTCGAGGCGGCGCTGCCGCAGGTGCGCGAACCCGTGCTGACCGTGCGCGCCTCACTCAACGCAGTGCCGACCTACCTGCGTTATGGGTTCGTGCTGGACGGCGAGGTCGGCGAGTTCAATGGGCTGGTCTACCAGCAGATGGTGCGTGCAGCCACCTGAAGGCAGGTGCCGGGCATGATCCTGCACCCCGCCCAGTGCCCGGCGGCGTCATGCCCTGCCACTCGCCCGTCATAAGCAAACTGAATCAGCAGGCTGCCCCGACCGTTCCTACAATGGCCTGCCACCCTGCCCTTCGAGATGCTGCCGATGCGCGTCGCGCTTTCCGTGTTGCTGCTGGCTTCGGCGCTGAGCGCCTGCACTCCAGCCCCGGTTTCCACCGCCAACTCCGCCGAAGCCCCTGCACCGGCCACAGCCATCGCCTGGCGCCAGGGCGACGTCGACGACGCCTTCGCCGAGGCCGCCGACAGCGGCAAGCCGGTGCTGCTGTACTGGGGCGCGGTCTGGTGCCCGCCGTGCAACCAGCTCAAGGCCGGGCTGTTCAAGGACCCGGCCTTCATCGCGCTGACCAGCAAATTCGTTCCCGTCTATCTGGATGGCGACGAGGAAGGGGCGCAGGCCTGGGGCGAACGCTTCGGCGTACGCGGCTACCCGACCCTGATCGTGCTGGACCCACAGCGCAATGAGCTCACCCGCGTGGCCGGCGGCAACGACGCCGCCGAACTGACCCGTGCGCTGACCGTCGCGGCCGGTCGCCGCAGCGCCATCGCCGCCACCCTGGCGACTGCACTGGCCACGCCGGACAAGCTGGGCGCCGAAGACTGGCAGGTGCTGGGCGACTACGGCTGGGAAGTCGATGCCAACCGCCTGGCCGGCGAGCGCCGGAGCCAGGATGTGCTGCGCCAGCTGTCCAAGGCCGCACCCGAAGCTGCCCTGCGACGCCGCTTCGCCCTGCTGGCCCTGGCCACCGCGGACACGCCGGCCAGCTCGCCCACCGAAGTACGCGAGCTGCTGCAGGCAGTGCTGGCGCAACCTGCCGAAGTCCGTCGTAACCGCGAACTGCTGGGCTTTGCGGGCGCCTCGCTGGTCAAGCAGGCCAGTGCCGGGCCGGCCACCACCAACACGCTGGGGCAGCAGCTGCTGGTCGCGCTGGAGCGCGCAGACGCCGAGCGAGGTGATCGCGCCGACGACGCGTTGTCGCGTGCGCTGACTGAAGTATCGCTGGCCCGCCAGCAGCAGCCGAAGGGCGCACTGCCTGCGGTTCTGGTTGAGCGGGTCAAGCAGCGCGTGGCCGCTGCCGATGCAGCCGCCACCGAAGTGCATGCACGCCAGGCAACGATCAGCAGCGCGGCATACGCATTGCGCGAGGTCGGTGACGACGCGGGTGCCGAGGCACTGTTGTTGGCCGAATTGAAGCGCAGCGAGCAGCCGTACTACTACATGCCCGAACTGGCCGAACTGGCCGAACAACGCGGCGATACCGTCGGGGCACTGGAGTGGTTGAAGCGTGCCTACGACGGTGCGCAGGGTCCGGCCACCCGCGTGCAGTGGGGCGTGCTGTATGTGGAAGGCCTGCTGAAGCTGGCACCGGACGATGCACCGCGCATCGAACAGGCCACCGCATCGCTGATCGCCGAACTGCAGGCACAGCCGTCGGGCTACCACCAGCGCACCCGCCAGCGCTTCGAGCGCCTGGCCGGGCAGTTGAAGGCGTGGAGCGGCAAGCACCAGGGCACCGAGACATTGGCACGGTTGCAGCAGCGCATGCAGCAGGCCTGCGGTGAACAGGTGGATGGTGCGTGCAAGGACTGGTTGAGTTGAGTTGATGAAGGCGCTGGCGGCTGGTTCGCCTGCCGGCGCTTTTGTTGATCCGTGTGGGAGGGGGCGGGGGCCGCTGGCCAGGACACGCAAAAGCCCCTCCATGGTGCTCGATGGCGCCATCCTTGGCGCCAACGGTCCTGTCCAGCGGCCCCCGCCCCCTCCTGACAGTTTCCTGCGAGCGCGGGCAGCGCAACAGCGCGCTGGCGAGGCTCGAAAGGCGGGTTCTGGTAGTGCCGGCCGCTGGCCGGCAACCCGACCTTCGCTGATTGCCAGCCAGCGGCCGGCACTACCACGTCGCTCCTGCTCCTGCCTTTGACTCCGTCTCCGCGCCAGCGCAGGGAGCTGTCCTGCAGGGGCTGATGGGTCAGCGCAGGACCGTTGGCGCCACGGATGGCGCCATCGAGCCCCCATGGATGGGTTCACGGCGTGTCCTGCGCTGACCCATCAGCCCCTGCCTGCCAGGAAGAATCAAGGCGACGAACGCGCACGCATTTCAGTCTCTGCCCTTGACCTCAACCAATGTTGAGGTGCGATAACAGTCTCCCCACGGCCAGCCTCTCTGGCCTTCCCCACGGAGATTGCTTCGATGTCGTACTCGCTTCCCCCGCTTCCCTACGCCTATGACGCCCTCGAGCCGCACTTCGATGCGCGCACGATGGAGATCCACCACAGCAAGCACCACCAGACCTACGTCAACAACCTCAATGCCGCCATCGAGCAGGCCGGCATCGCCGAACAGCCGGTCGAGGCACTGATCGCCAACCTCGATGCCGTGCCCGAGGCGCAGCGGGGCGCGGTCCGCAACAACGGCGGTGGCCATGCCAACCACAGCCTGTTCTGGACCGTACTCAGCACCAACGGTGGTGCACCCGATGATGAACTGGCCGCCGCCATCGACCGCGATCTCGGCGGTTTCGACGCCTTCAGGGAGGCGTTCAGCAAGGCGGCGCAGACCCGCTTCGGCAGCGGCTGGGCCTGGCTGACCCGCGATCGCGATGGCCGCCTGCAGGTGGAAAGCAGCGCCAACCAGGACAGCCCGCTGATGGGTGCAGCCGTGGGCCTGTCCGGCAACACCCCGATCCTCGCACTGGATGTCTGGGAACACGCCTACTACCTGCACTACCAGAACCGCCGCCCGGACTACATCGGTGCGTTCTTCAACATCATCAACTGGGCCGAAGTCGGCCGGCGCTACCGCCAGGCCCGGGCCTCATGAGCGGCGGGACACTACCGTATGCCGGGCCATGGGCGGGGGTGTTTCCCGCCCCGGCCCCAGTGCCCTCGGTCACCATGCCGCCGCGTGCACTGCGGCGGCTGCTGGGCCATTTCCCGACCGGCGTGGCCATCGTCTGCGCGCGCGATGCGCAGGGCAGACCCGTCGGCCTGACCGTCAACTCGTTCGTTCCGATGTCACTGCAGCCACCGCTGGTGCTGTGGAACCTGGCGCTGCACGCACAGAGCCTGTCCGCCTTCCAGCGTGCCACCCGCTTTGCGATCAGCGTGCTGGCGGCCGACCAGGAGGCACTGGCCCGGCGCTTCGCCGATCCGCAGGTACGCAACCGCTTCGATGGCCTGGCATTGCTGGATGACACTGACGACGCACCGCCGCGGATCACTGGTGCGGTGGCCCACCTCACCTGTACCCGCCACGCACAGTGGCCGGTGGGCGATCACCTGCTGCTGGCCGGCCGCATCATCGACGTGCACGAGAACGGCGGCGCGCCGCTGCTGTTCCATCGCGGCCGCTTCCAGCCCGGTCCGGCCGAGCTGCTGGTGGAGGTAAGCTGATGAACATCGAAGCACTGGAATGCATGCTCGCCGCCGGCAAGGACGGCGCGTTGCTGCGCTTCGGCCTGGGCAAAGGCTGGCTGGATGCCGGCAACCCGGTGCGCGCGGCCACCCATCTGGGCCGCTGCGTGGTGCTCGACCCGCAGTACTCGGCGGCCTGGAAGCTGCTCGGCAAGGCGTGGCTGGCCAGTGGCCAGCCGCAGGCGGCACGGGAAGCCTGGCAGCGCGGCTTGAGCGTGGCCGGCAGCATGGGCGACCAGCAGGCGCGCAGGGAAATGCAGGTGTTCCTGCGTCGCCTGGACCGCGAACAGGCGGCCCCGGCGAAAGCGGGCTGAGCCGATCAGCCCGCGTTGGCCGATGCCGGTGCGGACATGATGTCCGCCATCGGCAGGCGGCGCGGCTTGCTCGGGAAGGCGTGGCGCAGGATGCGCCAGACCACCTGGCCGAACTGGCGCGGCAGCGAGCCGTTGTTGTAGTGCTGGCCGTAACGGTGGCAGATGTCCTTCACTTCCTTGGCGATGGCCGCGTAGCGGTTGGCTGGCAGGTCCGGGTAGAAGTGGTGCTCGATCTGGTGGCTGAGGTTGCCTGACAGCACGTTGATCAGGAAGCCGCCGCTGATGTTGGACGAACCGCGCAGCTGGCGCAGGTACCAGTGCCCGCGCGACTCATTGCGCAGGCATTCCTTCGGGAAGGTTTCCGACTCGGCGGTGAAATGGCCGCAGAAGATGATCACGTAGGTCCAGATGTTGCGCAGGCCATTGGCCACCATGTTGCCCAGCATCACGGTAAGGAAGAACGGGCCGGCCAGCAGCGGGAAGAACACGTAATCCTTCAGCACCTGGCGGGCCATCTTGCGCGCCACCGGGCGGGTCTGCATCCACATCGCGCGGCCGCTGATACGCCCCTTCAGCCAACGACCCAGGCGCAGGTCCTGCGCGGCCACGCCCCACTGGAACAGCAGCGCGAAGATCGGCGCGATGATCGGCTGCAGCAGGTAGAACGGCTTCCAGCGCTGTTCCGGGAAGATGCGCAGCAGGCCGTAGCCGATGTCATCGTCCATGCCGCGCACGTTGGTATAGGTGTGGTGGCGGAAATTGTGGGTCTTGCGCCAGTTGTCGGCGGTGGCCACGATGTCCCACTCGTAGGTGTTGCCGTTGAGCTTGGGGTCGCCGGTCCAGTCGAACTGGCCGTGCATGACGTTGTGGCCCAGCTCCATGTTCTCCAGGATCTTCGACAGCGCCAGCAGCAGCGTGCCGGTGATCGCAGCCGGCCACAGCAGCGGCATCCAGAACAGCGGCGAGAACGCCGCCAGGAACAGCAGGCCACGGCCGCCCACGCCGAACCAGCGCACGGCAGCGGCGACGCGGCGGATGTAGCGGGTATCGGAGGCGCCGAGGCTGCCGATCACACGGTCGCGGATCGCGTCGAGTTCCTCGCCGAAGGCATGCATCTCGGCAGTACTCAGGGCACGGTCGGTAGCGCGGGTCATGGCAGGCGTCCTCAGAGATCCAGGGTCAGGTCGGTGGTCGGTGCGCTCACGCAGATCCGCACCGGCTGCGCCGATTCGGAGTGCAGCTCGCCGGTGCGCAGATGGCGGGTGGCGCCAGCGACGCGATCACAGGTGCAGGTGTTGCAGATGCCCATCCGGCAGCCGTGCTTGGGTTTGATGCCATGGGCTTCCAGGCTTTCCAGAAGCGAACGGCCGCGCGGCACGCTCAGCTGGCGACCACTGCGCGCCAACGTCAGTGACACCTCACCCTCGCTGCTGGTGTCACGCAGCGGCGCCGGAGGCGTGAAGGCCTCGGCCTGGAACCCGGCCACCTGGTGCGCCAGGCGTTCGCGCGCGGCGGCGACAAATCCATCCGGGCCGCAGGCCAGCACATGGCGCTGTGCCAGCGGCGTGTCATCGCCGCGCACCTGCAGGTCATGCCTGTCGATGCGCGCGGCCGGGGTGTCGCCTTCGCGGGTGGCCAGCAGATGCACGCGCAGATTCGGCTGCGCTGCGGCCAGCGCCTGCAGTTCATCACGGAACTGCACATGGGCGGCAGTGCGCTCCCAGTAGAACAGGTCCACCGGCGCCGCCAACGGACGCTGGCAGGCCTCGCGCAGCAGGCTGCGCATCGGCGTGATGCCACTACCGGCGGCCAGCAGCAGCACCGGCGCGGCAGCGGGCATATGGAACTCGCCGAACGCGGCATCGACACGGAACAGTTCGCCCGGCCGTGCGTGGTTGACCAGATGCTGGCTGACCCGGCCACCCTCGACCGCCTTGACGGTGATCGCCAGTTCGCGCCGCCCCAGCACCGTCGGACTGTAGCTGCGCTGCCACAGGCGCCCTTCAATCTCCACGCCCAGGGTGACGTGCTGGCCGGCGCGCATGCCGGCCCAGTGCCGGTTGGTGCGCAGGACCAGCGTTGCCGCGCCCTCGCCGGCCGGCTCGCGCCGCACCAGGCGGGCCACCGGCTCGCGCAGGGTCCACAGGGGATTGAGCTGGCCCGCCCAGAAATCGAACAGCGACGGCGAGACCCAGCGGTAGGGAGAGAACAGGGACGGACGGACGACAGCGCTCATGGGCGCACTATACGGGCGCACATACACCTGTGTATACATGTGTATATTGAACCGGATTGGGTATGATTCAGCCTTGCCTCACCGGAAGACCCATGGCCGCCGCCACCGCCCTGACGCCGAACGAAGATGCCAACAGCCCGGCCCGCCGAACGGTGAGCCGCGAAGATCTGTTGGCTGCCGCTCTGAAGCTGATCGGGCCGCACCGCAGCCTGTCCACGCTCAGCCTTCGTGAAGTGGCCCGCGAGGCGGGCATCGCCCCGAACAGCTTCTATCGGCAGTTCCGCGACATGGACGAACTGGCCGTGGCCCTGATCGACGTGGCCGGCCGCTCGCTGCGCACCATCATCGGCGAGGCGCGCCAGCGCGCCACCTCCAGCGCCACCAGCGTGGTGCGCGTGTCGGTGGAGACCTTCATGGAGCAGTTGCGTGCCGACGACAAGCTGCTGCACGTGCTGTTGCGCGAAGGCGCGGTCGGCTCGGATGATTTCAAGCACGCGGTCGAACGCGAGCTGCACTATTTCGAGGAAGAGCTGCAGCACGACCTGGTGCGCCTGGCCGCTCTGGATGGTGCGGTACTGCATGCCCCGGAACTGGTGGCCAAGGCCATCACGCGGCTGGTATTCGCGATGGGCGCCACCGCCATGGACCTGCCGCCGGAGAAGGATCCGGAACTGGTCGATCAGATCTCCACGATGATCCGCATGATCATCGTCGGCGCCCGTACCCCCGCCGCCTTCCGGCGCGGCTGACGACCGGGCCCCGGGGGCGGATCCCTTTCCGCCGGAAAGGGCGCTGACCTGCCTCCCTGCCCACACCGCATGTCCAACCTGCGGCCGCGCATGGCCCGGCGCCATCGGCCTGCTCAGCCGCCCTCGGCCTTCCGTACGAACGCCTCGAACAACGCCAGCGTCTGTTCGCTCACGTGATGCTCGATGCCCTCGGCATCGCGGCGTGCGGTATCGGCGTCCACGCCCAGCGCCAGCAGGAAACGCTCCACGGTCTGGTGGCGCTGGCGGCTGGCATGGGCCAGCGCCTCGCCTTCCGGGGTCAGGAACACGCCACGGTACGGCCGCTGCACCACCCAGCCATCACGGGCCAGGCGCCGCAGCATCTTCGCCACCGTCGGCTGGGCCACGCCCAGGCGCGTGGCGATGTCGACCTGGCGGGCCTCGCCGCCGTCGGCCAGCAGGTCCGAGATGAGCTCGACATAGTCCTCCACCAGCTCCATCCGGTGCGCCTCACGCACGTGCCGGAAGCTCTCGACCTGGCGCTCGGCCTCGATCAAGGGGGTGCTTTTCAGCGATGTCGAATCGTCGGTCCTGCCCACGCCTGCGCCTGTCCTTCCGGTGTACTCCGGGGTTGAACCTGAATTCTGGACCAGTGACGCGATAAAGACGATTGTTTCACATTGCTAATGACTATAGCAGGAGCTATATTCGGTCCCATGAGCACCCTGGCGCCCCGCGACCCTTCGGCCTCCACTCCGGCCAGCCTGGGTGCGCTCAACGCCTCGGTCGCGGTGCCCGACAAGGGTCACTGGTGGTTCCGACTGCTGGCCTTCCTCGGCCCGGGTTACATGATCTCGGTCGGCTACATGGACCCGGGCAACTGGGCCACCGATCTGGCCGGCGGTTCGCGCTTCGGCTACCTGCTGTTGTCGGTCATCCTCATCTCCAACCTGATGGCGGTGATCCTGCAGGCGCTGTCGGCGCGGCTGGGCATCGCCACCGGCATGGACCTGGCGCAGGCCTGCCGCGCTCGCTACCCGAAGCCGGTGAACCTGGCGCTGTGGGCGCTGTGCGAGGCGGCGATCATCGCCTGCGACCTGGCCGAAGTGATCGGCACGGCGATCGCGCTGAAGCTGCTGTTCGACCTGCCGTTGCTGTGGGGCGCGGTGATCACCGCACTGGACACGCTGCTGGTGCTGCTGCTGATGAACCGGGGCTTCCGTGCACTGGAAGCCTTCGTGATCGCGCTGCTGATGGTGATCTTCGCCTGCTTCGTGGTGCAGATCGCGATGGCTGCACCTCCGGTGATGGCGGTACTGGGCGGCTTCATCCCGCGCGCGCAGGTGGTGACCGATCCGCACGCGCTGTACATCGCCATCGGCATCATCGGTGCCACGGTGATGCCGCACAACCTGTACCTGCATTCATCCATCGTGCAGACCCGCGCCTACCCGCGCACCGATGAGGGCCGTCGCAGCGCACTGCGCTGGGCGGTTACCGACAGCACCCTCGCACTGACCCTGGCATTGTTCATCAACGCCAGCATCCTGATCCTGGCGGCGGCCGTGTTCCATGCCAACGGCCGCTTTGATGTGGAAGACATCGAGCAGGCGCACCAGCTGCTGGCACCGATGCTGGGCGTGGGCGCGGCGGCCACCCTGTTCGCGGTGGCCCTGCTGGCCTCGGGCCTGAACTCCACGGTGACCGCCACCCTGGCCGGGCAGATCGTGATGGAAGGCTTCCTGCGCCTGCGCCTGCCGCCGTGGCTGCGTCGACTGATCACACGCGCACTGGCAATCATTCCGGTGGTGGTGGTGATCATGCTGTTCGGCGACCAGGGCGCGGTGAAGCTGCTGGTGCTGAGCCAGGTGGTACTGTCGATGCAGCTGCCGTTCGCGATCATCCCGCTGGTGCGGATCGTCACCGACAAGGTGGCGATGGGGGCGCTGGTGGCCCCGCGCTGGCTGGGTGCGATCGCCTGGATGATCGCGCTGGTGATCGTGGCACTGAACGTGAAACTGCTGGTGGATACCTTCTGCGGCGCATAGCGCGAAATGCCAGGGACGCCGTTGTAGAGTCGAGCCATGCTCGACTCATCGCACACCGCACGAACAGCAGCCGAGCATGGCCCGGCTCTACAAATGCAACGCGATCGCGGCCTCGATCTGCTGCGGCGACTGGAACCCGGCCAGGCGCGTGCGTTCGTCACCGTCACGGAACAGGGACAGCGTCGGCGTCTGCCGCAGCCCCAGCTCCCTGAAGAATGCCTCACCGAGTACTTCCAACTGCACGCGCAGCAGGGTCGTGCCCTGCCCCGCCACGCTGTTGGCTACGCGATGCAGTGACATTTCCAGCATCCGGCATCCCGGGCACTGCTCTTTGTGGAAATCCACCAGCACCCGCGGGTGCTCGGCCAGCAACTGCTGGAACTGCTCAGGCGTGGTGGCGTCGATGATCTGCATCGGTGGTGCTCCAGTAGTGGGCCAGGACCGCATCGGTCCAGGCATTGATGGCCGCGGCGTGGCGTTCGCCGTGCGGCATCTGTTCGATCTCCAGCGCGGGGTAGTCGCTGTGGAAATAGCGGATCAGCCGGTGGACAGCGCCGCAGTAGTACTCCTGGCCCCACTGGCTCTCGCCGGTGCCAAACACGGCCAGCTGCCGTGGCCGCTCGCCGCGCTCGGCGATGCCAGCCACCCAGCCCTTCATTTCGGAGGGTGTGCGCCCGGCGTTGTCGGTCCAGCAGCCCAGCAGCACCAGGTCGGCCTCGTCGGCGGCCAGTGGCGGTATCTGGCGCAGGTCGTCAGCCTCCTGCCAATACACGGCATGGCCGGCAGCGCGGCAGTGCCCGGCGATCTGCCGGCCAAGCTCGCGGGTATTGCCGCTCAGCGAAGCGACCACCACCAGGATGCGCAGCGCCCTGCGCGGCTCAGAGATCGTCGAAGCCGTTGTCGACATTGGTCTTCTTGTAGCTTGCATTGCGCATCTCGAAGAAGTCGGTCTTGGTCTCGGTGAAGTTGTCGGCGTAGGCCTTGATCCACGGCATCACGTTGTCGGTGGTATCGCTGTACAGGCGCTCGATACCGAGCATGCCGGCCATCTTGTTGGCGCGGTACTTCACGTAACGCGTCATTTCCTCGACATCGATGCCGTCGATGCCGTCCAGCACTTCCGACGACCACTGGGTCTCCAGCTCGATGGCATGCTGGAATGCGCCGTGCACGTAATCGGTCAGCTCGTGGGTCTGCAGTTCCGGGTTCTCGCCGACGATCGCGCGGATCAGCTCGCTGATGAACTTGGTATGGGCCAGCTCGTCACGGTTGATGAAGCTGATGATCTTGCCGGTGCCGGTCATGCGGTTCTGCCGCACCATGTTGTAGAAGTAGGCGAAGCCCGAATAGAAATTGATGCCCTCCAGGATCGACGACTGGATCAGCGACTTCAGCAGCGTCTCGGCGGTCTTCTCACGCATGAAATCGTCATACGCGCCCATGATCGGCGCGTTGCGCTTGATGATGGTCGGGTGCGTGCGGGCGATCTCGAAGATGCGGTTCTGGTTCGGCAGGTCGGTGATCGAGGCCAGCACGTAGCTGTAGCTCTCGTTGTGGATCACTTCCTGCTGGCCGATGATGGCCGCATTGGCATGCGCGGCCGGGTCGGTGATGTACTCGGCCACGTTGTAGATGAAGCGGGTCTGCGGCGAATCGAGCGTGGCGAGCAGGCCGATGATCGAGTCGTAGGCGTTCTTCTCGCGCCCGGACAGCTCGCCGTACTGGCGCGCGTCCAGCTTCATGTCCACTTCGTCGGGGATCCAGAAGTTGGTCGACAGCTCCTTGTAGGCCCGATAGAACGACGGGTACGGAATGTCGTTCCAGTTCAGGATGCCGCTGGTACGGCCGTTGATGATGCCGGTGCTGCGGTTGGGATGGCGCGGTTCGAGGATCTTGATGCGGTCGAGGGAGGTTGCCATGGTCGTCTACCTTCGTGTTACGTGCATTGCAGATGTAGAGCCGAGCCCACGCTCGGCTGCTCTTCGCGTCTGAGCCGAGCATGGGCTCGGCTCTACAGGAGTCGCGGCGGTCAGCTGGCGCACCACTCGCATTCGCTGATGTCGATGTCGTTGGAGCGCACGTAGTAGGTGGTTTTAAGCCCCTCGCGCCACGCCGTCAGATGCAGCTCCAGCAGCGTGCTGGCGCGGATGGTGCTGGGCACGTACAGGTTGAAGCTGATCGACTGGTCGACATGGCGCTGGCGGCGCGCGTTCTGGCGCACGCTGGCGAACTGGTCGACCTTGTAGGCGCCCTTCTCGTAGTACGGCCAGGTTTCCAGCGACAGGCCCGGCGCCGCCACCGGCCGCCGGAAGTCTTTCTTTTCCTCGTAGTAGAACGCACTGTAGATCGGGTCGATGGAGGCGGTGGAACCGGCAATCTGCGCGGTGCTCATGTTCGGCGCCACCGCCAGCAACCAGCCGTTGCGCAGGCCATGCGTGGCGACCTCGCGGGCCAGGCTGTCCCACGTGGCGCCGCTGTAGTCGCGGTCGCGGAAGTAGCGGCCGTTGTGCCAGTCGCTGCCAGTGAACATCGGATAGCTGCCCTTTTCCCTGGCCAGCTGCATGCTGGCCTGGATGGTCAGGAAGTTGATGCGCTCGTAGAGACGGTCGGCCAACGCTTCGGCATCCGGTGATTCCCACTGGATCGCCTGCTGCGCCAGCAGGTGGTGCCAACCGAAGGTGCCGAGGCCGATGGCGCGGTACTTGCGATTGGTGATCGTGGCCTGCGGTACCGGCAGCGCGTTGAGGTCGATCACGTTGTCGAGCATGCGCACCTGGATCGGGATCAGGCGCTCCAGCACGTCGGTGGCCAGCAGGTCATCCGGTGCGCTGATCGCGCGGCCGAGATTGATCGAGGACAGGTTGCAGACCACGAAGTCACCGGCGCGGCGCGTGGTAACGATCTGGTCGCCGCTGACGATCTCCTGGATCATCCGCGTCGGGCTCATGTTCTGCAGGATCTCGGTGCACAGGTTGCTGGAATGGATCATGCCCGCGTGCTTGTTCGGATTCCGGCGATTGACCTCGTCGCGGTAGAACAGGAACGGGTTGCCGGTCTCCAGCTGGCTGAGCATGATCCGCTTGAACAGATCGATGGCCTTCACCGTGCGGCGGCTGATGCGCTCATCCGCCACCAGCTCGGCATAGCGGTCACGGAAGCTGCCCGCACCGCGCGTCTCATCGTAGAAGTCCTGCAGGTACCAGCCCTTGGCCTGCTTCACCTCGTGCGGGTCGAACAGGTACCAGTCGGCGCGGCGCTCGACCGCTTCCATGAACAGGTCGGGCACGCACACCGAGGTGAACACATCGTGCGCGCGCAGCCGCTGGTCGCCGTTGTTGAGGCGCAGGTCCATGAACGCTTCGATGTCGCGGTGCCAGATATCCAGATACACCGCCACCGCGCCCTTGCGCTGGCCAAGCTGATCAACCGACACCGCGGTGTTGTTCAGCTGCTTGATCCACGGCACCACGCCGCCGGAGGAATTGGGTACGCCACGGATCGGTGCGCCACTGCTGCGCACATAGCCCAGGTAGGCACCCACGCCGCCGCCATGCTTGGACACACGGGCGATATCGGTATTGGAGTCATAGATGCCCTGCAGGCTGTCGTCCACCGTGTCGATGAAGCAGCTCGACAGCTGGCCGCCGACCTTGCCGGCGTTGGCCAGGGTCGGCGTGGCTACCGTCATGTACAGGTTGGACAGCGCCCAGTACGCCTCGCCGACCAGCTGCATGCGGCGTTCGCGCGGCTTTTCCTCCTGCATCAGGTACAGCGCGATCGTGAGCCAGCGCTCCTGCGGCAGTTCGTAGACCTCGCGGCTGCGGTCGCTGGCCAGGTAGCGCGTGGCCAGCAGGTACAGGCCGTTGTAGGCGAACAGCCGGTCGCGTTCCGGATCGATCATCCCGCCGGCCTGCTGCAACTCTTCCTTCGAGTAGCAGCGCAGGATGTCGTTGCTGTAGATGCCGCGATCAGCCAGGCTTTCCTGCAGTCCCACGTAGGAGCCGTACTTCAGGCTGACATCGTAGAAGCGGTTGCGGCTGGCGCGCTTGTACAGGCGGCGCAGGTAGATGCGCGCAGCGAACTGTTCCCACTCGGGCGCGACCAGGTCCACGCGCGATTCGGCCTCGCGGATCAGCAGGTCGACCAGATCATCGGCACTGAGGCTGGTCTTGCGCTCGACCATCGCCTGCACCACGCGGCGATAGTCGCTCACGTCCAGCTGCGGGAACTCGGCATGCACCGCATCGATGCTGCGCTGCAGGCGCTCGGCGTCGAACGGCAGGCGACGGTTGCCGGCCTCCTTGGTGATCCAGGTCGGCACGCGCTCGCCACCAGCGCGCAAAGCGTCGCCGGCGCCGGCCAGATCGGCCGCGCGGTAGGTGTTGTCGGTCATGGTCCTGCGTCTCCAGGCTCGCACGCACAGCGGCGTCGATGCCGTGGCAGCCCTGCACGCGATACCGGCGCACGGGGCGATCGGGTGGTATGCCAAAGCGCGGGAACACCAGGTCGTCGGCGATAGCCTGCGCCTGCGGCCGGTATCCGGGCCGTGGGGGCGATCTGGGTCCGCACGAAGGCGGCCGCGTCGACACGGCAAGCCTTCAGGGGCGGGCCGCGGGACGTTTGCTGCATGTCCGGCGGCGGCGGCTGACCGGGAGTGACGGCCACAACATAGTGGGGATACTCCAAACCGTCAACACAAGATGCGGTAATCACGACATGCCGCGACGATCCGTCGCAGGACGCCGTGTTGCAGCGGCGACACCTTGTCGACATCCCCTGCGTCCCCAGTTCGCTACAACATCACTTTCTTCGGAACATCGCTCATGCGCGCTGCCCAGTACCCCTCCTTCGGCGATCCGGCCGACGTCCTTGCCATTGCCGATGCGCCGCTGCCTGAGCCCGGCCCCGGCGAGGTGCGCATCCGCACCGTGCTGGCCTCGATCCACAACCATGACCTGCTGACCGTGCGTGGCCTGTACGGCTACAAGCCGACGCTGCCGGCCATCGCTGGCAGTGAGGCACTGGGCGTGGTCGATGCACTGGGCGAAGGGGTCGAGGGCCTGCAGATCGGCCAGCGCGTGGCCGCCGCCTCGGTGCACGGCACCTGGGCCGAAGCATTCATCGCACCGGCACGCATGGTGATTCCGATGCCGGACGCCATCCCCGACGAAATGGCCGCACAGCTGATCGCGATGCCGCTGAGCGCGCTGATGCTGCTGGAGTTCCTGCACGTCGAGCCCGGCCAGTGGATCGTGCAGAACACCGCCAACGGCGCGGTGGGCAAGTCGCTGGCAATGCTGGCGCGGGCGCGTGGCGTGCATGTGGCCAACCTGGTGCGCAACGCCGATGCGGTCGCGCAGCTGCAGGCGCTGGGCATCGATCATGTGTTCGACACCTCGGTAGATGGCTGGAAAGATCGCGTGCGTGAGGCGACCGGCGAAGAACAGGCGGCCGCCGCGGTGGATTCCATCGGCGGCGACGCCAGCGGTGACCTGGTCGACCTGCTCGGCCACCATGGCACCCTGGTGTCGTTCGGTGTGATGAGCGGCCAGCCGATGCACATCCCCGCCGGCGGCCTGATCTACAAGGAAGCCACGGTGAAGGGCTTCTGGGGCAGCAAGGTCAGCCAGGCGATGGCGGTGGAGGACAAGCGCCGGTTGGTGGGCGAACTGCTGAAGCGTGCGGCCAGTGGTGAGCTGACACTGCCGGTGGAGCAGGTCTTCGCACTGGACGACATTGCCCAGGCAGTGAAGGTCGCAGGAGGCTCGGGCCGCAACGGCAAGGTACTGCTGCGTCCCTGAGACTCGGACAACCGGGGTCAGATCCCTTTCCGCTGGAAAGGGATCTGACCCCCAGGAGGCGTGCGGACCAGCGCTTACTTTCGTTAAGAACCTGTGATGTATAACTGAATGCGCTTTCGTCATTGGAAGGCGTACTTGCCTGCATGCGGTACTGACGGCTCCTCCCCCGTTCGGCGTTGTCGCTTCCATGTACCGCACCACCCTGAACCTGCTTGCCGGCGCCATCGCGCTGGGCCTTACCGCCGGCGCCGCCGGCGCCGCTGAATCCGCCGATGCCGGCAAGGACAGCACCACCCTCGGCACCGTGCTAGTGACCGGCTCCAACATCAAGCGCAGCGATACCGCCGGGCCCAACCCGGTGCAGATCGTCAGCCGCGAACAGATCGAGCAGACCGGCCGCTCCACCCTCACCGACGTGCTGCGCAACCTGTCGGCCAATGCCGGCAACAGCTTCGACGAGCAGTACACCGGCAGCTTCGCCGCGGGCTCGGCCTCGATCGGCCTGCGTGGCCTGTCGCCGAAGAACACGCTGGTGCTGGTCAATGGCTACCGCGTCTCCAACTTCGGCTTCGCGCTCAATACCCAGGACACCTTCGTCGACCTCAACGCGCTGCCGATCAGCGCGGTCGAACGCATCGAAGTGCTGAAGGATGGTGCCTCGGCGGTGTACGGCTCCGATGCCATCGCCGGCGTCATCAACATCATCCTGCGCAAAAACTTCCAGGGCGTGGAAGTCGGCGGCGGCTTCGGTACCGCCACCCAGGGCGGCCTCGACGAACGCAAGGCCAGCCTGCTGGCTGGCTTCGGCGACCTCGAACAGCAGGGCTGGAACGTGCTGTTCGGGCTGGACCTGCTCAAGCGCGATCGCCTCGACGCTGATCAGCGCGCCTATACCCGCAGCGGCGATTTCCGCAACAAGCCCGGTGGCCGCCTGGCCGGCTGGTCCACCGCCGGTGGCAATTGGCTGTCCAACCCACGCGCGCCGCAGCCGTTCGCCAACTGCCCCGACGGCAGCCAGCTGCGTCCCTACAGCGATTTCGGCAGCACCCTGCCCGGCCAGGCCTGCGCCTTCAACGCGCAGCCGTTCAAGACCCTGCAGCCCGGTGCCGAGCGCCTGCAGGCGTCGTTGAGTGCGACCTACCGCTTCAATGACAGCGTCGAGGCATTCGCTGACGTGCTGTACAGCCACAACAAGGCCGACCAGATCTTCAGCGCGCCGCTGACCGTCGGCCCCGGCCTGCGCGCCTACAACCCGGCCACCGGCACCCTGATCGACGTACCGGCGGTGTTGCCGGTCGGTCATCCGAACAACCCGGGCAGCGCGCCGCTGCCGTTCGAGTACACCTTCTTCGATCTCGGCCCGCGCCTGAAGGACAACACGCAGGTGTTCTACCGTGCCCTGGCCGGCGTGCGCGGCAGTGGCGAGCGCTGGGACTGGGAAGTGGCGGCGTTGACTTCACAGAGCGCGCAGCGCGAATACGTGGACAACTTCGTCAACCGCTACGCGTTCGAGCAGATCCTGCGCGATGGCAGCTACAACTTCCTCGATCCCTCCAGCACGCCGGGGGCGCTGGACGCCCTGCGCCTGCAGACCAAGCGGCCAGGCTGGTACAAGCTGCACGCGTTGAACCTGAAGGCCTCGACCTCGCTGTGGGAGATGCCCGCCGGTACGGTCGGCTTTGCCTGGGGTGCGGAGTTCCGCAAGGAATCGCTGGACGCGCGCACCAGCGCGCAGGTGCTGTCGGGCACCGAACTGCGCCCGGCCATCAATGTGGTCAACGGCGAGCGCCAGGTCAGCGCCGCCTATGCCGAACTGAGCGTGCCGCTGCACCGCACGCTGGAACTGCAGGTAGCCGGTCGCGGCGACCACTACGATGATTTCGGCAAGGCGTTCTCGCCGAAGCTGGCGCTGCGCTGGCAGCCATTGGACAGCCTGCTGCTGCGCGGTTCGTTCTCGCGCGGCTTCCGCGCCCCCTCGCTGCCGGAAATCGCGCCGGGCCAGACCGTCAGCTATGGCTCGGTGATCGATCCGCTGGATCCGCTGCAGCCCGGCGGCAGCCGTGGCGTGACCAACATCCGCACCGGCAACCCGGACCTGAAGGCCGAGCGCTCGCGCAACTTCAATGTGGGCGCGGTGTGGTCGCCCGATGGCGATACCAGCATCGGCCTGGACTGGTATCGCATCGAGCAGGACAACCTGGTCAAGCCGGACAGCGCACAGTTCATCGTCGACAACCCGACGCTGTTCCCCGGCCGCGTTCAGCGTGATGCACAGGGGCGCATCCAGTTCATCACCAACCAGTACGCCAACCAGGGCGAACTGACCACCTCCGGGCTGGACCTGGACGCCAACCGCACCTTCCGCACCGAGGGCTGGGGCAGCTTCACCGTGGCCGGCAGCTGGACCCACCTGCTCAGCTTCAAGCAGCCGCTGGTGGCCGGGCAGGCACCGTATGAAGGAGCCGGCAACAACCGCCACGGCGCACTGCCGCGCACCCGCGGCACCACCTCGCTGAACTGGGCAGTGGGCGACTGGAGCAGCACGCTGAGCCTGCAGTACGTGAGCGGCTATGACCAGCGCGTGGCAACGACGACCAGCAACCCGGGGCTGCGCAACCGCATCAAGCCGTATCACCAGCTGGACCTGTACGTGGCCTACGAAGGCATTGCCAACACCACGCTGTCGCTGTCGGTGCTGAACCTGACCGACAAGGACCCGCCGTTTGATCCGGCTGGTGGCTCCAGTGGTTTCGACATCAGCCAGTACAACCTGCGCGGGCAGTTCGTCTCGCTGGGCGCGCGCTACCGGTTCTGATGCGCCAACGGGGCGGCGGTGATGCGCCGCCCCGTTCGCGTTGCCGGCCAGCGGCCGGCACTACCATCACCGGCTCAGGTGCAGGAACTGCAGGTGCCGTTCGTACTGGCTGATGATGTCGTTGATGATCTGCTTGCGGCTGTAGCCCACCAGGTCGTAGTCCTGGCTGCCTTCGAACAGGTGCACTTCAGCGCGGTAGTAGCGCTGGTTGCGCAGCTGCTGCGCGGCGAACGACGGGGTCAGGTAACCGCTGAGGATCACCCGGTACAGGAAATCCTGCTGCTCGCCGTGGTTCACCGTCAGCTCCATGTCGCCGGCCTCGAAGCGCGTGGCCACATCCCAGCCCTGCCCGCGCAGCTGCTCGGCAACCGCCTCCATCGCCGGCTTCACCGTATCGTCCATGAAACGGTAGACCTGGTCGCGAACCGGGAAATGCATCGCCTGGCTCAGGCGCTGGCGCCAGCCCTGATGATGGCGGTCGTCGCCGATCAGCGGCGATGGGCGGTACTGCAGCGCGCGCTTGCGGTGCGACTCGTCGCTGAAGGCGCGGGTCAGGCCCCACATCATCAGCAGCAGGATCGCCGAGAACGGCAACGATGCCAGCACCACGGCCGACTTGAGCGCATCGATGCTGCCGGCCAGCAGCAGGCCGGCGGTCAGAACGGCAATGACCGTGCCCCAGAACACGCGCAACCAGCGCGGGCCGTCGTCCTCCGGCGCGCCGCCATGCGAGGACAGCGTGGACAGCACCACCGCACCCGAATCAGCTGACGTCACGAAGAAGATGAAACTGACCAGCACCGTCACCGTGATCACCGCGCGGCTCCACGGGTAGCTGTCCAGCAGCGCATAAAGCACGGTCGGTGGATCATCCACCGCCAGCTGCGCCAGATGCGCCTGCCCATGGTGCAGGACCTGGTCCAGCGCGCTGTTGCCGAAGATCGACAGCCACGCCAGGGTGAAGCCGAGCGGAATCAGCAGCACGCCGAACACGAACTCGCGGATGGTGCGGCCCCGCGAGATGCGCGCGATGAACAGGCCCACGAACGGTGCCCAGCCGATCCACCACGCCCAGTAGAACACCGTCCAGCCGCCCAGCCATTCCGGGCGACCGCCGTAGGCGTACACGTCGAAACTCTTGCCGACCACGCTGCCCAGGTAATCGCCCAGGTTCTGCATCAAGGTACTGAACAGGTACTGCGTCGGGCCGGCAAACAGCATGAACAGCACCAGCGCGATCGCCAGCAGCATGTTGATGTTGGCCATCCAGCGCACGCCCTTTTCCACGCCGGAGACGGCCACGGCCACCGCCGCGCCCATCATCGCCACCACCAGGATGATCTGCACCAGGTTGGAATGCGGCACGTTGAACAGGTGCGACAGGCCAGCGTTGAGGTGCAGCACGCCAAAGCCCATGTCGGCACCGATGCCGAACACGGTGGCAACAATGCCCAGCGCGTCTACGGTGTAACCGATCGGGCCGTTGATGCGCTTGCCGATCAACGGGTACAGCGCCGAGCGCAGGGCCAGTGGCAGGTTGTGGCGATAGGCGAAGTAGGCCATCGCCATCGCCGCCAGCGCGAACACCCCCCAGCCATGCAGGCCCCAGTGCAGGAACAACAGCTGCATCGCCTGGCGCGCGCCAGCCTCGCCTGCGGCCGGATCGCCCTGCGGCGGCTGCAGGTAATGGGTCAGTGGTTCGGAAACGCAGAAGAAGAACAGGGTGATGCTGATGCCGGCGGCGAACAGCATGCCGGCCCAGGAGAGGTAGCTGAACTCCGGCTCGTCGTGGTCGGCGCCGAGCTTGATGCCACCGTACTTGGACAGCGCTACGCCGACCACGAACACCAGGTACAGGGTCATCGCCAGCAGGTAGTACCAGCCGACATTGAGGGCGGCCCAGTCCTGCGCCTTCAGCAGAAGGCGGCCTGCCCCCAGCGGGAACAGGCTGACGAACAGCGCGAACGCCACGACAACGATCGCCGCGAAGGCGAACACAGGCCGAAGGGTGCGCACCGGGGATTGTTGCGGCTCCAGTACATCCATGGGGCGGCGTTCTCCGGTAGATCAAAGGGTTAGCCGACCGATTCTGGCTGAACCGCAGTGGACAGAGCATGAAGTTGCGCCCAGCGGTCACAGGCCTGGCCGACTCTTCCGTGGTATCACGCGCGCGCTGCAACGCACCCGCGCCTGCGCTTGCTGCGCGGGCCGCCTGCAACGCGGTCACGCGCAGTCTGTCCGATCACGACATTGGGTGCACCGCACACAGCTTGTTGCCATCCGGGTCACGCAGATAGGCCAGGAACAACGGGCGACCGGCCATGTTGCGGATGCCGGCAGGATCTTCGACAGCGGTGCCACCGTGGGCGACACCGGCGTCCTGCCAGGCGCGTACGGCCTCCGCACTGCCCAGGCTGAAGCCGATGGTGCCGCCGTTGGCATGGCACGCCGGTTGCCCATCGATCGGCGCAGTCACACCGAACATCCGCCCATCCTTGAAGTACAGCAGCCGGCCCTTCTCGTCGAACACGCCCGGACGTGCCCCCATCGCGGCGAACAGGGCGTCGTAGAAGCGACGCGCGGCCTCCATGTCGTTCGTTCCTACGGTGATGTGGCTGAACATGCGGGCACTCCATGTGGAAAACCGCAGTGTCGATGAGCAGGAGCGACTTCGCAAATCGCTGCACCATCGCCGCCCAGCTCGCGACAAGGCGTGCTGCTACTTGGCGGTGCTGAGCAGCAGTACCGCCGCCGTGACCAGGGCGATGCCAACCCAGCCGATCGGCCGCAGGCGGTTGCCGAACAACAGGCGGCCGCAGCTGGCGGTGCCGATTACCCCGATCGCCCCCCACATTGCATAGGCCGTGGCCAGATCCATGTAGCGCACCGCCTGGCCCAGCAGGGCGAAGGCGATCCAGACCATGACGATCGCGCCGACACCCCAGCGCCAGCGGCGGAAGCCTTCCGACTTGGCCACCATCATGTTGGCGGCGACGTCGATCAGCGCCGAGCAGATCACGAAAAACAGGGCCAGGGTGTTCATCAGTGCGCCTCCCCGAGGGTGACGCAGACGATGCCGGCCACCGCCAGCACCAGGCCGGCCAGCTGCTGCAGCGACAGGCTTTCACCGAAGACGGTGAGTCCGACCACGGTCAGCAGGGTCAGGCCCAGGCCTTCCCACACTGCGTAGGCCACGCCCACGGCAATGCGGCGCACCGACTGTGCCAGGAAGAAGTAGGACAGTGCCAGCGCGCCGGCCATGATCAGATAGCCGCTCCAGCCGCCATCGCGGGCGGCATGGGCCATGAACGAGGTGCCGACCACTTCAGCGACGATCGCCACGGTCAGGCAGGCCCAGGCGACCAGCGCGCCACGGGCGGGAACAGTACGGGACATATGAAACTCCTTGCAGGGCGGGGACCGCGCCGCCTCTTCAATGGGTCCACGGCATGCGTGGAGGGTCCGGAACACCCCGCAGACAGGGGCGACGGTGGCCAGTATCATCGCCTTTTACGGTGGTATCAAAATGGATTCCATCGAAAGGAGCGATGGATCATGCCCTACTCCCCCGAATCCCTGCAGGCCTTCGTCGAAGCCGCGGCACTGGGCTCGTTCTCGGCCGCGGCGCGACGCCTGCGCAAGACCCAATCGACAGTCAGCACCGCCATCGCCCACCTGGAGGCCGACCTGGGCGTTAGCCTGTTCGACCGCAGCGGCCGCTACCCGCAACTGACCGAAGCCGGCCGCCAGGTGCTGGGCCATGCGCAGGAGATCCTGGCTGCCGATGCTCGCCTTCAGCAGTTGAGCGTCCGCTTGGCCGCGCCGGTCGAAGCGCGGCTGACCGTGGTGTTCTCCGATGTCTACCAGCTCGATCCGGAGCAGCGGATCCTGCAGCGCTTCGCCGAGGCGTTCCCGGAGATCGAACTGGAATGGCTGGATGCCGAGGGCGATGACGTGCTGGAACGGGTGAGCAGCGGCCGCGCCGTGCTGGGTCTGCTGCCGCGCCAGGAGCGCTATCCGGATGGACTGATCGCGCGGCCGCTGGCGCACCACAGCGAGTTGTCAGTGTACGTGGCGCGCCGGCACCCTCTAGCCAGCGCCGGGCGTCGCGCCGCCGCGCAGCTGGCGCGGCACCGGCAGGTGCGGTTGAGCGCCGAGGTCGACCATGCGCGCGCGGTCACCGGCCTGGCATGGACCGCCACCGATTACCTGATGGTGATGGAAATGGCTGAGGACGGCATCGGCTGGGCCGAGCTGCCACGCGCGCTGGTACAGCGCTACGACCGCGGGCAGCTGGTGGAACTGACCCTACCCGGCTGGCCACGGCGCATCCACAGCGACCTGCTGTGGCGCCGCGACACGCCGCCGGGGCCGGCGGCCCTGTGGTGGGCCGACGCGCTGGGGTGACACGGATAAGGGGACGGTTGCCGGCCAGCGGCCGGCACTACCGGTCAACCATGGGCGAGCGCGTAATCCAGTGCCGCGCACACCGCCGCCACCTGGGCATCGTTGCACTGCTGCGGGGTGGCGCGCGGGCTGTCCGGGTAGACCTCGGTGGTGGTGGTGAACTTCGCACCGGTGATGCCCGCGCACAGTCCGAGCTTCACCAGCGGATACTCGATCACGCCGTGGGCGATCACCGGCGAACCGATGATCTCGCCTTTGTCATCGGCGGGGGCGATATGGGTGACCTTCTCCACCGCGGCGATCACCGCCTGCTGGAAGGCCGGCTGCGGATTCTCGCTGTCGTCCACCAGGTAGAAACCATCGGGAATCAGGCCCGGCTCGAACGGCTTGCCGTCACGCGCGGCCAGCGCCGGGCGGAACTCGCTCTCGTCGCTGTCGGTGGTCTCGTGCAGGTCGATGTGCAGCACGAACTGCCCCTTGTACGGCGCGATCAGCTCGATGACCGCGGTTGACTCGCGCGCAGGGCCATCGGCGCGGAAGTTGCGGTTCGGATCGATCGCATCGTAGTTCCAGCGGTTGATGCGCTCGAAGCCCCACGGGTTTACGCACGGCGCCACCAGCAAATTGGCCTTGCCGGCATAGTCGGCGGCGTGCTTCTCAAGGAACTCCAGCGCGCCCATCACGCCGCTGGTCTCATACCCATGCACGCCACCGGTAACCAGCGCCGCCGGCAGCGCCGGGTTCCAGTCGCGGCTGCGCAGGGCGAACAGGGTGTAGGTCTCACCGGCGTAGTCGAGCTGGCCATAGGCCACCTTGTCGAAGCGCGAGGCCAGCGCGTCAATGCGCGGCAGCACCTCCTCGTCGTAGCGGCGCAGGCGCTGCTGGCGACCACGCCACGCTTCCCGTTCCGCCGCTCCCCACGGCTGGCCAGGGATTCCGACGGGGTAGAAGGCGGCTTGGGACATGGCGGATCTCGGCGGGTCAGGAAGCAATCTGCAATTTTACCACCCGGTCGTCGGGATGAACCGGTGGTGCATTCCATTGGCGAATGGAATCAGCAATAATTCTCATTTACGACCTTCCACGACCTGCATCAATGCCCACCCACGCCCTGCAACCGGCCCGCCTGCCGCTGGCGGCCGCCCTCGCCCTGTGCCTGCTCCCAGTCGCCACCGCATCCGCCCAGGACAGCGCCACCACGCTGGACAGCATCCAGGTGTCCGGCAGCTGGCTGGGCACCGGCCTGCACGACAGCGTCAAGCGCTTTGCCGGCGCACGCACGGTGGTCGACCGCCAGCGCATCGAGGCCAGCGGCGCGGCGAGCATCGGTGATGCCATGCGCCGCATCCCCGGCGTGCAGGTCACCGACAACTCCGGCACCGCTGGCAGCTCGGTGTCGTTGAACATTGGCGTGCGCGGCCTGACCGGGCGCTACTCGCCGCGCTCGACCGTGCTGCTGGACGGCGTGCCGCTGGCGGTGGCGCCGTATGGCCAGCCGCAACTGTCGTTCGCACCGACCAGCCTGTCCAACATCGAATCGATCGACGTGGTGCGCGGCGGCGGCGCGGTGCGCTACGGACCGCAGAACGTGGGCGGCATCATCAACTTCAGCACCCGCGCCATTCCCACCGGCATCGGCCTGCACGGTGAGGCGGGCGTGCGTTACACCGCCTACGACCATGGCGGCGGTGACAGCACCCAGTACAACGCCTTCCTCGGCGGCACCGGCGACAACGGCCTGGGCGCGGCCTTGCTGTATTCCGGCCAGGACGGCCGCGGCTGGCGCCAGGGCAGCGACGACCGCTTCGACGATCTCGCGCTGAAGTTCGCCTACGCCATCGACGAACAGCAGGAACTGCGCGCCAAGCTCTCCTACTACGACGCGCGTTCACTGACCCCGGGCGGCCTGACCCGCGCCCAGTACGAGGCCGATCCGTTCCAGAACACCCGGCCGGCTGACTTCTGGAAGGGCCACCGCACCGGCATCGACCTGGGCTACACCAACACGCTGTCGGCCGACAGCGAGTTCGAGGTGCTGGCCTATTACAACGAAAGCAGCCGTGCCAGCTCGCTGATCAACGCCGCCAACACCCAGCTGACCGTACAGCCGCGTGACTACCGCGTGCTCGGCATCGAGCCACGCTACACCCAGCGCCTGCACTGGGGCGCCAGCGTGCACGACATCACTGCCGGCTACCGCTTCCTGCGTGAGCGTGGCAACGACCGCAGCTACACCGTCACCCGCCGCACCGGCGTGGCCAGCGCCACCACCCGCTTCGACAACGCCACCGACGCCCACGCGTTCTACATCGACGACCGCATTGCGATCGGCCAGTGGCGGATCACCCCGGGCATGCGCATGGAATGGATCGACATGGACCGCCGCCAGGCCGCGGGCGCGGCGACCTTCAGCAGCCGCAACGACAAGGCCCTGCCCTCGCTCAACATCGCCTACCTGCTGACCCCGCAGCTGACCGTGTTCGGCAACTACACCACCTCGTTCGGGCCGGTGCAGAACATCCAGCTCAATTCGCAGACCGCCAGCAACCCGCTGAACCCGGAAATCGCCAGGACCACCGAACTCGGTGCGCGCTGGCAGGACGGCGCACTGCGCGCGGAAGTGACCGTGTTCAAGATGCGCTTCGACAACCAGATCCTGCAGGTCCCGGGTATCACTCCCCCGACCTTCCAGAACATCGGCGCCACCGATCACAAGGGTGTGGAGAGCGCGCTGGAGTACCGCTTCGCCGAGGACAGTGCACTGGCCGGGCTGGAGTTGTACGCCAACTACACATGGACCAAGGCGATCCAGCAGTCCGGTGGCAACCGCGGCCTGGACGTGCCGTTCTACGCGCGCGACACCGACAGCGTCGGCGCCCGCTACGCGCTGGCCGGGTGGACCTTCAATGTCTCCAGCACCCATCAGAGCGGCCAGTTCTCCGATGCCGCCAACACCTGGGAAGAAACCGCCGATGCGCGCGTGGGTCGCGTGCCCGGCGTGCGCCTGTGGAACGCGCAGGTGGCCTGGCAGGTGCCGGGCCTGGGCGACAGCGAAATCGCGCTGGGCGTGAACAACCTGGCCGACAAGCGCTGGTACACCCGCAACGTCGATGGCAACGCCGGCCGCATGGTGGCTGCGCCACGCACCTTCTACGTGCAGGGCCGCTACCGCTTCTGAAGCGGTAACCGCCCGATGCAGTGACGGTGGCGATCACGGTGGCGGCGTATCATGCCGCCACCATGTCACTGCCTGTTTCGCCATCGCGCCTGCATCTGGCCCTCCAGGGCCTGCGCCTGCGGCTGCGCGGCAGCGACCTCTGGTTCATCGCGCTTGCCCTGCTGGTCGGCCTGATCGCCGGTTACCTGACCCTGCTGCAGTCCGGCATCGCGCGATGGCTGCAGGGGGCGCTCTACGGGCTGGACGACGGCATGCGCCTGAGCTCCCTGCCCTCGCTGACCTGGACTGCATTGCTGGTGCTGCCGCTGGGGGGCCTGCTGGTCGGGCTGGTCAGCCTGGCCGCGACCCGGCTTAAACGCCCCCTGCTTGATGCGGTGGAAGCCAATGCCCTGCACGGCGGCCGCATGTCGATGCGCGACAACCTGATCGTGCTGACCCAGACCCTGCTCTCCAACGGCTGCGGCGCGTCGGTCGGGCTGGAGGCGTCGTATACGCAGATGGGGGCCGGCAGCGGCTCGCAGCTGGGCCGGGTGATGCGCCTGCGCCGCAATGACGTGCGCATCCTGGTCGGTGCCGGTGCCGCCGGCGCCATCGCCGCCGCGTTCGGTGCGCCGCTGGCGGGCGCGTTCTATGCGTTCGAGATCGTCATCGGTGCCTACACCCCTGCTGCGCTGGCACCGGTGGCCGTCGCCGCGCTGGCCGGCGCCTTCGTGGCCGACCAGGCCGGCATCGAGGCCTACCTGCTGCCGGCGGCCTCGACCATCGACGTGCGCGCCGCCGACTATGCCATCTACGGCCTGCTCGGCTGCTGCTGCGCGATGATCGGCATCGCCATCATGCGGCTGATCGCCTCGATCGAAGGCACTGTCAAACGCAGCCCGCTGCCGGCCTGGGGACGGCCGGTGGTCGGCGGCCTGTTGCTGATTCCGCTGGCGCTGGCCAGCCCGCAGGTGCTTTCGTCCGGGCATGGCGCGCTGCACCTGGACCTGACCACCCACCTGCCATTGATCTGGATCGGCGGCCTGCTGACCCTGAAGTGCCTGGCCTCGGGCATCTCGCTGGGCTTCGGCTTCCGGGGTGGCCTGTTCTTCGCCTCGCTGTTCATGGGCACCCTGGTGGGCGCGCTGTTTGCCGGGCTGCTGGGCATGGCCGCCGGCGTGCCGGTGGTCGATGCCACCTCGGCCGCACTGGCCGGCATGGCCGCACTGGCCGCCGCCGTGGTCGGCGCACCGATGACCATGGCCATGCTGGTGCTGGAAGGCACGCACGATTTCCTGCTGACCAGCGTGGTGATGAGCGCGGTGCTGGTCTCCAGTACGCTGGTGCGGCAATGGTTCGGCTATTCGTTCTCGACCTGGCGCATGCACCTGCGTGGCGAGACCATCAGGAGCGCCCGCGATGTGGGCTGGGTACAGAACCTCAATGCCGGCCGGTTGATGCGCAAGGGCGTGGCCACGGCCCCCGCCGACCTCGACACCGGCGCTTTCCGCCAGCGCTTTCCACTGGGCTCCGGTACCCGGGTGGTCCTGATCGACAGCGAAGGCCACTACGCGGGCATCGTGCAGATTCCGCATGCCTATGGCGACGGCGTGACGCCCGGCACACCGATCGGCGAGCTGGCGCAGAACCGCGACGTCTCGCTGGCGCCCTCTTCCGACGTAGTGAGCGTGATGCGGCGCTTCGACCAGACCCAGGCCGACGAACTGGCCGTGGTCGGCGCCGACGGCCAGGTACTGGGCGTGGTCTCTGAAGCCTTCGTACGCAAGCGCTACGCCGAGGAACTGGACAAGCGCCAGCGCGAGCTGATGGGCGAGCGCGTCGAGGACACCGACTGACCCCGCAAAAAGGGGACGGAGGGGATTAAGTCGTTTCCGGCACGCTGGCTATCGACATCCCGGATATCCACGCATTGCGTGGATCTACTGTCACCTCGACCGGGTAGACTCCGGCCATGCGCTTCATCGAAACCTTCCAGGCCGGCCCCTTCGCCGACACCGTGGTCAGCCTGCTGGCCGCCTTCGTGCTGGGCACGCTGATCGGCGCCGAGCGCCAGTACCGGCAACGCACCGCCGGCCTGCGCACCAACGTGCTGGTGGCGGTGGGCGCCGCTGCCTTCGTCGATCTTGGAATGCGCATCGCGGGCAGCGCGGAGGCGGTGCGGGTCATTTCCTATGTCGTCTCCGGGGTCGGCTTCCTTGGCGCCGGCGTGATCATGAAGGAAGGCATGAACGTGCGTGGCCTGAACACCGCCGCCACGTTGTGGTGCTCGGCAGCGGTGGGCAGCTGCACCGGCGCGGACATGCTGGCCGAGGGCGTGCTGCTGACGGTGCTGGTCATCGCCGGCAACACCCTGTTGCGGCCGCTGGTGAATGCGATCAACCGCATTCCGATCAACGAGGCCGCCACCGAAGCCACCTATGAGGTGCGGCTGAGCGTCGACGCCGAAGCGGTGCCGCGCGTGCGCGAGCGGCTGGTCGACGCACTCGAAGCGGCGCAGTACCCGGTGGGTGATGTGCAGGTGGTCGAGCATGCCGATGCGCCCACCGACGTGATCGCGGTCCTGGTCAGCACGGCGGTCAGCGCCGACGAGCTGGACGTCGTGCTGGCGCGGATGGAACAGGTGCCGGGGGTGCTGCACGCGACCTGGGAAGTCAGCACGCGCGATTGATTCATCCACTAGGCGCGATCTGCTCACCCACCCAGGCGCCGCTGCGCGCGCAGCAGTTTCCGGAACGAACTGCACTGGCGGGCATCGTGTGCCTGCGGGCAGGCAGCAGCGCGCTGAAGGTGGCGACGGACCCGCTGCAGCCGGGTGATCTGCCGCTGAAGCAGCTCGGCCTGCGCCAGCAACGCCTCTCGGTCCAGGGTGATGCCCCCCTGCTGCGGCAGGGACGCGCCGATCTGCTGCAATGACAGCCCAGCCGCCTGGCCAAGGCCGATCAGCGCCAGCCGCTCCAGCACCGCCTCGCTGTATTGCCGGCGCAGCCCGCGACGGCCCAGGGTCTGCAGCAATCCCAGCTGTTCGTAGTAACGCAGGGTCGAGGCCGGCACGCCGCTGCGCCGCACCACCTCGCCGATATCCAGTTCACGCACGGGCTTGACCTCAAGTCGCCTTCAAGCGCCAAGCTATCGCCACGTTCCCGCCGAGACAAGGCCGTGGCCAGTACGTCCCCCGTTGATCAGAACGCCCTGTGGAACGGCCCTGGAGGGCAGGCATGGGTCGCCCAGCAGTCCGTCCTGGATGGCCTGTTCCAACCGATGGCCGACCTGCTCGCGGCCGAGCTGCCGCAGACCGTCACGCAACTGCTGGACGTCGGCTGCGGCACGGGGGCCAGCCTGCTGGCCGCTGCCACTGCACGCCCGTCTGCCCGCTGCACCGGCCTGGACATCTCCGCACCCATGCTGGCGCTGGCCCGGCAGCGTGCGGACAGGGCCAGGCTGGGGGCCGATTTCATCGTTGCCGATGCCGAGCGGCATCCATTGCCATCCGCACACTTCGACTGGATCCAGTCACGGCTGGGCGTGATGTTCTTCGAGGACACCGCCGCTGCCTTCGGCAACCTGCATCGAGCCGTACGGCCCGGCGGCGGCCTGTGCTTCATCGCCTGGCGCGGTGCCGACGAAAATCCATTCATGACCACCGCCGAGCGCGCGGTGGGCCACGCACTGGCACTGCCGCCACGGGTACCGGGCGCGCCGGGGCAGTTCGCCTTTGCCGATGGCCAGCGCGTGCGCCACCTGCTTCAGGTATCCGGCTGGAGGGAGGTGGAGGTGGTCGCGGTGGAGGTGCCCTGCTCGATCGCGCGCGACGATCTGCCGGCCTACGTCGGCCAGCTGGGCCCGGTCGGCCAGGCGCTGCGGACGCTGCCCGAAGCCGAGGCCGCCGCGCTGCGCGACCAGGCACTGGCT
Organism: Stenotrophomonas beteli; assembly: GCF_001431665.1. GTDB lineage: Bacteria > Pseudomonadota > Gammaproteobacteria > Xanthomonadales > Xanthomonadaceae > Stenotrophomonas > Stenotrophomonas beteli. Next base: position 23,278 of record NZ_LLXV01000019.1, on the reverse strand, counting down.
GCATTCGCACCGTTCATCGACGGCGACCGCGTGCGCGTGGACGCCGCCTGTTGGTTGATCCGCGCACGCGCCTGATACAGGAAAAAGGGGACGGAGGGGATTAAGTCGTTTTCGGCAGAGCCGGGGCACGAACGACTTAATCCCCTCCGTCCCCTTTTTCTTCTAGAGCGCCTCGCCAGCGTCGGCCAGGCGCGATTCGATCAGCGCGTACCACTGCTGCAGCACGTCGATCAGCATGTCCAGCTCGGCATCGGTGCGTTGCGCGCGGCCGCTGCGCAGGCAGGCCTGCGCCTCCTGCAGCTGGGCAAGGAAGCCGGCCACGGTATCGGCCTGCAGGATCAGGCCTGGCAGGCGTCGCCCGGGAATGCGCACCACCGCATGGTTGCCCAGTTGGCCGTACACGCTCAGCGTCGTTTCCGTTTTCATGGCGAGGGGCAGGAATTGGGCGTTCATGGCATGCACCGTATGAAAACCTGAGCCGCCGGCAGGCGTGGAAGACGGGGGAGACGTTGCCACGTCCTGCCGGCGATTCAGGGGGGACTCGGGATGCCGGGGCGCTGCCCCGGCACAGGACGTCAACGAGGCTGCGCGACCCCGGCAATCTGCACCCGCCGATTCGGCGCCAGGCAGGCAATCAGCTCTCGGCGGTTGCGCTGCGCGCACTGCACCAGCGGATCGGCTGCACCACGCCCTTCGGCACTGATGCTGGCGGCCGGCACCCCACCCTGTACCAGGGCATTGCGTACCGCCTCCGCGCGGCGCAGTGACAACGCCTGGTTGTAGCTGGCACTGCCGATGCGGTCGGTGTAGCCGGTCACGCGGATGGACTGCACCTGGCTGGCCTCGCGCACCTGCGCCAGGATCCCCTGCACGGCCTGCTGGCCTTCGTTGCTCAGCACCGCGCTGTCGAAGCCGAACAGCGCATCGGCAGACAGGCGCAAGGGCTGTTCCGGCAGCGGCGCCGGAGGCGGCGGAGGCGGCGCCGGGGGCCGCGGCGGCTCGAGCACGGCCGCGCACGATTCGGGTTTCCAGTAGCCGCCCTGGGCAATGCCCTTGCTGTCGAAACGCACCTGGAACTGGCAGGTGAAGTACTCCGCACCCTGTGCCGTGCGGAAGTTGAACAGGTAGTTCCACTCACGCACGCCCCACATTCCTTCGTTGAAATGCGGCGTCCCCAACAGCGTGTACAGCTGGCGTTTGCTCATGCCCGGCGCGAAACGGCGCAGGTCGGCAACGTCCGGATAGATGCCTTCCTTCAGCGAGGCCTTCGACGCCTCGGGGAAGTGAACGGCAGTGGCTTCTGCCGGGCCGTCGGCTGCCGGTGCGTGGCTGCGGCAGGCGGCCAGCAGGCCGATTCCCAGTACCAGGCCCAGCGCGGCGGCCAGCTGGCCGGCCCGGGCGATGCGATGCTGATTCATGTCATTCCCCCTGTAGACGTTTCCGCAATGCCGGGCCGCCTCTGCGGCCCGGCGGCGGGGTTCACCACTGGATGCCGGCACCGACGGCCACGCCCGCCTCGCCACGGCTGTTGGTGGAGCCGCTGAACTTGTAGATCCAGCGCCCCCCTTCGGAGACACCGGAGATGCCCAGCGCCACGCCCGATTCGCCGTTGTAGCTGCCGGCAGCGATCGACGCCATGCTGCGCCCGGCTTCGCTGGGCTGCGGCAGCGCCGCGGTGGCCATCGCCGAGGCGATGCCGGCCGAGGCACGGTTGTCGGTCTTGCGCAGGTCGCGCTCGAAGCCGCCCATGCGCTCGTCGGTGTAGGTCTTCGACCAGTCCAGGGTCTGCGCCATGCCCGACTTCAGCTGGTCCACATTGACCGCGTCGGTGCCCGCGGTACCGGCGGCGACGTTACGCACCGTGGTCGGCCCGCTGCTGGTGCTGCCCAGTGTGACGCTGTTGTAGTTGGTGGCACCGTTGACCGTGGTGTCGTAGCGGATCGTGCCCTGCTGCGAGGCCTGCAGCTGGCGGACGTTGACCGCATCGGTGGCCTGCGAGCCGTCGGCCACATTGACCACCTGGCGCTCGGCACCGGCGGCACCCACCGAGACCGTGTTGGCCCGGTTCGCGACGGAGCCTGCACCCAGCGCCACCGAGTTGTCGGCCTGCGCCTGCGAGCCATTGCCCAGTGCAGTGGAGTTGGCTCCGGCGGCCGTCGAACCCGCACCACCGGCGGCCGAGTTGGCACCGCTTGCCGACGGATCGGCCAGGTTGTTGGTGTTGTTGGCGCGGAAGCTGCCGGCCACGTTGGTGATGTTCTGGATCTTCTGGTCGGTATAGGACTTGGACTGGTCGATGGCGTAGTTCACGCCATTCTTGAGCTGGCCGACGTTGGTTGCGTCGTGGTCATCGGAACCATCGGCCACATGGGTGATCTTGCGCTCGCTGCCGGTGCTGCCCACCGACACCTCGCCGGCCGAGTTGCTGGCGCCGGCCTGGCCGTAGGCGGCGGTGTAGCCGCTCTGCGCACCCACGCTGGCCACCGAGCCGGCACCCAGGGCGACACTGTTGCCCGCGCTGCTGCTGGCGCCGTTGCCGACCGCCACGCTGTTGGCACCGGCCGCACTGGCCTGCGGGCCCACCGCCACCGCTTCGGTACCTGCAGCCGTTGCTGCCGCAGCCGTCGAGTTCACTGCCAGGTAGGCACTGCCGCCGCCGTTGGTGATGCGCTGGTTGAGCACCCTCAGCGAGCCATCGACCGCGGTGAAGGCGGCGGTGACATTGTTGTAGTCGCCAGTGCTGAAGGTGCCGTCGGTCGCGATGGTGGAGATGCTGAACTTCGGCGCAGTCCACACGTTGGTGGTGCCGTTGTAGGCCGTGTCGCCACCGAAGTAGCTGACCAGGGTGCTGTGCGTGTTGAACAGCTGGTCGCCGGTGATCGCGTCGCTGCTGCCAGCCAGGATGTTGCCGGCGGCGACGTTGGTCAGCTTCACCGCGCCGCTGCCGGTACCGGTGAGCGTCACGCTGTTGAGCACGTTGCCCGCGCCATCCACATCGTACTTCACCGCCAGCTTGTCGATCTCGCCGGTCTGGTCGGCCACGTTGGCCAGCGAGTTGCTCACTGCATCGAAGGCGGTGCCGACGTCGTTGTAGCTGCCCTGGCTGATGCTGCCGTTGGCGGCGATGTTGTTGAGGGTATAGGTGGGTGCGGTCAGCACGCCGCTGGCATTGACCGCCGCGCCGCCACCGAGGTGGGTGGCCACCGCCTGGTTTGCGGCGAACAGCTGCGCACCATTGATGGCTTCACTGCTGGTGGCGCTGACCTGGCCCGGGCCGAGGTTGCGCAGGGTGGTGGCCGTACCACTCTGCCCCAGCGTGGCACTGGCGTAGTTGACGCTGCCGTCGCCATTGAGGTCATAGCGCAGGGCGCCCTGCTCCGAGGCCTGCAACTGGCCCAGGTTGACCGCATCGGTGGCTGCCGTACCTGCTGCCAGGTGGGTGACCTGGCGTTCGGCACCGGCTGCGCCGATGGATACGCTGTTGGCACGATCAGCCAGGCTGCCGGCGCCAACGGCGATGCTGTTGGCGGCGGTGGCGCGGGCATTGGTGCCGACCGCGATCGAGTCGGCGCCGGTGGCCAGCGCCTCGGTACCGGTCGAGTTCACCCGCAGGTACTTGGTGCCGCCGTTGCGGATATCGGTGATCTGCGTATTGAGGTTCACCAGCGAGCCATCGACCGCCGCGAAGGCATCGGTGGCGTTCTCGTACAGCCCCTGGGCGATGGCGCCGGTGGTCGAGATGGTGCTGATCTCGAACAGCGGTGCGGTGAAGGCGCCGCTGGCGGGATCGAACGCAGCGCGGCCGCCGAAGAAGCTGGCGATGGCGGTGTTGGTCGCCGCAAGCTGCCCCCCGTTGACCGCTTCCAGGCTGCCTGCGGTAACCGCACCGGCGGCGAGGTTGCCGATGGTGGTGGTGCCGGTACCGGCACCGAGCGTGACGCGGCGATAGTCCGGATTACCCGCACCATCCAGGTCGTAGGTCACCGCTGCCGCCGCCACATCATCGATGAGGCTGATCGCGCCCTTCAGCTGGACCACGTTGACCGCATCGGTATTGGCACTACCGGCAGCAACATTGGTGATCTGGCGCTCGCCGCCGCCTGCCGTACCCACCGAGACTTCACCGGCGGAGACCTGGGGTGCGGTCAGGCCATAGGCGGTGTAGCTGGCCTGTGCGCCGCGCAGCGCCGCCGAACGGTAGCCCAGAGCGACCGAGTTGGCCTGGTTGGAAGTCGCTTCGGCGCCCAGCAGCGTCTGCCCGTTGGCGGTACCCACGGCGCTGTCACCGACAATCACCGAGTGGCCCATGCGTGCGGCGTAATCGGCCGTCGGCACGCCGGTCGGGTTGCTCGGATCGTTCACGCCGTCGCCAGGGAAGGCCACGTTGGCATCGACCTTGGGCAGCTCATGGCGTGCATTGGCACCGATCACCACTTCCTTCGAACCGTTGGCGAAAGCGCCATCGCCCATCAGCACCTGGTAGTCCTGCGCGGCGTTGACCGCCCAGCAGGAGATGTCGGCCAGGGCGATATCCAGGCACTTGGCGGCCCACGCCGGCGAGTCCTTCGGCAGCAGCAGGCCCAGCAGGCCACCCGGGTTGCCGTTGTTGATGTTGTAGATGTAGCTGTCGGAGGTGACACCACCGATCAGCGTCAGGTGCGAGCTGCCGCCAGTGACGGCGCCACCCAGGCCATTGAGCGTGCTGCCGACCGGCGACAGGTTGACCACCGGCAGGCCCAGCACGTTGACCGCTGAGTAGGTCTGCATCACGTTGGCATTGCTGAGCTTGAGGTTGCCGTTGCTCAGGTAGCCGTTGCCGCCGAACAGGCTGGTGGTGGTCGGCCCGATCAGCTGGCCGACGTTGCCGACCAGGCCGCCGGTGCCGATGATCAGGCCCGCATTCGGATCAGCCGGAGCCGGCGCCTTCGGGCTGGTCGGTGGAATCGCCGAGGGCTTGGTCAGGCCGAGGCCGCTCAGCGTGCCTCCGACCAGGCCACCCACGGCACTGCCGAGATTGCCGATGGTGCCGTTCAGATTGCCGTTGAGCAGGTTGCCCACGGCGCCGCCGACATTGCCGAGGGTGTTGCCAAGCAAGCCACCCAGCCCGGTGGCCGTCGTCCCATTGAGCACACCGCCGACGGTCGTGCCGACCGTACCGACCGCGTTGTTCAGGGTCCCGCCAACCGCCCCACCCACTGCACCAACGGTGTTGTTGAGCGTGCCGCCCACGGCACCACCCACGGTGCCGACAGTGCCGTTCAATGCACCGCCCACTGCACCGCCGACACTGCCAACGGTGCCATTCAAGGCGCCACCCACCGCGCCGCCCACAGCACCGACGGTGCTGCCAACGGTGCCATTCAAGGCGCCACCCACGGCGCCGCCGACGGCACCGACGGTGCTGCCAACCGCGCCAACCGTGTTGTTGAGCGTGCCGCCCACTGCACCACCCACGGTGCCGACAGTGCCGTTCAAGGCACCGCCCACTGCACCGCCGACGGCACCGACCGTGCTGCCAACCGCGCCAACCGTGTTGTTGAGCGTGCCGCCCACTGCACCGCCGACACTGCCAACGGTGCCATTCAAGGCGCCACCCACGGCGCCGCCGACGGCACCGACGGTGCTGCCAACCGCGCCAACCGTGTTGTTGAGCGTGCCGCCCACTGCACCACCCACGGTGCCGACGGTGCCATTCAAGGCGCCGCCCACTGCGCCGCCGACGGCACCGACGGTGCTTCCGACCGCGCCAACCGTGTTGTTGAGCGTGCCGCCCAGGGCACCACCTACAGTGCCGACAGTGCCGTTCAAGGCACCGCCCACTGCGCTGCCCACAGCACCGGCCGTGCTGCCAACCGCACCAACCGTGTTGTTGAGCGTGCCGCCTACTGCACCACCTACGGTGCCGACGGTGCCATTCAAGGCGCCGCCCACTGCGCCGCCGACGGCACCGACGGTGCTTCCGACCGCGCCAACCGTGTTGTTGAGCGTGCCGCCCACTGCACCGCCGACACTGCCAACGGTGCCATTCAAGGCACCGCCCACTGCGCCGCCGACGGCACCGACGGTGCTTCCGACCGCGCCAACCGTGTTGTTGAGCGTACCGCCTACTGCACCACCCACGGTGCCGACAGTGCCGTTCAAGGCACCGCCCGCAGCGCCGGCTGCGTGGCCGACAGCCGCCACGCCGCCGCTGACCAACCCACCCAATGCCAGCGCGCTGTTCTGCGCGGCGACCGTGGCCTGCCCGGCCAGCTTGAGGTTGCGATCGGCCACGACTTCCTGCCCGTCCGGCGCCTGCACGCGCACCTTGCCGGCAACGCCGGCGTCGAAGGCCGCACGGATAGCGCGATCGTGCGTTTCACCCGGCAGTTCTTCCTTGGCTGGCAGCGCAGCAGCTACTACTGCCTTGGCCTGGCCCTGTCCGCTGATCGTATGGCCGGCCAACGCCAGGCGCGCATCGGCGTCGCCGCCAACCGTCGCCTTGATGCCTGACAGCGAGCCGCCAGCAGGACTGCCGACGTCAGCCCGTGCCCGCGCCCCGGTTTCGATCGCAGCGATGGGGTTGCCGGCAATTTTCACCTTGCCGCCAGCACGTGCGGCGGCGCCCGCGTTCGCACCCAGCGCAGCCTCGATCCCGGCCGACGCAGCCACCGCGCGTCCCACGCCGACAGTGGCCCGTACGTCGGCGGCCAGGGCCGGTACAGGCACCTGGCGCGGTGTCGGATTCGCCGACAGCTTCGCATCCACGCTGGCCGGCAGGACGTCGCGCACCACCGGCAACGAAGCAGTGTTCAGCTGCAGCCCGACACGCGCGTCGGCGCTGATCGCCGGGCTGCTCTGCGCCTGCCGGGCTGCGGCCGCCAAGGCCACCTCCGCGTCGATCTTGACCGGCATCGGCTGCGCGTACTTGGCAGCCAGCGCCTGTAGATCGCGCAACGATTGATTGGTTTCCGATGCGCCTGCGTGCCCACTGGCCAGCGCGCACAACAGTGCCAGCGCCAGGGTGGTGGGCATCAACAGGAACGCGCGCGGATCACGCGCGGCGCTGCCGCCGCTATCGCCGGTGGCCAGTTCCGAGGCCACAACCAGAGCATTGAGCTGGCGGTTCCATACACGCCGGTAGATGCGGTTCATGAGCATTTCCCCCGTAGACGAACAACTGGAATGACAGTGGACTTGCCGCTAGGCAGGTGACTGACATTTCAGCGGTTGCCACGGTGGGCGCGCACTTCAATCCGGCACGGCAATCGCGCATTCCGGCAAATCCACGGCCGGAATCGGCAGCGGGTTATGCAGAAGCGGCAACGCTATCGGCAAGCGCATGCGCATTTCCGGCAGAAAGCCGCCGAAACCCCTTGAAGCACATGGATCAGGCAGGCTGGCCGATCTGCGCGGGGGCGCGCATCAGGGTATCGCGCGGCAGCTCACCGAACACCTTTCGGTAATTGTCGGCGAAGCGCGAGAGATCCCACAGGCCGCAGCTGAGCGCGATCGCCTTGACCGAACGGCGGCTGGAATCGGCCATTGACAGGCTGCGGCAGGCCGCGCACAACCGCAGCATCGACAGGTAGCGGTTGGGCGAGGTTCCAAACAGATCTTCAAAGGCATAGCGCAGGCCGCGCTCGCTGACGCCGGCGGCGTCGCAGATCTCGTTCATGTAGATATTGCGGCGAAGGTTGAGCCGCATGAAGTTCTCCGCCCGCTGCGCGATCAGATAATGCGTACGCCGGGCGCGGCTGCAACCTGGGCGATCGGCACTGCCGGCTGCCAGCAGCGCCTGCACGTGCTCATGCAGCAGGCGCTCGGTTTCCTCGGGCTGCAGGCCGGCACCCTGCCCCAGTTCCAGATGCAGCTGCTGGTAATGGCGTGCCAGCGGCGCCGTTTCGCCGGGCAGATTGAACAGAGAAAGTGCCTGCCCGGCAGGCGGCGTGTTGCGCAGGCTCAAATCGGTCAGTTTGCGCTGCACCCGCGCCACCGGCACCAGCATCAGGGTCAGGTGCGTGCCCGGGCTCAGGGTGAACTCGCTGATGCCCTCCGGCATCACAGTCAGCGCCATCCCCGTGGTCAGCGGCACGCCGTGGCACCAGCTCAGCGTCTCGTCGGTGGCGTGCAGGTAACCCAGCATTGCCCAGTCCGGCGGCAGCATGAAGCGGCCGCGGCAATGGAACCCGCAGCTGATGCTGCAGAACAGGGCTTCCTCGTGTACGCGCGAAACGAACGCCGCCCGCGGCCCGTTGCCATCCAGCAACAGGAGCTCGACATCACATACGCGAAGCACGCCGCTCAACGTCGCCAGGTCAATCGACCGCAGGTCGCCGTCGCTGCTGTCTCCTACCCCACCATCGACCATGACAGTGTTGTCCCCCGTTGATCCGCATTGCGTTGCGGCCCCCCACTGCCTGACAGGGCGCGCAGCGTTCCTGGAACCGCCACCGCTGCCGGGCTGCCTGCCGCCGATGCGGCAAGAACCACCCCGGGTATCTACTGCGACTTGAATACGAGTATGCCCGATAATCCTCGCCGGTAAACCCATGGGCCGCACGGAACAAAATGGATACACAGGTGAAGAAAATGTCATCGCGACTGGCACGGTTTTCGCTTTCGAAACCGCTCAGCACATTATCTATACATCGATGAATCGTTTTGCCAGGAAACGGATTTGCGTCACACAAAAAGCGTGAAGGATTAAGAGACGGGCATTTTCTGCCGAATTTGCATATAGGTTCCGGTTGCAGCGCACTGCCATTCAGGCAAAGTCGGTATCACGGTGATCGAGCCGCGTGGAAGCGGTCGCACCCAGGGGGACAGCATGACCATGCATCGTTCGCACGACATTCCGACCTGCGGCCCGGCGCCGCGCGGCGGAGTGCGCACGAAGGGCGCCCCACCTGGAGCCGATCACCCTGCTTGAGCACAGTGGGCCATTGCCTGCCGTGCCTCCTCCGCCAGGATGTGCGGAGGTCCACGGACGATCCCGGCGGAGCCGGGCCACCGCCCAATGCAGGTGTCCTGTCGCAGACAGGTAGAGGGAGACAACCGTCATGAACGCTTCCATCCGCAGGTTCCTGAAAGAAGAAGACGGCGTGACCGCGCTGGAGTATGGGCTGCTGGCCGCAGTGATCGCCGGCGTCCTGATCGCAGTCGGCAACGACAAGATCAAGGGCTTCTTTGAAACCCTGTTCGACAACCTGTCCGCGCTCGCCACCAAGGCTTCCGGCGCCGCGCCCAAGTAGTGCGCCCACCCACAGGTGGCGGGCCTTGGCCCGCACGGGAAGACTTGGGCCTTGGACAGACCGTCCAGTGACGGACGATGGGGTGTGCGATGACACTGCTGGGATTGTTGGCCATCGGCGTAAGCCTGCGGATCGCCATCAGCGACCTGTATGCCCGTCGGGTGCCCAACGCCTGGCTGCTGGCGGCGTGCGCGATCTCCATTGCATTGATCGTTGCCGGCCAGTTCAGCGCACCGCGCCTGCCGTGGAGCTCCCACGTCGCCGGCGCGGTGCTCGGCCTCGTCGGCTTGCTGCCGTTCTACGCCGTGCGCTGGATGGGCGCCGGGGACGTCAAGTTCTTCTCGCTACTGGGGCTGATGCTGGGCTGGCAGGCATTGCTGCCGGTCTGGATTACCGCAAGCCTGGCCGCCGGCCTGCATGCGGTGCTGATACTGGTTTCGCGCCAGCTCGGCGCCGCCCTGCCGCTGGGCCTGCAGGGCCAGGTCGACCGGGCCAGCGCGCAATGGCAATCACACCCGGCGCTGCGCGACATGCTGGCTGCCCGCCAGGGACGGCGCGGCATTCCCTATGCCGCGTACCTGGCACTGTCGGCCATCGGCTGGGTCCTGATACGCACCTACGGAGACATGTCATGAGCAGGCGCAGTCCTCGTCGGCAACGTGGCGTGGTCAGCATCGAATTCGCCCTGATGCTGATGCTCGGCCTGCTTCCGTTGCTGCTGTTCACCTTTTCCGGCGTGATGATCATGGCCGCGCAGCAGACCCTGGCCACCGCCTCGGCGGAAGGGGCCCGCGCGTCGTTGCGCTTTGGCACTGCGGGCGAGCGCCGCACCGCAGCCTGCGTGGCCGCACGCGCCTCGATGCAGTGGCTGTTGCAGTTTTCCGGGCAGGCCGTTGACTGCAGCAATGGGGGCAGCAACGCCATCGTGGTTTCTGCGCAGGCTCCCTGCGAAGGCCTGGCCACGGCGCAGTGCATGACGGTAACCGTCAGTTACGACTATGCCGCATCCCCATTTCTGCCCGGCACCGCCACGCTTTACAAGTGGGTGATGCGGGCGCCCATCCGTAGCGTTGCCGTTGCCCAGCTCGACCTGGGCAGCGGCAACTGACGATCGGTACAGGAGACGCACCCATGCTCAAACTGACCCGCATCGCTGCCATCGGCCTGATCGGCCTGGCTGTGCTGCTGGCGCTGATCGCCTTCATGATCGGGCGCAAGCCGGACGCCCCGGCGACGGTCACGCCGACCGCGCACGGCCAGGCCGAGACCATCACCGTGGTGGAGGCCGTGGCCCGCCTGCCCGCCGGTGAACCGATCACCGCCAACGGCCTGCGCCTGGCGCAGCGCACCACACCGGTGGCGGGCGCAGCGACTACCCTCGCCGCCGTGGTCGGCAAGGTTCCCGTGCAGGACATCGCCGAAGGCACCGCCATCAGCGGCAGCGCACTGGCGCAGGGCTTCTCGCTGCAGCTGCGGCCCGGCGAGCGCGCCCTCGCGGTGCCGGTGGACGAGCTGGTCGGCGCTGGCAACCGCATCGTGCCGGGCGATTTCGTCGATGTCTTCCTGAACCTGCGCAATGCCCAGCCCAACGTCAACAGCCCCGGCGAGGCAGCGCAGACCCGCCTGCTGCTGTCGCGCCTGCGCGTGCTGAGCTACGGCCAGCAGGACATCGCACCGGTGGCCACCGAGGTCGCTGCCGACAACGGTGCCGATGCCCGCAACGACCCTCGCGCGGCCGATATCACCAGCGGCAACACCAGCGGCCACGGCGGTGCCAGCGAAACCACCCAACCGGCGCGCAGCGCAGTGCTGGCGGTGCCGGTGGCCGATGCCAACCGGCTGCTGCTGGGCGCCCAGCAGGGCAAGCTGTTCCTGGCCCTGCGCAATCCCGCTGACACCGGCCTGCCCGACCTCGCCCTGTTCCCGCAATCGCGCGGCGTGATCGATCCGATGCGCGGGCTGGACGCAGAGCAGCAGCTGGCGCTGCAACGCCCGGAAAACCATGCCTTCGCGGGCCTGGACAGCGATGCGCTGGCCGGTCGCGGCGCCGCTCCGGCGCGCAGCGCCAACGATGGCCCCGCCCGCGCGCCGGCCCCGCGCCGCAGCACCCCGCGCGCGCCGGGCATCGAAATCATCCGTGGCGACAGCTCCACGCCGCGCGGCTCCCTCTGACCTGCATCGAGCGCCTCCATGACCGAACGTCGCCGCAGTCCACGCCCCTCCACCCGCCAGCGCTGGCTGGCCCTGCTGCTGGTGCTGCTGGCACCGGCAACGAGCGTGGCCGCCGACGATCTGGTGCTGCAGGCGCGCGAGCAGCGCCCCTGGACCCTGCCGGCGGATCTGGAGCGGGTCGCCATTGCCGACCCCGGCGTGGCCGACCTGGTGATGCTGCGTGGCCAGCGCCAGGCATTGCTGGTGGGCAAGATGCCCGGCACCACCACCCTGCTGCTGTGGCACCGGAAGCAGGCCGAGCCGCAGCGCGTGCAGGTGCGCGTGCAGAGTGCGGTGCAGGGTGCGGCCGGCAGCGGCGGCAACGATCTGCTGTTCACCCAGCAGGACCAGCAGGGCCTGTTGCAGGGAAGCACCGACAGCATGCTCTCGCACATGCAGGAACAGCGGACTGCGGCGATGGCACTGGGCAAGGAGGGCGCGCTGGTGGATGCCTCCACCATCAGCAGCGGCGGGGTCGTGCAGGTCGAAGTGAAAGTGGTGGAATTCAACAAGACCGCCATGAAACAGATCGGCATCAATTTCCAGAACCGCAATGGCGGCTTCGCCTACGGCTTCGCGCGTCCCGGCTCCCAGCTGCCGGGCAATACCGGCCTGCTGCCCGGCATGACCGAGGGCGAAAGCAGCAATGAAGCCAGTTCGCCTATCTCTTCCGCGTTCCGCCTGGTGTTCGGCTCCACCAAGGGCCTGTGGAACGCTGATGTCGAACTGCTGCAGAGCAACGGCATGGCGCGCGTACTGGCCGAGCCGACGCTGGTTGCGCTGTCCGGGCAGAGCGCCAGCTTCCTGGCCGGCGGCGAGCTGCCGATCCTGGAGCCGCAGGGCCTGGGCACCACCACCATCACCTACAAACCGTTCGGCATCGGCCTGACCGTCACGCCGACCGTACTGGCGCCGAACCGCATCGCACTGAAGGTGGCACCGGAGGCGAGCGACCTGGACTACAGCAACGCCATCGTCCTCAACAACGTGCAGATTCCCTCGATCACCACCCGTCGCGCCGACACCACCGTCGAGCTGGGCGATGGCGAGAGTTTCGTGATCGGCGGGCTGGTCAGTTCCAACATCGTCTCCAACGTCAACAAGATTCCGTTGCTGGGCGATCTGCCGATCATCGGCTCGTTCTTCCGCAATTTCGACTACAAGCGCCAGGACAAGGAACTGGTGATCATCGTCACGCCGCGGCTGGTGCAGCCGCTGGCACGCAACACCGAACTACCGCTGCCCGGTGAGCGCGAAGCCAAGCCGAACCTGCCCGAGTGGGGCGCCTGGCTGCTGGGCCCGGTGAGCCGGGACCCGGTGCCGGGCTTCTCGCGCTGATTCCCCATGCCTGCGACCCCACGCCCATGCCCTACGCCACCGCCCATACGCTGCACCCGCAAGGCCCGCCGATGAACCTGGTCCTGTACGGGATGGATCGCGAGTTGCTGCCCCGGCTGGCGGCCAAGCTGCCGCCGACCACCACCCTGCATTGGCAGGACAGCGGCGCGCCGACCTCCGCACAGGACCTGCAGCGCGGCCCGCAGAGCCTGGTACTGCTGGACTTCAGGCCCGAACATGCGGCGGCGTCCAGCGTGCTGGCGCAGCAGTTGCAGCAGACGCAGCCGGAGCTGACCCTGGTCGCGGTCGGGGCCACCGGTGCCGGCCAGGTCGAAGGCGTGGTCATCGCCCTGCGCGCTGGACTGCGCGATGTGCTGGATCTGGACAGTGACAATGCCGGCATCGAAGCGGCGCTGCGTCGTGCCCTTTCACCGCGCCCGGCGGCGGTGGCACAGCACGCGCACAAGGCACGCCTGATCGTGCTGCTGGGGGTACGTGCCGGGGTTGGCACCAGCACCCTGGCCGCGCATCTTTCGGTGCTGGCACAGCAGACCCGTGCGCTGGCCCAGGGCGACGGCGCGCAGCAGGATGGCCTGCTGGTGGAAATGGCACAGCCCTCCGGCGACCTGGCCCTGTATCTCAACCTGGACAGCCGCTTCCACTATGAAGATGCGCTGCGCAATGCCAGCCGCATCGACGCCACGCTGGCACGCACGGCCATGGCCCGCCACGATTCAGGCTTGGTGCTGCTCGACCGCGCCAGCGGCAGCGATGCCTTGCCGCCGTCCGACCCCGGCGCGTTGCTGCAGCGTTTGCGTGCAGTGTTCTCCAGCGTCCTGTGCGACGCCGGGGGCTGCCCGCTGCGCCAGCTGCCGCCGCTGCTGCTGGACCAGGCCGATGAAATCTGGCTCATCACCGACGCATCGATCGCCACGCTGGTCTCGCTGGACCAGGCACTGAAGCACCTGGCCGGACAACGCGAACGTGAGAAGCGCCTGCAGCTGGTGATCAACCGCCATGACGACAGCAGCGGCATGAGCCCGGAACAGATCGCGCGGCGCTTCGAGGTTCCGTTGCTGGCCACGCTGCCCGAACGTCCGCGTGTACGCCTGGCCGCCAGCCAGGGTCATCTGCTGCTTCAGGATGCTCCGCGCGACCCTTATCTGCGTGCCCTCGCCCCGCTGGTCCCGCGCCTGGATCCGGCAGCCTGCCCGGTCCAGGCACAGGGCCTGCGGGAAAGACTCTCCCTTGCTTTGGGTGGATCGCAATGGAAGACAAGGTAACTCCGTTCCCGCACGCCGTGGCCCGCCCGATGCAGCCTGACAGCGCGCCGGGCCACCTGCCGTTCGCGCAGACCGAGCAGTACCAGAAGGTGCTGTCGGCAGCGCACGAGCACCTGCTCAACAGCATCGAAGACGAGCGCATCGACATCGACTCGTGGGCCCCGGACACCATCGCCCGTTGGGTGCAGGTGCAGACCGTGGGCTTCATCCAGGAATGGCGCATCCCGATCAACGAAGAAGAGATGCAGGTGGTGGCCGAGGGCCTGGTCAAGGAACTGACCGGCTTCGGCCCGCTGGACGATCTGCTGCATGATCCGTCCATCGAAGACATCCTGATCAACGGCTTCAAGGATGTGCACGTTTCCCAGGGCGGCCAGCTCAAGCGTGCCACCCAGCGCTTCACCGATGACACGCATCTGCTGCGCATCCTGCGCCGCATTCTTGCCCCGCTCGGCCGTCGGCTGGACGACTCGAACCCGATGGTTGACGCGCGCCTGCCCAACGGCGGACGGCTCAACGCGATCATTTCGCCGTTGGCCGTGGATGGGCCGATGGTGTCCATCCGCAAGTTCCGCAAAGACCCGTTCACGCCTGACGAACTGCTCGCCAAGGGGACCTTCGATGCCCCGATGCAGGCGCTGCTGAAAGCCATGGTGCTGGGCCGCTGCAACATCCTGGTTTCAGGCGGCACCAGCTCGGGCAAGACCTCGCTGCTCAACGCACTGGCCAGCTATGTGCCGGCCAACGAGCGGGTGATCACCGTGGAAGACACCGCCGAGCTGTCGCTCAACCATCCACACGTGGTGCGCCTGGAAAGCCGCATCGGCGGTGCCGAAGGCCACGGTGCGGTGAGCATCCGCGACCTGGTGCGCAACAGCCTGCGCATGCGCCCCGATCGCATCGTGGTTGGCGAGGTGCGCGGCGCCGAGGTGCTGGAGATGCTGCAGGCAATGAACACCGGCCACGATGGCTCGATGGCCACCATCCATGCCAATTCGCCACGTGACTGCCTGTACCGCATCGAGATGCTGGCCGGGTTCGCCGGCTTCCAGGGCAGCGAGGACAGCCTGCGCCGCCAGATTGCCAGCGCCATCGACTTCATCGTGCAGATCTCGCGCCT
Organism: Stenotrophomonas beteli; assembly: GCF_001431665.1. GTDB lineage: Bacteria > Pseudomonadota > Gammaproteobacteria > Xanthomonadales > Xanthomonadaceae > Stenotrophomonas > Stenotrophomonas beteli. Next base: position 8,093 of record NZ_LLXV01000019.1, on the reverse strand, counting down.
GGGCAGCGGCCGCCGCGTGCTGGTGTCGATCACCGAGATCACCGGCGTCAGCGACAACCTGATCACCACCCAGGAGATGTTCCGCCACGAAGTGCAGATCGACGGCAGTGGCCGCGAAACCGACCGCTGGATCGGCCTTGGCTTCCATCCGCATTCGCACAAGCTGGAGCCGTTCCGGCAGCAGCTGCGCGAATCGCTGTATGGAGACTTCTGAGCATGGGTACCGGCCTGCTGCTGGGTGTACTGAGCATCATCTCGGTGCTGCTGGCACTGGCGGCATGGCTGTGGGGTACGGCCAGCAGCCGCGAGCAGCGCCAGGCCTCATTGCAGCACACCGAGCAGCAGTTGGCGCGCGGCAGTGGCGCCGGCGCGCTGCCGGCCGGTGCATCCATTGGCGCCGCCAATGATCCGGCCCGCCCGACGGCCAGTGGCCGCCGCGGCCTGCCCTGGGATGGACTGCTGCAACGGGCGGGGCTGGCGCCTGGCTGGAAACTGCCGTTGCTGCTGGTGGTACCCGGGGTGGTGCTGTCGGTGGTAGCGGCCATGCGCCTGGGAACGGTGTGGATGTTCCCCTTGACCCTGCTGCTGTACCTGCTCGGCTGCTGGCTGTGGGTGATGCGGCGGATCACCAGGCTGCGCGCGCAGTTGCTGCACCAGATGCCGGATTTCCTCGACAACCTGGTACGCCTCACTGCGCTGGGCAACAGCCTGCAGGCCGCTTTCCAGGTCGCCTCGATGCAGACCAGCGCCCCCCTGCGCGGCCTGCTCGACACTACGGTGCGCTATGCCCGCAGCGGCATGGACCTGGACCGTGCGCTGGGCCTGGCCGCGCAACCCTACCGCATGGACGTGCTGAAAGTGCTGGCGGTGGTGATCGGCGTGAGCGTGCGCATCGGCGGCCGTGCCGACCAGATCCTGCAGCGCATGGGCGACTTCATGCGCGACCTTGAACAGGCCCAGCAGGAACTGGCGGCGACCACCTCTGAAACGCGCATGTCGGCCTGGGTGCTTGGCCTGCTGCCCCCGGCCAGCGCGGTACTGATGGCCATTTCCAGCCCCGAGTTCTTCCAGCCGGTGCTGCACGATCCCCTCGGGCACAAGGTGCTGCTGATCGCCCTGGGCCTGGAGCTGGTCGGCGGGTTCCTGCTGTACCGGCTGGCCAAATCGCTATGAATGCCTGCTGTTGCCCGGAGAGCGACCGATGAGTGCCAGCGTCTGGTTCATGCTCTCGTTGCTGGTGCTTGCCGCCGGCCTGGCCCTGCTGGGCATCGCCGCCTGGGTCCGCAGCGATCGCGAGCATCGCACGTCTTCCACGCTGAAGACCGCGCTGCAACCGCGCGGCGAAGCGCGGGAGGCCGAGGCCACGCGGCGCGATTCGCTGGGCTGGCTGGAACGCTTCGGCCGTGCGCTCAGCGGCGGCCGCCTGGAGGCCGCGCTGCTGGCCAGCGAGGATCGCCTGCTGCTGGACCTGGCCGGCTGGAACACCCGCCGCGGCACGGCCATCTACCTGGGCCTGCGCCTGCTGCTGGCGCTGCTGGTACTGGCACTGGCCCTGGCGTTCAGCGAAGCACAGGGCCTGGGCAAGGTGATGGTGGTGATCGGCGCACTTGCCGCTGGCCTGCTGCTGCCCAAGTTCGTGCTGTCTTCGTGGGTCAAGCGGCGCCGGCGCGCTGTCGACAACGAACTGCCGCTGCTGATCGATCTGCTGCGCCTGCTGCAGGGCGTCGGGTTCAGCATGGACCAGAGCCTGCAGACGCTGGGCGACAAGCTGCGCGAAGCACTGCCGGTGCTGGGCGCTGAACTGCAGGACGCCAATGTGGCCTATACCCACGGGCGCACCCGCGCGCAGTCATTGCGGCGGCTGAGCGAAGTCTACGGTGATGACGACCTGGCCAGCCTGATGCAGTTGATCCTGCAGGTACACGCGCACGGTGGTGCGGTGCAGGAACCGCTGCGGCAGTTCAGCCTCCGCCTGCGCGAGCAGCGCCGGAACAGCTTGAAGGAGAAGGTCGGCAAGCTGTCCGTGAAGATGACCGTGGTGATGATGCTGACCCTGTTGCCAGCACTGATGCTGGTGCTTGCCGGCCCGGCGCTGGTTGCGCTGGCCACCACCATGTCCAAGATGGGATCCGCCTGATGCCTGCCCTGCGCACCACCTGCCTGCTTGCCTTCAGCCTGGCCACTCTGGCCAGCGGCTGCGCCTCGACCACGCCGAAGTACCTGCGTGCCCCCACCCTCGCCGCGCCCGAACCCGCCCCGCAGGACAGCCGCAACGCCTACCTGGAGCTGATCGGGCGCATGCAGCAGCAGGGTGCCTGGTATGCCTCGCTGGCCCATGTCGATGCGTTCCGCCAACGCTACGGAGATCCGCCGGCGCTGCGCCTGCTGCAGGCCGATGCGCTGCGCGAGACCGGCCAGGCCGACGGCGCCATCGCCCTGTATCGCGAACTGTCCAGCGGCCCGCAGGCCGCTGCGGCCGCGCACGGGCTGGGCCTGATCGCCGCCCGTCGCGACGATGATGCCGGCAGCGAACAGGCGCTGGAACGCGCCACCCAGCTGCAACCGTTGAATACCGACTATCTGGGCGATCTCGGTTACGCCCGCCTGCGTGCAGGCCGGTTCGAGCAGGCCCGCGAGCCGTTGGCCAAGGCACTGGAACTTTCGCCCGGCAACGCCAAGGCCACCGCCAACCTGGCGCTCTGGGCGGTGCTGCGCGGCGACAGCGCCACGGCCGAGCGCCTGGTTGCGCAGGCCCACCTCAACGAGGACACGCGCCGCAGCATCCAGCAGCAGGCCCAGCAGATCCGCCTGCGCCTGCAGCAGCGGTCCGCGCCTGTGGCGGTGGAGGCAACGGCCCCCGCCCGTGCCGGCAGCAGCACCCGGTTTGCCGCCGAGCCGCGCCGCGAGCAGCGCGACACGCGCGAGCCGCAGCGCCTGCCCCCCTCGATGCTGGAACGCTTCAGCACCGCCTCCCCCACAACCGGAAATACGCCATGACCGCGACGCCTCTGATTCGACGCCTGCTGCCTGCGCTGGCGTGTGCGCTCGTCGCCAGCACCGCCCATGCCCAGCAGACACCGCTGACCGGGCAGATGCTCGGTGGCCCGGCACCGGCCGCGAGGACCCAGCCGATGCAGGCCGAAGCATTGGCAACGGTTGATCTGGCCGCACCGGCCGCGCCGGCGCCGCTCGTTGCGCCGGCGCCGCTGGCCGAGGCCGCGGAAAGCCCGGTGCCCGCGCCTCGCCGCGAAGCACTGCCGGACGGCGAGACCACGCGCAACCTGTTCCGCCTGCAGGCGTCCGGGCAGCGTGCCGGGCAGCCGCTGCCGATCCTCGGCGACCAGGCCACGCTGAGCTACGCCCGTTACCTGAAGAGCTTCGAACACGAGATTCCCGACTTCTTCGAAACCGATGTCGCCAGGTCCAAGGACGCATCCTCATCCGGACGCTGAGGTAGGCCATGAGACGCCCCCGCCAGTTCAGCTTCAACCGCCCACGTGGCGGCATGTCGGTCACCATGATGCTGGTGATGCTGGCCATGCTGGCCATGCTCGGCCTGATCGAGATCGGCTACCTCTTCTGGGCCAAGCGTGACGCGCAGAAGGTGGCCGACCTGGCCGCGCTGGCGGGTGCACAACGCCTGGAACTGTGCAGCGCGGACAACAGCGACAACAGCGCCGCACGGCAGAGCGCGGTCACCCAGAACGGCTTCGCCGGCACGCTGCAGATCCGCTGCGGCAACTGGAGCGCCAGCCGCGGCACCGGCAATCGTTTTGCCGCCACCGTGGACGCGAGCAACCCGCGCAATGCCGTGCAGGTTGTCGCCGAGCGCAGCGTGCTGCCGTTCTTTGGCCAGAACACAAGCCTGCCCACGGTCAGCGTGGAAGCGGTGGCCCGCCGCTCCGAACCCACCGCGGTGTTTGCGGTCGGCTCGCAGCTGCTGCGCACCAAGGGCGACGCGTTGCTGCTGTCCACCCTGCGCATGGTCGGCCTGGATGTGAGCAATGCCACCGTGCTGTCCTACGACGGACTGGCCCAGGCCAACGTCACCCCGTCGGGCCTGCTGAAGGCACTGAACATCCCGGTCACGGCCAACCTCAGCGTGGCCGACTTCAACCGGCTGCTGTCGGTCAACAAGATCTCGCTGGCCCAGCTGGTCGACGCCACCGCCACCGTGGTCGGCCGCGATACCACGGTCGGACTGCAGCTGCGGGCGCTGTCGGACCTGGTCGCCACCCAGCTGGACATCAACAAGCTCAACATCGTGCTCGGCAGCCAATCCGGCGGCGGCGGCCTGTTCGCCGAGGTCGTCTCGCCCGACGGCACGGTCGGCAGCGCGCTGGAATCACAGATCAATGTCCTCAACCTGGTGACCACCGCCATCTCCATCGCCAACGCGGGCAATGCGGTCACCGTGCAGGGCCTGAACCTGCTCGGCATCAACGTGCAGGCGGGCGTGGTCGAGCCGCCGTCGATCGCGATGGGCGGCGTGGGCACCCGCGCCTACAACGCCCAGGTGCGGCTGATGGTGGATGTGGACAGCAACAACCTGTTCGCGCTTGGCCCGCTGCTGAATCTGCTGGGCACACGGCTGCACCTGCCAGTGCACGTGGACGTCGCCAACGCGATGGGCACGCTGACCGGCATCCAGTGCGGCGCAAGCCCGCCGAAGGCAACCATCCAGGTGGACTCTTCCGTGCTGCGCGCCTGCGTGGGCAATGTTGCTGCCGCGCAGCGCTTCTCCAAGAGCAATGTCTGCGATGCCACGCTGCAGAACGAGCAGCTGTTGAAGCTGCTCGGCCAGCCGTTGATCACCGACAGGATCACCCTGCCGGCGCTGACCAGCACGCAGAGCCTGACCCTGGCCGCCGGCGAGACCGGCTCGACCCAGATCAATCCGTTGGCCCTGGGCAACGCGGTCTCCGACCTGGTCAACGAACTACTGCGCGTGCTGTCGGGCATGCTGAGTTCGCCCCAACAGGGCATGAGCGCCAATGACACCGCCAAGGCCCTGGCCGACCGTTATCTGCAGGCGGCGTTCCCTTCCGGCGGGCGCTACAACGTCGATCAGGTCATCCCCCTGCTGCGCGATGGCGACGCCTCACGCAACCTCGCACCGCTGGGCAACTGGACAGTGAAGAACGGCGTGCCCAAGCCCTGCCTGCTGGGCCTGACCACCTGCTGGGAAGATGGCTCGGTGTGGACCGGCTACAGGACCACCGTCACCGGCCAGGGCCTGGGCCTGCTCGACGGCCTGCTCGGCTCCCTGGTGGGCGGCCTGCTGATCAACCGCTGCGACAGCCTGCTCGGCAACCTGATCGACTACAACGGCTGCGTGCGCAACAACCTGGCCTCCTACATCCAGACTGCGCCGGCCGGCTTCCTCGACGGTAGCGCCGGCAGCGGCGTCACCAGTCCCGGCGGCACCGTCAGCTGCAGCGGCCTGCTGTGCACGCTGCTCAAGCCGGTGCTGGCCGCACTCAAACCGGTCCTCAACAACGTCGGCACGCTGCTGACCAACCTGCTGGCCGATGTGCTGGGGCTGGAACTGGGCCGCACCGACGTCAACGTGCAATCGATCCAGTGCAGCGCCGCGCAACTGGTGTATTGAGCCGTGACGGGCGCCCTTGGCGCCGCCCGTACCCATGCTAGACTCCCGGCGGGGAACCACCTTCATCTCAACCCACACTTCACCCGTGGATGGTCTAGACATGCGAGAAACTTCAGGGGGCGCGGTCTTCACCCGGCACGCGCGCAGCGCGGCAGTGGTGGCCGTGGCCGTGATGCTGGTGGCACCGGCGGCAATGGCGGCCCGTGGCGACCGCGCCGCTGCGACGGAAGAGCCGGCGGCGCGCAGTGCACCGGTCGTGCGCAACACCGTCGATGAGCTCAAGCAGCTGATGGATGCGCGCCAGCTGACCGAGCTGCGTACCACCTACAACGGCAACTATGGCGCCAGCCTGCTGTTCAACGCCAGCACGCTGACCTACTACGTTGCGCTGTTCCAGGAAAAGAACTTCTGGCGCGTGATCAAGACCGACGCCGTTGACAACGCCGAGCGCGTCTACCGCACGTTCGCGCAGCAGTCCGAGCAGCTGGCACAGGTCTACATCGACACTACGCGCCTGGAGGCAGGCAAGCGCTATACCGAGCGCCTGGTGGCCTACAACGAGGCGCGGCTGCGCACCCTGCAGCAGGAAATGGAACAGCAGCAGGCGCAGTCGGCACAGGTCAGCGCCGCTCTGCAGCAGGCCCAGCAGCAGGCGGTCAGCCTCAGCACCGACGTGCAGAGCACCAACAGCCAGCTGGACGCCCTGCAACGCCGTATCCACATCCTGCAGGCCGAACAGGGCAACCCGGAGTTGAGCCTGCCCAAGCCGGACAGCGTGCCCTCGCCGGCACCGGCCGCAGCCAGCGACGGCCGCTGAGAGCGGCGCTCACGGCATTCCACCCGACGGCGCCCTACGGCGCCGTCGTCGTTTTCGGCACTCTTCGTCCCGCCGCCTCACTGGCACGCAGCATGGACCGCGTCATCCAGTTGCCGGCGCTGCACGAAATCCAGCCGCCTGCGTTTCAGCAGCGCCTGTTCGCGCTGGCGCCGGGCACGGTCGCAGGCTGCTGCATCCGCACTGATCGTGATCAACGCGCCCTGTGCCCGGGCGGCACGCCGCTGCCGATGCGAGGGCTTCACTGGCGTGATCGCAGGGGCCACCGCACCGCGGGGCAGGGACTGCTCCGCCGGGATCTCCCAGCGCCACGCCGCACGCCCCGGGCAGGGCGTCTGCTGGTAGACCGGATGCGGCCCATCCACGCATTTGTAGACCCGGGCCTGTGCCTCCACCACGCCCGGCAACAGCAGGTACAGCATCAGGAACCATCGCGTGGCGGTCATCCGGGCGTTCCAAAGGCAGACTGCGAACATCCTCGGCGCGCGGCTCTGGTCCCGCCAGAGCGAAATGCGCCACATCCCCTGCAATCCAGCACAGCGGTGCAAGCCCGGTGGCCGCACCTGCGCTGTACTGCCGGAGGCACCGGCAGCCTGCCGATGCCTTCCCTCTTCCGCCAAGGAACCTGCAATGAGCAACTTCGTCACCGTCGCCGACGGCGCCCGCATCTTCTACAAGGACTGGGGAACCGGCCAGCCGATCGTGTTCGCCCATGGCTGGCCGTTGTCCTCCGATGCCTGGGACCCGCAGATGCTGTTCATGGGCCAGAACGGTTACCGCGTGATCGCCCACGACCGCCGCAGCCACGGCCGCTCCAGCCAGACCTGGAACGGCAACAACATGGACACCTACGCCGACGACCTGGCCGCGGTGATCGAAGCGCTGGACCTGAAGGACGCCATCCTGGTCGGCCATTCCACCGGTGGCGGTGAAGTGGCGCACTACATCGGCCGCCATGGCAGCAAGCGCGTAGCCAAGGTGGTGCTGGTCGGCGCTGTGCCGCCGCTGATGCTCAAGACCGCCAGCAATCCGGCCGGCACCCCGCTGGAAGTATTCGACGGCATCCGCAAGGGCACCGGCGGCGACCGTTCGCAGTTCTTCAAGGACCTGACCACACCGTTCTTTGGTGCCAACCGCGATGGCAACAGCGTCACCCAGGGCATGCGCGATTCGTTCTGGCTGCAGGGCATGCTGGGCGGCGTCAAGGGCCAGTACGACTGCGTGCACGAGTTCTCGGAAGTGGACTACACCGACGATCTGAAGAAGATCGATGTGCCGGCGCTGGTGGTACACGGCGACGATGACCAGATCGTGCCGTTCGATGCCTCTGCCAAGCTGTCTTCGCAGATCATCAGCAATGCCGAGCTGAAGGTCTACGCCGGCGCCCCGCACGGCCTGACCATTACCCACGCCGACCAGTTCAACGCCGACCTGCTGGCGTTCGCACGCCGTTGATGTGCCGCGGCGGCACCGAATTGGTGCCGCCGCTCCTTCGGTCGCAAAAAAGGGGACGGAGGGGATCAAGTCGTTTGTGCACAAACGACTTGATCCCCTCCGTCCCCTTTTTTGTCAGATATCGCTGTGGTGGTGTGGTACCCCGGTCCTCGGCAGCGGATCGTGCCCACCCACGAAGTGACGCCACAGCGG
>NZ_LLXV01000018.1 GCF_001431665.1 Stenotrophomonas beteli | reverse complement strand
CCCACCCCGCCTTCGACAGTTGGCCGGTGTATCCACGCCATGCGTGGATGAACGTGGAAATGATCGAAGTACGCTTTTGTAGAGTCGAGCCATGCTCGACTGCTTCTGGCTAGCGATTCATTCTCCCCAGGTGTCTTCAATCGGATCGTCTTCCGATCTTCCGTTTTTCGGGATACTGAGATTGGCCAGCAGCTCCGGAATGTCATCCGCAGCCATAGGCATGCTGTAGTTCGGCCCAGCGTGGGTCATCCAGAGCGATAAGGGCCATGCGCCCGGTTCCTGTGTCGTGGGATAGCAACGCAGGATAGGTAGCGCCAACGGCGTCATCAATCGGCAAATGCGACATCGGGACGACGGGGGTCAGAGCCCGCTCCCGGTGGGAACGGGATCCGACCCCGATTCAGAACAACGTGCCCTGCACCGTGGGCTGTTCGATGCGCGCCGGTGCTTCGGCCACCGCTTCCGCACCCAGCCGCCAGGCCAGGCCACCCAATCGGCTGGCGTGGCGCTTCAACGCGGCCTGCAGCACGTCGGCGCTGGCGGCCACATGCAGTACCTGGCGGGCACGGGTCAGGCCGGTGTAGACCAGTTCACGTGACAGCACGCGGCTGTCCTGGCGTGGCAGCTGCAACCACACTTCATCGAACTCCGAGCCCTGTGCCTTGTGCACGGTCATCGCAAAGGCGCTTTCGTGCGCGGGTAGTGCCGCCGGGTGGAAGGCGCGCGGCTGCTCGACGGTGTCGCCGGGGAACCAGGCCACCATCGCGCCGCTGCTGTCGCGCAGGCAGATGCCGATATCGCCGTTGAACAGGCGGTGCCGGTAGCTGTTCTCGGTGACCAGCAGCAGGCGGCCCTGGAAGTAGCCAGGCGTGTTGCCCGCCAGCAACTGCTCGATACGGCTGTTGAGCCCGCGCGCACCCTGCGGGCCTTCGCGCAGCGCAGTCAGCACGCGCAGGCGCCCGGCCTGCTGCAGGGCAAGCACTGGATCGGCCGCGTCGGCCAGCGCACGCCAGTGACCGAGCAGATGCTCGCGCTGGCCACGCAGCGGATCGGCTTCGCCTTCGTGGAAATGCACGCCAGCCAGTGAACCGTTGCGCAGCAGCGGCAGTGCGGTACCGGTGTCGCCCTCGCGCACGGCATTCGCCAGCGGTGCCAGGTCCAGCGCATCGCTTTGCCGGTAACCACGTTGCAGCTGCACGCGGCGGCCGGCGAAGGCGCGTGGTGCGGCCTGGGGCTGCAGCGTGGACGGCGCCAGCAATCCGTGCAGCGCCTGTGCGTCGTCGGTGCGGGTACCGATGCCATCACCGCTGGCGCGCAGGATCGCGCTGAGCACGTCGCCGGCCTCGACCGACGGGAGCTGGTCGGGATCGCCAAGCAGGATCAGCCGGGTGCCGCTGGCGATCGCGTCGACCAGCTTGGCCATCATCGGCAGATCGATCATCGAGGCTTCGTCGACCACCACCACGTCCACCGGCAGCGGATTGTCGGCGTGGTGGCGGAAGCGCGGTGAATCAGGAATCACCCCGAGCAGGCGATGCAGGGTGGTGCCGGTACTGGGCAGTGCCGCGCACAGCGCCGGGTCCACGCCGTGCTCCTGCAGGCGCTGCACGGCCAGACGCAGGCTCTCAGCCATGCGCTCGGCGGCGCGCCCGGTAGGCGCGGCCAGCGCTACCTCGGGCAGCGGCTGGCCAGCGTGCCGGGCCTGTGCAGCCAGCAGCAGCAACAGGCGCGCGATGGTGGTGGTCTTGCCGGTGCCGGGGCCGCCGGTGACCAGCGCCAGCGGATGGCGCAGGGTCACGCCGGCGGCGCGTGCCTGGTGATCTTCACTGCCCGATGCCTGCGGGAACAGCTGCGCGAACAACGGTGCCAGCGCTGCCATGTCCGGCGGCGGCAATGGATGCCGGCCGATACGCTGCAGGCCGGCGGCCAGCTGACGCTCGTACTCGCGGTAGCGGCGCAGGTAGAGCAGGCCGTTTTCCAGCACCAGCGGCGCATCCCCGGCGATGGCATCGGCCTGCTCCGGCGTCGCCACCCAGGGCGATGCGCGCAGCTGCGCCAGCCAGTCCTGCGCGGCAGGCCACTCGGGCACGCCTTCCAGCAACCGCTGCGGCTGTGCCGGATCAAACCCGGCGTGGCCCTGCGACACCGCCAGCGAGGCCAGCGCCGCCGCCAGCGCCACGCTCTCGGGCGTGTCGCCGCGCAGCCGCATCAGGCTGGTCGCCAACGCGTGGTCGAGGGTGCGCAGCTGGCCCTTCTGGTGCAGTTCCTTCAGCAGGCTCATGCGCTGGCTCCACGGGCACGTGCGGCCAGTTCGGCCTGGGCCTGTTCGCCACCGGCGAACAACGCATCCAGCGCATCCACCAGCGCGAACGGGAAGCGATCCACGTGCACGCCGTTGCCGGTGCCGTCTAGGCCACGGCAGAACAGGTAGCGGATACCGCCCATGTCGCGCTCGTAGTCGTAGGCCGCGCCCAGCCGGAAGCGCAGCCAGCGATGCAAGGCCACGGTGTAGATCAGCGCCTGCAGATCGTACTCGCTATGGCGCATGGCAATGGCCAACAGGTCCGGGCTGTAGCCGGGCAGGCGATTGGACTTGTAGTCGAGCACGTACCAGCGCCCATCGCGCACGTAGGTCAGGTCGATCATGCCGGTCATCAGCCCTTCCAGCCGGCGGCGCTGGCCGAAGCCGCGACGCGTACTGGAAACCCCATGTGCATGCAGCACCTGCAACAGCACCGGTACCGTGGTCGGTTCGATGGCGAAATGGAAGTCGATCTCCGCGCGGCGCTCGCCCTCGCCGAGGCTGTGCAGGGCGCCGCCTTCGGGCAGCGGCTCGGTCAGCGTGTGGCCGACCAGCGGCACCAGCACGGCCACGCCATCGTCCAGGTCGACATCGGCATAGCCTTCGTCGTGCAGCGCCTTGCGCAGCACCTCGGCCTGGCCCTCCGGGGCTTCCAGGCCTGGCTGCCAGTCACCCCATGCGGCGAAGTCGACGTTCTCCATCGCCTCGTGCAGCACATTGCCGAAGCGGCTGCCCATGAAGCGCGGGTCGATCGGCGCGCTGTCTTCGACGACGGCGGCGGGTTCGGGCAGCGCCGGTTCCAGTGGCAGCTCCGGGCCGGACGGTTCGTCGGCGGCCGGTGCCGGCAGCTCGGTGGCGGCCGCTTCGATATCGCTGCCGGCACCGGCGTCTGCGTGGGCCAGCTGGGTGAAGCTGTACACCCACCAGTCGTGCGGCACGCGCCGGGTCAGTGCACGCACGGCCGGAAGGTGGCCTTCCACCTCGGCGGCCAGGGGCGGCAGGACGGCCGGCACTTCGCTGTCATCGATGTTCACATCGGCCTGCGCACGCAATCCCTGCAGGTCGCCCAGCAGCGGTGCCAGGCGCGTTTTTCCAAGCCCGGCGAGATCGCCCACGGCAATCCACAGCGCGTGCTCGGCACGGGTCAGGCCGACATACAGCAGGCGTGCGTCCTCGGCACGCTGCTCGCGGTCGCGCTGCGCAGTGGCCGCGTCCCAGGCCTCGTTCCTGTCCAGCTTCCAGTGCAGCTGGCGCTGGCCGCCAGAGTGCACGGTGCAATGCGAGGCGGTGTTCGGTGCGCCGCCGTCGATGCCGACGAAGGGCAGGAACACCAGTGGATACTCCAGGCCCTTGCTCTTGTGCAGGGTGATGATCTGCACGCGGCGCGCATCCGATTCCAGGCGCAGCAGCTGCTGCTCGTCATCCTGGTCGGCGCTGGCCATCTGGCCCTGCAGCCAGTCCAGCAGGCCATGCATGCCCAGCGCCTGTGCCGATGCTTCCTGCAGCAGTTCGCCCAGCTGCAGGTAGTTGGTCAGGCGGCGCTCGCCATCGATCAGCGCCAGCAGGCGTTCACCCTGTGCGGCACAGACATCGGCAATCACTGCGAACGGTCCGCCGCGTTGCCAGCGCTCGCGCCACTGCAGCAGCTGTGCCTGGAATTCGCGTTGCAGGTCGCCCTCGCGCTCCATCGCAGCGATCGCGCTGGCGCGTTGACCGAGCAGTACAGTGGCCAGCGCTGCACGCAGGCGGCCTTCATCGGCCGGTTGCAGCAGTGCCAGCAGCAGCGCGCGCAGATCGCGGGCTTCAGCAGTGGCGAACAGGCTCTGTTTTCCGGCCGCCACCGCAGGAATACCGACCGCGGCCAGCGCGCGCTGTACCAGGGTGGCCTCGCGGTGCGAACGCACCAGTACCGCGATGTCGCCCGGCTGCACCGGTCGCCCTCGCAGCATGGCCGTACCGGCGCGCGCGTCGATCAGGGTCTGGTGGATGGCGGCGACGCAGGCCCGGGTGGCCGCCTCGCGCGAGGCATCGGCGCTCATTGCCTTGTCGCCGCCGCTGCGCAGCACGCGCAGGGTGAGTGCCTTGGCGGCCTGGCCGTCGCGCAGGTAGTCCGCATCGCTGCGCACGCCACCGGGCCGCACCGGCTCGAACTGGATGTCGCGTTCGAGGAAGGCGTCTTCGCCACCGTTGTCGTACAGCGCCTGCAACGCGCGCAGCACAGCCGGTCGCGAGCGGAAGTTCTGGTCCAGCACCGGCGCCTGCTGCGCCACCTGCTTGGCCTTCAGGTAGGTGTGGATATCACCGCCGCGGAAACCGTAGATCGCCTGCTTGGGGTCACCGATCAGGAACAGCGCCGGCGCCAGGCCGAGTTCGCGCACCTCCGGCGAATCGCCGAACACGGTGTGGAAGATGCCCCACTGTCGGTCGTCGGTATCCTGGAACTCATCGACCAGCGCAATGCGGTACTGCGCGCGCAGCTGCTGCACCAGTGCCATCCGCTGCGGGCCTTCCAGCGCCTGTGCCACACCGTCGATCAGGTCATCGTAGGTCTGCACCCGACGCGTGCGTTTGAGCGCCCGCAGGCGCTGCGTGGCTTCGTCGCGAAGCGCGTGCAGGAAATTCAGCGCGGTGGCGCGCAGCCAGGTCTCGCGTTCGGCCAGCAGCGCGAGGTAGCGCGCCAGCGGTGCCTGCAACGGCGACGACGGCGTGCGGTCGGGGAACTTCTTGTTGGTCTTGTCGGCCAGCGCCTGCGGCAACAGCGCCGGCAGGCGCTCGCTGGCCAGCAGTTCGCCCGCGTCGCCACGCTCGGCCCAGGCCAGCAGCTGCCGGCCCAGCGGGTGCAGCCAGCCCAGCTTGTAGGACACGCCGTTGAGCCACTTGTGGTCGACCGCATCGCACAGGTCGATGAAGAACTGCTCGCCGTGCTCGCGCACGCTTGCAGACAGCGCTTCCGCCGCGCCCTGCAGGGCCACGCGCGGATCGGCCAGCGCCACCGGCTGCGGCAAGGGATGCAGTGGCGGCGCAGCAAGCAGCGCGCGCAGATCGGTGGCCAGCGCGTCCGGGTTCGACCACAGCCAGGTCAGTGGCTCCAGTGTGGCCGGGTCATTGGCATGCACGCGCCACAGGTCCGCGGCCAGCTCTTCCAGCAACTCACGATCGCTGGCCAGCAACTCCGGCGGGTCGAAGGTGTGGCCGCTTTCCAGCGCGTGTTCGCGCAGCACGCGGGTGCAGAAACCGTGGATGGTGAAGATCGACGCCAGGTCGATCTCGTCGGCGGCCACCTGCAGGCGTCGCTTCAGGGCAACCGTGCTTTCGCTACCCAGTTGCAGATGCCGCTGCAACACCTCGCGGGTCAGCCGCACGTCCGGCGCCTCGCCCTCGGCCGGCGCCAGATCCACCAGCCGGGCGGCCAGCGCCAGGCGCTCGCGGATGCGCTTGCGCAACTCCTGGGTAGCGGCATCGGTGAAGGTCACCGCCAGGATCTGGCTGATGCGCAGGCCCTGCTCGACCACCAGCCGGGTGAACAGCGTGGCCAGGGTGAAGGTCTTGCCGGTGCCGGCGCTGGCCTCGATCAGGCGGATGCCGTGCAGCGGCAGGGCCAGGTAGGGATCGCGGCCGATGCCGTCGCCTGCATTGGCAGTGTTCATGCTCCGCCCTCCGGGGAAGCGTCGATGCCGAGGGCGCGGCCTTCACGCACCGCGCTGAAGACCACCTGGCTGTTGCGCAGCAGGTCGGCATAACCGGCATCGGTGGCGAACGGGTCGGCGCCGCGCAGCAGCAGCTGCCAGGCATCACTGCTGGATTCACCCCAGCTGCGGTCGCTGCCGTGCCACTGCTTCCAGCCTTCGCTGCGTTGCTTCTCGCCCGGGGTGCTGTACAGCACCCAACCGGTGTAGGGCGCAAACCGCAGTGGTTCGCGCAGGCCACGCTGGCGCAGCTGCAACAGCGCACGCAGCGCCGCGCGCGCTGTCGGCACGCTCAATGCCGGCAGCACGTGCGGGCCGGGACCGGCATCACCGCCGTCGTGGAACTGCACCAGCGGCAAGGCATCGCCGGCGGCGTTGGCCAGCAGCCAGTCCAGGCCGTGGCGGATCACCGCGTTGCCATTGAGGGGACCGGCGCGCAATCGCACCAGGCCACCGGCATGCCGATCGGCGACCCGGCCGTGAAGGCGCACGCCGTCGATCTGAACGTCGTAGCGCCGGCTCTCCAGGGGTTCGCCCTGCATCCAGCCCAGCAGCGCGCTGGCATACGGGCGGGTCTTCAGCTGCTCCAGCTCGAACTGGCGCTGGCCCAGCGCCCCGGACGGCAACAGCCCACGCGCGCGCAGCCGCGGGTACAGCGGCTCGGTATCTCCACTGAGCGTTGCGCGCACCACCGCCGCCTGCACGCTGTGCTTTTCCGGCCCGCGCGGCGACAGCACCAGCGGCTCCAGGTCATCGACATCTTCGACCTCGTCGGCCAGGCGCAGGCCCAGCGACTGTGCGAGGAACTGCCCGGCCGGGTCGCACAGGAAGCGGCGCAGGGTATCAAGCGCGAGTTCGTCTTCCACCGCATCGTCCAGCGGCGGTGGCAGCGGCGCATCGAACCACGGCAGCAGGCCGCCGCGCTGGCCAGTCAGGCGCCCTGCCGCCGGATGCCATTGGCGGCGATAGCTGAAGCGGCGCGGATCGCCATCGCCGAACGCCGCCGGCGAGAACGGCTGCAGCGCGTGGCGCACGGTGAAATCATCCACGGCCGCCGCCGGATCGAGATGATACGCGGCGGCGGCATCAATCAGTTCGCTGACCAGCACCGACGGTTCGCGCACGCTGCCATCGCGGGGATCTGCGCCGAGGTAGCTGAGATAGAACACCTCCTGTGCGGCGGCGAACAGCTGCAGGAACAGGAAGCGGTCATCCTCGCGGGTGGAGCGGTCGCCTGGACGACGACGCGGTGTGTCCAGTTCGGCGGTGAGCTGGTTGAGGCCCGCGGCCGGATCGCGGCGCGGGAAATCGCCATCGTTGAGCCCCAGCACGCAGATCACGCGGAACGGCAGCAGGCGCATCGGCACCATGCGGCCGAAGCTGATGCCACCGGTCAGCAGCGGCGCGCGCGTATCGGCTTCGCCCAGCGCGCCGGCAAAGTGCGCACGCACCACCTCCGGCGGCACGCCGTCGTCGAAGCCGGCCTTGGCGGCGTCTTCGGCAAACTGGTTGAGCAGCTTGCGCAGGCGCTCCAGCGCACGCTGGCTGTTGGGCGAGCTGGGCGCGACCGGCAGCAGCGCATCGAGCAGCGACAGCAGGCGCTGCCGCCACTGCGCCGGGGTCAGCCGTTCGCCGAGGCGTCGCTGGTACACGGCCAGCACGCGCAGCAGCCGCAGCAACCGGTCCAGCGCCTCCAGCGCGCCGCCTTCCAGCTCGATCCACGGCGCCACCCCGGCCAGGTCGGCCTCGCTGCCGGTGGCATGGCCCAGCAGCAACCGGTCCAGGGCGAACTGCCAGGTGTAGGCATCGTCGGCCGGCGCCTGGTGCTGGTGGCGGTGCCTGGCATCCAGGCCCCAGCGCGCGCCGGCCTGCTGCAGCCAGCCATGCAGGCGGTCGAAGTCCACCGCTTCCAGCCCGGCCGCTTCGGCCAGTGGCGCGCTGGCCAGCAGGTCCAGCACCTCGTTCAGGCCGAAGCGCGAGACCGGCAGGCCCAGCAGGTGCACGAACACATCGGCCAGCGGCTCGCCGGCCAGCGGGCTGCTGTCGGCCAACGCATACGGAATGTGCTCGTCCTCGCCGGCGCGACCACCGAACACCGCTTCCAGGTAGGGCACGTACGGGTCGATATCCGGCGCCAGCACCGCAATCTCGCGTGCCTGCAGCGGCGGGTCGAAGCGCGGGTCCTGCAGCAGGCTGCGCAGCTGGTCATGCAGCACCTGCAGTTCGCGCAGGCGGGTGTGGCAGGCGTGTACCTGCAGGCTGGGGTCGTCGCTGCGCAGCCCGTCGCGCAGCGCGCCCGAGGGCAGCGCACGGCGGTGGAACAGGTCGCGCTGCAGCCGGTGCAGCAGGCTGTCGGCCAGGCCGCCGTCGTCCAGGCCTGGCCGGGTGTCGTCTTCCGGGTCGGAATAGGCGGCGATCTCGCCGGCCGGGTGCACCACCTCGTAACTGCCCAGTACGGCCATGAAGTCGCGGCCTGCCGCGCCCCAGGCTTCCAGCAGGCGGTTCTCGCCGGCGGCCTCGCCGAAGGGGTCGGGCGCGCCGCTGCGCAGGCGCTCGGCCAGCGTCTGCAGGTCGCCCCAGTACGACTGCACGGGGGTGGGCATGTAGAAGTGGAGTTCACCGACCCGTGCCTGGGTCGCCATCACCCGCAGCACGTCGGGTGAGATGTTGAGCGTTGCGAACGCGGACATGCGCAGCGGCAAGCCCTGCGGCAGGGGTTGCCCCGGCCCTTCAAAGCGGTCCAGGTAGGCCTGGATGCGGCGCGCGCGGTAGTCGCGCCCCTCGGCGATGGTGCGCCAGAGGATCGCCTGCGGATCGGCGGGGTCGGCGCCGGCCTCCCAGCGCAGCAGCCAGTCGCGGCGCCAGGCCTGGTACTTCTCGAACACCGACGCCAGCTCCCCGGCCAGCGCCCAGGGCTTGAGTGCATCGTCGCCGGCGAGGTAGCTCTGCAGCGCGCGCATCGGCGGTTGCGCCAGCAGGGACCGATCGCGCAGCGCCTGGTACAGCTTCCAGTGCAGGCCGGCGGCATCCAGGTCATCGTGCTCGCCCGGCACATTGGCGTTGAGTGCACGCGCAACGAACTCACCGGGCGTGAGGAACTCAAGATTGGCGGCCACGCCGTACTCGGCAGCCAGTGTCGCCTGCAGCCAACGCCGCATCGCCACCTGCGGGATCAGCACCACTTCCGGCGCGAGCAGCGACTGGCCCGGAACCGGCGCACGCACATTGCGCGCCAGCAGCGCAGCCAGCACGTCCAGGGAGTTGGAATGGTAGAGGCGGAAGTCGCTGCCCGGGTCACTCATCGTGCACAGTGTGCAGTACCGCAGGCCGTATTCAATGGCCGATGCTGTCATCGGCACGGATTGTTCCGGCGCACCCGCCGATTGTCCCGGGCCGGGCGAGCCCTTGTCGTGCAACAATACTGCACCGTCCAGTCTGCTTTTGTTCAGCCGGCTGACCTGATCCTTCGATGTCTAAAAAACGTTAATGGTGCCCATGTCGGCTTCCGCCTCCAGTCTGGTGCAGTTATCCAACGTCCGCATCGACCGGAGCGGGCGCACGATCCTGCGCGACGTGTCGCTGCAGGTGCCCGCGGGCAGCATCACCGCTGTGCTCGGTCCGTCCGGCAGCGGCAAGTCGACCCTGCTGGCTGCGTTGACCGGCGAGCTGCGCCCGGTCGCCGGCGAGGTCGCACTGTTCGGCAAGCCCATCCCGCACGACAGCGGCGCACTGCTGGAGATGCGCAAGAGCGTGGGCGTGCTGCTGCAGGGCAACGGCCTGCTGACCGACCTCACCGTGGCTGAGAACGTCGAGCTGCCGCTGCGCACGCATACCCGCCTGCCGAGGGCCGTGCTGCGCCGGCTGGTGGAGATGAAGCTGCATGCGGTGGGCCTGCTGGCGGCCGCCGATGCCTGGCCACGCGAGCTGTCCGGCGGCATGGCGCGCCGCGTGGCGCTGGCCCGTGCACTGGCCCTGGACCCGCCGCTGATGATCTACGACGAGCCGCTGACCGGGCTGGACCCGATCGCCTCCGGGGTGATCATGAGCCTGATCCAGCGCCTCAACCACAGCCTGGGCCTGACCAGCATCATCGTCAGCCACCACGTGCACGAGACCCTGCCGATCTGCGACCAGGTGATCGCGATCGCCAATGGCGGCATCGTGTTCCAGGGTACCCCCGATGCGCTGCAGTCCAGCCAGGACCCGCTGCTGCGGCAGTTCCTGCATGGCCAGCCCGATGGTCCCATTCCGTTCGACGCCGCACCGCGTGCGAGGGTTGCCTGATGCCGTTCGTGCAAGCCACCCGCTCGCTGGGCCGCGCCGGCCTGTTCTCGCTGACCGTCCTGCGGGGTTCCTTGCCCACGCGCGACTTCCTGGCCGAGCTGACCCGCGAGATCTACAAGATCGGCGCGCGCTCGCTGCCGATCATCGCCGTCGGCGGTGCCTTCGTCGGCCTGGTACTGACCCTGCAGGGCTACCGCACGCTGACCACCTTCGGTGCGGCCGACGCGCTGTCGACCCTACTCGGCCTGTCGCTGTACCGCGAGCTGGCGCCGGTGCTGACCGCCCTGCTGTTCATCGGCCGCGCCGGCAGTTCGATCGCCGCCGAACTGGGCCTGATGCGCGCCACCGACCAGATCAAGGCGCTGGAGCTGATGGCGATCGACCCGGTAGCCAAGGCCGTGGCACCGCGCTTCTGGGCGGCGGTGCTGACCGTGCCGCTGCTGACCGGCATCTTCTGTTCGCTGGCGATCAGTGCCAGCTACTTCGAAGCGGTGCACGTGCTGGGCCTGGACAACGGCGTGTTCTGGTCGGCGCTGCGCAACAGCGTGGACTTCTGGGACGACTTCGGCGTGGCGATGCTGAAGTCGGCGATCTTCGGCGGCACCGCCGCACTGGTTGCCGCCTACGTCGGTTTCCACGCCGAGCCGACCATCGAGGGCACCTCGGTGGCGACCACCCGGGCGGTGGTCAACGCCTCGCTGCTGGTGCTGATGTTCAACTTCGTGCTGTCGGCAATGTTGTTCACCTAACCCCCTCCACCGGCGGTGCGCAGGCGCGCGCGGCCACAACGACTCGATCAGGTAATCCACATGGCCATCCGCGGTCCCAGACTCGAATTCTCCGTCGGCGCCTTCCTGCTGCTGGCCCTGGCCTCGCTGATGGTGCTGGCCGTGGCCTCGACCAACCAGCGCTGGAGCTGGGGCAGCGACGGCTATGAGCTGAAGGCTCGCTTTTCCCAGGTCGGCCAGCTGCGCAAGCAGGCGCCGGTCAAGATCGGCGGTGTCACCGTCGGCCAGGTCGCCGCGATCGACCTGGACCCGGTGAAGTTCGAATCCATCGTGACCCTGCGCATGGACAGCAAGGTCAAGGACCTGCCGGCGGATACCTCGGCCGGCATCTTCACCAGTGGTTTGCTCGGCGAGAGCTATATCGGTCTGCAGCCGGGCGGTGATCCGGAGGTGCTGAAGGCCGGCGACGAGATCGTCTTCACCCAGCCGGCGGTCGACCTGATCCAGCTGGTCGGCAAGTACATGTTCAGTGGCGGCGCCGGTGGCGGCGCTGCTCAGAAGCCCAACGATGGCGCGCAGGCGCCTGCAACGGAACCGCAACCATGAAGATGAAACTGATCCCGGCCCTGCTCGCCTCGGCGCTGCTGGTGGCTACCCCGTTCCTCGCCCAGGCCCAGGCGGCCGCGCCCGCCGCAGCCGCGACCCAGGGCCAGGCCGGCAAGGTGGTGATCGATGCCAGCAGCCGCATCCTGGCCACCCTGCAGCAGCGCAAGAGCGAGTTCAGCAGCAACCCGGCCAGCCTGCGCAGCTACATCGACAGCGAACTGACCCGCACCTTCGACCGCGACTATGCCGCGCGCCTGGTGCTGGGCCCGCATGCCCGCGGCGCTTCAGACGCGGACATCAAGCTGTTTGCCGATGCGATGGCCGACAGCCTGATGCAGCGCTACGGCTCGACCCTGCTCAACATCCAGGGCAAGCCCAGCTTCCGCCTGAAGGGTGAGAGCCCGCTGCCGGGCAACCGCGGCGTGCGCGTGAGCACCGAGCTGGTGCGCGCAGCCAACGAGCCGACCCCGGTCGAATACTGGATGCGCAACGTGAACGGCCAGTGGAAGATCTTCGATGTGAACATCGAAGGGATTTCCTACGTGCAGACCTTCCGCAACCAGTTCGACACCCCGCTGCGCCAGAAGGGTATCAAGCAGGTGGCCAGCGACCTGCGCAGCGGCAGCATGCAGGCCGGGCCGACGGGCAATGGCAAGTAACGCATTGGCGCTGCTGGAGGGCGATACCCTGCGCCTGCGCGGTCTGCTTGACCGTGCCGCGGTGATCGCGCTGTGGCCGCAGCTGCAGGCGCTGCCGGCGAAGCTGGCGCGGCTGGAGCTGGGCGAGGTCGAGCGCGTGGACAGCGCCGGCCTGGCCCTGCTCGCCGAGCTTTCGGCGCGCGCACGCAAGGCCGGGCACCCGCTGGCGATTTCCGGCGCACCGGCAGGCTTCAACGAGCTGAGCGCGGCCTACCGGCTGTCGCCCGACCTGGATTTCAATGCAACTTCTGCTGCGAGCTGACATGAACGTCGTACGCGCTCTTCCCCTGATCGTCCTGGCCACCGCGCTGACCGCCTGTGCCGGCAAGCCCGCACGCAGCGATGCACCGGCCGCCAGCACCGTGGTCCCGGCCGGCGCTCCCGCCGAAGCGGCGCCCGCCGATACCGGCGTGACCGAGGTGGCCCCAGTGGCTAACCCGCCGATCGCCACCGCTGCGGCGCCGACCCCGCCCGCAGCCAGTGCCGATGCCGATGCCGAAGCGGCCAAGACTGCCGCGGCCACTGCACCGGGCGGTGATGATGATTTCGATGCCCTGTACGGTGGTGCCAGCAACACCGGCAGTGCGGCCGCCTATGACCCGTGGGAACCGTTCAACCGCAAGGTGCACAAGTTCAACAACGCAGTCGACCGTGGCATCGCCCGCCCGCTGGCCACGGCCTACACCCACGTGGTGCCACGCTTCGCGCGTACCGGCGTCAGCAACTTCTTCAGCAACCTGCGCGCACCGGTGACCATCACCAACCAGCTGCTGCAGGGCCGTGGCGCCGATGCGTGGGACAGCCTGGGCCGCTTCCTGATGAACAGCACGCTGGGCATCGGCGGCCTGTTCGATCCGGCCAGCAAGGCGATGGTGCCGCGCCGCAACGAAGACTTCGGCCAGACCCTGGGTGCCTGGGGCTGGCGTCGTTCGCGTTACGTGGAACTGCCGTTCTTCGGCCCGCGGACCGTGCGCGATGTGTTCGGCCTGGCCGGTGACATCCCGTTGTCGCCGATGCGCCGCATTGAGGAAGACAAGCTGCGCATCGGCCTGCAGGGCCTGCAGCTGGTCGATACGCGCGCACAGCTGCTGGCGATCGACGATCTGCGCGACACTGCGGTGGACGAGTACTCGCTGGTGCGCGATGCGTGGATGCAGCGCCGCAATTACCAGATCGAGAACGATCTGCGCAGCAAGCGCGAGCGCGGCCACGATGATGCCAACTCGCCGATCCCGGTCGATGCGATGCCGATGCCGCAGTGGACCCACTGAGGCCACTCATCGGTACATGAAAAACCCCGCCTCGGCGGGGTTTTTCTTTGGCGCCATGGGTGCGCGCCAACCTGGGTTGGCACGCATTGCTCAGGCGGCCAGCGCAGCCTCGATGGCCTCGCGCAGGCGCGCATCATCGGCGGCCACGTCCGGGGCGAAGCGGGCGATCACCTTGCCATCGCGACCGACCAGGAACTTCTCGAAGTTCCACAGCACCGCCGGCGCGGCGTGGATCGGAATCTCCTTGCTGGCCAGGCGTTCGCGCAGCGGACCTTCACCGATCGACTGCGGCTGCGCCGCGGTCAGCTGCTGGTACAGCGGGTGAGTGTCTTGGCCGGCCACGCTGATCTTGGAGAACATCGGGAAGGTGACATCGTAGGTAAGCTGGCAGAACTGCTGGATCTCCGCCTCGCTGCCCGGTTCCTGGCCCAGGAAGTTGTTGGCGGGGAAGCCCAGCACTTCCAGGCCCTGCGCGTGCTTTTCCGCATACAGCGCCTGCAGGCCTTCGTACTGCGGGGTCAGGCCGCACTTGGAGGCGACGTTGACCAGCAGCAGGACCTTGCCCTGGTAGTCGGCAAGCGAGGACGGCTGGCCGTCGATGGTGGTGAGGGAAATGTCCTGGATCGGGGTGCTCACGCGGGGCTCCGGCTACGGCGGGGAATGGTCCACCAGCATAGCGCTGTGCGCTGCCCGTCGCGCCGAACGTGCTCGACGGAATTCACGCGCGGTCGCGAACGTTCGTGCGGTTGCCAGCCAGCGACCGGCGCCACCGTCAATCCACGCAGATCGTGCCCTGCGCTTTGCCCTCATCAATGCGCTGGCGGCAGCCGAAGTTCTGGCTGGCATCGCGCTGGCAGGTGCCGGTGGTGGAAGTGCCCGCAGCCACTTCGCCGGTGGCCAGGCACTGGCCCGTGCAATCGCTCCTGCGGCTGCAGGCCTTGCCGGCGTCGGCATAGGGCATCACGCACTGCAGCCGCTGCAGGCGGCCAAGCCGTTGCAACGTACCGCCTGCAGCCTGGCAGTCGACATCACGTGCCTCCTGGTAGGCCTCGGCAGCCTGCGGGCTGTCGGCTGCGACCGCAGCGGGCGGGGCCGGGGGTGCACTGCTGCAGGCGGCGAGCACTACGGCCAGGAGCAGGCTGATACAGAGGCGAGAACGCATGGGGCACCCGATCACGACGGACAGGCCGCCAGCATACGCATGGACGATGCAGGCAGCGTGTCAGCGTGGCTCAGGTTTCTTCACCGTCGCCATTGTCGTCGGCCGACAGCGCATCGGGCAGCAGCTGCCGGCTCTGCTCCACCGGCAGCGATTCGACATCGCGCAGCTTGCGGGCGATCGCGCGGGTGCGTACGCCGGTCTGGTCGATCTGCTTGCTGGCCTGATCGAGCTTGGCCTTCACATTGTCGAGCACGTCGCCGAACTTGCCGAACTCGGTCTTCACCGCGCCCAGCAGGCTCCACACTTCGCTGGACCGCTTCTCGATGGCCAGGGTGCGGAATCCCATCTGCAGGCTGTTGAGCAGCGCGGTGATGGTGGTCGGCCCGGCGACCACCACGCGGTGGTCGCGCTGCAGCAGGTCCACCAGGCCGGGGCGGCGGATCACCTCGGCGTACAGCCCTTCGGTCGGCAGGAACATCACCGCGAAATCGGTGGTATGCGGCGGCACGATGTACTTCTCGCAGATGGACTTGGCCTGCACCTTCACCGCGCGCTCCAGCTGTGCGCCCTGCACGCGCACCAGTTCTGCGTCGCCCTGCTCCTGCGCGTCCAGAAGCCGCTCATAGTCTTCGCGCGGGAACTTGGAGTCGATCGGCAGCCACACCGGCGTGTCGTCGCTGCTGCGTCCCGGCAGGCGCACGGCGATATCGACCATTTCCCCGCTGTCCGGGCGCACCTTCACCGCACGCGCGTACTGCTCCTGGATCAGGGTCTGCTCGAGGATGTTCTCCAGCTGCACTTCACCCCAGCTGCCGCGCGTCTTGACGTTGGTCAGCACGCGCTTGAGGTCGCCCACGCCGGTGGCCAGCTGCTGCATCTCGCCGAGGCCACGCTGGACCTGCTCCAGGCGCTCGGAAACCAGCTTGAAGGACTGGCCCAGGCGGGTTTCCAGGGTGGACTGCAGCTTCTCGTCCACGGTCACGCGCATCTGTTCCAGCTTCTGGGCATTGTCGCTCTGCAGGGCGCGCAGCTGTTCTTCCAGCGTGGTGCGCATTTCGGCGATCCGTTGCTCGTTGCGCTGGGTCAGTTCCTGCAGCCGCTGGCCCAGGTTCTCGGTCAGGCGCTGCTGCGACTGCGCCCCCTCCTCGCGGCCTTTGCGTGCATCGTCCACCTGGCTCTGGCGCAGGGCACCGAGCTGGCTGTCGGTGCGCGTGGTCAGTTCCTGCAACTGCTGGCCGAAGGCATGGATGCGCGCCTCCTGCTGCTGGCCAAAGGTATCCAGCTGGCCACGCAGTTCCTGCAGGCGCTGGCCCATCAACGCAGCGCCGCGCTGCTGGCTTTCGGCGGACTCGGTACGTGCCTTGCGGGCGTCCTCGCCCAGGGCCTCGCGCAGCAGGTCCAGCCGCTGGTCGGTACGCGTGGACAGATCGGTCAGCGCGCGCGCAAAGGTGTCCAGCTGTTCGCGCAGTTCGCTGCGCCCGGCCCGCGCCTCCTCGCGCACCGCCTGTTCCAGGCGGTCATGGGGCGGGCGCCGCAGCAGGGTGACCAGCTGCAGGATGAGCACGGCCAATAGAAGGCCGCCGATGAGCAGGGATTCGGTTTGCATGGGACAAGTGTAGGCTGGCACCGTCTCAAACGCTGCGCCGGGCCATGCTGGAACTGTACGGAAAGCCGACCTCGATCAACGTGCGCAAGGTGCTGTGGCTGTGCGCCGGGCTGGATCAGCCAGTGCAGCACGAACCGGCACCGCCACCGGACCTGCTGGCCGCGCTGAATCCGAACCGGCAGGTACCGGTGCTGCGCGACGGCGACTTCGTGCTGTGGGAATCCAACAGCATCTGCCGCTACCTGGCCACCCGCGCCGGCCGCGATGACCTGCTGCCGGTTGCGCTGCAGGCGCGTGCGCGGGTGGAGCAGTGGATGGATTGGCAGGCCAGCGACCTCAACAGCGCCTGGCGGCATGCGTTCATGGCCCGCGTGCGGCAGCACCCGGACTACCCCGATGATGCCCGTGCCGAGGCCAGCCTGGCGCAGTGGAACCGGCTGATGGCGGTGCTAGACGACCATCTCGGCGCTGGCCACGCCTACGTCTCCGGTCCGGGCTTCAGCCTCGCCGACATCGTACTTGGCCTGTCGACCCAACGCTGGCGCAGCACGCCCGGCAACAAGCCCGTGCTGCCACACCTCGCGGCGTGGTTCGAACGCCTGCGACAGCAGCCGGGTTTCACCACCCACGTCGACAATGGCGTGGCCTGAGGCGGGGGTCGGATCCTTTTCCCGGGGAAAAGGGATCTGACCCCAAGTGGCGCGGACCCCAAGTGCGCGGGAACGACCCGGGCTTACCAGCCTTCCAGCACGATCTTGCCCTTGGCGCGGTGGCTCTCCAGCAGCGCGTGCGCGCGCCGCAGGTTGGCCGCGTCGATGCGGCCGAAGTGCTCGCCGAGGGTGGTCTGCAGCACACCGGCATCGATCAGCTCGGCCACCCGGTTCAGCAGGTCGTGCTGGCGCTGCATGTCCGCCGTCCTGTACAGCGGACGGGTGAACATCGATTCCCAGTGCAGCGACAGCGCCTTGCGCTTGAGCGCCATCACGTCCACCTGGCCCGGATCATCGATCAGACCGAACTGGCCCTGCGGCGCCAGCAGCTCCACGATCTGTGCGTAGTGCTGGTCGGAATGGGTCAGGCTGGCCACGTGCTGCACCTCACTGATGCCCAACCGTGCCAGGCCCTCGGCCAGTGGCTGGCTGTGGTCGATGACGTGGTGGGCGCCCATCGCGTACACCCAGTCCTGGGTATCCGGACGCGAGGCGGTGCCGATCACGGTCAACCTGGTCAGCTTCCGCGCCAGCTGCACCAGGATTGAACCAACCCCACCAGCGGCGCCGATCACCAGCAGGGTCTGGCCCTCGCCACCGCCTTCGGGGATGCGCAGGCGGTCGAACAGCAGCTCCCAGGCGGTGATCGCGGTCAGCGGCAAAGCGGCGGCGGCGGCATCGTCGAGGCTGGCCGGCTTGCGGCCGACGCTGCGCTCGTCCACCAGCTGGTACTCGGCATTGCTGCCCGGGCGATCAATGACGCCGGCGTAGTAGACCGCGTCGCCGGGCTTGAACAGGGTCACCTCGCTGCCCACCGCGTCGACGATGCCCACCGCATCCCAGCCCAGCACGCGCGGGCCGTCGGTGGCCACGCCGCGGCGGACCTTGGTGTCGACCGGGTTCACCGCCACCGCGCGCACCGCCACGCGCAGGTCGCGCGGGCCGGGCTGCGGCAGTTCCAGTTCGATGTCGATCAGGGCCTGGGCATCTTCGATCGGCAGGCCGGCGTGGGTGTAGGCAATGGCGCGCATGGTGGCGGTCCAGTAGGGAGGAGGCGACAGGTTGCGCCACGCACAGACCTTCAGAAAGGCGCAGAATCGGGCATCACTTTCACTCCGGCGATGAAGATGATCCGCTTCGACGACCTGCAGCTGTTCGTCCGCACCGCTGCGCTGGGCAGCTTCTCGCAGGCCGCGCGCGAGGCCGACCTGCTGCCCGGGCAGGTGGCCGCTGCGGTAGCGCGGTTGGAACGCGAACTCGACCTGCGCCTGTTCGTGCGCACCACCCGCAGCCTGCGCCTGACCGGCGAGGGCGCGCTGTACCTGCCCTATGCGCAGGAGGTGCTGGCCACCCTGCGCGAAGGCCAGGCCCGGGTGCAGGGCGAGGACGCCGAACTGCATGGCACCCTGCAGCTGTCGGCACCGTCGGACTTCGGCCGCAACCTGCTGCTGCCGTGGCTGACTGCGTTCCGTGCTGCGCACCCGCGGTTGCGCCTGCACCTGCGCCTGTCTGATGAAGTGGCCGATGTGTTCCGCGACCCGGTGGACGTGGCGATCCGCATCGGCCACTTCGATGACGCCAGCTATGTCGCCCTGCCACTGCTGGAGGGCAACCGCCGCGTGCTGGCCGCCTCGCCCGATTACCTGCGGCGGCGCGGCACGCCTGCGCGCCTGGACGATCTGCGCGAGCAGGATTGCCTGGTCTACCAGCTCAGTGGCCGCGCCTACGATCGCTGGTCGTTCGACGTCGACGGGCGCCGGGTGGTGATCCCGGTGCGCGGCCCCCTGGTCTGCGATGACGCCGATGTGGTGCGGCGCTGGGCCGTAGCCGGCGAAGGCATCACCTACAAATCCTGGCTGGACCTGCGCGAGGACGTGCTGGCCGGGCGCCTGCAGCTGCTGCTCGATGGCGTCGGCAGCCACATTCCGCTGCAGCTGGTGTGCCCGCACCGCAAGCAGTTCTCGCCCGCGGTTCGGCAGTTGCACGCTCAGCTGCGCCAGCACCTGCAACCGCTGCTGTCCGGCATGCCCGAAGGGCCTGCCGGCCCCCTGTCGCCAACCCCGGCGCTGACCGACAATGGCGGCCCCCCGTAACAGAGAACGCCGCCATGCCGTGGATGGGCATCCAGGATCTGTGGACGTTTCTGGTCGCCGTGCTGGTGTTTCTCGCCCTGCCCGGCCCCGGCACGTTCACTCTGCTGACCGCCACCGGTCGTGGCGGCGTGCGCGGTGGCTACACCGCACTGGCCGGCCTGCTGGTCGGCGACCAGATCCTGATGTGGCTGGCCCTGGCCGGTGTGGCGGCGCTGCTGAAGGCCAACCCGCTGGTGTTCCACGCCGTGCAGTACCTCGGTGCGGCCTACCTGGTGTGGGTGGGCATCAGCCTGCTGCGCACGCCGAAGCACGAGGGCGGTGACGCCGGTCCGATCCGCATGCAGCCGGGCCGCTACTTCCAGCAGGCGATCCTGGTCAGCCTGCTCAACCCGAAGGCCATCCTGTTCTACATGGCGTTCCTGCCGTTGTTCATCGACCCGAAGGCGCACCAGGGCATCGCCACCTTCGCCGCGCTGGCCGGCATCATCCTGGTGGTCAGCATCGCTTACTGCTCGATGCTGATCGGCGTGGGCAACCTGGCCCGTCGCCGGTTGATCCAGCACCCGCGGATCAGCGATGCGCTGCGCCGCGTGGCCGGCCTGTTCCTGGTCGGCTTCGGCATCCGCCTGGGGCTGAACGGATGAAGGCCCGGCAGGCGGCGTTCGGTGCGTTGCTGTTGACGGCCGGTGCTGCGTCCGCCGCGCCCGTGCACGACCATCGCTGCCTGAGCGGCGGTCGCGATGACCGCATCCATCTGGAATGGCGCTGGCTGGCGGGCGGCGGCGCCGACGTGCGCTACGCAGGACAACGTGACCGCCTGAGGCTGCGCCAGGTTTCGATGGAGACCACGGTGCTGGCCGAAGATCGCCCCTACCAGTTCGACAGCGTGTGGGAAGAGCGCATCGACGGGCGCCTCAACGGCCGCTATCTGCTGAGTACCCAGGGCGCGCTGGTGCTGGAGCTGAGCTATGAGCGTGCCCGTGACGGGCGCAGGACCTCTTTCCACGATGACGTCGAAGCCTGGCAGGAAGACGGCTGCCACTGGCCCGGCACGCCCTGACCTCGCCCGGTGCACGGGTCCGGCCTGCTTTATGCCGATTCCGGCAGCCTGGTCGCAGTGCAGCGCGCGGCATGTCGGGCATGACACCCGTCAGTGGCAATGCTGCGCTGCGTTCGGTCACACTCGGGGACTTGTCGTTCTCAGTCACCCCTTCCGAGGCCTGCATGTCCCTGCTCCGGCGCAAGTCCCTAGATTCCGTCACCGTCCATGAAGCCGGCAGGCGCCTGGTTCCCACGCTCAGCTGGCCGCACCTGATCGCGCTGGGCATTGGCGCCATCGTCGGTACCGGCATCTATACGCTGATCGGCGTCGGTGCCAACCTGGCCGGCCCGGCCGTGTTGATCTCCTTTGCCATCGCCGGCGCAGTGTGTGCCTGCGCGGCGCTGTCCTACGCCGAGCTGTCGACCATGATGCCGGCCGCCGGCAGTGCCTACACCTACAGCTACAGCGCGCTGGGCGAGGTGTTCGCCTGGGTGGTGGGCTGGAGCCTGATCCTGGAGTACTCGCTGGTGGTGAGTACGGTGGCGGTGGGCTGGTCGGGCTATTTCGTCGGCTTCCTTGAATGGGTGCACACCCAGTTCGGCTGGAACGTGCACCTGCCGGCGTGGCTTGCGGCCGGCCCGCACGTGGAAGGCGGCATGATCAACCTGCCCGCCATCATCATCACCTGGCTGGTGGCCGGCATGCTGATGGCCGGTACCAAGGAAAGCGCGACGCTCAATGCCATCCTGGTGGTGTTCAAGCTGATCGCGCTGGCGATCTTCGTGGCGGTGGCCCTGCCGGCGTTCGACAGCAGCAACCTGCAGCCGTTCATGCCCTATGGCTTCGCCAAGTCGATCGGCCCCGATGGCGTCGAGCATGGCGTGATGGCCGCGGCGGCGATCATCTTCTTCGCCTTCTACGGCTTCGATGCGATCTCCACCGCTGCCGAGGAAACCAAGAACCCGGGCCGTGACCTGTCGATCGGCATCATCGGTTCGATGATCGGCTGCACCATCGTCTACGTGCTGGTGGCGCTGGCCGCCGTGGGTGCGATGAGCTACGCCGTGTTCGGCCACAGCGCCGAGCCGCTGGCGCTGATCATGCGCCAGCTGGGCCATCCGACCGCCGCGATGGTGATCGGCGTGATCGCGATCATCGCGCTGCCGACGGTGCTGCTGGCCTTCCTGTACGGCCAGAGCCGCATCTTCTTCGTGATGAGCCGCGACGGCCTGCTGCCGCGTGGCCTGTCCAAGGTCAACGCACGCACCGGCACGCCGGTGGCGACCACGCTGTTCACCGCGGTGGTGGTGTCGGCGCTGGCCGGTGTGGCGCGCCTGGACGAGATCGCCGCGCTGGCCAACGCCGGTACCCTGGCCGCGTTCACCGCAGTGGGCATCTGCCTGGTGGTGCTGCGCCTGCGCGAGCCGAACCGCGAGCGCACCTTCCGCACGCCGCTGGCCTTCGTGGTCGGCCCGCTGGCCGCGCTGGGCTGCATCTACCTGTTCATCAGCCTGCCGCACAGCACCCAGCTGTACTTCCTGCTGTGGAACCTGGCCGGCCTGGTGCTGTATTTCCTGTACAGCCGCCGCCATGCGCTGATCGCGAAATAAGGGCGCCGCCGGGCATGGCCCGGCGCCCCTCTGTGGAGTCGAGCCATGCTCGACTCACGCGGTGCCTATCGAAAGCAGTCGAGCATGGCTCGACTCTACGGAGCAGCGGCGTACTCCTGCGCCTGACGCATCACCCGCAGCAGGTTGCCGCCCCAGATGCCGGCAATCTGCTGCTCGGTGTAGCCCTTGCGCAGCAGCCAGGCGGTAATCTTCGGCAGCTGGCTGACATCAGGCAGATCGCTCAGGCCGCCGCCGCCATCCCAGTCCAGGCCGATGCCCACGTGTTCGGGGCCGGCCACCTTGAGGATGTGCTCGAAGTGGGCGAAGAAGTCGTCCAGGCTGGCGTGGCGCACCGGGTGCTCGTGGTCCAGCGCCTGCTCGGCCTTGAGCAGCGCGACGCCCTGCTCGATGCCCATGCCTTCCCAGCCGCCCAGCTGCTTGCTGAGCGCTTCCTCGGCCTGCTTGCGCTCGGGGGTCTTGGCCGTGTCGATCAGGTAACCCCCATAGGCATTGACCTGGATCACGCCACCGGCCTTGGCCAGCTTGCGCAGGCGCGCATCGTCGAGGTTGCGCGGGTGGTCGTAGATGGCCTTGGCCGAGCTGTGCGAGAGCACGAACGGCACCGGCATCATTGCCAGCAGGTCATCGAACACCGCATCAGAGGCATGCGACTGGTCGATGACGATGCCCAGCTTCACCGCCTGCCGCACCAGGTCCTTTCCGGCCGGACTCAAGCCTTTCCACTCCGCCCCCTTGGGGTCGGTGGCCGAATCGGCGAACTCGTTGTTGGCGAAGTGCACGGTGCTGAGCAGGCGCAGGCCGGCGCGATGGTAGAACGAGAGCAGGCTGGGGTCGGCCACCAGCGGGCTGGCGTTTTCCATGCTGATGTAGACCACGCGCTTGCCAGCCGCCTTGATCCGCGCCGCATCATCGGCGGTCAATGCCAGCGCGAAACGCTCGGGGTTGGCGGCCAGCATTTCGCGGATCTGCATCAGCCGCTGCAGGCCATGGTCACGCTCGGCCAGATGCGCGGCGGCGCTGCGGTCGCCCTGATCGGTGTAGATCGCCCAGAAGCCGCCGTCCAGCGCGCCTTCGACCATGCGCGGGTAATCCACCTGCGAAAGGGCGTTGCGGTCGTGACGCTGCTCGATGTCAAAGCCGCTGCGGCCGAAGTTGGCCGGCGTATCCAGATGGCTGTCGAGCGTGACCAGGCGCTGCTGCAGGGACTTGGCGCGGGCCAGTTCCTGCGTGCTGAACTCGATGGCGTGGGCCGACAGCGGTGCGCACAGCGCCACGGCAAGCACGACGGACAGGTGGCGCAACGATGGCATGGGCTCTTACCGGTGTTGGGAAGAGCCGACCATAGCGCCGAGCCCGGCCAATTTGTAGAGCCGAGCCGCGCCCCCTGATCAATGGGGCGCCATTTTCACCTACGCATCGCAATGCGCGGGAAGCTTGCCGCCGGGCAGTGGAGATGATTCATGCCCGGCGCATCTCCGCCGGGCAGATCAGCCGAGCGTGGGCTCGGCTCTACAGGTATCGGCGAATCAGTCGACCACGCGGCAGAACACGGCCTTGAGGTAACGCGATTCCTGCACGTGGGCCATGAACGGATGGTCCGGACCGGCACCGGCCACCTTCAGGATCTGGATCGTGCGGCCGGAGAAGTACGCCGCGCGGCGCAGCATGTCGAGGAACTGATCCTCGGCCACCAGGCCGGTGCAGGAGAACGTGGCGAACAGGCCACCGGGCTTGACCACGCCCAGCGCCAGCTTGTTCATGTCCAGGTACTTCTTCAGCGCGGTGATCACCTGGTCACGGTCGCGGGTCATCTTCGCCGGGTCCAGGATCACCACGTCGTACTGCTCACCACGGTTGGCAGCGTCGCGCAGCCACGGGAAGATGTCGGACTGGACGAATTTCGGGCGCACGTTGTTCAGGCGCGAATTGCCCTTGGCGATCTGGATGACGTCCTCATCGATGTCGATGCCGACCACGTCCGAAGCGCCACGCGCTGCTGCGTACACGGCGAAGCCGCCGGTGTTGCAGCACAGGTCCAGCACGCTCTTGCCTTCCACCTGCTGGCTCAGCCATTGGCGGTTTTCGCGCTGGTCGGCAAAGAAGCCGGTCTTGTGCGCGCCGGCCGGGTCGGCACGGAACCTGATGCCGTACTCGGTGATCACCGCCGCTTCGGTGGTGGTGTTGCCGTGGAAGTCGAAGCTCTCCTGCTTCTGCACGTGCTCGTCGGCGAAGCTGTGGAAACGGCAGCCCGGGAACTGCTCGCGCAGCGCGTCGTAGATCCACTCGCGGTGGCGGAACATGCCGGCGGCGAAGAACTCCACCACCACCAGGTCGCCGTAGCGATCCACCACCAGGCCGGACAGGCCATCGCCTTCGCTGTGCACCACGCGCCAGGCATCGGAGACCGCATCGAGCTTGAGCACCTCACGGCGCAGCGACACCGCCTGGGCGATCTTGCGCGAGAACCAGCCGGCATCGACCGGCACGTGCTGATCGGTTTCAAGGATGCGCACGGCAATGCGCGAGTGCCCGTTGTAGAACCCCCGGCCAATGAACTCGCCATCGATGCCGACCACGTCGACGATGGAACCGGGCTTGGGCCGGACGGTCGGCTTCTCGACCAGTTTCTGGAATATCCACGGGTGGCTGGAACGCCACGCGTTCTTGAGGCGGACAATCGGAAGGGGGGTATTCATCCACCTATTGTAAACCGGGCGCCGGGGTCAGATCCCCGCAGGGGCACTGACCCCAGTGTGGCGACGATGGGGTCGGAGCCCCTTTGGGGATCCGACCCCTGGCCTCCCCATTTGACGGCGGCCCGGGCAGACGGCAGAATCGGCGCCAGAAGGGGAGTAGCTCCCAGACGTTGTCGCCGTCATTTCGAGCCCGCAGGCTCCGGTGCAACGGCAGTTCCAGCCGACTGGAACTGCGAGCGAGACCTTCGCCGTACCGGCGAAGCTCTGTCCCTGGATCCCCCTCCCGATCCTCCGTTGCAGATCCTCGCCGTCCGGCCTGGCATTCACTTTTCCAACGGACATTCCCAATGCAGACGATCGGTAACGTGTGGTTGTGGGGCGGCTTCGCAGCGGTGGTGGTCATCGCCCTGCTGGTCGACCTCGTCTTGATGCGCCACGGTGGCCCGCACAAGGTCACTTTCAAGGAGGCCCTGTGGTGGTCCATCGGCTGGGTCGCGCTGGCCCTGCTGTTCAACGCCGGTCTCTGGTACTACCTCAACGAGACCGCCGGCCAGGTGGTGGCCAACAAGGTCGGCCTGGAGTTCCTGACCGGCTACCTGGTCGAGAAGGCACTGGCGGTAGACAACATCTTCGTCTTCCTGATGATCATGAGCTACTTCGCGGTGCCGGAGGAGCAGCGCCAGAAGGTGCTGATCATCGGCATCCTGGGTGCGATCGTGCTGCGTACGATCATGATCTTCGCTGGCAGCGTGCTGATCAGCCAGTTCCATTGGCTGCTCTACGTGTTCGGCGCCTTCCTTCTGTTCACCGGCTGGAAGATGTGGTTCGCCGCCGGCCAGGAGCCGGATCTTGAGAGCAACCCGGCCCTGCGCTGGATGCGCAAGCACCTGCGCCTGCTGCCGAACTACGAAGGCAACGCGCTGAGCGTGACGCGTGATGGCGTGCGCTGGTTCACCCCGCTGTTCGCGGTGCTGATCCTGATCGCAGTCACCGACGTGATCTTCGCGGTGGACAGCATCCCGGCGATTTTCGCGATCACCACCGACCCGTTCATCGTGCTTACCTCCAACGTGTTCGCGGTGCTGGGCCTGCGTGCGATGTTCTTCCTGCTGGCCGGCATGGCCGACCGCTTCCACCTGCTGCCGTACGGCCTGGCGCTGGTGCTGGGCTTCATCGGCATCAAGATGATGATCATCGACCTGTTCAAGATCCCGACTCCGGTCTCGCTGGGCGTGGTCGCGGTGATCATCGCCGCCACCGTGGTGCTGAGCCTGAAGTACCCGCCGAAGGAAGGCTCGGGCCACGCCTGAGCCTGGGCGGCGGGAAGACGCGGCCGGCGGGATTGTCCCGTCGGCCGCACCCACTCTCCCGCAACAGTGGCCTTGGTTTCGCGCCGGCCACCGCCATTGCTTGAGGTATGGACAACAACGCGCCCCTGCCCGCCGGCGATGCGCCGGCCCCCCGCAATGACCGCTCGCGCATCCTGCGGGCGTTCAACGTCAGCCTGGCCGCCGTGCTGGTACTGGTGGTCGTGTTCGCCCTGCAGGGCACGTTCGACTGGCGCCCCTGGGCGGTGGCGCCGCTGGACGCCAAGGGCCTGCTCGGCCTGATCGGTGGCCCGCTGCTGCATGCCTCGGTCGAGCACATCGCCGCCAACAGCATCGCGATCCTGATCCTGGGCACGCTGGCCGGCAGCGTCTACCCGAAGGCCACCGTGCGCGCCCTGCCCCTGCTGTGGCTGGGTTCGGGCCTCGGCGCATGGATGCTGGGCAACCCCGGCAGCGTGCATCTGGGCGCCAGCGGCGTGACCCATGGCCTGATGTTCCTGCTGGCCAGCCTTGGCCTGCTGCGCCGCGACCGCGCGGCCATCGCCACCGGCCTGATCGGCATGCTGTTCTATGGCGGCATGCTGATGACCATCCTGCCGCACGCCGATGGCGTGTCCTGGCAGTCCCATATGGGCGGCGCCTTCGCCGGCATCATCGCCGCGCTGCTGTTCCGCAACGCCGACCCGCTGCCGCCGCGCCAGCGCTACAGCTGGGAAGATGAAGAAGAATCGATCGGGCCGCTGCCCGACGACGAGCTGGAGCCGCCGTCACCGCAGCGCGTGCCGGTGCTGTGGCAGCCGCGCGAGGGTCAGGACTACGTGGTGATTCCGTTCCGCCGCCCGGACGAGCCGCGCGGCTGAGGTCACGGTGGTGCCGGCCGCTGGCCGGCAACCTCATGAACCGGTAGTGGCCGACCCTGGTCGGCGCTCCTGCTGCATGCCAACCAAGGTTGGCACCTACCCGGGCGCGCGGACCTCTGCAGATCAGTCCGCCGCGTTCCCCGCAGCGCCCATCCCATCCACCGCCTGCCGGCCCAACGCCGGGTCATCGGTGAAGAACGCATCGATGCCGGTGGCCAGATAGGCGCGCATCTCGGCAATCGACCCCTCGGCATTGCGCACGGTGTCGGCGCCGTTGCGCAGGTTGCTGGCCTGGAAGTGGTTCTCCGGGCGGAACGTGTACGGGATCACCATCAGGCCGGCAGCGTGTGCATCACCGACCAGCGAGGTCGGCACGCCCAGCGCCCCCTTGGCATCGAGCGGAATGATCGAACGCAGCTCCGGGCCGATGCCATCAGCGTAGGTGGCGATATCCTTCAGGCCCGCCGGGGTCATCATCTGCGCGTAGGTCAGCGTGCCGCCGGCCTTGGCGATGTCGGCCGGCTGGGTATCTCCCTTCCACAGCAGCTGCAGCAGGCGGATGTTGCTGTCGCGGCCGATCTTGCCGCGCAGGTAGCGCAGGTTGGCGGTCTCGAAGGACTGGACGGTGACCGGGCCGACGTTGGTATAGGCATTGCCACGCAGCGCGGCCAGCAGTTTGTCTTCCATCGGCAAGCCGATGGACTGGAAGTAGGTCGGGTGCTTGATCTCCGGCACCAGGCCGATGCCGCGGTTGGCACGTCCGGCCTGCTGCACCAGGAAGGCCAGGATCTCGTCCAGGCTGGCGATGCGGAACTGCCCGTCATAGGCGGTGCTGCGCAGCTCCGGCAGGCGCTCACGGGCGTACAGGGTCTTCAGCTCGGCCAGGGTGAAGTCTTCGGTGAACCAGCCCTCGACCTGCTGCCCATCAATGACCTTGCGGGTGCGGCGGTTGGCGAACTCCGGATGCGAGGCGACGTCGGTGGTGCCACCGATCTCGTTCTCATGGCGCGCCACCATCACCCCGTCCTTGGTCATCACCAGGTCCGGTTCGATGTAGTCGGCGCCATCGGCGATCGCCTGCGCGTACGACGCCAGGGTGTGCTCGGGCAGCAGCGCGCTTGCGCCGCGATGGCCGTAGACCGATACCCTGGGTGCGGCCGGGGTGGAGGATTCAGCACTCATGGCCACCGATGGTGCCACGGCCAGCGACAACAGCAACGCACAACCCCACGACTTCACTGCGACTTCCCCAAGCGGTATGTGATGGGCGTCAGTATGCGGCGGCAATGTGACAGGTGGGGGACCTGGGGTCGGATCCGCGCAGGGGCTCCGACCCCGTGGCGGAACCGTGCAGGTTCAGAGCCCCTTTGGGGATCTGACCCCGTGTTACTTGCCGATGCAGAAACTGGAGAAGATCCTGCCCAGCAGGTCATCGGCACTCATCTGCCCGGTGATCTCGCCCAGCGCGTCATGCGCCAGCCGTAGTTCCTCGGCGGCCAGTTCCAGGTGCTCGTGCGCCAGCTCGCCATCGGCGCGCTGCGCATGCTCCTGCGCGCGCTCGATCGCATCCACGTGGCGGGTGCGGGCGGAGAACTCGCCATCCACCTGCTCCCCTGCCCCGGCGCTGGCGATGTTGCGCAGGCGCGCGTGCAGATCGTCGAGCCCGGCGCCGGTGGCGGCCGATACATGCACCCGATCCGGATCATCCAGCGACGGCAGCGCATCCAGCAGATCCGACTTGTTGTGGATGTAGACCTTGTGCGGCACCGCCGCCACGGCATCGCCCAGTGCAGCTTCACCGGCGGCGGGATCGCGCGCATCCAGCACGATCAACGCCAGGTCGGTGCGCTCGATTTCCACATGCGCGCGGCGCATGCCTTCGCGCTCGATGGCGTCGCCGCCGTCGCGCAGGCCAGCGGTGTCGACCAGGGTCAGCTCCAGGCCGTCCAGGCGGATGGTTTCGCGCAGGGTGTCGCGGGTGGTACCGGCGATGTCGGTGACGATGGCGCGTTCGCTGCCGGCCAGCGCGTTGAGCAGTGAACTCTTGCCGGCGTTCGGCGGACCGATCAGCACCGCGTGCAGGCCATCGCGCAGGCGACGGCCGCGTTCGGCATCGCGGCGCAGCAGGGCCAGATCGCTGCGCGCCTGTTCCAGCCCACGCCGCACCTGCGCGCCACCGAGCGTATCCAGCGGTTCGTCGGCAAAATCGATGGCCGCTTCCACGTGGATGCGCAGCAGCACCAGCTGCTCGACCACGGCGTCGATGCGGCGCGAGAACACGCCATCCAGCGAGCGACGTGCTGCGCGCGCGGCGCGGTTGTCGCCCGCGGCGATCAGGTCGGCGATGGCCTCGGCCTGGGCCAGGTCGAGCTTGCCGTTGAGGAATGCCCGTTCACTGAACTCACCCGGCCGCGCCTGGCGCGCGCCGAGCGCGATGCAGCGCGCGACCAGCTGCTGCAGCAGCACCGGGCTGCCATGGCCCTGCAGTTCCACCACTTCCTCTCCGGTGAAGCTGTTCGGTGCCGGGAACCACAGCACGATGCCATCGTCGATGACCTCGCCGTCGGCATCACGCAGGCGCGCGTAGTGCGCGTGGCGCGGACGCAGTGCAGGTGCGCCCAGTGCATTGGCGATGGCTGCAGCACGCGGGCCGGACAGGCGCAGCAGGCCGACACCGCCGGCACCAGGGGCGCTGGCGATGGCGACGATGGTGTCGGTGCGGATCGCGTCGTTCATGGCTCAGAGCTTCTCCAGCTGTGCGCGCGCCTGGGCCGCGCCACTGCCCTGCGGCTGCAAGGCCAGGTAGGTGGTGTAGGCCTGCTTGGCCTTGGCCTTGTCGCCGGCGTTGAAGTAGGCATCACCCAGGTTGAGATAGGCCACTGCACGCGAGGGGTCGATCTTCAGCGTGTTCTCCAGCCAGCGCGCCGCTTCGGCATAGCGCTGCTGGCGGTAGTAGACGAAGCCGAGGTTGTTGGCGGCCTGGGCGAAGTCCGGACGCAGCTTCAGTGCCTCGGTGAACTGCGCCACCGCCTCGTCGTACTGCTTCTCGCGGTACAGCTGCAGGCCGCGGTCGTTGGCCTGCTGCGCGCGCTGGCGATCCGACGCCGGGCCCGCAGTGGGCACCACCAGCTTGGCCTTGCCGCCCTGCAGGTCGGCCACCGTCACCGGCGCCTGGCTGCCCTTGGCTTCGCTGGCGGCTTCAACCTTGTTGTTCAGTGCGATCGCATCGGCGGTCAACTGGCGCGTATCGGCATTGAGGAACTCCTGGCTGTCCGGCACCTGGAACACGAACTCGCCGCCCTGCGAACCGGGCAGGCTGCCGAACGCCGGGGTCTGGTGTGAAACGGCTGAGACGGCCGGCGCAACGTAGGCGGCCAATTCGGTACCGGTGATCAGCCCATCGCCGTTGAGGTCGCCCTTGCCGGCCAATGCCTGCAGCAGCACCCAGGTGAACACCGAGTGGCCATTGGGCCCGGCATCGGCCACCTGCTGGTCGGCACCGCCAGCGGTCAGCATCTGCCGCGCGCTGCGGCGCGCGTTCTCGCGCAGGAACGAGGACGACGACGGGCCACCGCGGGTCAGGCCCAGGCCGCTGTAGCAGGCATCCATCACGAACATCACATGCTTGGCCTGCATGCTCTCGGCAATGTTCTGGATGTCGGTCATTGCGATGGCGTCGGTGGCGAATTCCTTCGGGTCCGAATCGACGGGGATGATGTAGCCGAGGTCGCGCCCGGACGCGAGCTGGCGGGTCGCACCATGGCCGGCGAAGAACACGAACACGCGGTCGTTCTTGCCGGTGCGGTCATCAGCCAAGCGGTCGTGGAACGCGGCCAGGATGTTGTTGCGGGTGGCCTGCTCGTTCTTCAGCACGATCACCTGCGAGGACGGGAAGCCGAACTGCCCGGTCAGCGTATCGGCCACCGCCTGCGCGTCATGGCTGGCGTATTCCAGCTTCGGCCACTTGGCGTAGGTGTCGATGCCGACCACGATCGCCCACGACTTTTCATAGCCGGTGGTGACGGTGGCGGCACCGGCATCGCCCTTGCGCGCACGGGCGACGGTGAAATCGCGGCCGTTCCAGCCGGCGAACTGGTAACCCTCGGCGATCAGCCGGTCCAGGATCTGCGGCAGCGCCTTCACCGCACGGTCGTGGATGTCGTGGAACAGGATGATGCCGCGCTGTTCCTTGTTCACCTGGTCGAGCACGCGCTGCACGATCGATTCCGGCACCGGATCGGCCCAGTCCATCGAGTCGATGTTCCACATGATCGACTTCAGCCCGGCCTCGTTGAGCAGCTGCAGGCCTTCGGCGTTGCGCGCACCGTACGGGAAGCGGAACAGCGGCGCGCGCTTGCTGTCGACATCCTTCAGCAGCGTGTCGGTGTCGAGCACCTGCTGGCGCAGCGCGTCACCGGTGGTGCGCGACAGCTGGGCGTGGGTCAGGCTGTGGTTGCCGACCGCATAGCCTTCTTCCATCAGGTTGCGGCTGATCTTCGCCATCGGGCCGAGGCTGACCTTGCCATCGGCCTCGACCGTGCCCAGGTTGCGGCCCACTTCGAAGAACACGCCCGGCACGTCGTAGCGCTTGAGGATGGCCACCACTTCATCGGTATAGGCCTTGTGCGGGCCATCGTCGAAAGTCAGCACCACGGTCCTGGCCGGCAGGTCGCGGCCGAAGATCTCGCGGTCGCTGTCCTTCATCGACATCGGGTATGGCTCGATCACGCCGTAGTCGCGCAGGATCGCTTCGCGGCTGTAGTCCTTGTGCAGGTGGGCGATGTAGTCGTCCCACTTCTCACGCTTCAACTCGATGGCGCGGGTGCGCTCGAAGCGGCTGAAGATACGGGTCAGCTCCTGGTTGTAGTTGCGCTCGATCTCATCAAGCGCTTCCAGGTCCTCACCGATGCGCTGGTGCAGCTTCACCGCCGGCAGCGACGAATCGGTGCCGACCCGCTCATGCAGGTCACGCAGCACTTCGCGGAAGGCCAGGCGGTCGGCGTCGAACAGTTCCGGCGCCGACTCGATGTAGTCCAGCACGATGCCGAGGGTGGCGAAGCGCTGCGGACTGGCGCCGCGCAGCAAGGTGTCGAACTGCGCGGCGATGGCCGCGCGCTGTTCCAGGCCATCGTGGAACAGCTGCTGGCCCACGCGCGTGGAGGTGCCGCGGTCGGCGGCGCTCTGCTGTGCTTCGTCGGCCAGCAGCACGATGATCCGGCGGTAGCCGTCGAGCTGCTTCTGCAGCGCGGCCAGCAACGGCGCGGCGGCCGGATCGGCAGCGGCGGCGGCCTGCGCACTGGGCTGGGTGACCGTGCTCGCCGGCGCCTTCGCGTCCTTGTCGCCACAGCCCGCTACGGCCAGGGTCAACAGCAGCGAGGGCAGGAACAAGCGGAACGACGACGCACGCGGCATGGCGGACTCGGAGGTGGGAGAAACGGTGTGCCGGCGATTCTAACGCCGCATGCGAAAAGCCCGCCTTGCGGCGGGCTTCTGCTGAGGTCAGCCGGCCAGCGGCCGGCTCTACCGGTTACTTCTTCTTGACCGGGGCCGGAGCGGTGGTGGCCGGGACCGGCTCGCCGCCATGACGCTTGGTCATCCACCACTGCTGCAGCAGGCCCAGGCCGCCGTTGACCACCCAGTACAGGACCAGGCCGGACGGCATGAAGGCCATCATGACGCCGAACACCAGCGGCATGAACTGCATCATCTTCTGCTGCATCGGGTCCATGCCCGGTGCCGGGGTCAGCTTCTGGGTGAACCACATCACCGCCACGTTGATCACCGGCAGGATGAAGTACGGGTCGCGCGCGGTCAGATCCTGGATCCAGCCCAGCCACGGCGCCTGGCGCAGCTCGACCGACTCCACCAGCACCCAGTACAGGGCGAAGAAGATCGGCATCTGGATGAGGATCGGCAGGCAGCCGCCCATCGGATTGATCTTTTCCTTCTTGTACAGCTCCATCATCGCGGTCTGGAACTTCTGGCGGTCGTCGCCATAGCGTTCCTTCAACTGCGCGATCCGCGGCTGGAAGCGACGCATCTTGGCGCCGCTCTTGTACTGCACGGCCGACAGCGGGTACAGCACCAGCTTCAGCAGCACCACCAGGCCGACGATCGCCCAGCCCCAGTTGCCGACCAGCTTGTGCACCTGGTTGAGCACCCAGAACAGGCCCTGGCCGATCACCGCCATCATCGAGAAGCGGCTGTAGTCGACCACGCGGTCCAGGCCCGGCACGTCTTCCTTGGCAATCAGGTTCACCAGCTTCGGGCCCACCCACAGGCGCGCTTCGGTGCTGGTGGACTGGCCCGGGGCCACGGTGAAGGCCGGACCACGCGCTTCGATCAGGTCACGACCGGCCACCTGCGACAGCACATAGTGCGAGGTCTGGTCCTTCTGCGGGATCCAGGCGGTGAAGAAGTGGTGCTGCAGCATCGCCAGCCAGCCGCCGGTGATGTTCTGGTTCAGCGTGCCGTCTTCCAGGTAATCCTTGAACGCACGACGCTGGTACTTCTTGTCGTTGTCGTACCAGGTGGCGCCGTTGAAGCTGAACGAATCCGGGTTGGTCATGCTCCGCGACAGGATGGTCGGGGTGCGGTCCAGGGTGCGGTAGACGTAGCCGTTCCACGGTGCGGTGCCGGCGTTGCTGACTTCATCCTTGAAGCGCACGGCGTACTCATTGCGCGAGACGGTCAGGGTGCGCTTGATGGTCACGCCGTTGTCGGCGGTCCACACGAACGGGACCTGCAGTTCGTCCTGGCCCTTGGCCAGCACGAAGTCCTTGGTGTCACCCACCAGCTTGAAGCCGTCGGCGCCGGGAACCGGAGTGTTCTTGTCTTCGCTGGCCCAGCCGCTGATCGCGCTGTACGGATGTGCGGGATCTTCAGTCAGCAGGCGGACCGGCGGGCTGCCTTCGTCCTTGGTCTGCGGGAACTGCAGCAGCTCGGCGTCGAGCACGCGGCCACCATCAAGCACCAGGCGCAGCACGTCGGTGGTGACGGTCACGCGCTGGGCGGCGGGGGTGGCGCTGGCCTGGGCCTGCGTGGCGGCCTGGCCCGGAGCACCCGGTACCTGGGCGTTGGGGATCGCGCCCGGAGCGGCGCCCGGAACACTCTGTGCGGCGGCCGGGGCCGACGTGGTCGTCGGTGCCGGGGTCGGAGCAGCCTTTTCACGGCTCCACTCCATCCACAGCAGCACGGCCACCATCAGCCAGGCAAAAATGAGAAATACGCGGGTCTGGTTCATCAGCGGACAGGCTCGGCGGGGCCGGGACGCGATGCCGGCTCGGTCAAAGAAGGAATTGCGATGCCATCAGGCGGCGGCATTGTGCCGTCCACGCCCGGCGCGGGCAATGCACGCAGGCGCCGCAGCAGGCGCAGGAAGGCCTGGCGGATCTCGTCGTTGCTGGCGGAACGCGCAGCACTACGGGCCACGACGACGAAGTCGCCTGGCTGGATTTCGGTACGTGTCTGACGCAGGATGTCGCGCAGGACGCGCTTGATCCGGTTACGCCCCACGGCGTTCGGATCGACCTTGCGGGAAACCGCCAGACCCAGCCTGGCCGGCCGGTCGGCCGGCAGCCAGTGCAGGGTCATCAGCGGATCGGACACACGGCGGGCGCCGTTGAAGACCGTTGAGTATTCGGCACGCGTGCGAACCCGCGCAGAGCGAGGGAATCGCTTGCGCGGGTCTGCAGTATTCACTGTCGAAGGGATTGCGTCTGCCGCAAGGTGCGGCATGGCAATCAGGCGCTCAGGACTTTGCGGCCCTTGGCGCGGCGACGCGACAGGATCTTGCGGCCGTCAGCGGTCTTCATACGGGCACGGAAGCCGTGGTCGCGCTTACGCTTGAGGTTGCTGGGCTGGTAGGTGCGCTTCGTGGCCATTGGGGGCCTCTCGTATGAATGGGACGGAAAGAACCGGAAATTCTAGAGAGGTACCCTACCCCGCGTCAAGCCCTGGCAGCTACGCGAATTCACCGGCCTGTGCAATAGCTGTGGATGTTTTTGTGAATAAGTAGGGGACAAGCATTCCGAAGGCGGGCGCTCGGTGGTAGTCTGAGCCATCCATTTCCCCCCTTTCCGGCCTGTGTTTGGGCGCCTTGTCGCGTCCATGCCCCGGCCACCGGACGATTATTGCTGATGGATGCCTGGTCCCGTAGTCTCGAGCGCCTCGAAGCGGAGTTCCCGCCGGAAGACGTTCACACCTGGTTGAAGCCGCTGCAGGCCGATCTGCGCGTGGACAGCCTGGTGCTGTATGCACCGAATGCCTTCATCGTCGATCAGGTCCGCGAGCTGTACCTGGCGCGGATCCGCGAGCTGCTGGCCCATTTCGCCGGTTTCAGCGACGTTTTTCTTGAAATCGGCTCGCGCCCGCGGCCCGTGGAGGCGCAGAACGCACCGGTTTCCACGCCGTCGGCGCAGGTTTCCAGCGAACCGCAGGTGCCCTTTGCCGGCAACCTGGACAACCACTACACCTTCGCCAACTTCGTCGAAGGCCGCAGTAACCAGCTGGGCCTGGCCGCGGCCTTCCAGGCAGCGCAGAAGCCGGGCGACCGCGCGCACAACCCGCTGCTGCTGTACGGAGGCACCGGCCTGGGCAAGACCCACCTGATGTTCGCCGCCGGCAATGCCATGCGCCAGGCCAATCCGGGCGCGAAGGTGCTGTACCTGCGTTCGGAGCAGTTCTTCAGCGCGATGATCCGGGCCCTGCAGGAAAAGACCATGGATCAGTTCAAGCGCCAGTTCCAGCAGGTGGACGCGCTGCTGATCGATGACATCCAGTTCTTCGCCGGCAAGGACCGCACCCAGGAAGAGTTCTTCCACACCTTCAACGCACTCTTCGATGGCAAGCAGCAGATCATCCTGACCTGCGACCGCTATCCGCGCGAGGTCGAAGGCCTGGAAGCGCGCCTGAAGTCGCGGCTTGCCTGGGGCCTGTCGGTCGCGATCGAACCGCCGGACTTCGAGACCCGCGCCGCGATCGTGCTGGCCAAGGCGCGCGAACGCGGTGCCGAGATTCCCGATGATGTTGCATTCCTGATCGCCAAGAAAATGCGCTCCAACGTGCGCGACCTCGAGGGTGCGCTGAATACCCTGACCGCCCGCGCCAATTTCACCGGCCGCGCGATCACCACCGAATTCGCCCAGGAAACCCTGCGCGACCTGCTGCGCGCCCAGCAGCAGGCGATCAGCATTCCCAACATCCAGAAAACCGTTGCCGACTACTACGGCCTGCAGATCAAGGATCTGTTGTCGAAGCGTCGGACCCGCTCGCTGGCCCGCCCGCGCCAGGTTGCCATGGCCCTGACCAAGGAACTGACCGAGCACAGCCTGCCCGAGATCGGCGATGCCTTTGCCGGTCGCGATCACACCACGGTGCTGCATGCCTGCCGCCAGATCCGGACCCTGATGGAAACCGACGGCAAGCTCCGCGAGGACTGGGACAAGCTGATCCGGAAGCTGAGCGAATGATGCACGGATGC
Organism: Stenotrophomonas beteli; assembly: GCF_001431665.1. Taxonomy (GTDB): domain Bacteria; phylum Pseudomonadota; class Gammaproteobacteria; order Xanthomonadales; family Xanthomonadaceae; genus Stenotrophomonas; species Stenotrophomonas beteli. The sequence continues at coordinate 9,578 of NZ_LLXV01000018.1, read as the reverse complement.
CGATGAGGCGTCATCGCACAAAACGGTGCAGAATCCGGTAGCAAGCGCGGGACACGTTGTGGATAAAAATGGCGTCTGAAATCGCGTCGGTTTTATCCACAGCTTTCCCCACCCCCTGGGGGTCGGTAATACAGAGGGTTTCGAGGTCTGAAATTCTTTTATTTACAAAGACTTAGCGTTGTTTTCCAGCGATTCTGTCTCTACCAGCACCACCAAGCTTTTGATTTATTCCACATTTTTTAAAGCATAGGGGCACGGAACCACATGCGTTTCACACTGCAGCGCGAAGCCTTTCTCAAGCCGTTGGCACAGGTCGTCAACGTGGTCGAACGCCGCCAGACCCTTCCGGTTCTGGCCAATTTCCTGGTCCAGGTGCAGAACGGCCAGCTGTCGCTGACCGGTACCGACCTGGAAGTGGAGATGGTGTCGCGGATCGCGGTTGAAGATGCCCAGGACGGCGAAACCACCATTCCCGCCCGCAAGCTGTTCGAGATCATCCGCGCCCTGCCCGACGGCAGCCGGATCACCGTCTCGCAGACCGGTGACAAGATCACCGTACAAGCAGGCCGCAGCCGCTTCACCCTGGCCACCCTGCCCTCCAACGACTTCCCGTCGGTGGACGAGGTGGAAGCCACCGAGCGCGTGGCCATTGGCGAAGCGACCCTGAAGGAACTGATCGAGCGCACCGCGTTCGCGATGGCCCAGCAGGACGTGCGCTACTACCTCAACGGCCTGCTGTTCGACCTGCGCGGTGATGCGCTGCGTACCGTCGCCACCGACGGTCACCGCCTGGCCCTGTGTGAAACCGACCTGGCCAAGCCCAGCGGTTCGAAGCGCCAGATCATCGTGCCGCGCAAGGGCGTGACCGAACTGCAGCGCCTGCTGGAAAGCGGCGATCGCGAGATCGAGCTGGAAGTTGGCCGCAGCCACGTCCGCGTCAAGCGCGACGATGTCACCTTCACCTCGAAGTTGATCGACGGTCGCTTCCCGGATTACGAAGCGGTAATCCCGATCGGTGCCGATCGCGAGGTGAAGGTGGATCGCGAAGCGCTGCGCGCCTCGTTGCAGCGTGCCGCGATTCTGTCCAACGAGAAGTACCGCGGTATCCGCGTGGAAGTTTCGCCGGGCAACCTGAAGATCAGCGCGCACAACCCTGAGCAGGAAGAAGCCCAGGAAGAGATCGAAGCCGACACCACGGTCAGCGACCTGGCCATCGGCTTCAACGTGAACTACCTGCTGGATGCCCTGTCCGCTCTGCGCGACGAGGAAGTGATCATCCAGCTGCGCGACTCCAACTCGTCGGCGCTGGTGCGTGAATCCAGCAGTGAGAAGTCGCGTCACGTGGTCATGCCGCTGCGCCTCTGACAGCAGCGCTGTTCCACGTGGAACCGAACGACGCCCGGGATTTCCCGGGCGTTTTTTTTGTTCCACGTGGAGCATCGGTTGCCGGGCAGGGATCCCAACCGATTGCAGCCGCGTTATCGGACAGTATTGGCTTGGGCGTTGGACGTCGGTGTGGGCGCGGACTTCGTCTCATCCCATCGCATACGTCGTTGGTTGTCCGGGAGGCACGTCCGGTCGCTGTGTGTCCGATCAGATTGACGTATCTGCTGCAGAGGCCCGGTGTGTGCAAACGTGTCTGTCCACAGCCCAGGTCTGCGCCGAATCGAGCCGAGCCTAGCTTCTAAATCTGGGTATAAATCTAAAGCCTGGTGGTGATGGTAAGGCCAGATTTCGTGGAAAAACCATTTATGTGTATGATTTGTAAGGGTTTTATGTAGCTGAAACCCCCTGTATAGAGACCCCTCAGGCTGGGGGGGAACCTGTGGATAGTTTCACCGGCCAAGCAAAAGGCCTTTTTTATCCACAGATTGCCCATACCTTGTGTATAAGTCATACAGGCCTCCTGTGGACTGCGTGGAACGACTGGTTTGAATTCTTTGAAATCTGTGGAACCCCGCAGTAGATGGGGTCGCAGATTTGAAGAATTTGATGGCTCCTCGGCCGCCCCAGCACCTCCACACCGGCCGATGAGATCGTCAAACGGCCAATGAAATCGGCGAAATCTGAGGGCCAGGACCCCGCTCCCCTTGGTAGATTTGAAGGAATTTCGCGCACTTCCAAGCCCGGGCGGGCCAAGACGGCGGCCGCGTGCCACGTGGAACCCGCGAACGCAGGCGTTCACTCTGGAGGACGGCACCGCCGCGTCCGGCTTGACCGATGCAGTAAGCTGATGGATTCCCTGCCCTTCGACCGCTCCGTGCGGATGGTCTTTCGCGCCCCATGCAGATCCGCCGCCTCGCCTTGCATCACCTGCGTCGTTTCAGTGCGGTGGACCTGTCGCCCCAGCCGGGTTTGAACCTGCTGACTGGCGACAACGGCGCCGGAAAGACCAGTGTGCTTGAGGCCCTGCATCTGATGGCCTATGGCCGCAGCTTCCGCGGACGGGTGCGCGATGGCCTGGTCCGTCAGGGCCAGGAGGCGTTGGAGGTCTTCGTGGAATGGGACGAGCAACGGGCCAATCATCCGCCGCACCGTCGAAAGGCCGGTTTGCGCCACAGCGGGCAGGACTGGAAGGGGCGTCTGGATGGCGAAGACGTGGCTCAGCTCGGCAATCTCTGTGCCGCGCTGGCCGTGGTGACTTTCGAGCCTGGCAGCCACGCGCTGGTCAGCGGTGGCGGCGAACCGCGCCGCCGCTTCCTCGATTGGGGCTTGTTCCACGTGGAACCTGATTTTCTTTCCCTATGGCGCCGGTACTCGCGGGCACTGAAGCAGCGCAACGCCCTGCTCAAGCAGGGCGGGCCCTCGCGGATGCTGGACACATGGGATCACGAGCTGGCTGAAGCCGGCGAGCCGCTGACCAGTCGACGCCAGCACTACCTGGAGCGCCTGCAGCAGCGCACTGTCGCATTGGCTGCCAGCCTGGCACCACAACTCGGCATCCAGGGCATGCAACTGAGCCCCGGGTGGCGCCGGCATGAACTGCCTCTGGCCGATGCCCTGCTGCTGGCGCGGGAACGCGACCGTCAGGCCGGCTATACCTCGGTGGGTCCGCACCGAGCGGACTGGAGCGTCGATTTCCACAGCATTCCCGGCCGCGACGCGCTGTCCCGTGGCCAGGCCAAGCTGACGGCCTTGGCCTGCCTGCTGGCCCAGGCCGAAGACTATGCGGAGCAACGGGGCGAATGGCCGGTGATCGCGCTGGATGATCTGGCATCCGAGCTGGATCGCACCCACCAGGGCCGGGTACTGGAGCGCCTGCTCACTGGCCCGGCGCAGATCTTCATCACTGCCACCGAAACGCCGGCAGCGCTGCAGGATTTGACGCACATCGCCCGGTTCCACGTGGAACATGCACAGATCGTGGCTGTGCCATAGTGGGCACACCAGGGCCGCTCGACCCCGGCTGGTATAATTCGGGTTGGAATCCTTTCATTCTCGGCGCACCACTCCCAGTGGTGGCCGACCTGCGGAGCCTACGGCAAGCGCAATGAGCGACGAACAGAACACCCCGGCAAACAACGGCAATTACGACGCCAACAGCATTACCGCCCTGGAAGGCCTGGAGGCTGTCCGCAAGCGTCCCGGCATGTACATCGGTGACGTGCATGACGGCACCGGTCTGCACCACATGGTGTTCGAGGTCGTCGACAACTCGATCGACGAAGCGCTGGCCGGCCATGCCGATCACGTGGCGGTGACGATCCACGTCGATGGCTCGGTCTCGGTATCCGACAACGGCCGCGGTATCCCGACCGGTAAGCACGAGCAGATGAGCGCCAAGCTCGGCCGCGAAGTGTCCGCCGCCGAGGTGGTGATGACCGTCCTGCATGCAGGCGGCAAGTTCGACGACAACAGCTACAAGGTTTCCGGTGGCCTGCACGGCGTCGGCGTCAGCGTGGTCAACGCACTGTCGCAGAAGCTGCTGGTGGATGTGTTCCAGAACGGGTTCCACTACCAGCAGGAATTCAGCAATGGCGCCGCCGTAACCGCGCTGGCAAAGCTGGAAGCCACCACCAAGCGCGGCACCACCGTGCGCTTCTGGCCGTCGACCGTTGCGTTCCACGACAACGTGGAGTTCCACTACGACATCCTGGCCCGTCGCCTGCGCGAACTGTCGTTCCTGAACTCCGGGGTCAAGATTGTCCTGGCCGACGAGCGCGGCGAAGGCCGTCGCGATGACTTCCATTACGAAGGCGGCATCCGCAGCTTCGTGGAGCATCTGGCGCAGCTGAAGACCCCGCTGCACCCGAACGTGATTTCGGTCACCGGCGAGCACAACGGCATCGTGGTGGACGTGGCGCTGCAGTGGACCGACTCCTACCAGGAGACGATGTACTGCTTCACCAACAACATTCCGCAGAAGGACGGCGGCACCCACCTGGCCGGTTTCCGCGGTGCGCTGACCCGCGTGCTCAACAACTACATCGAGCAGAACGGCATCGCCAAGCAGGCCAAGATCAACCTGACCGGCGACGACATGCGCGAAGGCATGATCGCAGTGCTGTCGGTGAAAGTGCCGGACCCGAGCTTCTCCAGCCAGACCAAGGAAAAGCTGGTCAGCTCCGACGTGCGCCCGGCAGTGGAAAACGCCTTCGGCGCGCGCCTGGAAGAGTTCCTGCAGGAAAACCCCAACGAAGCCAAGGCGATCGCCGGCAAGATCGTTGATGCCGCGCGTGCACGTGAAGCCGCGCGCAAGGCCCGCGACCTGACCCGCCGCAAGGGCGCGCTGGACATCGCCGGCCTGCCGGGCAAGCTGGCCGACTGCCAGGAAAAGGACCCGGCGCTGTCCGAACTGTTCATCGTCGAGGGTGACTCGGCAGGTGGCTCGGCCAAGCAGGGCCGCAACCGCAAGAACCAGGCGGTGCTGCCGCTGCGCGGCAAGATTCTCAACGTGGAACGCGCGCGCTTCGACCGCATGCTGTCCTCCGACCAGGTCGGTACGCTGATCACCGCACTGGGTACCGGCATCGGCCGCGACGAGTACAACCCGGACAAGCTGCGCTACCACAAGATCATCATCATGACCGACGCCGACGTCGACGGCGCCCACATCCGCACCCTGCTGCTGACGTTCTTCTACCGTCAGATGCCGGAGCTGATCGAGCGTGGCTACGTCTACATCGGCCTGCCGCCGCTCTACAAGATCAAGCAGGGCAAGCAGGAGCTGTACCTGAAGGACGACCCGGCGCTGGACAGCTACCTGGCCAGCAGTGCAGTGGAAAACGCAGCGCTGGTGCCGGCCACCGGCGAGCCGGGCATCGAAGGCCTGGCCCTGGAAAAGCTGCTGCTGGCCTACGCTGCAGCGCTGGATTCGATCGAGCGCAACGCCCACCGTTACGACCGCAACCTGCTTGAAGCGCTGGTTGATTTCGTACCGATGGACCTGGACAGCCTGCGCAATGCCGGCGAAGGCGAAGGCCTGGATGCGCTGGCCAAGCGCCTCAACCAGGGCAGCCTGGGCAGCCCGCGCTTCAGCCTGGAACTGCAGGAACCCAACGACGAGCGCCCGGCCGCCGTGCTGGTGACCCGTCGCCATATGGGCGAACAGCACATCCAGGTGCTGCCGATGTCGGCGTTCGAAAGCGGTGAACTGCGTGCGATCCACCAGGCCTCCAAACTGCTGCACGGCCTGGTGCGCGAAGGCGCCACCATCTCCCGTGGCGCCAAGTCGATCGAAGTCGACAGCTTCGCCAAGGCGCAGAACTGGCTGCTCGAGGAGGCCAAGCGCGGCCGTCAGATCCAGCGATTCAAGGGTCTGGGTGAAATGAATCCGGAGCAGTTGTGGGATACCACGGTGAACCCGGAGACCCGTCGCCTGCTGCAGGTGCGTATTGAAGATGCAGTCGCTGCCGACCAGATCTTCAGCACCCTGATGGGCGATGTCGTCGAACCGCGTCGCGACTTCATCGAAGACAATGCGCTGAAGGTCGCCAACCTGGATATCTGACACAATCGGGCATGGCCGGTGCACGGGGAGGTGTGCCGGCCTTCATCCTTGAACACAGGTACCTGATGTCCGCTTCCGCCCCGGTCTCCGCCCCGCCGCCGGTTCCCCCGGCCTCTGCCGCCCCGCGTGCCGTGCCACCGCTGGCAGGTTTCTTCATCGATCTCGGCATCGCCGCCGTGGCGCTGGTCGGCCTGAGCATGGTGACCGGCCTGTTCTGGGGCTTCTACCGGGCCATCGTGGTCGGCTATGCGAATGCCGAGGCCAACGGTGGTGCCATGACGGCGGCCGCGGCCACCACGGCCGTCGGCCAGCCCGGCGCGCTGGCGCAGATCCTGATGGCATTGATCGCCACCGGTGGCGCGGCGCTGCTGCTGTACTTCTGGCGCCGTCCGGCCGACGCGGCCGAACGCCTGGCATCGCGGCAGGCGCTGCGGCGGCCGTCGACCTGGGGCTGGACCCTGCTGGTGGCCACCCTGATCGTGCTGGGCAGCAACGGCATTGCCTTCCTGGCCCGGCAGTTCGGCATCGAACCGGTGCCGACCAACGTGGAACTGATGCAGAGCGCGATCGCGCGATTCCCCCTGTTCCTGGTGCTGTTTGCCGTGGTGCTGGCGCCGGCCTACGAAGAACTGCTGTTCCGCCGCGTCCTGTTCGGGCGCCTGTGGCAGGCCGGCCGGCCGTGGCTGGGGCTCATCCTCAGCAGCCTGGCCTTCGCCCTGGTCCACGAAGTCCCGGGCGTGAGCAAGAATTCCTGGCTGGGCATGGCGCAGTTGTGGCTGGTCTACGGCAGCATGGGCGCGGCCTTCTGCTGGCTGTATCGCCGCACCGGCACGCTGTGGGCGGCCATCGTGGCGCATGCGCTGAACAATGCCGTCGCGCTTGCCGCGATGGTATTGCTGGGGTCAACGTAACGCCGTGTCCGCTTGACGAAAGATTAAGCCGCCACGTTGGACACTGCGCACATGAACACGGGGGATCTTTCCATGAAGCAACTGCTGTTGGCCCTTGTCATCACCACCCTGGTCAGCGCCTGCGCAACGACCACATCCCCGACCGGACGCCGGCAGATGGTCGGCGGCGTGTCGCAGGCGCAGCTGGACCAGCTGGGCGCGCAGGCGTTCGCCGAAACCAAACAGAAGGAAAAGATCAGCACCGATGGCCGCCAGAACGGCTACGTCCAGTGCGTGGTCAATGCACTGGTCGCCCAGCTGCCGCCTCAGTACCGTGGCGTACGGTGGGAGACGGCGGTGTTCGTGGACAAGGAACCCAATGCCTTTGCCCTGCCCGGCGGCAAGGTGGGCGTGAACACCGGCATCTTCACCGTGGCGAAGAACCAGGACCAGCTGGCCGCCGTGATCGGCCATGAGATCGGCCACGTCATCGCCCGCCACCACGAAGAGCGTATCACCCGCCAGATGGGCGCGCAGACCGGCCTGGCCGTGCTCGGCGCGCTGGCCGGGGCCGCCTACGGTGAAGGCGCCGCCAGCACGGTCAATCAGCTCGGTGGCATGGGGGCGCAGACCGCCTTCCTGTTGCCTGGCTCGCGGACCCAGGAAAGCGAGGCCGACGTGATCGGCCAGCGACTCATGGCCCAGGCCGGTTTCAACCCCGCCCAGGCCGTGGATCTGTGGCAGAACATGATGGCCGCCAGCGGTGGCCGCAGCCCGCAATGGCTGTCCACCCACCCCGATCCAGCCAACCGGATCCAGGAGCTGCGCCGTGATGCGCCGGGCCTGACCCCGGTCTACCAGCAGGCGCAGGCGGCCGGACTGCGGCCAAAGTGCGGATGAGTGCGCAGTTTCATGCTGTAGTGCAGCACATAAAACGATTTCTCACGCCATCTGTTTCTGATACGTTTGGCGGCTCAGATTTTTCTGACAGTCCGACTTTGCCGCTATCCGGCGGTTCGATCGAGGTGAACGATGATTTTCCGTAACCACAAAGCTGTGCTTTCCGTCCTCGTCGCGACCGCCCTGACCGGCGCCGTGGTCACCGATGCCTTCGCGCAGTCCTCGCGCTCCTCCGACCGCAGCAACCGTGGCGGCAGCAGCAAGCAGGCCAAGGCCGAAGCGCTCTACCCGAACGCGACCCGCCAGGAGCCGACCGTCAAGGCCTCGGCCAAGATGGGCAGCAAGCTGCAGAAAATGATCGACAGCTACAACAACGAAAAGTTCCCGGAGACGCGTACGCAGGCTGACGCGATCCTGGCTGACAGCGCCGCGAACGAATACGACAAGTCGCTGGCCGCGCAGCTGGCCTCGCAGGCCGCCTACCAGACCGACGATACCCCGGGTGCCATTGCCTACCTGAAGCAGGTCCTGCAGTTCAACGGCCTGGACAACAACGGCCACTTCCAGTCGATGCTGATGCTGGGCCAGCTGCAGCTGCAGGAAGACCAGACCGCCGAAGGCTTGGCCACCCTGGACAAGTACTTCGCCGAGAGCAAGTCGACCAAGCCGGAAGAACTGGTCGCCAAGGGCCAGGCGCTGTACCAGCTGGAGCGCTACCAGGAAGCGGTGCCGGTGCTGCAGCAGGCGATTGCCGGCGCCACCGAGCCGAAGGACAGCTGGAACCAGCTGCTGATGGCGGCGCTGTCCGAGTCCGGCCAGACCGGCGAGGCACTGAAGACCGCAGAAGCACTGGCGGCGAAGAATCCGGGCGACAAGAAGGCGCAGCTGAACCTGGCCAATATGTATATGCAGGCCGACCAGATGCCCAAGGCTGCCGCGGTGATGGACAAGCTGCGCAGCAGCGGCCAGCTCACCGAAGAGCGCGAGTACAAGCAGCTGTACTCGATCTATGCCAACACCGAGAACAAGGAAAAGGACGTCATCGCGGTCATCAACGAGGGGTTGCAGAAGGGCATCCTGAAGCCGGATTACCAGGTCTACCTGGCGCTGGCCCAGTCCTACTACTACTCCGACCAGGTGCCGCAGGCGATCGAGGCGTGGCAGAAGGCTGCCCCGCTGTCCAAGGACGGTGAGACCTACCTGAACCTGGCACGCGTCCTGCATGCCGAAGGTCGCGTCCCCGAGGCCAAGCAGGCCGCCCAGCAGGCGCTGGCGAAGGGCGTGAAGAACCAGGCTGATGCCAAAAAAATCATCAACCTGAAGTAAGTAGGAATAACGCCTGAACGCCTGCTCAGTTGATGCGCAGGCGCTCAGGATTGGTATAAGCTTGGAGGTTCCTGCGGTGTCATGCACCGCTGATCAGGGATTCCGCCCCCGGCATCCCGGCCCCACTATTGAGCTCTTGGCGCATGACGGAACAACTAGTCGTTCACCGGTACGAACAACCCGATGACAAGGGGCTGAGCTGGCCTCGCATCGTCGGCATCGCGTTTGTAATTGCCCTGCATCTGGCCGCCTTCATGATGCTCCTCATTCCCGCCGTGGCTCCCAAGGCCGTCGCGGAGAAGGAGCGCAACGTCATGGTGACCATCGTCGATGCCCCGCCGCCCCCGCCGCCGCCGGTCGTGGACGTGCCGGACCCGCGCCCGAACGACATCGTCCCCCCGCCGTCGCCTCCGGCGCCGCCGGCCCCGGCGACCTCGATCGAGGCAGCGTGGACATCTCCTCGAAGGCCATGAATCCGCCGCGCTACCCGCCGGCAGCCTTCCGCGCTGGGA
>NZ_LLXV01000017.1 GCF_001431665.1 Stenotrophomonas beteli | reverse complement strand
GACGGACACGACGGTGCCCGCGCGGGGCGGGCACCGTCGTGTCCGTCACTTCAGGTCGGTCGCCCAGTAGGCCTCGATCTGCTTGACCAGCTCGGCCGGCAGCGGCACGTAGTGCAGCTCGTTGGCCTGGGCCTGGCCGTTCTCGAAGGCCCACTTGAAGAAGGCCAGGGTGTCCTGGTTGCGCTTGGCGTCCTTCGGCTGCTTCTGCATCAGCATGAAGTTGGTGGCGGTGATCGGCCACGCCTGCTCACCCGGTGCGTTGGTGATGACCAGGTTGAAGTCCTTGGCGCTGGCCCAGTCGGCGCTGGCGGCCGCCGCGGCGAAGGTCTCCGCGCTCGGCTCGACCCAGTTGCCGGCTGCGTTCTGCATGGCGGTGTACGGCATGCCGTTCTGCAGCGCGTAGGCGAGTTCGACGTAGCCGATCGAGCCCTTGATCTGCTTCACGTAGGACGCGACGCCTTCATTGCCCTTGCCGCCGACGCCGTCCGGCCACTGCACCGAGGTGCCTTCGCCGACCTTGCTCTTCCACTCCGGGCTGACCTTGGACAGGTAGTTGGAGAAGTTGAAGGTGGTGCCCGAACCGTCCGAGCGGTGGACCAGGGTGATCTTGCCGTCCGGCAGCTTCACGCCCGGGTTGGCGGCGACGATGGCCGGGTCGTTCCAGGTCTTGACCTTGCCCAGGAAGATATCGGCCAGCAGGGCGCCGCTCAGGCGCAGCTTGCCGGCTTCCAGGCCTTCGATGTTGACCACCGGCACCACGCCGCCGATGGCGGACGGGAACTGCGCCAGGCCGGCCTGGGCCAGCTCTTCGCTGCTCAGCGGCTTGTCGGAGGAACCGAAGTCGACGGTGCCGGCCTTGATCTGGGCGATGCCGCCGCCGGAACCGATCGACTGGTAGTTGATCTTGGCGCCGGTGCTGGCGTTGTAGTCAGCCGACCACTTGGAGACCAGCGGGAAAATGAAGGAGGCGCCCGCGCCGGATACTTCGGCGGTCACCTTGGCGCCGGCGGCGGCCGGAGCGGCGGTACCGTCGGCAGCCGGCTGCTGCGCGGCCTGCTTGTCGCCACCGCAGGCCGACAGGCCCAGGGCGATGGCCAGGGAAAGGGCGGCAAGGCCGGCCGAGTGCAGTTTCATGGTCACTCCATAGCGGGGAAGAGCCGACGTGGTCGGCGGATGCGGCTATGAAATGATGTTTTTGTTACAGCCGTATTACGACCATGACAGAGGTGTCCTGGATCACGTTCTGACAAGGGTTTCACAGGGTCGGCGCCGATCCGGCCGGGGCCCGGAAACCCCGGATCTGCGCACCGATATGACGGCCGTTTGGCCCTTGTAGAGTCGAGCCATGCTCGACTGCTCCTTGTCCTGGGTCGCTGCGGACCGTTGGTCCGCACGCTCCAGCACCCGGCTGAGCGTGGGCTCGGCTACAGAGGCAGGTGCCCCCCAAAAACAAGAAGAGCGCGAGATCTCGAGGATCTCGCGCCCGGGTGGGAGCGGCGGGGGAGAGAGGACCCGCCGCCCCCGTTCCTGCGGGGGAGCGCGCTTACTTCAGGTTCTGCGACCAGTAGGTCTCGATCTGGCGGACCAGGCTGTCCGGCAGCGGCACGTAATCCAGTTGGCGGGCCTGGGCGTCGCCATTCTTGTAGACCCAGCGGAAGAACTCCTGGGTGGCCTTGCCATTGGCAGCATTCTTCGGCGTCTTCTGCACCAGGATGAAGTTGGTGGCGGTGATCGGCCAGGACTCGGCGCCCGGCGCATTGGTCATCACCAGGTAGAAGTCGCGGGCGTTGGCCCAGTCGGCGCTGGCGGCAGCGGCAGCGAACGAAGTATCGCTCGGCTGCACGAACTTGCCGGCGGCATTCTTCATCGCGGTGTAGGAGAGCTTGTTCTGCAGCGCGTAGGACAGTTCGACATAGCCAATGCCGCCCTTGATCTGCTTCACGTAGGCGGCCACGCCTTCGTTGCCCTTGCCGCCGATGCCGGCCGGCCACTGCACCGAGGTGCCTTCACCGACCGAGCTCTTCCACTCCGGGCTGACCTTGGACAGGTAGTTGACGAAGTTGAAGGTGGTGCCCGAGCCGTCCGAACGATGCACGACGGTGACCTTGGCGTTGGGCAGGGTCACGCCCGGATTCAGCGCGGCGATGGCCGGGTCGTTCCAGGTCTTGATCTTGCCCAGGAAGATGTTGGCCAGCACCGCGCCGTCCAGCTTCAGCGCGCCCGGGGCGATGCCGGCCACGTTGACCACCGGCACCACGCCGCCGATCACCGACGGGAACTGCGCCAGGCCCGCAGCAGCCAGGTCTTCCGGCTTCAGCGGCGCGTCGGAGGAACCGAAGTCAACGGTCTTGGCCTTGATCTGGGCAATGCCGCCGCCGGAACCGATGGACTGGTAGTTGACCTTGTTGCCGGTTGCGGCGCTGTAGTCGGCCGACCACTTGGACATGACCGGGTAGATGAACGATGCGCCCGCGCCGGTGATATCGGCGGCGTTGGCGGCGAACACGGACGATGCGGCCAGGATGGCGACAGCGGCGCGCGACTTGAAGGCGTGGATCACGGGGAGAGCTCCTGGGGTGGTGGTCGAAGGGCGGTTGCCCGACGTTTCGGTGCACATTCCATAACGGTTGCGTGACACCCCCGCGTCTGTCATATGACGCGGGCGTGACACGCGTCATGAGCGATGCTCACGTCCGCCGCGCCGGCAGGGCAGCGCGGCTACCGATGCAACGACGAAGGCACGGCCGGAGCCGTGCCTTCGCGGTTCAACGCAGGGGGCTGGACTTACCAGAAGAACTGCGCGCGGGCTTCCAGGATGTTGGGATCGTCGTTGACGAAACCGCGCGCCGTGGAGCTGTACTTCTTGCTGTCGACCATCACGTAGTTGAGCATCAGCTTGAAGTTGGAACGCAGGTACCAGTTGGCGCCCACGGTCCAGATGTCCATCTTGCCACCCAGCACGCCATCGACGATCGGCGGGCGACCGGCAACCGGGTTGGCGGCGAGGTTGCCGTCATTGAGGTCCATGTGGTCGTAGCGCACGCCCAGCTGCCACTGGCCGCCGGCCGGGTTGTTCGGCAGGCCGGTGCCCGGGGTGCCGCCCTTGTAGCTCCAGGTCTCGCCGGTGACGTTCCACACGCCGCTGATGTAATAGCCGTCGCTGGTGTAGTTGTCGTGGTCGTAGCGCTTGGCCTTGCTGGTGTAGTACTCGGCCTGGGCCTTGAACGGGCCCTGGAAGTACATCGCTTCGGCACCGATGGTGCTGACACGGTCGGTGTCGGTCAGGTTGCCGCTGTCGACCAGGCGGGCCGTGGCGAGGTCGGCATTCGGGCGCGCACGCACACGCAGGGTGTCGGCGTCGGCGTCGTAATTGACGTAGCTCAGGCCGAAGTGCAGGACCTGGCCCTTTTCGTTGATCGGGGCCCAGGTGCCACGCGCGCCGTAGCCGCTGCCGTGGGCCAGGTTGCGGGTCAGCTCGCGGCCGAAGGCGCTGGCAGTCACCGACCAGTTGTCCTGGCCGTAGCTGTACGCGCCGCCCAGGCGGCGGGCGATGGCATAGGTATTGGTGACCGCTGCCTTGGAAATGAAATCGTTGTTCTTGGTGCTGGACAGTTCTTCCAGGCTGTTGGGCTGCTTGAACTGGCCCAGCTGCAGGAAGTGGTTGGCGTTGCCCAGCAGCTTGTACTTCACGTTGGTGTCGAGGAACTTGTCGGCCTTGGCGTCATAGCCGACCACCCACTCCACGTTGCCCGGGCCCTTGCCCTTCAGCACCAGCTCGGCGCGACGCAGTTCAAATTCGCTGTTCTTGCCGTTGCCGGCGTCGCCACCGTTGAGGTCGACCACATCGTTGTGGAACCAGTTGCCATCGGCCTGGACCAGGCCTTCGAAGGTGATTTCCGAACCGCCGATCACGTCGATGGCGACTTCGGCGTGTGCAGCCGGCACATACAGCGCAGCAGCCACGGCCACCGTCAGGAGTTGGTGATGCAGTTTCATGGAGAGGAGCCTTGCAGGCAGGTGGGAAGATGCGCGCAGGCTAGAAGGTAAAGATTGCGTAAATGTGACAGTTCACGCGCGGCAGACATCCACCGCAGGCCCCGTCACGGCAGGGCCTGTCATTGAAACCGCTTGCGTATGACGCCCGGATTGCGCACCGGTTGCAGTAAAGCCGCGCCATGCGGGGATGCTGCCGTCACTCGGCCGGGGTCTTGTCCTTGAACCGGCACAGGTCGGCGATCACGCAGCCCGGGCAATCCGGCTTGCGCGCCTTGCACACATATCGCCCGTGCAGGATCAGCCAGTGGTGCGCGTCGAGCAGGAACTCGGCCGGAATCACCTTCACCAGCCTGTCTTCCACGTCGCGCACATTCTTGCCCGGTGCCAGTCCGGTTCGGTTGGCGACGCGGAAGATGTGCGTGTCCACCGCCATCACCGGTTCACCGAAGGCGGTGTTGAGCACCACATTGGCGGTCTTGCGGCCCACGCCAGGCAGCGCTTCCAGTGCATCGCGGTCGCGTGGCACCTCACCGCCATGCTTTTCCAGCAGGATCGCGCAGGTGGCGATCACGTTCCTGGCCTTGGCATTGAACAGGCCGATGGTGGCGATGTACGGCTTGAGGCCTTCTTCGCCGAGCGCGAGGATCTTCGCCGGCGTGTTGGCCACCGGGAACAGGCGGCGCGTGGCCTTGTTGACGCCGACATCGGTGGCCTGTGCAGACAGCGCGACGGCCACCAGCAGCTCGAACGGCGAGCTGTATTCCAGTTCGGTCTTCGGGTGCGGGTTGAGTTCGCGCAGGCGGGTGAACATCTCCACCACGTCGGCGCGCGGCATCGCGCCAGCACGCCGCGCCGGGGCGCGCGGGGTCTTCTTCGCGGTGGCCATTACTTCTCCTTGCCGCTGGCGCGGGCCTTGGCCCGGGCGAGGATGGCCGCTGCGGCGGCGGGCAGGGCGGGCTTCATATCCGGCGCCGGGGCCGGGGTGCGGCGTGCGTCGCGCTCGGCCTCGCGTCGCGCCAGGCGCACCGCACGGGCACGGTAGCGCTCGCGCGCGGCCCAGGCGGTGTGCAGCTGCTGCTGGGCCTGCTGCAGGCGTTGCGGAAGCTCGGGATGGCCAGGCAGCAACTGCTCGTCGCCGGCACGGACCACATAGTCCATCAACCCGGCCTGCAGGGCGCCATCGAGATCGTCTGCCTGGACCCGGGCAAACAGCTGCGCGGGGTTGGGTCGGGATGCCATGGCGTCAGCGGTTCTGGAAGGCCGGCGGGCGGCGCTGCAGGAAGGCGCTGGTGCCTTCGCGCATGTCTTCGGTGGCGAACAGCAGGCCGAACTGCGCGCTTTCGTACTCCAGCCCGGCCTCCAGGCTGCATTCGCCGCCCACGTGCACCGCATCGAGCAGGCCACGCAGCGCCAGCGGTGCCGAGCGCGCCAACTGGCGGGCGACATCCTGGACGCGGTTGTCCAGCGCGTCGGCCGGCACCACTTCGTTGACGATGCCCAGCTCCAGTGCACGCGCGGCATTGATCGGCGCGCCCAGCAGGCACAGTTCCAGGGTGGCGGCGCGACCGCACAGGCGCAGCAGGCGCTGGCTGCCGCCGAAGCCGGGAATCAGGCCGAGGTTGATCTCCGGTTGGCCGACCTTGGCGGTATCGGCGGCAATGCGCAGGTGGCAGGCCATCGCCAGCTCCAGGCCCCCGCCCAGCGCAAACCCGTTCACGCGGGCGATCACCGGCTTGGGCATGCGCTCGATCTGGCGCATCAGGGCCTGGCCCAGCAGCGAGAAATCACGTCCCTGAACCGCGCTGAGTGTGTTCATCTCGGCGATGTCGGCGCCGGCCACGAAGGCCTTGGCGCCGGCGCCGGTCAGCACCACCACGCGCACGTCCGGGTCGGCGGCGGCCGCGCTGAACGCCTCGGCCAGGGCCTGCAGGGTCGCGGCGTTGAGGGCATTGAGCTTGTCCGGGCGCTGGACGGTCACGGTGCGGATGGCGCCGTCGTCGGCGACAGCGATCAGGGCATCGGCCACGGGAAAAACTCCTGGAACGTTAAAAAAAAGTGATATTGAACTCCTCGAACGCAGACGGGTCATAGCCTGCATCGTGAGTAGCGGTTACACGTTGCGCCCGTTATCCTAACCCGTCGCCTCAGGGCGGCGCAGAACGTCCCTGAGTTACCACCCCTGGAGAACTGTTTGATGAAGTTGCGTTCTATCGCGGTCGCCGTCGCGGCCCTGGCCCTGACGGGCAATGCCTTCGCCCAGGACGTTTCGTCCGAAAAGGGCAAGCTGAGCTACTACTTCGGTTACGACTACGGCAACAACCTGGCGGAGCTGACCGGTCGTGGTGAGCAGCTGGACATCAACTCGGTGGTGAAGGGCCTGCAGGACGCCTACGCCAAGAAGCAGCCGGCGATCACCGCCGAGCAGCTGAAGCCGGCGGTTGAAGCGTTCCAGAAGCGCGAGCAGGGCCGTGCCCAGGCCGCCAAGGCCGAGTACGAAAAGGCTGCTGCCGAAAACAAGACCAAGAGCGATCAGTTCATCGCGGCGAACAAGGCCAAGGCCGGCGTGCAGTCCCTGCCGAGCGGCGTGCAGTACCGCGTGATCGAAGCCGGCAAGGGTGCCAAGCCGACCCAGGCCAGCACCGTGCAGCTGGAAGTGGCCGGTCCGTTCCCGTACGGCCAGCGCCCGACCGAAGCCCGCCCGGCCCAGCAGATCCCGTCGATCAAGGTCAGCGAAGTCGAGATGAAGGCCATGCGCGAGACCCTGCTGCAGATGCCGGCAGGCTCGAAGTGGGAAGTCACCCTGCCGCCGGACCAGGCCTACGGTGCCGACCCGCGCACCCCGTTCCCGCCGAACGTGGCTGTGCAGTTCGAGATCAAGCTGGTCAGCGTCAAGTAAATCGAAGCAGCAAACGAAACGCGCCGGTGAATCCACCGGCGCGTTTTTGTTTGCGCAGTACCTGACGCTCGACTCTGCCGTCCGCCCGGCCCCCGCGCAAATCCAGCGCATTCGCGCTACTGTTGCAGGGTGCAAACAATGGAAGAATCGGCGCGTGTTGTCGCAAGTCCCTGCATCGGAGTGTGCACGCTGGATCCAGGCCGGCAGTGCACCGGCTGCGGGCGGCATCTCGATGAGATCGCGCGGTGGTCGTCGATGAGCAACGAGGAACGCAGCCGCATCCTGCATCGCGTGCAGCCGCTGCGCGAACAGCTTCAGCAATCACTGCGCGGCTCGCTGGCCGACCACGAACGCCTGATGCGTGCGCTGCATCCGTTGGCCGATCCCCCGGCCGGCGATGGCTGGAACCGCAGCGAACTGATCGACCTGCTGCCACCCGGTCCGCCCGTGGAAGCGGCGGTGCTGGCCGGCATCGTGCCGCGTGCGAATGGTGCGCAGGTGATCCTCACCCGCCGTACCGAAACCCTGCGCACCCATGGTGGACAGGTCGGGTTCCCCGGTGGCCGCACCGAACCCGATGACCGCGATGCGTTGGCCGCTGCACTGCGCGAGAGCCAGGAGGAAATCGCATTGGCGCCCGGCCAGGTGCAGGCGCTGGGCTATCTCGATCCCTTCGTGACGATCACCGGCTACCGGGTCACACCGGTAGTGGCAGTGGTCGATCCGGATTTCGTGCCGGTGCCGCAACCGAGCGAAGTCGCCGAGGTGTTCGAGGTGCCGCTGGATTACCTGATGTCCGCCGACAATCTTCGCCAGGTCGAAATCAATCATCGCGGCCGCATCCGCCACGTTCTCGAATACGGCTGGCCGGGCCAGCGTATCTGGGGCGCGACCGCCGCCATTCTCTACAACCTGCGTCGCCGCCTGGAGCAAGTGCAATGAAGCCGATCGATCCGCCGTGGACCACCCTGGTCGATGTCGCCACCCTGGCCGCCGCGCTGGGCGAAGGGGTGCGCGTGGTCGACGCACGCGCCACCGCCAGCACTGCGGTGCGCGTGGTTGATGCGCGCTCCTCGCTGGCCGACCCGCAGGCCGGCAGTGGCCAGTACCTGGCCGGGCATGTTCCAGGCGCGGTGTATGCCGACCTCAATCGGGACCTGTCGGATCTGACCCGCAGCGGCCACGGCCGCCATCCGCTGCCGGACAGTGATGCCTTCGCCGCGAAACTGGGCCAGTGGGGCATCGGTCCCGACACCCAGGTGGTGGTCTACGACGGCAGCGACGGCAGCATGGCGGCCTCGCGCCTGTGGTGGCTGCTGCGCCTGATCGGGCACAGCAAGGTGGCCGTGCTCGATGGTGGTATCGCCGCGTGGCAGGCGGCCGGTCACGCGCTGGCGAGCGGCCAGACTGAAGTAACGGCGTTACCTGCCTACCCGGGCCGTTTCGACACCACCCGGATCGCCAATGCCGATGAAATCAGCGCGCGCCTGAAGCATGCGCCGGGCTGGCTGGTCGATGCACGCGCCGGCGAGCGTTTCCGTGGTGAAGTCGAACCGCTGGATCCGGTCGCCGGCCACGTACCCGGCGCAGTCAACCGTCCGTTTGCGTTGAACGTCGCCGACGGCCGCCTGCGCGATGCACAGGAACTGCGCGCCGAACTGCAGGGCGTGATCGGCAACCGTGATCCGGAACAGGTGGTGTTGAT
Organism: Stenotrophomonas beteli; assembly: GCF_001431665.1. Taxonomy (GTDB): domain Bacteria; phylum Pseudomonadota; class Gammaproteobacteria; order Xanthomonadales; family Xanthomonadaceae; genus Stenotrophomonas; species Stenotrophomonas beteli. The sequence continues at coordinate 673 of NZ_LLXV01000017.1, read as the reverse complement.
GTGCGGCTCCGGCGTGACTGCCTGCCATCTGCTGTTGGCGATGGAAGCGGCTGGCCTGCCCGGCGCGCGCATCTACGCCGACTCCTGGAGCGGCTGGGTCAGCGACAGCAGCCGCCCGGTGGCGACCGGCGCCTGAGAAGCGCGGGGTCGGATCCCTTTTCCAACGGAAAACGGCTCTGACCCCATCGAGCGTAAATCGGGGTCAGAGCCCGTTGCGTGGCAACGGGATCCGACCCCGTGTCGACCAAGGTCGACACCCACCAATTCGTGGAGTGGGTGGGTGAGCGACAGCAGCCGCCCGGTGGCGACTGGCGCCTGAGAAGCGCGCGGTCGGATCCGTTTTCCAACGGAAAACGGCTCTGACCCATCGAGCGTAAATCGGGGGTCAGAGCCCGTTGCGTGGCAACGGGATCCGACCCCGTGCCGAACAACAGCGGGAAACTGTCGAAGGCGGGGCGGGGGGGGCAGGCGGACCCGGTGGCGGCCTGTTGTGGGGCCCCCCGGCCCCACGGCGGGGTTTTTGGGGGGTCTCTCCCCCCCCCCCCCCCCCCCCCCAACCACCACCAACCCGCACCACAGAAACCACACTTTCTGTGTTTGTGTTTTTTTTCTTCGGGTTGAAAAGGGGGCCGGGCGGGGCCCGGGCGGGGTATCTTTTCCCTCTTATTTCCCA
>NZ_LLXV01000016.1 GCF_001431665.1 Stenotrophomonas beteli | reverse complement strand
CGGCCCCCAGGACCCCCTGCCGGCATGGCAGGGGGTCCTGGGGGCCGGGGCCTGAAAGGGCGCCAGTATACCGGGGTTGGCGGCCGCGCTCTGAATGGCCAGCCGCCCGATCCCGCACAGCCGCTGACACCGCGCTAACCCGCGCAGCACCGACAATGCAGCCTTGTTCCCCCGATGAGGTAGATGACGATGGCCGAGTGGATCACCCTGGATACGCACCATGGCCCGGTGCGGGCCTGGCAGGCCCTGCCGGAGGGCACCGCGCGCGGTGGCCTGGTGGTGGTGCAGGAAATCTTCGGCGCCAACCCGCATATCCGCAGTGTGGCCGAGCGTTTCGCTGCCCAAGGCTACGCGGTGCTCGCGCCCTCGTTCTTCGACCTGGTCGACGGCGCCGATGCCGATCCGGACGCCCTGCCCTATGACGCCGACGGCGTGAAACAGGGCCTGGAACGGGTGGCAGCGCTGGGCATGGAAAAGGCACTGGAAGTGGTCCGTGCGGCGGCCACCCGGCTGGCCCCTTACGGCAAGGTGGGCACCGTTGGCTATTGCTGGGGCGGCACGGTGGCGATGCTGTCGGCACTGCGCCTGGGCCTGCCCTCGGTCAGCTACTACGGCGCCCGCAACGTCCAGTTCCTCGATGAGACGCCGAAGGCGCCGGTGATCTTCCACTTCGGCGCGCAGGACAGGAGCATCCCCGCGGAAGCCATCCAGGCCCACCGAGAAAAGCTGCCGCAGATGGCCACCTACGTCTATCCGGCCGACCACGCCTTCAACCGCGAGGTCGGACATGCGTATGATCCAGACAGCGCCACCCTGGCGCTGCAACGCACCCTGGACTTCTTCTCGGAGCATCTTGGATGAGCGAATTCGAACTCGATTCACGCCTGGCCACCGATAGCGTGCTGGTGGCCGAAGGACCGTTGTCGCAAGTGCGGCTGATGAACGACGAACGATTTCCCTGGCTGGTGCTGGTACCGCGCCTGGCGGGGGTAACCGAGTGGATCGAGCTGGACGGCGAGCAGCAGGACAAGCTGCGCACCGAGCTCAACCGCGCCTGCAAGGCCCTGAAGGGCGCCGACGGGGTGGAGAAGATCAACATCGGTGCGCTGGGCAACATCGTGCGCCAGCTGCATTTCCACGTGATCGGCCGCCACGACGGCGACCCGGCCTGGCCAGGCCCGGTCTGGGGCAGCGGCCCGGCGCACCGCTACGAGCCAGCCGCACTGGACCAGCATGTCGCCTACTGGAAGGAACGGCTAGGATATCAGGCCCAGTCCTGAGCCCTTGCCGACCCGATGCGATTCAACCTTGTTGCCGCCATCCTGCTGATCCTGATCGGACTGTTCATGCTCGCCAGCAATCTGGGCTGGACGCACCTGAACCTGTCCAGGCTGCTGATGACCTGGTGGCCGGTGGCCCTGGTGGGTGTCGGCATCGCGATGCTGTTCGGTCGCGGCAAGTAAGGCCGCGCCCCCACCAACGAAAACGCCGGGCATGCCCGGCGTTTTCGATACGCGATGCCGCCGGCGGTCAGGTCCGCGGCAGGGTCACCCCGGTCTGGCCCTGGTACTTGCCACCGCGGTCACGGTAGGAGGTCTCGCACACATCATCGGCAGCAGCCTGGAAGAACAGCATCTGCGCCACGCCTTCATTGGCATAGATGCGCGCCGGCAGCGGCGTGGTGTTGCTGAACTCCAGGGTGACGTGGCCTTCCCATTCCGGCTCCAGCGGCGTCACGTTGACGATGATGCCGCAGCGCGCGTAGGTGCTCTTGCCCAGGCACACCACCAGGGTGTCGCGCGGGATGCGGAAGTATTCGACGGTGCGCGCCAGCGCGAAGCTGTTGGGCGGGATGATGCATTCATCGCCGACGATATCCACGAAGCTGCCCGGGTCGAAATGCTTGGGATCGACGATGGTCGAGTTGATGTTGGTGAATACCTTGAACTCGCGCGAGCAACGCACGTCGTAGCCGTAGCTGGAGGTGCCGTAGCTGACGATGCGCTCGCCGTTGGCCTGCTTGACCTGCCCGGCCTCGAACGGCTCGATCATGCCGTGCTGCTCGGACATGCGGCGGATCCAACGGTCACTCTTGATGCTCATGCTTTGTCCTGGGGGTACGAGGGGGCGCGAGGATTCTAGCAGGGGGCCGGGCGTGGCCGGCGGCCCCTGCCCCGGCACTTACAGCAGCGACGACAGGATCGGGATCGAGGCCCGCGGGCGCTTGCCGACTTCCTCGACCAGCCGCTGCGCGGCATGGCGGTAGGCCTGGGCCGGCGCCGAATCCGGCTGCGCGACCGTGATCGGCGTGCCGGCATCGCCCTGCTCGCGGATGCCGATCTGCAGCGGCAGCGAACCCAGCAGCGGCACGCCGTACTGCGCGGCCATGCGCTCGCCGCCGCCCTGGCCGAACAGGTGCTCGACATGCCCGCAGCTGCTGCAGGTGTGTATGGCCATGTTCTCGACGATACCCAGCACCGGCACCTCGACCTTCTCGAACATCTTCAGCGCCTTCTTCGCATCCAGCGTGGCGATGTCCTGCGGCGTGGTGACGATCACCGCCCCGGCCAGCGGAATCTTCTGGGTCAGGGTCAGCTGGATGTCACCGGTACCCGGCGGCAGGTCGATCAGCAGGAAGTCCAGGTCGTCCCACAGCGTGTCGTTGAACAGCTGTGTCATCGCCGAGGTGGCCATCGGCCCGCGCCAGATCATCGGCGTGTCTTCCTCGATCAGGTAGCCGATGGACATGGTGTCCACGCCGAATGCGCGCAGCGGCTCGATGCTCTTGTTGTCCGGGCTTTCCGGGCGGCCGGACAGGCCCAGCATGGCCGGCACGCTGGGGCCGTAGATGTCGGCGTCGAGCACGCCGACGCGAGCCCCCAGCTGCTGCAGCGCCACGGCCAGATTGACCGCCGTGGTCGACTTGCCGACGCCGCCCTTGCCCGAGCCCACCGCGATGACGTTGCGGATGCGGGCATGCGGCGTCAGTCCCTTCTGGACCTGGCTGGCATGGGGACGGCGGGGAGAACTGTTCACAACGGGCACCGGCGGGATCGGAAGGAATAACCCCGCATCATACAAGCTGGATGCAACCTGACTGAAATTCAGGATTGCGACAGATTCGTCCACGGATTGTTAAGTTCATGTTACGTTCGCCGCGCACTGTTTCCAGGCCTCGGGGCTGGTTGTCCAGCCCACGCGACGGCGTATGCGCAGTGCCGTTTTTGTTTTTGCTCTTATTGGAACTACATGGAACACTTCAGCAATACCGCACGTCGCACTACGCTCTCCGTCGCCCTGATTTCCGCCCTGATGGCCGCCGCACCGGCACTGGCCCAGGACAAGGCGACCAACCTGGACAAGATCACCGTCACCGGTTCGCTGATTCCGCAGACCCAGGTTGAAACCCAGACCCCGGTGATGTCCATCACCGCCGAAGACATCCAGACCCGCGGCTTCAGCAGTGTTGCTGAAGTGCTGCAGCAGTCCTCGCTGACCACCGGCGGCCTGCAGGGCGGCCAGACCTCGGGTGCGTTCACCCAGGGCGCCGAAGCGGCCGGCATGTTCGGCCTGAACCCGGGCTACACCAAGTACCTGATCAACGGCCGCCCGATGCTCTCGTATCCGGCGCTGTACAACGGCAGCGAGTCGTTCAACAACATCAGCGGCATTCCGATCGACATCGTCGAGCGCATCGAAGTCCTGCCGGGTGGCCAGTCCTCGCTGTACGGCTCGGACGCGATCGCCGGCGTGGTCAACATCATCCTGAAGGAACGCATGGACGGCGGCACGATGACCGTCCGTGGCGGCACCTACACCGAAGGCGGCGGCGGCAACATCCGCTTCAGCGCCGCCAAGGGCTTCAACGCGTTCGACGACCGCTTCCACGCCCTGGTCAACGTGCAGATCGAAAACGGCAGCCCGATCTGGGGCTACCAGCGTGACATCACCAAGCAGAACAATCCGGTCGGTTACACCGCGCAGCTGCCGTCGAACGACTTTGCCGTCATCGGCAACGCCGACAACAAGCTGCACATGATGGACCCGACCCGCTGCGCCAACGTGGCCGGCCTGTATGACGGCACCACCACCGTCGGCAAGCGCGCTTCGGGCGAATCGTGCGGTTCGGTGTACAGCGCCGGCTACAAGACCCTGAAGAACGGCAAGAACAGCGGCCAGTTCTACTCGTCGATGACCTTCGATGTGAACGACAACTTCCAGCTGTTCGCCGACGTGCTGTACAGCAAGGAAAAGACCGAGTTCACCTCCGGCTCCAGCGCCCTGTGGTGGGGCACCAAGTCGGTGATGGGCGGCTTCTACGATCAGGGCCTGGGCAAGGTCGTGAACCTGCAGCGCGCGTTCGCGCCGGAAGAAATCGGCCCGGGCCACTACAACAACATCCTGAACTCCGATGAGAGCCGTTCCTACCAGGTCACCCTGGGCGGCAAGGGCATGGTCGGCGACTGGGATTACAGCGCCAGCTTCACCCGCGGCGAGTACCGCCTGGACCAGAACCGCTTCGCGCGCTGGAAGGACAAGATCGAAGGCTTCTTCGGCGACACCGTGCTGGGCCCGCGCCTGGGCACCACCGCCGATGGCTTCGGTATCTACAACCCGAACTACACCGCCTTCTACTCGCCGATCACCCCGGACCAGTTCGCCAACTTCACCGGCTATGGCACCCACCGCAGCAAGACCTGGCAGAACCTGGGCCGCGTGCAGGTGACCAACGGTTCGCTGTTCTCCCTGCCGGGCGGCGACGCCGGCCTGGCCGTGGTGCTGGAAGGCGGCAGCGAAGGTTGGGACTACTCGCCCGACCAGGCCTTCGTCAATGGCAACGCCTGGGGCGCCACCGCCGTGGCCGGTGCCGGCCACCGCAGCAACTACGCGGTGACCAGCGAACTGCGCATGCCGGTGTTCGAATCGCTGACCATCAGCGCCTCGGGCCGCTACGACGCGTTCAAGATCGCCGACAAGACCGTGGACAAGGCCACCTACAGCCTGGGCCTGGAATACCGTCCGATCGAAAGCCTGCTGCTGCGCGGCAAGTACGGCACCGCGTTCCGCGCGCCGACCCTGTCCGATGCTTTCCAGGGCATGAGCGGCTCGTTCGCCTCCGGCCAGAACGATTACTACCGCTGCAGCCAGCTGGGTTACGCGCTGCGTGACGACGCCTGCTCGTTCTACAAGACCACCTCGGTGTACAGCGAAAAGTCCGGCAACCCGGACCTGAAGCCGATCACCGCCGACGTGTGGAGCGCAGGCGTGGTGTGGGCCCCGGTCAGCAACTTCTCGCTGTCGGTCGATTACTACAACTGGAAGATCAAGAACGAGGTCAAGACCCTGAGCACCGACCAGCTGCTGCTGGCCGAGTACCAGTGCCGCAACGGCCTGCCGAACAACACCTCGGCCAGCTGCCAGAACGTGACCGACTGGGTGACCCGCGACGCCGGTGGCAACCTGACCCGCGTGTACACCCCGAAGCTCAACGTGGCCAGCCAGAACCTGCAGGCGGTGACCGTCGGTGCCAAGTACCAGCAGGACATCGGCCGCTTCGGCTCGCTGATGTTCTCGGGCAACTACACCAACATGCTGAAGCGTGAAGTGGAGCCGCTGCCCGGTGCCAGGAAGCTGGACCTGCTGAGCGACCCGTACAACATGTGGTACTACGACAACTTCGCCAAGGTCCGCGGCGACGTGTCGGTGGCCTGGGCCATTTCCAGGTTCACCACCACCGTGTACGCCAACTACGTCGGCAGCACCCCGAACTACCTGGCCTACACCGGCCGCAGCTACGACTACGTCCACTCCTCCGGCGCCAAGGCCGGCAAGTGGGGCTCGTACACCACCTACAACATGAGCCTGAACTACCAGGCGCAGGACGATCTGACCCTGTCGCTGATGGTCAACAACGTGTTCAACAAGCTGCCGGAAGGCCAGCGCTACAACTACCCGGGCAACGAATCGACCCCGTTCAACGACGGCTTCTACAGCGTCTACGGCCGCCAGATCTCGGCCCAGGTCAAGTACGACTTCTGATCCCGTCGTTTTCCGGACTTCGTGTCCGGGCCAGGCCCCGCTTCGGCGGGGCCTTTTTTTTGCCTGCGATCAGGTCGAACCGTCCTGTTCAGAAAACAGTCACTTTCGAACGGAATCGTGACAATGCGATACAGATCAACCAGATACGCAGATCTCGACGCGCGTTCCCGCAGTCAGCGCGGCTGACGGATCACACCTCCATGACTGCATCATGAATGCTTGACAGCCTTGGTTAATGTGATGTTAATCTCGAGTCATCGGCACGTGAAGCCGGTACCAGCGCCGGGCGGCGGCACGCTGCCGACACCGGGCAAGGGACACACGGAGACGTCGACAAGGACCAGTCCCGGTGTACGACGCAATCATTCGATTCAAGGGGATTTCAGATGATCAATCGCAAGTCGCTCAGCAAGCATCCGCTGAGCTTCGCCCTCGCCTCTGCCGTGCTGCTCGCCGCAGCCGCCCCGGCGATCGCCCAGGACGCCTCCAGCACGACGCAGACCGAGGAAGCGCCCAAGTCGAAGGCCACCAACCTGGACACGGTGACCGTCACCGGTTCGCGCATCAGCCGCGACGTGTTCAACTCGGTTTCGCCGGTGCAGGTCGTCACCCGTGAAGAAACCACCCTGGCCGGCTTCAACTCGACCACCGCCGCCCTGCAGAGCACGGCGGTCACCGCCGGTGCGGCACAGATCAACAACGCCTACGGCGGCTACGTCACCGACGGCGGCCCGGGCGCCAACACCCTGGGCCTGCGCGGCCTCGGTCCGACCCGCACCCTGATCCTGCTCAACGGCCGCCGCGTATCGCCGGCCGGTACCCGCGGCTCGGTCGGCTCGACCGACCTGAACGTGCTGCCGAACTCGATCGTCGACCGCGTCGAGATCCTGAAGGACGGCGCCTCGTCCATCTACGGCTCCGACGCCGTGGCCGGCGTGATCAACATCATCACCAAGACCAAGGTCGACGGTGTCACCTTCGAAGCGCAGCACAACGCCACCGACGGTGGCGGCGGTGAAGAGCGCCGTTACTCGATCATGTTCGGCTCCACCGGCGAGCGCTCGCACTTCTCCGGTTCGTACGAGTACTACACCCGCAACGAACTGACCCTGGCCGACCGCAGCTGGGCAGGCGGCTGCCCGACCGACATGTACCGTGACATCGAGGCCGGCGACTCCTGGGGCAGCGGTGACTTCATCGATCCGCTGACCGGCAAGCCCAAGTGCTGGTCGCTCGATGCCGGCGGCACCACCCTGAACACCATCGGCACCAACACCCGTACCGGCGTGGCCGCTCCGGGCGGCGCCGGCACCCGCTTCAACCGCTGGCGCCCGAACGCGGCGATCACCACCGGCCTGGTCGGCTACGAAGGCGTGGACCTGAACACCCGCGACACCTTCGACCCGGCCATGCGCAACCAGTCGCTGATCTCGCCGACCAAGACCCACACCCTGTACTTCCAGGGCGGCTTCGACCTCAACGCACTGGGTGATGCCGAGCTGTACTACGAGTTCCTGGGCAACAAGCGCAAGTCGACCCAGACCGGTTACCGCCAGCTGACCCTGGACTACGCCGTGGGCAGCCCGCTGATCCCGGCCAACCTGCGTGACAGCGTGGCCGGCGCCCCGACCGACCAGACCAGCGGCAGGAACCTGGGCGTGCGTGCGTTCATCGGCTTCGGCAACGACACCAACAAGCAGAACGTCGACTTCCTGCGCTTCAATGCCGGCCTGCGTGGCCACCTGAGCTCGGAGTGGAACTATGACTTCAACGTCATGCACGCCCGCAGCGACGCCGACTACACCTTTGAGAGCTTCCTGACCAGCCGCCTGCGCCAGAGCCTGGACGTGGTCTCCAACGGTGCCGGTGGCTATGTCTGCCGCGACGCTTCCAACGGCTGCATCGCCGCGCCGGCGCTGAACACCAACACCATCGGCGGCAAGCTGCCGCAGGACTGGAAGGACTGGGTGTTCGTGCCGGTCACCGGCAACACGCTGTACAAGGAAACCACGGTCAACTTCAACGTCAACGGCCCGCTGTTCGACATGCCCTACGGCTCGGCCGGCGGCGCGTTCGGCGTCGAGTACCGCAAGGCACGCATCGACGACACCCCGTCGCCGTACTCGATCAATGCCGACCTGTACAACCTGACCAACGCCACCCCGACCCGCGGTTCGGACTCGGTGCTCGAGGCCTACGGCGAACTGGAACTGCCGCTGCTGTCCGGCGTCACCGCTGCCGAAGAACTGACGGTCAACCTGTCCGGCCGCTACACCGACTACAAGTCCTACGGCTCGGATGAGACCTACAAGATCGGCGCGCTGTGGACCCCGGTGAAGTGGCTGTCGTTCCGTGCTTCGTACGGCACCTCCTACCGCGCACCGGCGCTGTTCGAACAGTTCCTGGGCGGCACCACCGGCTTCCTGAGCAGCAGTGCCGACCCCTGCAACGAGTACGGTGATCGCAACCCGAGCTCGCCGCGTTACCAGAACTGCGCATCGCTGGGCCTGGCACCGGACTACCTGGCCACCCAGGGCGTGACCGTGGTCACCCAGGGTGGTGCCGAGGCCGGCCTGGAAGCCGAAACCTCCAAGGCCAAGACCCTGGGCGTGGTGATCCAGCCGGAATTCGGCAGCGGCTTCGGTGACCTGTCCTTCGCCGCCGACTACTTCGACATCGAAGTGAAGAACGGCGTCGACAGCGCGGGCGGCGCGAACATCCTGTCGCGCTGCTACGACAGCGGCAGTGCCGACTTCTCCTCCGGTTCGGGTCTGTGCCGCCTGGTGGCCCGCAACCCGGTCAACAACCAGCTGGTGGTGACCAACGGCTTCATCAACCTGTCCACCGACAAGGTCCGTGGCCTGGACTTCACCACCCGCTATGTCCGCGAAATCGGCCCGGGCACCCTGCGCACCACGCTGCAGTTCACCCACTACCTGGAACAGGCCAGCAAGGTCTTCTCCGACGATCCGCTGGTGGACTACAACGGCATGCTGTCGCGTCCGGAAAACACCGCCTCGCTGGACCTGAGCTACAAGTGGAAGAACTGGCAGGTGCGCTACGGCCTGGACTGGATCGACAAGATGGACAGCTACGCGTACTACGAGGAGCGCAACCCGGGTGACTTCGATCCGGCCACCTCGGCGTACAAGCTGTACACCCCGAACTACTTCCTGCAGGCCATCTCGGTGAAGTATGAAGCGGACAAGTGGTCGGTCACCGGTGGCGTGCGCAACTTCGCCGACCGCAAGCCGCCGACCATCTCCCAGGGTGTCTACAGCACCGTCGGCAACGCGCTGCTGTACAGCGGCTTCGACTACTTCGGTCGCAGCTACTTCCTGAACATCACGCGTTCGTTCTGATCCTGCTCCCTGCAACCGCCGCCCTTCGGGGCGGCGGTTCCATTTCCGGCACTGCTTTTTCCACAGGCAGCTGCCACTGCATTCCGAGGTTGCAATGAAGCGAACCCTGTTGCTGGCGGCCCTGGCCAGTGTTTCCCCGTCCCTGCACGCCAAGCCCGAAGCTCCGACCATTGAGCAGATGGCGGCCTTCCCCGCCATCTCCAGCCTGTCGCTGTCGCCGGATGGCCAGCACATCGCCGGCCTGCGCGCCAATGGCGAAGAGCGCGTGATCGTGGTGTGGCGCACCGATGCACTGGACAAGCCGCCAACGGTGATCGGCGCCAACCGCATGAAGTTCCAGAGCGTGTCGTTCATCAAGAACGGGCAGCTGGCGGTGGTGCTGTGGCAGCCCTACGACCTGCGCGCGGACCGGGTGACCAAGACCTTCGTCAGCAAGTTCTTCATCACCGACATCGAAGGCAAGCAATGGAAGGAGCCGATCACGCCGCCACGTGCCAGCAGCCGCAGCGAGGAGCTCGAGCAGGCCCTGGCCAACGCCACGGTACTGGACACCCTGCCCAACGATCCGGACCACATCCTGGTGGTCAACGGCAGTGGCAGCAGCTCCGGTGACGTCTACAAGGTCGACCTGCGCAACTTCACCTCGCAGCGCATCCAGAAGACCGAAGAGCGCGTGGCCGGCTACATCACCGACCTCGACAGCGAGCTGCGCGCACGCCTGCGCCAGGATGTCGACGGCACCGGTGCCTACGTCGCCACCGAGTTCCGGTCGCCCGCCACCGGCACCTGGGAAGAGCACTTCCGCTCCTACGTGAAGAACCGCGACGTCAACCAGGTGATCGGCTTTGCCGACGACCCGAACATCGCCTTCGTGCTCAGCAATGTCGGCCGCGACAAGGCGATCGTGTACGAGTACGACATCAGCGCGCGCAAGCAGAAGGAAGTGCTGTTCGAGCACAAGCTGTTCAACGCTGGTTCGATGCTGATCAACCGCTTCCGCAAGGGTGCGGTGCCGTTCGGCGAGATCATGGGCATCGGCTACGCCGGCCCGCGCGGTGACGACATGCAGTGGACCTCGCCGCGCATGAAGGCGCTGGACCAGGGCCTGCGCCAGGCCCTGGGCATCACCCAGGAACCGCTGGCGATGGTCGATACCGCCAACGGCCAGCGCTTCACCGCCAACTACGATACCGGCGTGAGCCTGCGCATCGTCGACTACACGGCGGACCTTTCCAACGTGCTGGTCGTTACCTCCGGGCCGTCCAATCCGCCCGAATACCACCTGCTGCACAACGGCAAGCTGACCCTGCTGGCCAAGACCTACCCGCAGATCCAGCCTGCCGCGCTGGGCCAGACCCGGCTGGTCTACTACAAGGCACGCGACGGGCTGGATATTCCTGCATTCCTCACCACGCCCAGCACCGAGCTGTGCGGCGCCGGCCCCTGGAAGGCGGTCGTGCATCCGCACGGCGGGCCCTGGGCGCGCGATGGCATGGACTTCGATGGCTCGATGTGGGTCCCGCTGATGGCATCGCGCTGCATGGCGGTGCTGCGCCCGCAGTTCCGTGGCTCGGCCGACTGGGGCCGCAAGCTGTGGATGGCCGGAGACGCCGAGTGGGGCCAGAAGATGCAGGATGACAAGGACGACGGCGCGCAGTGGATGATCGACCAGAAGATCGCCCGCCCCGGCCACATCGCCATGTTCGGCTTCTCCTATGGCGGCTATTCGGCGTTTGCGGCCTCGGTGCGCCCCAACGGCCTGTACAAATGCGCCATTGCCGGCGCCGGCGTTTCCGATATCAAGAAGATCTGGTCGCGCTTCTATACCAACCCGTTCTTCCGCCAGGCCCAGGCCCCCACCGTGGCCGGCCTGAACCCGGTGGACAAGGCCGGCGAGATGAAGATCCCGTTGATGGTCTACCACGGCGATCGCGACCGCACAGTGCCGATCGAACAGTCGGAGTGGTTCGTGAACAAGGCGAAAGGTTCCGGCCAGCCGGTCGAGTTCCACGCCATCGCCGACTACGCCCACGGGCCGGCATGGACGCGCCGCATCATGGCCGACCAGTTGCAGCTGATTGACGACTACCTGGGCAAAGGCTGCGGCGGCGGCGGCCTGTAAGCGTTACCGGCCTACAGCAGGGGCGCCCGGCGGGCGCCCTTGCACGTTCTGGCCCTTGCGCCCGGGCATGACCTTCGACACCCTTGCAGCACAGGCCGGCGGCGTATCGTTCGGCCCACGGCCGTACCTGCGGCTCTTTCCTGACTCACTCGGCCTGGAGGCCAAGAATAGTGATGACGCGCACTCCCAAGATCGTCCTGCTCAGCCTGGCCGTGTCGGCCGTGCTGGCCGGCTGCGGCAAGAACGAAACCCCGGCCAAGGACGCCGCGGCCCCCGCCCCGGCCACCGCCGAAGCCACCGATTACAAGCTGGATGAGAGCAAGCTGCCGGCCTACAACGCCTTCCAGCCCAGCGACCTGGATACCACCAAGGACGCCTGCACCGCCTTCGGCGACTACGTCAACAGCAAGTGGCTGGCCGCCAACGAGATCCCGGGCGACCGCACCAGCTGGGGCGCGTTCACCATCCTCGACGAGCGTTCGGTCGCCGTGCAGCACCAGCTGGCCGAGCAGGTCGCGCAGGTAAAGAACCCGAACCACATCGAGAAGATCGTCGGCGACCTGTGGGCCACCGGCATGGACGAAGCCAGGATCAATGCCCAGGGCATCGAGCCGCTGAAGGCCGACCTGAGCGCGATCGACGGCCTGCAGGACAAGGCCGCCATTGCCAGCTACCTGCGCAGCAGCGCTGCCAAGGGTGACAACGTCCTGTTCGGCTTCGGCGCCGAAGCCGACTTCAAGAACTCGGCGGTGAACCTGGCCTACGCCAGCCAGGGTGGCCTGGGCCTGCCGGACACCACCTATTACACCGACGCCAAGAACGCCGACAAGCTGAAGGCCTACCAGGCGCACGTCGCCAAGGTGCTGGAACTGTCCGGCGTCGCTGCGGCCGATGCGGCCAAGCAGGCCGAGGACGTGGTCAAGTTCGAGACCCGCCTGGCCAAGGCATCGAAGTCACGCGTGGAGCTGTCGCGCAACGTCGAGCTGTACTACAACCCGGTCACGCTGGCCGACGCCGACAAGCTGACCCCGAACTTCAGCTGGACCGAGTTCTTCAAATCGCAGGGCGTGGCCGCGCCGGAGAAGTTCTCGCTGGCCATGCCGGCGTTCCATGAAGAAGTGAGCAAGGCGCTGGGCGATACCGATCCGTCGGTGTGGCGCGCCTACCTGCGCTTCCACACCGTGGACAGCGCCTCGCCGTACCTGGCCGACGCCTTCGTGCAGGAGAACTACGAGTTCTACGGCAAGACCCTCAACGGCCAGAAGGAACAGAAGCCGCGCTGGAAGCGCGTGCTGGGCACCATCGAGAACGATGCCGGTGAAGCCTTCGGCCAGCTGTACGTGAAGGTCGCCTTCTCGCCGGAAGCCAAGGCGAAGATGGAAGAACTGGTGAAGAACCTGGCCGCCGCGCTGAAGGACCGCATCCAGGGCCTGAGCTGGATGAGCGAGGAAACCAAGGCCAAGGCCATCGCCAAGTGGGAAACCTTCACCCCGAAGATCGGCTACCCGGACAAGTGGCGTGACTGGTCGGGCCTGCAGACCCAGCGCGACAGCTTCCTGGGCAACGTGCGCGCGGCCAACGAGTTCAACTACAAGTTCAACCTGTCCAAGATCGGCAAGCCGGTGGACAAGACCGAGTGGGGCATGACCCCGCAGACGGTCAATGCCTACTACAACCCGCTGCAGAACGAGATCGTGTTCCCGGCCGCCATCCTGCAGCCGCCGTTCTTCGATCCGAAGGCCGACGACGCGCTGAACTACGGCGGCATCGGCGCGGTGATCGGTCATGAGATGACCCACGGCTACGACGACCAGGGTGCGCGTTTCGGGCCGACCGGCAACATGGAAGACTGGTGGACCCCGGCCGACAAGAAGAACTTCGAAGGCCTGACCGGCAAGCTGGTCAAGCAGTTCGACCAGTACAAGGTCGACGGCCAGGCCGTGAACGGCCACCTGACCCTGGGCGAGAACATCGCCGACCTGGGTGGCCTGGCCACCGCCTACGACGCCCTGCAGAAGGCCTCCGCCGGCAAGGAAGATGCAAAGGTCGATGGCTTCACCCGCGACCAGCGCTTCTTCTTCAACTGGGCCACCGTGTGGCGCACCAAGTACACTCCGGAAAACGCCAAGGTCCGCCTGGCCACCGACCCGCACGCCCCGGCGCAGTTCCGCGCCATGGGTGCGCCGTCGAACCTGCCGACCTTCGCAGCCGCGTTCCAGTGCAAGGCCGGTGCACCGATGGTCCGTGCCGGCGATCAGCAGGTGGTGATCTGGTAAGCCACGGCTGACGCTGCGGCAGACCTGCAAAGGCCCGGGGACTCCCGGGCCTTTGCTTTCCGGGAAGTCTTTCATCCACGCATGGCATGGATCTACTGACCTGGACGCTCTCCGGTAGCTGCCGACCTTGGTCGGTGAAAGCAGCGCGACACGTGCATGCCGCGTCGATGCCCAGCTTGCTATAGTGCGCGCGCCCTCAATCCATCACGGATTCGTTCCACATGCCCAATTTCCGTCCGCTTGCCATCGCCCTGGGCATCAGCCTGGCGACCCTGGTCCCGACCCATGATGCGTTCGCCGCCGCCAAGAAGAAGGCCGCGCGTGCCCCGGCCGTCAGCGCCCAGTGCAGCGATTTCTATGCAGTCACCAACGCGGGCTGGCTCAAGGCCAACCCGGCGCCGCAGGTCGGTGCCACCACCGCGCTGGGCCAGCTGGTCGAACGCAGCCGCCAACAGCAGCGTGAACTGCTGGACGCCTCGATGAAGGCGCCGCAGGGCAACGTGCAGAAGCTGCTGGGCGACTTCTGGGCCAGCGGCCTGGACGAGGCTGCGGTGGAAGCAGACGGCTCCAATCCGATCGCGCCGCTGCTGACCCGCATCAACGCCATCAAGAAGGCCAAGGATGTTCCGGCCTCGATCGCCGCGCTGCACCAGGTCGGCATTCCGGTGGCCTTCAACTTCGGTCCGGATGTGGACCTGAAGGCACTGGACCGCCACATCGGTTACTTCATGCAGGGCGGCATGGGCCTGCCCGATCCTGCGTTCTACACCCGTACCGACGCCGATACCGTGGCGTTGATGGGCCGCTACCGCAACTACGTCAAGCAGATTCTGGCCCTGACCGGCACCCCGGCTGCCAAGCTGGATGCCGAATCGCAGGCGGTGATCGCACTGGAAACCGAACTGGCACGCAATGCGCAGTCGCTGGCCGGCATCAACAATCCGTTCAACAACTACGCGCCGATCTCCACCAAGGATCTGAACAGCCGCTACCGCAACCTGCAGCTGGATGCCTTCCTGAAGGCGCAGGGCGTGGACGACGATCTGGTCTCGCTGGCCGACCCGCAGCTGTTCAAGCAGCTGGACGGCATGGTGACCAAGCTCAAGCCGGACCAGTGGAAGGCCTACCTGCGCTGGCGCGTGGGCGATTCGATGGCCCCGTACCTGTCCAAGGCCTACCGCGACGCCGAGTTCGAATTCCGTGGCCGCGTGCTGCGCGGTGAAACGCTGCCGCCGCAGCGCTGGGAAAGCGTGCTCGATGCGATCAACGTGGCCGCCGGCCCGATGGTTGGCCGCGAATATGCCGCGCGTTACCTGTCCGCCGAGGACCGCCGCCAGGCGGCATGGATCGTCGACAAGGTGCGCGAGGTGCAGATCGAGGCGGTCAGGAACAGCAGCTGGATGAGCGCCGAGGCCAAGACCGAAGCGCAGGCCAAGCTGGCCGCGCTGAAGATCGAGATCGGCACGCCGCTGCGCGACCTCGACTACACGGTGCAGCCGATGGGCCGCGGCTCGTTTGGCGGCAACATGCTGATCGCATCGACCTGGCGCCACCGCGAGGAGATGCGTCGCATCGGCAAGGGCAACGCTGACCGCCGCTGGGACGTGCTGCCGCAGCAGCCGTCGCTGGCCTATGACCTGGCGCAGAACCGCCTGATCGTCACCGCTGCGATCCTGCAGGGTCCGGTGTTCAACGCCAAGGCCGACGCGGCCGACAAGTTCGGCAGCTTCGGTGGCCTGGTCGGCCATGAGCTGACCCGCGCGATCGACGCCAAGGGTGCACTGGTCGATGCCAAGGGTGAACTGCGCAGCTGGTGGACCCCGGCCGACAAGACCGCCTGGACGCTGCTCGGCAACCGCGTGGCCGCCCAGTACGGCGCCTACGAATTCCCCGGCGTGAAGGGTGCCAAGGTCAACGGCACGCTGACCCAGGAAGAGAACCTGGCCGACATCGCCGGCCTGGAACTGGCCTGGGCGGCGTATACCGCGCAGGAACCGAAGGCCAAGCAGGCACAGCAGCAGGGCTTCTTCCGTGCCTGGTCGGCACTGTGGGCACAGCAGCTGTCGCCGAACGAAGCCGTGCGCCGCCTGACCGCCGACATCCGCGCACCGGGCCTGTGGCGCAGCAACGGCACGCTGGCCAACCTGCCGGCGTTCGGGGCCACCTTCAGCTGCAAGGCCGGCCAGCCGATGCAGCGCAGCGAGGCCGAGCAGATCAAGGTCTGGCGCTGAGGCCAGGGCTGACGCAGCACAGAAAGGGCGCCTTCGGGCGCCCTTTTTGCGTGTGCAGCACGATCCCGGGTTAACACCGGGCATGCTATCGCTGCGGCTTCGTCCATCGCGGAGCCCCGACATGGCACACAAGAACACAATCTGCCTCTGGTACGACACCGGCGCGCTCGAGGCCGCCACTTTCTATGCCAGCCTCCTGCCCGACAGCGCGGTGACCGCGGTGCATCACGCCCCCGGCGACTACCCCGACGGCAAGGAAGGCAATGTGCTGACGGTCGAATTCACGGTCTGCGGCGTCCCCTGCGTCGGCCTCAACGGCGGCACCGCGTTCAAGCACAGCGAAGCCTTCTCCTTCCAGATCCAGACCGAAGACCAGGCCGAGACCGACCGCCTGTGGAACGCGATCGTCGGCAACGGCGGCCAGGAGAGCCAATGCGGCTGGTGCAAGGACCGCTGGGGTATCTCCTGGCAGATCAGCCCACGCATGCTGATCGAGGCGGTGACCAGCCAGGACAAGGCGCTGGCCAAGCGCGCCTTCAACGCGATGATGCCGATGAAGAAGATCGACATCGCCACCATCGAAGCCGCCATCAAAAAAGGGGACGGAGGGGATTAAGTCGCTTTTCCCCCATTGCCGATGACCCCATGCGAATTGCGACTTAATCCCCTCCGTCCCCTTTTCCCGAGGTACTGATGTCCTGGGATGCGATCATCATCGGTGGCGGTCACAACGGCCTGGTCTGCGCGGCCTATCTGGCGCGTGCGGGCAAGAAGGTGCTGGTGCTGGAACGGCGCGGCGTTCTCGGCGGGGCAGCGGTCACCGAGGAATTCCATCCCGGCTTCCGCAACTCGGTGGCGTCGTACACGGTGTCGCTGCTGCAGCCGAAGGTGATCGACGATCTGCAACTGCATGCACACGGGCTGCGCATCATCAATCGCCCGGCCAACAACTTCCTGCCATTGCCCGACGGCCGCTATCTGTTGTCGGCGCCGGGCCGCACCCAGGCGGAGGTGGCGAAATTCTCCGAGCGTGATGCGCAGCGGCTGCCTGCATACGAGGCGCGGCTGGAAGTCTTCGCCGACGTGCTGCGCGCGTGGGCCCTGCGCGCGCCGCCGGACCTCGGCGTGGCCGGCGGTTGGCAGGCTCTCCCTGCGCTGTGGCAGATGGGCCGCCTTGGTCGCGAACTGGCCGCGCTGGATGCCCCGCTTCGACAGGAGCTGCTGGACCTGTTCACGCTGTCGGCGGCCGAGTACCTGGACCGCTGGTTCGAGAGCGGTCCGATCAAGGCCCTGTTCGGTTTCGATGGCATCGTCGGCAACTACGCAAGCCCGTACACACCGGGCAGTGCCTACGTGCTGCTGCATCATGTGTTCGGCCAGTGCAACGGCGTCAAAGGTGCGTGGGGCCACGCGATCGGTGGCATGGGCGCGATCAGCCAGGCGATGGCCGCTGCCGCGCGCGAGGCCGGTGCCGAACTACGCGTGGACGCCGATGTGCGGCGCGTGCGGGTCGGGCAGGGCCGCGCGGTGGGCGTGGAACTGGGCAGCGGCGAAACCCTGGGCGCACGCGCGGTGATCGCCAACGTCAACCCGAAACTGCTGTACGAGCACCTGCTGGAACCGGCGCAGGTGCCGGCGGCTACCCGCGAACGGATGGCAAACTGGCGCTGTGGTTCCGGCACGTTCCGGATGAACGTGGCGCTGTCGCGGCTGCCGGACTTCCGTGCCCTGCCCGGCCCGGGCGAGCATCTCAGTGCCGGCATCATCCTGGCACCCAGCCTGGACTACATGGACCGCGCCTGGCTGGACGCACGGCGCGACGGCTGGTCGCGCGAGCCCATCGTGGAGATGCTGATCCCCAGTACGCTGGATGATTCGTTGGCGCCGCCCGGGCAGCATGTGGCCAGCCTGTTCTGCCAGCACGTGGCGCCGGTGCTGCCCGAGGGCCGGCACTGGGATGACCACAAGGACGGTGTGGCCGACCTGATGATCGCCACCGTCGAGCGTCATGCGCCCGGCTTCGCCGGCAGCGTGCTGGGCCGCCAGGTGCTGTCGCCGCTGGATCTGGAACGCACCTTCGGCCTGATCGGCGGTGACATCTTCCACGGCGCGCTCAGTGCCAACCAGCTGTTCTCGGCACGGCCGATGGTGGGCCAGGCCGGCTATCGCGGTGCCCTGCCCGGCCTTTACCTGTGCGGGTCGGGTACGCATCCCGGCGGTGGCGTCACCGGCGCGCCGGGGCACAACGCCGCGCAGGTGGTGTTGCGGGATCTGTGAGGGTGTGCCAACCAAGGTTGGCACCTACAGCGTCAAATGATCCTTCGGATCATTTGACGCTGCGCAGATGGTTCGGGCGCTTCGGTGGGCCCGGCGGGCGGCGCTTGTTGAACGGCGGTTGCCCGCGCCAGTAGCGGATCAGCAGCCAGCCGAACAGCATGCCGCCCAGGTGCGCGAAATGGGCTACACCCGGCTGCCAGCCGGTCATGCCCAGCACCAGTTCGCCGACGCCAAACAGGATCACGAAGGTCCGCGCCTTCATCGGAATCGGCGGGAACAACAGCATCACTCGCTGGTTCGGGAACAGCATGCCATAGGCCAGCAGCAGGCCGAACACGCCGCCGGAGGCGCCCAGCACCGTCGCCGGGTTCTCCAGCAGCGTACCCACCAGCAGCTGGCAGACGCCGGCACCGGCCACGCACACCAGGTAGTACAGCAGGAAGCGCTTCTCGCCCCAGGTCTGCTCCAGCGGCGCACCGAACATGAAGACGGCCAGCATGTTGAAGAACAGATGGCCGAAGCTGCCATGCAGGAAGCCATAGGTCAGCAGCTGCCAGGGCTGGAAGTTGCCGCCCGGCGAGAACGCATCGAAACCCTGCTGCAGCGGTTGCAGCATGAACGGCTCGAAGGTCTGCATGCCGAGCAGGAACGGCTGCTGCAGCAGGAACAGGATCGCGTTGGCGATCAACAGGGCCTTGGTGACGGTTGGCAGTCGCGGGAACATGGGAGCACCGGCATGGAACGGCCTCCATCATAGCCGCAGCACCCCGCCTTGTTGGCGACAGGCAGGCGCGGCCTGTTCAGTCGCCAGCGGTGCTCAGCCCGGCCCCCACACCGCGGCATCCAGTGCCGCCACAGGATCGATGGCCGGCATTCGCACCCGGCCGTTTTCCACCTGCACGCCCTCGGCACGCAAGCGCTGTGACTGCTCGCGCCAGCCGGCCGAACCTTCCGCCATGGCGATGCGCCCATCCGAGCGCAGCACACGGTGCCAGGGCAGGTCGGGATCGTCGTTCTGGCCGAGGATGCGCGCGGTCAGGCGCGCACGCCCCGGCAGGCCGGCGCGCATCGCCACCTGGCCATAGCCCATCACCTGCCCCGGCGGAATCGCACGGATCACGGCCAGGATGCGCGCACGCGCCTGCTCCGGCGTCAGCGCCGCAGGCGGGTCACCAGCAGTACGCCGATCAGCACCAGCACGGTGCCGGCGATCTGCGCCGGCCCCATCGGTTCGTCGAGCAGCCATAGGCTCATCACGATGGTGGAAACAGGGCCCAGCATACCGACCTGCGCGGCCAGCGACGAACCCACGCGCTGCACCGCCAGCATGATCGCCAGTACGGGCAGCACGGTGCACACAGTGGCATTGATCAGCGACAGCCACTGCACCGGTGCCGGTGCCTGCCACAGCAGCGGCAGCGGGTGGGTCACCGCGAAATGCAGCAGCACCAGCACGCTGGCCACGCAGCTGGCGTAGGCGGTCAGCCGCACCGCACCGATGCGCGCGACCACCTGCCCACTGCCAAACAGGTACAGCGCGTAGCTGAGCGCACTGCCCAGCACCAGCAGGCTGCCGACGATGATCTGCCCGCCTTCGCGCTGCAGATCGTGGCCGAAGGCCAGCAACACGCCCAGATAACTCAGCACCAGCGCACCGATCTGCCAGCGCCCAGGCCGCTGCCGTGCCAGCAGCACGTTGATCAGCAGTACCAGGGTCGGGTTCAAGTACAGGATCAGCCGCTCCAGGGTCACGCTGATGTACTGCAGGCCCTGGAAGTCGAGCAGGCTGGACAGGTAATAACCGGTGAAGCCCAGCCACAGCACGCGGGCGCGATCAGCCCAGGACAGCGGCTCGGCCCGGCGCGCGGCCCACAGCGCCATGAGCACGAACAGCGGCAGTGCCATCAGCATGCGCAGGGCAAGCAGCGTGGTGGCATCGACGCCGTGGCGCAGGCCCAGCTTGACGATGATCGCCTTACCCGACGCGGCGATGGCGCCGATCGCGGCCAGGCCGATGCCGCCCAGCGCAATGCGCGGGGAAGCGGTGGCGATACGGGAAGCGGGGCTGGACATCAGGACGACGGCGGGCCGCACGGGGCGGCCAGGGAAGGCGTTGGGGCGTCCATTGTCGCATGGGGGCGTCTGCTGAACTGTAGAGCCGAGCCCGCGCTCGGCTGCACCATGTCTGCGCGGAACGCAGCCGAGCGTGGGCTCGGCTCTACAACCGCCCAGCTCAGCGCATCAGCACCACTTCCTCGGCCGAGGTCGGGTGGATCGCCACGGTGTCATCGAACTGGGCCTTGGTCGCTCCCATCTTCACCGCAACGGCAAACCCCTGCAGGATCTCATCGGCGGCTTCGCCCAGCAGATGGATGCCCACCACCCGTTCCTCCGGGCCGGCACACACCATCTTGAACAGGCTGCGCTGGGTGCCGTTGGCCAGCGCCTGCAGCATCGGGCGGAAGCGGCTGTGGTACACGCTCACCTGGTCGAAACGCCGGCGCGCTTCTTCCTCGCTCATGCCCACCGCGCCCAGCGGCGGGTGCGAGAACACCACGCTGGCCACGTTCTCATAATCCATCTTCGACTGCGGGCGGCCGCCGAACAGGCGGTCCATCAACCGCCGCGATGCGGCCACCGCCACCGGCGTCAGCCCGACCTTGCCGGCGATGTCACCCACGGCGTGCACGCTCGGCACGCGCGTGGTCTGCCATTCGTCCACCTCCACCTGCTGGTGCTCGCCGATGCCGATGCCCAGCGCCTCCAGGCCCAGATCACGGCTGTTGCCGCGGCGGCCGGCAGCGAAGAACACCGCGTCGAACACACTGTCGATCGGGCCGTCATGGCCGAACGCACGCACGCGCTCGCCATCGCGCTGCAGTTCGCGCAGGCGATAGCCGAAATGGATGCGCACGCCCTGCTGCTTCAGGTTCTCGGCCAGCTGGTCGGTCAGCTCATAATCGAAGCGATCCAGCAGCCGCTGGCCGCGCACCAGCAGGCTCACCTTGCTGCCCAGTGCCTGCAGCAGCCCGGCCAGTTCCACCGCAATGTACCCACCGCCGATGATCGCCACCTCGGCCGGTGCCGCGCGCAGATCGAAGAAATCATCGGAAACCAGGCCCAGTTCCGCGCCGGGAATATCCGGACGCAGCGGGTGCGCACCGGTGGCGATGAGGATGTGCTCGGCGCTGTAACGCACGCCGTCACCACAGGCCACGGTGTGCGCATCGAGCAGATGCCCGCGCGCCGGGATGCGCACCACCCCGGTTTCGTCCAGGCGCTTGAGGTAGCTGGTGTGGATGTTGCTGATGTAGGCCTGGCGGTGGATCACCAGCTCCTTCCACGACAGTGCCGGGCGCACCGGCACGTCGAAGCCCATCGCGCTGGCCAGGCCGATGCGTTCGTGCAGGTCGGCCGCCAGCCACATCGCCTTCTTCGGCACGCAGCCGACATTGACACAGGTGCCGCCCAGTTCGCCGGGCTCCAGCATCGCCACGCGCTTGCCATGCTGCGCCGCGCGGATGGCACCGGCCAGGCCGGCGGAGCCGCCGCCAAGGACGATCAGGTCGTAATCATAGGATGCAGTGCTCATCGGAATCGCTCGGGTCGGTAAGGGGCAGGATCGATCGCGGGCGTGCGGCCGCAGACCAGATCGGCAATCAATTGGCCGGTGCCGGCGCTCATGCTGATGCCGAGCATGCCATGCCCGGCTGCAAGCCAGACGTGAGGATGCGCGGGCACGCGGCCAATCAACGGCACGTCGTCCACGCTCATCGGCCGCCAGCCACACCATTGTTCCTGCAACTGCGCGCCCCGGGGCGTGCGCAGGTAGTGGTCGGCAGCGCGTTGCAGTGCCTGCAGGCGGGTCGCCCGCAGCTGCGGGTCGGCACCGGCGAACTCCATGGTGCCGCCCAGCCGCAGCGCGTCGCGCCAGGCAATCACGAATACGGAATGGTCTTTCAGCACCACCGGGCGCAGCGGCACCTGCGATGGGCGTGACCAGGTCAGCGAATAGCCCTTGCCGGGCTGGATCGGTACGCGCAGTTCCAGTTGCCGCGCCCAGTGGCGCGACCAGGGCCCGGTGGCCAGCACCAGCTCGCGCGCCGACAGGTGCTGGCCACCGGCCTGCACGCGTACACCGTGCGCATCGTCATCGAAGCCCTGCACATTCCTCTGTTCGTCGATCACCACGCCCTGCGCGCGCAGCACGCGTGCCAGCTCGGCGGTGTAGCGGTCCGGCCGCAGCTGCGCATCGCCAGGAAAATGGATCGCACCGGCAAGCCGATCATGGAAGGCCGGATTGTCGCGTGCATAGTCGGCGCCGCCGATGCAGCTGGTGGCAATGCCCAGCGCGTTCAAAGCCTCGCATTCGGCCGCGTAGTGGTCGAAGTTGCGCGCATCGCCGAACACATAGTCCAGGCCGCGCGCATCGAACTCGCACTCCAGCGCATGCGCCTGCACCCAACCGGCCAGGCGCAGCCGCGAATCCTCGAGCAATGCACCACGTGCCCGCGTGGACTGCAGCCAGTCCCGCGCGTTGCAGCGTGCACCGAACTGCAGCAACCAGCGCCACAGTGCCGGATCCAGGCGCGTGCGTACATACAGCGGCGCGCGCGGATCGAGCATCCAGCGCAGCGCACGCAGCGGCACGCCCGGCGCGGCCAGTGGCGGTGCGTGGCTGGGGGTTACGGTGCCGCAGTTGCCGTGGGATGTGGCCGCACCGATGCGGCCACGATCAATCACCCGCACCTGCCGGCCCTGCGCACGCAGCGCGAGCGCGATGGCCAGGCCGATGGCACCGGCGCCCACGACGATCACATCCTCGCGTGCGCCCTGCATCGATCAGCCCTGCCCGGCTCCGCGCCGCATCGGCGGCCACTGCCGGTAGGTCATCGCGCGCCACAGCCACTCCATCGGGCCAAAGCGGAAGCGCCGCAGCCAGGCGTGCGAGATGCCCACCTGCGCCGCGAACAGCGCCAGCGCGAACAACAGCTGCACGCTGCGCGGCATCTGCCCGAACGCGCCCAGGCCGTAGTGGTAGAACAGCCAGGTGCACAGCAGCGACTGGCCGAGGTAGTGGGTCAACGCCATGCGCCCCACCGGCGCCAGCCACGCCAGCCGTGCGCGCCAGTGCACGATCCAGGCCAGGTAGCCCAGGCACATCGGCAGACCGCCCACCGTCACCAGGGCCATCGCGGCGGTGACCGGCAGGTCATAGGCGCCCGGTGCGAGATACGGCTTCCAGGCCACCCCCAGCAGCGTGACCGCCAGGCCCAGCGGCAGTGCCACCCAACGCAGCACCGCGTACAGCCGCGCGAAGCGCTCCGGCGTGGCCAGCGCGCCACTGCCGGCAAACCAGCTGCCGATCAGGAACATGCCCAGCACCTCCGGGCCGGTAATCAGCAGCGCCCCCATCGACGATCCGAACTCGCCCAGGCGCTGCGCGTTGGCCTGCATCCAACTGCCCTGCCCGTACACCAGGCGCTGCTGGGCGATCTCCTGCTGTGCGTCGGCGAGCATCTTCTGCACGTCCTCCACCGAGGCCATCGACACCATCGCCCCGACCAGCAGCATCATCGCCACGCCGCCCAGATACACGATCACGCCCATCCACGGCAGCCAGCTGCGCGGCGCCTCGCGGCAGGCCAGCAACGGCAGCGAGACCAGCGCGTACAGCACCAGGATGTCACCGGACCAGACCAGCAGCGCATGGCACAGGCCGATCAGCAGCAGGCCGGCACTGCGGCGCAGGTAGAACGGGGTGAACGCTCGCCCGGCCGTGTCGGCGCGCTGCGCCATCACCGCAAAGCCGGCACCGAACAGCAGCGAGAACAGGGTGAAGAACTTGCCCTGCACGAACACATAGACGAACGCATCGGCCCAGTAGTCCAGGCCCTGCCAGTGCGTGTCGATACCGGTGAAGGCCAGGTCCAGCGGTCCGCTGAAGGCCTCGATGTTCATCAGCAGGATGCCCAGCAGCGCGGCACCACGCAGCACATCCAGCACCGCGATGCGTTCGCTGGAAGCCAGCGGTTGCAGGGAAGGAGAAGCGGCGTTCACAGGGCGTCCGTCGGGCAGGTCCGCCATTATGCCGCCGGCCCGTGTGCCGTGGATGGCCGCGCCATGTTCCAGAAACGCAACGGCCCGCCGAAGCGGGCCGTTGCTGCCATCATGATCGCGCTGCGATCAGTGCTGGTGACCGCCGTCGCCATGGACGTGGCCGTGGTCGATCTCTTCCTTGCCGGCTTCGCGCACGTCGACGATTTCCACGTCGAAGTGCAGGTCCTTGCCGGCCATCGGGTGGTTCAGGTCCACGTCGACCACGCTCATGCCGACCTTCTGCACGGTTACCGCACGCGGACCGAAGTTGGTCTGCAGCACGACCTGCTGGCCCGGGGCCAGCCTGGTGTTGCCGAAGTGCTTCTTCGGCACGCGCTGGGACAGGCCCTCGCGACGCTCACCGTAGGCATCGGCGGCCTTGACGTCGACACTGAAGGTCGCGCCGGCTTCCTTGTCCATCATGGCGTTTTCCAGGCCCGGGATGATGTTGCCGTGGCCGATCAGGATCGCCAGCGGCTCGCCGCGGTCCTTGGACGATTCGATCGGCTCCTGGCCGGCTTCGGAAACGGTGTAGTGGAAGCGGACAACGCGGTCTTTTTCGATCTTCATGCGCAACTCTGTCTGGATCTGCCGGAGGCAGGCGGGTTGGGGCGGGTTGTGGCCCGGCGGGGACGCCGCCATCATGACGGCCAATCCAAGGTGGCGCATTATCCGGAGATCATGCACATCACGCCAGTTTCGTCCGGCCCGCGCCGGTTGCTCGCCCCGGCCCTGCTGCTGGCCCTGCCCCTGTTGCTGGCCGCCTGCGGCGGCGGCAAGGCCACCCGCTCCGCTCCGCCACCGCCGACCGCGCACTGGCCCAAGACCGTGCCGGACAACCCTGAGGCCGCCAACTCGGTGCTGATGCGCGCCATCAGCCTGGTCGGCACGCCCTACCGCTACGGTGGCAACACGCCCGATTCGGGCTTCGACTGCAGCGGCCTGGTCGCCTACGTCTACCGCGAGATGCTGGACCTGAAGCTGCCACGCACCTCCCGTGACCTCGCCGCGGTGCAGGGCCCGAAGATCGACCCGCAGCGCCTGGCCACCGGAGACCTGGTGTTCTTCGGCAGCCGCGGCAGCGTCACCCATGTCGGCATCTATGTGGGTGAAGGACGCTTCGTGCACGCCCCGAGCACCGGCGGCACGGTCCGGCTCGACTCGCTCAGCGGCCCTTACTGGAAAGACCACTACACGGGGGCGAAACGCGTCCTTCGCTAAAATGAACAGGCGATATGTTCAAAACTGTGACGCCAATCACTCAGAAACTAACGAATTACTAACGGAATTTTTAACTTATCCGCGCTTTTACAGGGCATGATGCCCCATCGTTTTTTTCCTGTGACCGACGCGTGACGACTGACGACCTGAAAAGCGAAGGCCAGACTTCCGTATCTTCACGTGGTGCCCGCCCGCTGTTGCTTGGCCTGGCACTGTGCCTGACCAGCCTCCCGGCCTGGTCGCAGACCGCTCCGAACCGCTCCTCCGATGTGACCCCGGCCGCAGTGGCCGAGAGCACCGCCCGACCGGCCGCCAAGGCCGAGGCTGCCGCTCCGCAGCGCAGCCGCGTCGATGCTGCCGCCAGCGCCACGCTGGCCGCCCTGCTGCCGCACCTGGCCGCCAACGACACCATTCCGCTGATGGACCGCTCGGCCGTGGTGGCCGGCGATCTCAGCCGCCTGCTCGCCAACTACGACACCAGCAGCGCCGCCCATGGCAGCGTTGTCGGCACCGCCGCCGACAACGGCAAGGTGCAGTCACTGCTGCGTCGCGCGATGACCCTGCTGGGCACCCCGTATCGCTGGGGCGGCAGCAACCCGGACAGCGGCTTCGACTGCAGTGGGCTGGTCGGCTACGTGTTCCGTTCGGCGCTGGGTATCGAGCTGCCGCGCGTCTCGCGTGAGATGGCGCACGACGACAACGCCGAACTGATCAACGACCGCACCGCGCTGGCCGCCGGCGACCTGGTGTTCTTCGGCCGCAAGGGCCGCGTCGACCACGTCGGCATCTACGTCGGCGATGGCCGCTTCCTGCACGCACCGAGCTCGGGCAAGGACGTCCGCGTGGACACCCTGCTCAGTGGTTACTGGGGCAACAAGTTCATGCAGGCCCGCCGGGTCGACCTCTGACCCGCAGGCGCCACCGCGCCGCCTGATGCGAGAAGCCGCTGCCCTGCAGCGGCTTTTTTGTTGGGCCCGTCATGGGTGGGTAGCTGCCGACCCTGGTCGGCACGCTCCATCCACGCACGGCGTGGATCCACCAGGGCCCACCGTGGCCGTCATCGCGCCAGCCAGCTCCCAGACAAAAGGCCCGCCAGGTCAGGGCGGGCCTTTCATCTCCACGCAACCTCAGGCGCGTGGCGGAGTCGGGTCAGGATCGTCCACACCTACATTGCTGGACGGGTTGTCATACACCGCCTGGTCGAGCAGCCCGGTTTCCTTGGCCACCAGCACCGGCACCAGCATCTGGCCCGTCACATTCGTCATCGTGCGCATCATGTCCAGGATGCGGTCGATGGCATACAGGTAGCCGATGGTCTCCAGAGGCAGGTTCGCCGCGCTCAGCACCACGGTGGCCATGATCACGGCAGTGCCGGGCACGCCGGCCGTACCAAAGCTGCCCAGCACCGAAGCGATCAGCACCACCACGTACTGTTCCGGTGTCAGTGGCACGCCGCTGTACTGGGCGATGAACACCGCGCACAGCGCCGGATAGATCGCACCGCAGCCATCCATCTTGATGCTGGCGCCCAGCGGCACCGCGAATGAACCGTAGTCCTTGTTCACCCCGAGGTTGTGGGTGATCGAACGCAGCGCCACCGGCATCGCCGCGAAGCTGGACGAGCTGACGAACGCCACCTGCATGCCCGGCGCGGCACCACGGAAGAACTTCAGCGGATTCAGCCCGTGTGCCAGCAGCAGTGCGCTGTAGACCACCACGATGTGCAGGGCGCAGGCCACGTACAGCGCCAGCACGAAATGGCCCAGCGGCAGCAGCTTCTCGAAACCGTAGCTGCCGACCAGGCCGGCGATCAGGCCGAAGGTACCGATCGGGGTGACTTCCAGCACGAAGCGGGTCACCTGGATCATGATGTCGCTCATCTGGCCGACCAGCTTGCGCGCCTCGGTCACCTTCTCGCCGAGCTTGACGATGGCAAAGCCGACCAGGCCGGCGAAGAAGATCACCGGCAGGATCGAGCCGCGGCCGGCCGCCAGCACGGTCTCACCGGCCGCATTGACCTTGGTGCCGATGCCGGACAGCGCGTAGAAGACGTTGGCAGGCACCACATCCAGCAGCACCTGCACCACGCTGGGCACTTCGCGCGGCACGTAATTGCTGGCCATGGTCAGCTGCAGCCCGCCGGCGCCGGGCTGCAGCACGGTGCCCACGCCCAGCCCGACGCATACCGCCAATGCAGCGGTGATCACGAACCACAGGAAGGTACGGCCACTGAGCGCGGCGACCGACTTCTGGCCATGCAGCGAGGAAATCGCGTTGATGACCGCGAAGAACACCAACGGTACCGCGATCATCTTGATCAGGGTGACGTACAGCTCACCGAGCGGGCCAAACCACGTTTCCGCGGCCGGGCCGAGCGCCCAGCCGGCCAGCGCGCCGAGCACGAAGCCACCGACCACGCGCTGCCAGAATGGAATCCGCAGCCAGGCAGAGACCAGCTTCATAGGCAATCCAGAGGGGAAGGAAGGGATGCTGGCACGATAGCCCAACCCGGCCCGCGGAACGACCGCCCGGGCGACAAATCAGTGTGTCATCGGCGTGCCTTGCAGGGCCGGGCATAATGAACGTCCCGTTACAGTTTGTGAGATCCCAGCGTCCATGCGCCGTTCCGTCTCCCTGTTGGCCGCCTGCGCCACCACCCTGCTGCTCGGCGCCTGCGCCAGCAACCTCCCCGCCTCTGCCCCGGCCGGCCTGAAGGTCGCCGTCGACCCGGTCGCGCACCCGGCCGGCGAAACCCCGCAGTGGTGGTACCGCAGCGGCGCCGCCCAGGCTGCCGCCAATGGTGCGATGGCCGGCAAGGCCAAGAACGTCATCCTGTTCCTCGGTGACGGCATGAGCCTGACCACCGTGGCCGCCTCGCGTATCTACGAAGGCCAGCGCAAGGGCGGCTCGGGCGAAGAGAACCTGCTGTCCTGGGAGCGCTTCCCGGCCACGGCCTTCAGCAAGACCTACAACACCGATTCGCAGACGCCGGATTCAGCCGGCACCATGACCGCCATCACCACCGGCGTGAAGACCCACATGGGTGCGATCGGCGTCAGCGCCGGCAGCCGCACCGACTGCGCCGACAGCCTGTCCAAGGGCCTGCTGACCTGGCTGCAGTTGGCCGACAGCGCCGGCCTGGCCACCGGCGTGGTCTCCACCGCACGCCTGACCCACGCCACTCCGGCGGCAACGTATGCGCACTCGCCGGAGCGCAACTGGGAAAACGACACCGACCTGACCGACGCGGCCAAGGCTGCGGGATGCAAGGATATCGCCCAGCAGCTGCTGTCCACCTCGCGCTACGGCCGTGGCCCGCTGGTCGCGCTCGGCGGCGGTCGCGGTGAATTCACCACCGTCGAAGAGCGCGATCCGGAGTACGACGACAAGGTCGGCCAGCGCCTGGACGGCCGCAGCCTGGTGCAGGAATGGCAGCAGGCGCACCCGCAGGGCGCCTACGTGTGGAACAGCAGGCAGCTGGCCGCCGCCGCCAATGCACCGGCCATCCTCGGCCTGTTCGAGCCGGACCACATGCGCTACGAGTACGAGCGCCCGCAGGATCCGGGCGGTGAGCCGAGCCTGGCCGAACTGACGGCCGCAGCGATCAAGAACCTTTCGCGGCACCCGGAAGGCTACGTGCTGATGATCGAAGGCGCGCGCATCGACCACGCCAACCACAGCGGCAACGCCTACCGTGCGTTGACCGAAACCGTGGCGCTGTCCGACGCGGTGCGCGTGGCCAACGAGCTGACCTCGGCCGACGACACCCTGATCATCGTCACCGCCGACCACTCGCACACGCTGAACTTCGTCGGCTACCCGGCACGCGGCAACCCGATCCTGGGCAAGGTGAAGGACAAGGGCGGCGAAGACGGCGCCGGCAAGCTCGACTACGCCCTGGACGGCACCGGCCAGCCCTACACCACGCTGAGCTACGCCAACGGCCCGGGCCACACCGGCGCCAGCAACCAGCAGCCGGCCGGCCCCAAGCGCTACCCGCACAACCCGAGCAGCTTCGAACCGGCCAACGGCCGCCCGAACCTGCGCGAGGTCGACACCGAGCATCCGGACTACATGCAGGAAGCGCTGGTGCCGATGAAGTCCGAGTCGCACGGCGGCGAGGATGTCGGCATCTGGGCGCGCGGCCCGGGCAGCAAGGCAATCCGCGGCACGCTGGAACAGAACGCGATCTACCACATGATCGTGCAGGCCACCCCGGCCCTGCGCGAGCGCCTGTGCCAGGCCGGCACCTGCGACGACAAGGGCGTGCCGGTGCAGCTGCCGGCGCCGACGGCTTTCGAGCGCAAGGCCGAGGCCCAGTGATCGTGAGGCAGGCCCGCCCTGCCCCTGCCAGCGGCCGCTTCGCGCGGTCGCTTGCCCTGCTCGGCGTGCTGGCCAGTGCCAGCGCGCTGGCGCAGGCACCGGCGTGCAAGCTGCTGACCGACGAACACGGGTTGTGGCCGCTGCCCGGCTGCGAGGTGATCGATCACCGGCCGAAGATCAGTACCGAGACGTTGAAGGACCTGAACTACGACGACCACGGCCTGGCCGTGGTGTACGCCGACCAGGGTTTCCACTACGTCGACCGCAAGGGCCGCAGCCTGCCGGTGCTGACCTGGGACAACGGCCCGGAAACACCGCAGGAAGGCCTGCTGCGCGCCCGCGTAGGCCACCGAGTGGGTTACTTCGACCTGACGTTCCGCCAGGTGGTACCCGGCACGTTTGATTTCGGGTGGCCGTTCCAGGACGGCGTGGCCGAGGTCTGCAACGGCTGCCGTCGCGGCTCGCCGGATGCCGATGGCCACACGCCGATGGAAGGCGGAGAGTGGTTCCGCATCGACCGCGCAGGCCGTCGTGTGAAGTAGGGTTTTCGGCAGGGCTGCGCCCTGCACCTGCCGACGCAACGGCAACGGCCGAAGCAACAGCAACAGCGTGCATTCCGTGGGATGGCGGGGCGGTGTGGGTGGGCAGGACACGCCGTAAACCTGTGGTGGCCAGTAGATCCACGCCATGTGTGGATGAAACCTGTCAGATATCGAATGGAATTCCGGGGTCAGATCCGTTTTCCTGCGGAAAACGGATCTGACCCCATGCCATTCCGACAGACCGCAGGAAACTGTCGAAGGCGGGGTGGGTCCGGTGGCGGGAGTGTCCGCGGCATGGAT